>CAYJNO010000020.1:0-11954 GCA_964371715.1 uncultured Erysipelotrichaceae bacterium | reverse complement strand
ACAACCACGATGAAGAACACAACCACGATGAAGAACACAACCACGATGAAGAACATAGTCATGTACATGAAACATTAATTGATGAACATATTTGGCTATCTGTTGAAAATGCAAAACAAATTATTCCATTATTAACAAACGAGTTAATTAAACTTGACCCTGACAATGAAAGTGATTATGTAGAAAATAGTGAAGAATACTTAAATAATTTGGATGTTTTATCAAGTTCTTATGACTCATCACTAAGCAATATTTCAAATAACACAATAATTATTGCAGATCGATTTCCATTTAGATATTTAGTGGAAGATTATGATTTAAACTATTATGCTGCATTTAGTGGATGCTCTTCATCAAATCAAATTAGTTTTGATACTGTTAAATTTTTAATTGATAAAGTAAATGATTTAGATTTAGATTATATCTTCACAATCGAGGGATCAAATCAAGATATTTCATCAACAATTATTCAAGATAATGATATAGAAGTCTTAGAATTGAATTCTATGCAATCAATCACTGCAGAGGATATAGCTAATGGTATCAGTTATATTGAAATCATGAATGATAATTTACAAACATTAACAAAGGCATTAAATTAAGGAGAATATATGCAAATTAAATGTACTAATTTAAGCATTGGCTATAATAAACATGTAGTTTATCAAAATATTAACTTAGATGTTAATCACAAAGATTTTCTTTTAATAATTGGTAATAATGGTAGTGGTAAATCTACACTATTAAAAACAATATTAAATCTCTTGCCACCAATAAATGGTTCAATAAATAGAACTGTTAACTATATAGGCTATATGCCTCAACAAGATGATATTCAAAAAGATTTTCCAGCCACATGTCTTGAAGTAATTATGTCAGGTTTTATTAATCAAAAGAAACTAAATCCTTTTTATTCAAAAAACGAAAAAGAAACCGCAATTTCAAATATGAAAAAACTAAATATTGAACATTTAAAAAACAAATCTTTTAATACTTTATCAGGTGGTCAAAGACAAAGAGTTCTATTAGCACGTGCACTTTGTGCAACAAAAGAAATTTTAATATTAGATGAACCAACTTCTAATTTAGACACAGCAGCTAAGGTCGAATTTTATAATCAATTAAAAGTATTAAATAAAGAAATATCAATAATTTTAATTTCGCATGAAATTGATGTTGTGTTACCGCTGGCCACTCAAATTCTAGACTTAGATTATAGTAGTAATATGTTAGATATAAATCAATATTTAAAGGAGAAAATCAATGTTTGATACTCTATTAAATTATTTATCTTATGAATTTGTTTTAAATGCATTAATTGTAGGTGTATTAATTTCAATATGTGCTTCTTTATTAGGTGTAAGTTTAGTGTTAAAAAGATTATCATATATTGGTGATAGTTTATCTCATACAGCATTTGGTATAATGGCAATAAGTGCATTATTAAGTTTTATTGATAACATTTATTTTGTTTTAATATCAATGATATTTATTACAATATTTATTACAAAATACAATAATAAACTTAAGATGCAAGGTGATGCATTATTAACATTATTCTCAGTATCTGCCTTGGGGATTGGTTATTTAGTTATGAGTATTTCTAACACATCTGCTAATCTTGGCGCAGATGTTTGCTCTGTATTATTTGGTTCAACAGCAATTCTCACTTTAAATAGCAATGATTTAATTGTCACTTTAATATTATCGATATTAATCATCTTAGTTTATATCATATTTTATCATAAGTTTTTTGCTGTAACTTTCGATGAAAATTTCTCAAAAGCTTCAGGATTAAACACTAACTTATACAACAATATTTTCTCAATTATCTTAGCTGTTATTGTTGTTTTAGCAATCAATCTTGTAGGTTCTTTATTAATTTCTGCACTAATTATATTCCCAACACTTGCCAGTACCCAAATATTTAAAAGTTATAAATCAATTATTATTTCAGCTATAAGCTTTTCAATAATTTGTACATTTTTTGGAATAATTATTGCGATATTATTTGGAACACCTGTTGGTGCAACCATTGTTGCTTTAGATTTATTTGGATATATTATACTTTATTTTATAGGAGTAATAAGAAGATGAAAATAATACTAATAATTGTTTTATGTTTGTTAATTGTAGGTTGTCAAAGCAATGAGACTAATAATAAAAGTCTAACTGAGTTTCCAACAATAGCAACGCCACTACCAACTGTTGATAGTGATAAAATACCATTTGGTAATATAATATCTGTCATCGAATCTGATGCTGATTTTACGTCATTAGATCATATAAACGTTGATATAGACTTAGTCTCTTTAAGCGATACTATGGCATATGCAATGCTTAGTAAAGTAATGTATGAAACAGATAATTATCTTAATCAATCACTCAAAATAAAAGGTATATACCATCATGAAATTGCACCAAATTCAGATATTGAATTTAATGGTATTCTATATATTGATAGTACAAATTGCTGTATTGGATATTTGGAAATAATTTTACCAGATGATGTTGACTTACCGGCTGTAAATAGTGAAATATTATTGATTGGAGAAATTACATCAGTTGAAATCGGAGGAGCCAAAATGGCTGCTTTAAAAGTAACAGACTATATTTTTTAACCATTATCAAGTTTGATAATGGTTTTTAAACAACAAATATTTATCGTTTATCGATAAATATTTGTTGACATTCATATCGGTGTTAGTTATCATTAGTTTGTAATATTTATTTAAGGAGGCTTAATTATGAGTGTAAAAGTTTTAACAACAAACAGTATTAAATTAACAAAGTTCTTATTAATAGTTTTATTTTTTATTCTAGTAACATTAGATTTAAGTATGAAATTTATAATTGATTTAATTTTAATGATTCCTTTTATTAAATTAAATAATTTAGATTTAACCCTATTTATTTTATGTGTCTATAGTTGTAGTATTGCTGGGTATATCTTAATTGTGAATTTATATAAACTATTAATTAACATTGAAAAAGGAAATATATTTAATGATTTTAATATAAAAATATTAAATATTGTAAGTCTTTGTTGTTTATTTGTAGCGTTTATGTGCTTTATAGTTGGTTTTAGTTTAGTTAGTTTATTTTTGATTTCTGCTGCTGCTGGTTTTGTTGCATTAATTGTCCGTATTGTAATGCAAATATTTATTAAAGCTAATCAAATGAAAAATGAATTAGATCTAACAATTTAGGGAGGACTTATGGCAATAATAATTAATATTGATGTAATGATGGCAAAAAGAAAAATAAGTGCTAGTGAGCTTGCTGAAAAGATTGATCTAACACCAGCTAATTTATCCATTTTAAAAAATCAAAAGGCAAAGGCTATAAGATTTTCAACATTAGAAGCTTTATGTAAGGCATTAGACTGTCAACCTGGTGATCTTATAGAATATCAAAGGGAGGATTAATTTAATGCATACGAAGACTATTACTTCATTACTATTATCTTATGTACTTGGCTACATGTATATTTATTCATTTCTTGCTTATGAGCAAAACTATCAATTTTTCCAAGTATTGTTTGTAATTGGCTTTATTTTTTGGGTTGAATTTTTAAGTAAAGACATTAAAATAACTAGGTTTCATTACCTATTAATCTTTAGTTTATTACTTATCATTTTTAATTTAAATTACAATGATTATAGTATTTTATATAATTATTCAAGTTCAACATATACATCTTATTTTTTCTCCTACAACTTATTACATATATTAGCAGTTACATATTTAATATCTAGATTTAATAAATTAACTTATATGCGTATAAGTTATCTTTGGTTACTTGAATTACTAAATTATTTTTTTATCCCATTTAAACATCTATTATTACGCACGACAATACTATATAAAACGATTCATAAATCAATACCTAAAGTAAATATTAAATTGACACTTATCTATATTATTATAATATTATTTAGCTTTATAATCTTTAATATCTCACTTGATTTATTAATGAATAGTGATAAAGGTTTTGAAGCTTTTGTTTTAAATATTACTGATTTTGATATATTTTATTTCTTTAATATTTATTTAATATTATCTATTCCTGTTGGATGCTACTTATTTGCCTTAATACACAGTACTTATCTTAACAAAAATTCAAATTTTGATGTAACAAAGATAAATATGTTTAAGTTACAAATAAAAAAAATACCAAATAATTTAATAAATTTCTTATTTAGTATTTTTATTCTTTTATATTTAATTTATATCTTATTTCAAGCTGAATATTTATTTAGCGCATTATATGGCATATTACCAGCAAACTTTACTTTTTCAGAGTATGCTAGAAAAGGATTCTTTGAATTATGTACCATTGTTGGTATAAATGTTATCTTTACAGCATTTCTTAATTCAATTGCCATTAATTCATCTTTAAATCAAAAAGGCACAAGAATATTTGCTAGTATTTTAATGATAGAAAGCTTTATATTACTAATAACAGCATGTTCTAAACTTTCATTTTATATCTTTACATATGGATTAACATCGCTAAGATTATTATCGTCTTGGTGGTTAATCGTCTTACTTGTCTTTATTATCTATTTTACAAAGTCATTACATAAAGATATTACTTTTATCAATAAAGTATTTAATATCAGTCTAATATGCTTTTTAATTACAACTTTAATCTTTTAAAAATTATTTATTTTGTATATTATTAATCGCTTCAATTAAAGCATATCTAAAGCCATGTTTTTCTAATGTTGTAACACCTACTATTGTGCTTCCTTTAGGTGAGCATACTTGGTCTTTAAGTATTCCTGGGTGGATATTAGTTACATTTTGTAGTTTACCACTACCCTCTACCATACTTGATATTAATCGATAACTTATTTCTCTTGGTAAACCATTCATAACAGCTGCATCACTTAATGCTTCGATTAATAAATCAATAAATGCTGGCGTACATCCTGTTATTGTTCCAGCAATACTTAAATTTGCACTACTAACATATTCAATTAGAGCAATTTGAGAAAATGTATCTTCAAAAAATGTTTTCTCCACACTTGAAAAATCTGTATTTTCTTCGCAAATTATGATACCCTTCCCCACCAATATTGGAGTATTAGGAATCGAAGATAATACTTTAGTACTTTCATCCAATAATTCTTTTAAAGCAGCAAAGCTATAACCTGCTACTATAGAATACAATGTTTTATTAATTAATAATTTTTTTAGAGGTTTTAAAACTTCCTCTACATAATATGGTTTGACACCTAAGATAATAAAATCACTATTATCTATAACTTCTTCATTATTTTTACAGGCTATAATATTATAGCCTGTAATTTTTTCTTTTAATTTATCGTAATTTTTGGCACTAACATATACTGTTCCATGATAATCACTATGATTAAAAAGTCCGAATATCATTGCGCTTGCCATATTTCCAAAACCGATGACTCCTATTCGCATTTTTCAATCTCCTTTGGATATACAAGGTTTATTTTTTCTCTAATATTATCCATTACTTCCATTACTTTAATTATTTCTTCATGTGGCATTTTATCACATTCATATTGTTTATTTTTTATTGCATTTACACAATCTTCAATTTGATATTCATATCCATTGATTTCATGTGTTATCTCTATTGATTTTAAAATGTTATCATCTATGTCAAAGACTTCAATTTTACTAACATTATTGATATTTGTAATATTGATATAACCAAGTGTACCAACAATACTTCCAATACGATTTGTTTTACCAATCATACTGCAATACAGTATTGCTTTTTTATTATTCGTATAATTTAAAGTAATACTACATGTTTCATCAACATTTGTTGTTGTATATGTTGCACTTGCTTCAATAGAACTAGGATATTCTTTAAATACCATTGTTGCGAAATTAATTGGATATACACCAACATCTAGTAATGATCCTCCTGCTAATTTTGGATCAATAATTCTATTTATATGATTAATTTTATAACCTAAATTAGCTGTACATATTTTGATATCACCTATAATGTTTGATTCGATCAAATCATTTATTATTTTTCTTGAAGGCATATATCTAGTCCATATTGCTTCAGCAACTAAGATATTTTTTTCTTTAGCTATCTCTAATATTTTTTCAGTTTGTTTTTTATTAACTGTAAATGCTTTTTCACATAATATTGCTTTATTATGTTTTAGACATAAAAGCATATTTTCATAATGCATTGCATGAGGAGTTGCGATATAGACTAAATCGATATTATCATCTAAAACCAATTCTTCATAACTACCATAAGCTTTTTTAAATCCATATTTTTCTTTAAATTGTTCTGCTTTTTCAAGATTTCTAGATCCACAAGCATAACATTCTACATCTTTCATCTGCTTAATAGTATGAGCCATTACTTCAGCTATACCACCTAATCCTAATATTGCAATATTCATACTGTCCTCTTTCTTAATTAAGTATTAATTCATAAGCATATCTTGGTGTTTTATCACTCACATAAATAATACCACAGTAAACAAAATAATTCTTTTTAATGAACTTTTGCATTTTAATATTATCTTTATGTGTATCGATTCTTAAGTTACTTTCATTCATTATTGCTGTTGCTAAAGCGTGATTAAACAACTTTTGTGCAAATCCCTGATTTTGATATTTACTATCAACTACAATTCGATGAATTGTTCCGTATTTTTCTTCACTTAACCATTTTCCATCTTCGATATACTCATAGTTTTCTTCTTTATCAAAAGTTAAATAATAATAACCATATATTTGGTCATTTTCCTCTAAAACATAGGCATTTTTTTCATTAATATCCTCTAAAATTGATGCTTCATTAGGGTAATTATTTTGCCATTGATCAATATTTTGTTCTTTTAAATCAATTACTGCTTGTTTAAAAATAGCCATAATTTGTGCTATATCATTTTTATTTGCTTTTCTAATCATATTTTTTTAATTCCTGCAAAAGTTGAAACAATCTTTTTTATACCATATGGGAATGCAAAAGCAATTTTCAAATTATTATCTTCAACTGCAATTATAATACCTTCTCCATACATAGTATGCTCAACTTTGTCTCCTTTTCGATATCTTACTCTTTTTTGTGGTGCTTGTGGTTTATTAAAACTTGGTGTATCAAAATCATATGACTTAAATTTGTCCTGATTTGATACTTGAGTTTTAGGTTTAATAACCTCTAAGTATTCTTCATCAATCTCTTTAATAAATCTCGATGTTTTCCTTTGTTGATTTAATACGTAACTATAACCTCCAGCTTCAGTTAGATATAACTCTTTTTTTGCTCTTGTCATTGCAACATACATTAAACGTCTTTCTTCTTCTAGTCCTGACATTCCTTCTGCTAAAGATCTTTCTGATGGAAATACTCCATCTGATAAACCTACTACAAAGACATAATTAAACTCCAAACCTTTAGAACTATGAATAGTCATTAATTGTACAAAATCTCCACTTTCATATTGTGATTTATCACCATATAAAGCAACGAGTTGTAAGTATTCATCTAATTGACTATCTGGGTATTCTTGTTCAAATTTTTTAATATCTCCTACAAGTTCTTTAATATTATCAATTCTCGTATCTTCATTATTTAATCTTAAAGTATTTAAATATCCACTTTTATCTAAACAATAATTTAATAAATCTTCTATTGTCATATGCTCAGCATGTTCTTTAAAGTCTTCTATCATTTTTACAAATGCATCTAAAGTAGTTTGAACTTTACCTGTAAATAAACGATGATTTTTTATTACTTCATACATCGTTGTATTTTCAAAATTTGCTTTTTCTAAGATTGTATCTAATGTTTTTTGACCAATCCCTCTTTTAGGATTATTAATTATTCTATTAAAAGCTAAATCATCATTAACTAATACCATTCTTAAAAAGCTTAATGAATCTTTGATTTCTTGTCTTTCATAAAATCGCACACCGCCATATATTAAGTAAGGAATTTGATGCTCAATTAATCTTTTTTCTATATTTCTTGATAGATAATTGGCACGATATAAAATACCAATATCCTTATATTCAATACCTTGATGTTTTAATTCTGTAATTTTTTCTACTAAATATCCAGCTTCAAACTCTTCACTATCAAAGAATCGATATATTGGTTTTGGTCCTGTAGTACCACTTGATACTAATTCTTTTTTGATACGATTATCATTATTTTTAATTACACTATTTGAAGCATCTAATATTTCTGAAGTAGAACGATAATTTTGATTTAAGATTACTGTATGTACATTATCAAAATCTTTTTCAAAATTCATGATGATTGAAACATCTGCACCTCTCCAAGTATAAATAGTTTGGTCAGGATCACCTACTACATATAGATTAGAATCATCATTAATCAATAATTTTACAATATCATATTGAATATTATCAACGTCTTGAAACTCATCCACATGAATATATTGAAATCTTTTTCCCCATTTTGCTGAAACTTCTTTATGCTTTTTAAATAATTCTCTAGTCTTAAATAATAAATCATCAAAATCTAAGGCCATTAATTTATCTAATTCTTCGATATAACGACGATAGATATTAACCTTATTTATTTCATGTCTATTACCATAGGCTAATTCTTCTGCTTTAGCCATACTAATTTCTGCTGCTTTATTGTTAAATATGTAGTTTAAAATCATAGAATAAGAAATTTCATTTTTATCAATATCTAATTCTTTATATATTTTTTTTAATATTGATTTTTGATCTTCACTATCAATGATTAAAAAATTTCTTGGGTATTTTAAATAACCTATGTCTTCTCTTAAAATACGAACACATAAAGAGTGAATTGTACAGATCATTACATTAGTAAATTCTGTATTTAAAATATTTTTAACTCTTTCTTTCATCTCATTTGCAGCTTTATTTGTAAAGGTAATTGCTAAAATTTTATTCTCATATACATTTTTTTCTCTTATTAAGTAAGCAATTCTTGAAGTTAAAACTTTTGTTTTACCAGATCCTGCTCCGGCAATAATTCTTAAAACTTTTGAATCTGATAATACTACTTCTTTTTGCTTATCATTTAATCCATTTATTAAATCCATACTAAACTCCTTTATTAATCTATTCTATTATAGCTTAAAAATATGCTAAAAATTTTTAAAATATAAGAATTAATATTATATTTATTTTTCAGCTTAATTTTACTTTGAATTTTACTTTATGATATTATATATATGAGGTGTATTATGATAAAAATTGCAAACAATTGGCACGATTATGAAATAATCGATGCAGGTAATAAAGAAAAATTAGAACGATGGGGAAATATTATATTAAGAAGACCTGATCCACAAGCGATATGGCCTATTGATGATAATAAAGAATGGCACAATATTAGTGCACATTATTTTAGATCAAATAAAGGTGGAGGTCATTGGGAATATAAAGAAAAACTTCCTAAAGATTGGACTGTATCTTATGGCCCACTAACATTTAAAGTATCACCAACTGATTTTAAACATACAGGATTATTTCCTGAACAAGCTGTTAACTGGGATTTTATGATGAATAAAATAGCTAATGCTAATAAACCAATTAAAGCTTTAAATTTATTTGCTTATACTGGTGGTGCTACAATGGCATGTTCATATGCAGGGGCTGAAGTTGTCCATGTCGATGCCAGTAAAGGTATGGTTAACTGGGCTAAAGAAAATATGTATTTATCCAATTTACAAGAAAATAAAATTAGATTCATTGTTGATGATTGTGTTAAGTTTGTTGAAAGAGAAAAAAGACGTGGTAATAAATATCATGTAATTATCATGGATCCACCATCATATGGAAGAGGACCTAATAATGAACTTTGGAAACTTGAAGAAAACTTAATAGATTTAATTACAAAATGTATAGATATATTAGATGATGAACCAGTATTATTTTTAATAAATGCATACACAACAGGCTTTTCAAATACCGTATTAAATAATATTTTAAGAAAAACTATTTTAAAGAAATATCCGCATGGAAAAATTGAAACTGGTGAAGTTGGATTGCCAATAAAAAAAGATTCGATTGTTTTACCTTGTGGTATTTATGGAAGATGGACAAATGATTAAAGTAATCTTTGAAGATAATCATTTATTAGTTGTTGAAAAACCCTTCAACATTCCAATGCAAGAAGACAATACAAAAGATGAAGATATGCTAACATTACTCAAAAAATATTTGAAAGAAAAATATCAAAAACCAGGTAATGTTTATTTAGGTTTGGTTCATCGTTTAGACCGCCCTACAGGTGGAATATGCGTCTTTGCAAAAACTAGTAAGGCTGCTTCAAGATTAAGCGATCAAATACGCTTAAATAAGATTAAAAAGCAATACATTGCTATTGTAGAAGATTATAAGTTAAAAGATG
Organism: uncultured Erysipelotrichaceae bacterium; assembly: GCA_964371715.1. GTDB lineage: Bacteria > Bacillota_I > Bacilli_A > Erysipelotrichales > Erysipelotrichaceae > CAYJNO01. The sequence continues at coordinate 1,573 of CAYJNO010000020.1, read as the reverse complement.
AAGATACATATATTGATTATTTATTAAAAAATAATCAAACAAATATCTCATATGTTAATAAAGATGGAAAATATGCTGAATTATCATATCAAGTTTTAGCAAGAAAGGATAATTTAGCAAAAGTATTAGTTGATTTAAAAACAGGAAGATCACATCAAATAAGAGTACAGTTTTCAAGTAGAAAACAACCTTTATTTGGCGATCAAAAATATAATCATAACGCTGAAAAAAAACAATTGGCACTATGGGCTTATAAGTTATCATTTTTACATCCAACTACTAAAGAAGAATTAAATTTTATTGCACCAACCCCTGATTATTATCCATTCAATATAGGAGGACACCATGGAGAATAAAAGAAGAGTAAAAAGAAAATTGAATTCAAAACCATTTATTTTGGTTTCTATTATATCTATTGCATTAATATTTATTTTTACATTACCACCAATTATAAATGAAAATAATTTAAAAGCTTTAGGATATGATGAATCAGCTGTTGATAAAATTATCGAATATAAATTAGATAAAGAGTTTTTAGATCAAGAGTTATATACTGAATCATTAAATGATGCATTAAAACTAACAGATTTCGATCTTAAATATTTAGAGATTTATAAGACTACTGTTCTAATCAGTGAAGATGAAAAACTATTATTTAATAGACTTATAGATAAAGGATATACTGATATACAAATTGCAGATTTATTATTGAATCTAGAATTTTATGAAATTACCCCTTTATTAGTCTTTGATTATCAAGAAGATTTAGAACCATATATCGTAGATGTAGAAGCTAATTCAATCACTAATTCTGAATCTAAATTTGATCTAACAAATGAATATCGTACTTTGTACGAAAACATTGAACCTGTTGAATTATTAGGTCAATTAGATATGAATGTTTCAAAACAGTACATCTTGCCTCAAGATTATTTACCAACAAATCTAGTAAGTTTATCTACAGTATACGCTTCAAGTGGGGTAACGATGGAAGAGAAAGCTGCAGAACAGTTTGTTCTAATGCTTGATGCTATGCAAGAAGCAGGACTTAGAGCTTATGCTAATAATGCTTATCGCTCATATGATACACAAACAACTCTTTACGATAATTATGTAATAGCTAATGGTGAAGATCTAGCTAATACTTTCAGTGCAAAACCTGGACACTCAGAGCATCAGACAGGATTAGCAGTAGATGTAGCTAGTACAAATACAACGTTCTCAACTTTTGCTGATACAGATGAATATCTATGGCTTGTTCAAAACGCATATAAGTATGGATTTATCCAAAGGTATGCAAATGATAAAACAGATATTACTGGATATAGTCAAGAAGAATGGCACTGGCGTTATTTAGGTGTTGATTTAGCAGCTAAAGTATATGAGTCTAAATTAACTTATGACGAATATTATGAATTATATTTAAAACCATTTACTGATAAAGAAGTAGCAGAAGATGATAAGAATGTTGAATCAAAAGACGATAGTGAAACAGAATAAAATCAAAAAAGAAGCTATAAATTAGCTTCTTTTTTTCTATTCTATTCTTTATTATTTATTACTTCTTTATAAT
>CAYJNO010000019.1:0-36911 GCA_964371715.1 uncultured Erysipelotrichaceae bacterium | reverse complement strand
ATTATGATAAAATCAAATTCATCTTTTGAAAACCTAGAATAAATATGTTCTTTTGACATCATTTGCATTGTTGAAAATAAATAATCGTTATCAAAGTTTTGTTCATTTCCAGAAATTAAACCATATGTTTTGCTGTTACCAAAAATACGTCTAAATGTACTTATTGCTTGTTTAGCAATTTGCTCACGATGCACTAAAAACAATATTCTTTTAGGGTTAACTTTTTGAACACCAAAAGCAGCAGCAAATGTTTTCCCAGTTCCTGTTGCTGAAACTAATAAACCTTTATTATCATACTCCATTGTTTTAACTAATTTATCAATAAAATCAACTTGCATACTATTAGGAATAATTTGTTTTGCAAATATACTTTTACTTTCTTTTTTTCTTATCTCTTTATCTTTAATATAATTAACTTCATAATCACTTAAGATATCATGTATCGGTGAAGAACTATGCCAAATATCTGTAAACTCTTCAAGTATTAACTTTGTATATTCTCCCTTGGAAGAAGCAATTAACTTAGAGTTCCATTCCCTATTTATCGTCATGGCATTCATTGTTAGATTAGAACTACCAACTATAAAAGTATAGATATCACCCTTTTTAAACATATATCCTTTAGTATGAAATCCATGATTAAAATCTTCAGTACGATACATTTTTATTTCAATGTTTTTATATTCATTTAAACGCTTTAAAGCTTTAGGTTCACTAAAGTTTAAATAATCAGTCGTTAAAATTTTACCTTTAATGCCTTTCTTTTCTAAGGTATTTAAAGTTTCAATTAGCAAAGTAAAACCACTATTAGTTATAAATGCAACACTAATTAAAAATTCATCACAATTATTTAATTCATTAATAATTGTAGTAATTACTTTTTTTCCTACAAATCCATCATTAGATATAAACTGTGGTGTATATCTTGCATCTTCATGACTCTCTTTATCAATAAATGCAATTTCTAATCCCTTAATAATATCTTGTTGCATAATTCACCTCATTTAAATCAATTATAGCTGATAATGAATTCTTTAACCAGATCTAAAAAGTAGATTAAATAAAAAATGAATATAATAACTTTAATTCAAAGCTTATATTCATTTAATTATATTATTTGTAATTTGAAACTCCCATTTCTACCCATACATCATCAGCACCTGTAGACTCATAATATACTTCACCATCACTCATTTCAACAATAAAATTAAAATCTAGTGATTTTGCATTAACAGATTGTGGTACTAAGTTATCTAAATTAATAATTTTTTCAAGTTCTGTTCGCATTGCAATACTATCTTCATAACCTGAGTCAAATGCTCCTATTAAGTTAATCGATTTGACAATTACTCTTCCTCCATTATCAGTATCCCATTCAATTCGATAATCATTTACTGGTACTGTATTACTAGCAGCTACAATTGATGCAGCATCCATTAAATTTTGAGTTATTTGTATATCGTTTGATTCTCTTCCTCTTTCAACATATTGAATATATTGTGGTGCTAAAACAACTGCAAGAACAGCTATAATTGCAATTACAACAATTAATTCAATTAATGTAAATCCTTTATTATTTTTTACTTTCATAAATAAATTATCCTCCTAAAAATTTATATACATATGTATATTAACTGTTCTATAGTAGTTCATCTACAACCTTAAGTCAACAATATTTTTAATAAATAATAATAATTTGTATAAAAAATAAATTTTATAGTATCACTGTAGTAATTATTTGCTAGGTTACATATGAAAAAGAATCTATTAATAATTGACTTCCAATCATTAATAGATTCTTTTAAATTCAGTGTACTTTACATTTTTGTCGGATCATAAATTTTAAATTTATTTTTTCCTTCACCTTTTACTTTATATAATGCTTTATCAGCTAAGTTATTTAATTTTTCATAATCAGTGCCATGTTCTGGAATTAAGGCTATACCAATACTTACACCCACTTTTTCAAATTCCAAATTCTTAATTGATATTTTACTAACTTGTTCTATTATCTCAGTTATTAATTGATTAAGATTTTCAATTGATTCAATATCATTAATTAATAAAATAAATTCATCACCGCCCATACGTCCTAAGATATCTTCGGCTTTTAATTGCATTCTAACAATTCTAACGAAATTTTGTAGATAGACATCACCTGTTTGATGTCCATATGTATCATTAATCTCTTTGAAATTATCAATATCTAATAGCACTAACGCAAGATTTTGGCGATTTGCATTCTTTTTGATTGATTCCATAATCTTTTCTACAGCAGTTGCTCTTGAATATACACGTGTTAATGAATCTTTTTCAATTGAATTTTGTAATGAGATACTTAAATAATGACTTGCTTCTAAAGCCTTTAATAAATTCTTATTATTATTTCTTACAAGTCTTAAATTTAAAATAAAGTATGCTGATAATAGTAATGCTAAAATTACTGTAAAGAATAAAATGTTATTTATAATAGGCATAACCATTTTGTCATTTACTTCTGTTAATATAATACTTATAACACACCAATCTGTATTTGGTATTGGCATCATTACAGCTAATCTATCCTGATTATTTACTTCATACTTCAAGATCACGGTTTGATTGTTTATCATATCTTCTTTAATGGATTCTCCAGTATGCCCATTTTTGATGTTAAGTGTATCTATAAAATCATACATATCACCATTAGTAAATAAATTTGAGCTATTACCACTTAAAACAATAGGTATACCGTTTAAATCACATAAATGAAAAAATGCTTCACTTCCAAATGACTTAAGATTTAACTTTTTACCAAACGTATCTAAATAATATTTTGCGAACACTTCACCTATTCGATTGCCATCTTGATTAACTAATACAGTACTCATCAATAAAACATCTCTTTTAGTTGATGTTTCAATCATTGGCGAATGAATATAAACTGTATTTATGTCACTATAATTCAGCAATTGAGCAAAATTATGATTAAATGGGTCATTTATTGCACTAGTAATATTTCCATCATCTAAAACTATATATATATCATCCATATCATTTACTAAAAGTGTATTCTTTAATGTTTCACTTAACATTTCTTCATTATCTATAACATTTGATATTGCTACACTTGTTAATAATAAATCGCTTTCTAAATCATTTACAAAAGTCCCAATTTTATCACTCATCCCATTTGTAATTTCTATTAAGTAACTTTCATTAATATTATTAACTTCTCTTGTATTAATTTGTAAAAATACTGCTATTAAAATAACTGAAATGAAGGCGATTAGTGTACCACTAAATATCATAATAAAATTATTTTTCTTCATTACTTTGGCATTTATAGCTATTTCATCATGCTCTTCAGTTTCTATTTCTTCACCATTATTCAGTTTATTTTCTTCAACCACATAATATAGTTCTTCTAATGACATTGGATTAGAGAATAGATATCCTTGGGAGTAATGGACACCATGTTTTAATAATTGCTTTTGCACTTTTGCAGTTTCAACAAATTCTGCAATTAATTTAACTTTCATCTCTTTTCCCATATAGGAAATACTTTTTAAAATTTTATTATAACTATCATCTGTTCCTAATAGTTGAGTTAGTGAACCATTTATTTTTATAAAATCGATATCTAGATTGCCTATTTCTATAAAATTAGAATATCCTGCGCCAAAGTCATCTACAGCAATTTTAATTCCATACTTCTTTGCTTGATGTATAAAATCTCTTAATACCTCAGGTTTTTCAATTCTTTCAGTCTCTACTAATTCAAAAATGAAATGTCTAGGATTTTCCATTCGATCTAAAACTGCAAATATAACTTCATTGAATTCTGGATTTATTACATCATAATATGAAATATTAATTGTGATTATTTCTTCTCTATTATCAAATAATTCTAATACTTGAGTTACCATTTTTATGCTTAATGGTTGATATAAATCATATTTTTTCGCAATATCTAAAAATTCATTTGGAAATAGTATTTTTCCATTTTCGTCTTGTAGACGCATCAAAGCTTCATAACAATAAAAACGATTATTTTTATTATCATATATACCTTGAAAATATGGAATAACACGATCATACTGTATTGCATCTTCTATTATTTTAACCAACTTGAAATCAGTATTTAAAGATTCATTCATAGTTTCTTTAAAATTTTCGATCGCAAATAAATCTTTGTTTCCTACTAAATTTAAAGATTCTTGTTTTAAAGCTTGAATTTTATAACCTTTTACTGTAATTAAAAATCTTGTTTTAAAATCTTCTATAAAGTTATTAGCTATCATTTCATTACAAATCTCATTTGACACATTAATAAATCTATCACTTGTTAAAGAGCGTTCTATCGTATAAAAGAATGAACTATGATCATATAAATAAATATTAAAATTGAATTTAGGGAATAATGTTTTCATTATATTTTTTAATATATTAATATTTTGTTTAAAATATAAACTATACTTCTCTTCACCGTATTCATCTATAAGTTTATTTGTATTATCAATCTGCATAAAACAAATATTTTTATCTAAACTATCTCCTTGTTCTAGAATAAATTGTGTAAATGATTTAAGTTTAAGTTCATTTGCTAGATTAATTCTATTTTTCATTCTTGTTTCAAATTCAATTAAATTATTTAAGACATGACCACTATTTGCTTCATTCAAAGTTTTTTGAACTAAACTTATTTGATCAATTACAGCATTGTTATCATTAATTAAACCTTCAATCGAAGAAAAAGCATCTAAATTATAATCTAAATAGTTTTCTTTTTCGGCTAAAGTTAAAATACTCGTTGAACCATTTAAAACTTTACAACTATTTTGTTTAGATCCAATTTCTCCAAGCATAAATGCACCCGAAAATTCGACATCTTTAAAAATTTCAATTTCCCATTTTGAGATATTATCCGCAAATAATTTTCTAAATAAACATGAATAAGCAATTATTACTTCATTTGATACTGTTTGTAAATCTTGAGATATACCTTGCCATTGTTCAACACTTTTCAAAGAACTTAAATAGCCAATTTTAAATTTTGTATTATCACTTAACTCACTAAAATAAAGAGATATTTTATTATTATCTGCATCATACCTTAAAAATCTTGATGTATTAATGTCATTTTCTAAGATAATTGGAAAACGTAAAAGAATATCTGTCTTTACTGTATCAATCCAATTACTATTTGCTTCAAGCTCTTTAATCCCTAGGTGTTTATTTATCCATAAAACAGCATTCTCTCCATCAATCTCTTCAATATATGTACCATTAGCTTTAGTTATTGTATGTGTCTCACCTATTGTTGGATGTCCATTTACTATATTTGAATATGCTAAAATATAATCTTTTCTAATTAATCCAGTAGCATAACCTTTATATATTATTTCTTTATCATCAAAAACATAACTATCAGGCATTCCATTCTTATCTAAAAAACCAGCAACACCACCAACTAGTTCCACATTTTCTGTAATATTATCTAATTCATTAATAATTTGTGTTATTCGATATTCACTATCTCCAAAAAATAAAAATCCGCTTTGTATATCATTTTCATTTATCAAATCACCTAAGTTATTTGCAATCTGATTTATATTTAAATTTTCTATTGATTCTAACTTTGTTATAAAGCTTCCATATTCAAATTTTAAGATACTTATTAAAGCTCCACTCTCATAACTATTATTTTTTATGACAATACCTGATGTTGAACATCCTATAATTTGGGATTTAGGTAATTTAGCTTTTACTTTCTTAGCAATATCCAAACTATCTTCAGCCTTCATAAAAGCTGTATGAATTCTAATTAAGCAGTTATGTCCTTCACTTAATTCATACTTAATTGGTAAATCTCTAATGTCATCATCATTATTGTACCAGATATTAAATATCTTCATAATATCACCACACTTTTCCTTATACAAATATTATTGTATCATATTCGTTACACATTATCTAAAAAAGGTATATGAAAAATTATAGAAATGCATTTTATTATACTAAATGTTAATGTTTGTCTTTAAATATATTTTTTTGTAAGATAATTATCAATAATTAAACCTAATGTGACAATAATCCCCCCTATTAAAATATTCATTGAAAAAGATTCCATCAAGATGCTATCAATCAATAAGCCAGAAAATAATTGTCCTATAAACATTAATATTGACAATTTAAATGATGGTAATTTTTTAACACAAATCGTTGAAAGAAGTATTGTTAAAATCCCTAATAAACCTCCTAAATAATAAATAGCATTTGTAGGAATATTAAAACTTGGGTTAGATAATTCAGAATGTCCTAATATTAATAGTACTATTAATGAACCTATAAAACCCGTTATATAAGTAAATGTAGTCGATACAATAATATTTGTTTTCGATGCTAGTTCACTATTTACAATACGTTGTGATACTAAACAGACCCCAACTAAGATAGACAATATCATCGCTAGCATATCAAATCGCTCAACCATTAATGTTGTGCCAATTAACATAATTGAAATACTAATAAATTTATTAGCTTTTAAAGGATATTTTTCTAAATTAAATAAACCAAAATGATCAACAATAATACTCATAATACTTTGACCAATTAACCCTAGTGCTAAAATACCTGAAACACCAAGATACGAAAAAGCATAATTATTTCCAAGTGTTGCAAAAACTCCAAATACACCACCTAGATACATAAAATATGCATAGCGTCTATCAAATAATTTTATCTTTTTTATAGAACATATAATAATCATCGTAACTAAACCAACAATATGAATTATTACTGATGATAAATATAAACCTGTAGCATTTGTTAGTAAACCATTAACACTAACCATTAAAGAAATAATAATACCAATCAAAATACCATAAAGACTATACATAAATTTTCTCCTCTTGACCAAATTATTTAGTAAGTATATCTTATGGTCTTTTTGTATACTTACTATAGTTTTGTGGTATTTCTCTCATTTTGGCACAGCTAAACTGGTTAATGGAGAATCCTAGCCACAGTTCTTTTTTTTAAAATGTTAACAAAGGTTGTTTAACACATGACGATTCATATTTAGATATATTACATGAACTAACAAGAGCATGAAATTCATTTATAGTAATCTTTATACACAATAACTGTGTATATTTTAAACAAATATACAGCAAAAATTAGATTTCTAGAATGAATTTTGAATCTTATAAGTTAATGGTTTCAAAGCTAAAATAAACTAAATGAACTATGACCAATAGTAACTGTACATTCTATAACTTACTTAAAATATTATCAATTATTTTTATCTCATGTAGCTAAAATAATATTTTAATTAGAACCACAAAGAACATCTTTAAAAATTATTTAGAATCAGTACTCTATTGATCTTATACTCATTTTGTTCGTATCATGATACGTTCTCCATTAGGGTCTTTGCTCCAAGTTTTTTTAAAACCTAATTTTTTATAAAGGCTTATTGCTTGAATATTATCTTCAATTACAGACAAGAATATTTTTTTACAATGATAATCTAAATACATTTTGTCTATTATAAGCATCATTGCTGTTTTTCCATAACCTTTTCCTTGATAATTTTCATCAATCATAAACCTATCAAGCCACACTTGTTCATATGGTAAAAATCTAAAATCCTGTTTACCGTGCATGGCAAATCCTATTATTCTATCTTCAATATACACTCCATAGAAATTCCAGGTCATTCCATAAGCATTTTTAACTGCATCATTAAGACATTTTTCAGAGCTTTCTATAAAACCAGTTTGAGCAGTCGAAACCTTCAATTTTAAGATAATGTCCCATTCATCTTTTGGTAGTAGTTTAACAGTTAAATTATTATTTTCAAGCATTATTTCTCTCCATTTATTATACAAGTTTTACATTCTTTCAATCACATCGTATTTAGAGATATTTGATACTTTAAGAGCATGTTTAGATGCCTCTAAAACATCAAAATATATAATTTTTGCAAACTCTGTTTCATTTATAAAAGCCTGTTCTGATTTATTAGAAGCTAAATTATATCTATGACATATTGGAAGTGTATAGTTAGTACCCATCACAAAATCTATAAAGGGTCTAGGATTTTTTTCAAGATGATACTCTAAATTTTTTATATATCTACAATTAATTTGCGTCCTATTTGAACAATAATTCACTTTTGTGTTATCATAAATTCTACTCAATTTCTCAAGGTAATTTGTATACGACTTCTTTGCATGATCAATATTTTTATATGTTTCTTCAAAATAGATATTTTTACAGATATGATTAAAAATTTCAAGTCTATCAGTTTTCATAAATGTAAAATCAAAAACATCAACTAAAATTTTGGATTCTCTAAGCCTTGAAGCATTTATTTTAACAATATGATGATTAAGATACTCATTTTTAAAGTCAGTTCTATCTTTCAGATAAAAATCTGTCATGAGAAAAGTACTATATTTAACTTGGTTTATTATTTTACTATCAAAAACATATATTTCTGATTTTTTCATTGATACATTCCCCAAAACTAGAAAATCATTAAAATCTACGCGTTTAAGTGCCACATCAAGATTTTTTGTTATTATTTTAGGTTTAACTAATATATAAAACATAATTGCAAGTATTAAAAAAGTAGGGTAAAAAATACATGCTATAATATAGATTGGCATGAATATCACTACAACAATATATGCAGTTAATTTTGTATCTTTATCTGTTTTGTTTTTAAGGCTATCTTTGAGTATTTTTTTTGTATAGTCCATACTTATTAACCCTTCCTATTATATATACAATCTTAATACTCATTATACAATTTTTAATCATTGTGTTAAAGGTCAATTTATAACCTTTTCTTAAGATTATATGTTTATATTAAATTTTTAGGTTTTATATAATTTTTAAACATTGATTCCCTCTTATAATTTATGTAATAACATAAAAAAGATTGAATAAAATTCAATCCTTAAAGTTTATGTTTATAAAATGCTCTATTCTCTAATGGGAATAAGCGTGCTGTAAATTCATTATCTTTAGTGTCTGCAAAAGCTTTTGATAAAGTTTCAATTCTAGCATCAATATTATCAATATAAGATAAGATATCAGCTTCAATAATTTGTGGTAATACAGGTGAACCATATTCTAATTTACCATGATGAGTTAATATCATATGTCTTAACATCACAACTTCTTCAGTATCATCAAAACCTAAATCACAAGCAATTTTATATAGTTTAGCTTGCATAATTGAGATATGTCCTAATAATTTTCCAGTAGTAGTATACTCTGTTAAAAAAGCACCAGATAACTCTTCTAATTTCCCAATATCATGTAAGATAACACCTGCATATAATAAATCCTTAGATAAGATAGGATATAATTCAACCATCTTTTCAGCAAAATTTAACATTGATAAAACATGAGTTGCAAGGCCACCTAAAAAATTATGATGGTTTTTTGTAGCAGCAGGATATTCAAAAAAGTCTTCATGATATTCTTTTAAAACTGCCACAATAATTTTATTAATTACAGGATTTTTAATTTCATTAATGTAATATTTTAATCCTTTTTGTAAGTCTTCTTTTGAAACACTCGATTGTTTTACAAAATCTCTAAGATCAATTGTTGATTGATCAACTTCTTCAACCTTTGATACTTTAGCTTGTAAATTATTTTTATAATTTATAATATCAAATGTTACTTCAAAAACATTCCCGGCTTTTACTAAAGCTTGTTGCTTTTCACTTACATCCCAATATTTACCATCAATACTTCCACTATCATCTTGTAAAACTAAATTTAAATATGGAGATCCATTATTAGTAATTCCATTAGTAGAAGATGATATTAATAGTAATTGTTTTACATTTGTTTGTTCTTTAAAGTCTTTAATTTTATTCATATTTTACTCCATTTCATTGATAACTAAATAGATATCTTTATAATCAAAACCTTTGCTTACCAGGTTATTAAATACATAATTTCTAAGTTTAGTACCAGTTAGTTTATTTCTTTTTCTATTAAATAATTTTTGTGCTTCTTTTCTTAAGATTTCTATTTCATTATTTTCTAATTCATAAAAGTCCAATTCTTTGATTGCTTTATTTACGATTATACTATTATAACCTCTAGCATACATTTTACTCTTTAAAGTTTCTGTAAATTGCAGCTGTGATTTATTACGGTTTGAATTAAGTTGTTTTTTTGCATACTTAATAGCATATGCTAATTCATCATTTACATCTAAATTTGTATCATTTAAAACTCTTTCAATGATTTCATAATCAACACCAAGTTTTCTTAGACTATAATCAATATTCTTTTTACCTTTTAAACTTTTAATCGCATTACTTACATAACTTTGGGCATATCTTTCATCATTTATATAACCACGTTCTTCTAATTTTTGTATAATAAAGTTTATTGTTTTTATATCTAAATCTTCTTCATGATTTAAAAAATCATACATTTCTTTAATTGTGCGATCTTTATAGTTTAATTTTTTTATACATTTTAAATATCCTTCACAAACTTTACTATCCTTTATAATTTCTTGATAAACAGTATCATATATTGTTTCTTTTACTCTAAGTTTAAGTTCAAAGAAAGTATCCATAAAGATTGTATATTTATCAATATTATTATCTTTTTCAATTTGTAATTTTACTACATCACCTGTCACATTAATATCTTTAATTGTATAGTAATTTTTATATTCATTTATACTATCCATATATACCATCATTACTGATTCATAAAATGTTTTTAAGTCGAAATGTTTAATACTATTTTTACAATATTCTCTAACATCTTCTAAATTAGTAATTTGTAAATAAGCCTTAACTTTATCAGCAAACTCTTGAGCTGTTTCAAAAAAGAAACCATTTTTACCTTCATGAACATATTCACCAATTACTTCTTTATCACAGGCAAAAACTGGTAAAGAACATGCTAGTGCTTCAATATATGTTAGACCTTGTGTTTCCGATAAGCTAGCTGAAGCAAAAGCATCCAATGATAAATAATATTCTTGGACAATACCACGAGGTTTTGGTCCTAAGAAGACAACTTTATCTTCAAGTTTTAATTTAGCTGTTTTATCTTCTAGGGCTTCTTGATCAGGACCACTACCAACAATTACTAACTTAACTTTTTCATCTCTTAAATGACTAAAGCCTTCTATTAATTTATCTATTGATTTTTCTTTTGCAATTCTTCCAACATAAAGAATTGCTTTTTCATCTTCTTTAAGTTGACATTCATTTCTAACTTCTAAGATTCTTTCTTTTGTAATATTGTTTGAATTAAATTTTTGTAAATTTAATCCTGTCGGTATTACTTTTATATTTGTTTTAATATCATATTGTTCAATCAATTGTTTTGTTTTAATTGATGGCGATATAATGTAAACACTAGAATCAGCATAAAACTTTCTAATAGCACCAATCGTTTTACGAGTAATAGCTTCTACTGTATCAAAGTTAAAACGATTAACATAATGAGTATAATCTTCATAAGTAGTATGAAATGTAGAAACTAATGGAATTTGTAATCTTTTAGCACAAATTCTTGCAAATACTCCTACACCAAATTCTGTATGTGCATGAATAATATCTAAATTTAATTTTTCAATTTCATCTAATGCAAAAATATGAATTGGTGGTGAAGCAACATAACCATATAGTGATTTTAACTCAACTCCTGGTAGCCTTAAGACGTTATGATCCCAAGTTTTCTTTAGTAAATTATGATGTGTAGTAATTACATAAACTTCATGTCCATTTTTTACAAGCTCATTTTCAAGTGTTAAGACACTTGAAGCAACTCCATTAATTTCTGGCTCATAAGTATCACTAAATAATCCAATACGCATTATAAAACCTCCCTATGTGTATCTAATGGTAATTCCTTTTTCAATTTAACATATAAAAAAGCAATCATCCCCAAAAACATAACAAAATAATATGTTAAAAAACGCCAAATAATAACAGTTACTTTTACATAAAGGCTATTAAATATCGTTGAAAACATTAAGATATAAGTAAATTCAGTCCCTCCGCTTGCTCCAGGCATTGGGAAAAATGTGTTAAGCATTGAAACAAATGATGCTAATGCTATAGCATCAATAATTTTTGTTGGACTGACTTCATAGTTAACTGCTAAAAAACAAAAATATGGAATTGAAAACAACACTATAAATCTAATAGTATGTAAAATACTACATTTTAAAATTAAAGCTTTATGTTTTTTTAACTTCTCAACTTCGATTTGAAATCTTTCAATTTTATCATTTAAACTATTTACTGCCTGTTCTTCATCCTTTACAACTTTTAATTTAGCACCTAATTTAAGTAATTTTGTTGTAATAAAAGTGTAAAATTTAGGAAACTTAATAATAGCATATAAGCCAAATATTATTACAATATTCATTAATAATCCAAGAAGTGCAAAAATAAAATAATTACTAAACGTATTAAAAAAATACAAAAATTTAAATGCAAATAATACGATAGTTACCAAACATATTGTAGTTTGAAAAATAATAAAATCCATCCATAAAATACTAACACTATCACTTATATGTACACCTTGTTTTTTATAGGCGTATATTTGAGCAATTTGTCCCCCTGTAGAGCTTGGAGTAATGCCACTAACAAAGGATGCAATTAAGCTATTAATAACTCCAAATTTTAATGGATAATTTTTATTAGATAATCTAGTTAATAAGGTTAATACTAAACCTTGTAATAATTGTCCTAATAATACTAAAAATACAATAAATATTAACCAATATGGATTAATATTATGTATTGTTTCAAGAATTAAATCTGCATCATTTCTAAAAATGAAATAAACAACAATACCACTTAATCCTAATACAATTAAGACATTTATTAAATAATTACTTACTGTTTTTTTCATAGTAATCCTTATAAACTGCATCATAAACAGCTTTTAGTTTTACTCCAATATTTGCTATATTTTTAGATTTTGCTACTTCATATCCATTATCAGTTAAGCTTGGAATCTTTTTATTTACAATGTCATCTATTAGCTGTATAAACTCTTCATTATTATTACCAAAATAAACTGTTTTTTTATCTTCTAACCATGGTTTATAAACAGGAATATTCCTTAATATTACATTTTGTTTACTTGCAAGTGCTTCTAATACAACAATACCTTCTGTTTCTTCATAAGATGGGAAAAAGAAGCAATCTGCTGCTAAATATGCTCCTTCAATTATTGGTCCTTTAACATATCCTGGAAAAATTAAATTATTTGGATAATTACTTAATAAACTAGACACAGTTTTTGGTATCAATAATGGTGGAGTATATCCAAACCAGATAAATTTATATTCTGGCATTCTTTTCGCTATTTCAATAAAGTCTTGAATCCCTTTTCTTTCAAAGTATAAACCTACACACATTATTACTTTATCATTTTCTTTTAAATGAAAATATTTTTTAAAAGCTTTAACTTTTTCTTCATTATATTTATATTTATCTAAATCAACACCATTACTTACATCGGTAATATCTACTTTAATACCATAATCAATTAATAAATTCTTTGCATAAGGTGTTGGTGTAATAATATGATTTGCTTGACTATACATATTAACTAAGTGTTTTTTAAATATCGGACTTACTTTATTTGCAAAAATAAAAGAATCCTTAAAATCCTCTTCAGTAGAATGGGCATGATAAATAATTGGTTTATTTAATAATTTAGCTTTTTGGATCATTGCAATACTATTAATACCATAAGTATTAATATGCAAGATATCAAAATCTTCATCTGATTCTGTTGTATATTCAATATTTTGAGTTTTTAAAGCCATCATTTGGTGTTTTTGTGCTCTACCAATACCAGACGTCTTTAGTAAAGTTTCACCTTCAAAATACAATAATATCTTCATATTACCTCCTAAAAAAATTATAACATTACAACCTTCGTTATAATGTTATAATTGTTTAATATAATTTTAATCTTCGAAGAAAGTTGAGAAATTACTCATTACTTCATCAAATGATTTATCCTCATCTGAAACATCCTTTTCTTCTTCGATATTAACAAGATTCACGAAATCATCTTCCTCATTTTTAATATCCGTGTCTACTGCTTTGTTTACATTAGCAGTAGCACCATGAGGCATTCTTAAAATTTGAACTGCTTCACAAATAATATCTACAGTACTATGCCTTTTATCGTACTCGTCAACATATACTTTAGATTGAAGCCTTCCTTCAATTCCAATCAGTGTACTTTTACATGCATATTCTGCTAAAAATTCTGCTTTTGAACCAAAAGCAACACAGTTAAAGAAATCTGTTAACTTCTCACCTTGTTTGTTACTTAATCTTCTTTTACATGCTAGAGTGAATGTCACCATTGGTGTATCAGCTTTAGTCATTTTAATCTCAAAATCCTTTGTAATTCTACCAATTAAATTAACGTTGTTCATTTTATCCTCCGTGTTTATGTACTATAAACCTATATATTGGTTGATTGGCCTCCATAAATCTATTTTCATACTCGGTAATTGGATCATCTTGTAATTCTTTTCTAAAATCAACATTGATATATTCTAAATCAAAGCCATTTTGTAAAAAACTTAATACAGAAAACTCAAACAATTTACGATTATCTGTTTTCATAATTATTCTTCCATCATCTTTTAATATTGAAGCATATTGTTCAATAAAACTTGATGAAGTAAGTCTTCTTTTTGTATTTCTTTTTTTAGGCCATGGGTCTGAAAAGTTTAAGTAAATATTATTTACTTCCTTTTCATCAAACCATTCCTTTAAATCTTCTGCATCATTTACAATCATTTTTAAATTATTTGGTTGATCTTCTACAATGCGTTTTGCAGCAACAGCTGCACAATTAATGTCTCTTTCAATCCCTATCCAACCGATATTTTCATGAATTTTTGACATTTGTTCGATATATGATCCTTTTCCAAACCCAATCTCTATATTTATTATATCCTTTTTTAATAAATTTTTCCAGTTTCCTTTTTCCATGGGTTCAAAAATGATTAAATCTTTTTTTTCTTGTAGAAATGGCATAGCCCATTTCTTATTTCTCATTCTCATACAATCTATTTTTTAGTAAAAAACCTTTTTTCTGGTTTGTTACCGTCTTCCTTTTTCTCTTCTTTTTTATCTTCTTCTTTTTTCTCTGGTTTTGGTAATAAGTCTTTAGCTGAAACATTGATTCTACCTTTATCATCAATTTCCATTACTTTAACTTTTACGATATCACCAATTTTTAATACATCTTCAGTTTTTTCTACTCTTTCATGTTTAATTTTAGAAACATGTAATAAACCATCAGTACCAGTAAACAATTCAACAAATGCTCCAAATTTTTCAATTCTTACAACTTTTGCATCATAGATTTCATTTACTTTTGCTACTCTAATAATATTTTCAATCATTTCTTTTGCTTTATTAATCATTGCTCTTGATGAATGGTAAATTACACAATTACCTTCTTCATCAATATCAATTTTAACTTGATCGCAGTTTTCAATGATTTGGTTAATCATTTTTCCACCAGTTCCGATTACTTCTCTGATTTTATCAGTTGGTAATTTTAATGTATCCATTTTTGGTGCATATTCACTAACATCATCACGAGCTTCACTAATACATGCAATCATATTTTTCATAATTGTAGCACGTCCAATTTTAGCTTGTTCTAATGCTTCAGTTAAGATTTCTCTATTAATACCTTCAATTTTGATATCCATTTGTAATGCAGTGATACCTTTATCAGTACCAGCTACTTTAAAGTCCATATCTCCAAAATGATCTTCCATACCTTGAATATCACTTAAGACAGTATAATGATCATCATAAGTTACAAGACCCATAGCAATACCAGATACTGGAGCTTTAATTGGAACACCGGCTGCCATTAATGACATTGATCCAGCACAAATACTAGCTTGAGATGATGAACCATTAGACTCTAATACCTCTGATACTACACGAATTGTATATGGGAATTCTTCAACAGATGGAATAACTTGTAATAATGCTCTTTCACCTAATGCTCCATGTCCAATTTCACGACGTCCTGGCGATCCCATTCTTCCAACTTCTCCTACTGAATATGGAGGGAAGTTATAGTGATGTAAGAATCTTTTTTCTTTAACTTCTGTTAAATCATCAATTAATTGGCTATCACCCATTGCACCTAAAGTTGTTACAGATAATACTTGAGTTTCTCCTCTTGTAAATAAAGATGAACCATGTACTCTTGGAAGAATATCAATTTGAGAATCTAAAGGTCTAATTTCAGTAATTGTACGTCCATCAGGTCTGATTTTTTCAACTGAGATTAATCTTCTTACTTCATCAGCTACGATGTCATGACAACGCTCTTTAGCTTGTTTACAAGCTTTAGCTTTATCTTTTTCAGAAGCATATTCTTTAGCTTCAAATAAAGCTACTACTTCTTCTTCAATTTCATCAATTTTGCCATATCTTTCAAGTTTTAACTTGATACTTACTGCATCTTTTAATCTATCTTGAGCAAAAGCGTCAACTTCTGCTTTTATTTCTGGATTAATTTCGTATAAGTTTACTTCACGTTTTTCTTTTCCGCATGCTTTTACGATTTCTTCTTGGAATTCACAAAGTTCAATAATATGTTTATGTCCAAACATTAATGCTTCTAACATTTGTTCTTCACTTACTTCTTTCGCATCAGCTTCAACCATGTTAATAGCTTTTTTAGTTCCAGCTACTGATAAGTTAATTAAACTTCTGCCCATTTCTTCAACTGTTGGGTTGATTACATATTCACCATCTACTAAACCAACGATAACTCCTGCAATTGGTCCATTAAATGGAATATCAGAAATACATAAAGATAATGAAGATCCAAACATTGCTGTCATATCAGCTGAGCGATCAACATTATTTGCTAATACTGTATTAACTACTTGAACTTCATTTCTAAATCCATCAGCAAATAATGGTCTGATTGGTCTATCAATTAATCTAGAAGTTAATGTAGCATGTTCGCTAGGACGTCCTTCTCTTCTTAAAAATCCACCTGGAATTCTTCCGTCTGAATATAATTTTTCTTCAAAAGTAACTGTTAATGGAAAGAAGTCTATATCTTTCGCATTCTTTGAAGCTGTTGCTGCTGATAATACTACTGTATCATCATATCTTACTAAAACTGAACCACTTGCTTGTTTTGCAATTTCTCCAGTTTCAATTGTTAGATTTCTCCCACAGAAATCTTTACTAAATACCGCTTTAGTCATTTAATTTTCTCCTATATTTTATCCATTTTATTTTAGCATAATTATTTAATAAAATCTTTAAAATATGCAATTATCTCTACTAAATTACTCATTTATTTATTAATACTGTTGATAATCTATGTAAAATAATTAAAAGCTGTGTTAATTATCACACAGCTTTTAGCCCTTATTATTTTATAATTCTTTCTTCCATAATCCATGTAAGTTACAATACTCATATACTGCAATCGGTGTTTCATCAACAGTAAATTTAGTAATTGGCTCATCATTCGGTTTGAAATAATGTACTCCAAATCTTTTATTAGTTTCGACAACTACAAACTCAATTAAATGTTCTTCACTCATTGGGTGAATTACATCCCCTACTTGTACTGTTAATGTATTTCCATCTAAATCACATTTAGGTACATGTTTCTCTGTTGCTGCATCTACAACACCAGGTTCTAAGATACCCATATTTTCTCCACAACAGACAACAGGAACCTTAGAATCGTGAAGTTTAACAACCACATTTTTACAGTGCTTACAAATATAAAATTCTAGTTTTTTCATTTTTTTCTCCTTTGACTAAATTATAGAATTTAATCAAAGGATACTCAATTAATATTATCTGATAAAAAGATATTAAAAATTAATTTAACTTTTTTCCAGCATTTTTCGTGAATAATTCTGAATAAAAAAAGCACCTTATTTAGGTACTAATTTTGTGTTTGTTATTGACAACCGCAGCTATCGCCACATCCTTCATCAGAACATTCTCCATCAGAGCAGCCACATCCGCCACCACATCCTTGTGATTGTTGTTCATACATTAATGTATCTAAAACCATGCATTCGATTTCGACTTTAACATTTTTTGGTAAAGCTTTAACTTCTACACATGATCTTGCAGGATATGGATCTTTAAAG
This sequence comes from uncultured Erysipelotrichaceae bacterium, assembly GCA_964371715.1. GTDB lineage: Bacteria > Bacillota_I > Bacilli_A > Erysipelotrichales > Erysipelotrichaceae > CAYJNO01. The sequence goes on along the minus strand of CAYJNO010000019.1, from coordinate 18,721 downwards.
TAAGAAGCATACACTTCATTCATTGGTGCAAATTCATTTAAGTCAGTCATAAATACAGTTGTTTTTACAACATGTCTTAATTCTAAATCCATTTCTGCTAATAAAGCTTTGATATTTTCCATTACTTGTTTAGTTTGTACTTGAATATCATCAGCTACAACTTCATTAGTTTTTGGATCTACTGGAATCATTCCAGAAAGATAAACGAAATCTCCTAATTTTACTGCTGGTGAATATGGTCCAATTGCTTTTGGAGCATTTTCAGATTTGATAGATTTGATAAACATGCATTTCCTCCTAGTAGTCTATTTCATCATTTAATGAATCTAAATCTTCATCATAATAATCTTTATTAAAGTTACTTTTTCTACTCTTAAAAAGTTCAGAGCTAAAGAATAAGTAAGCAAAAATCAACAGTGGTATACCGATGATAATAGAAAAGACTATTGTATCATTTATATTTTCAATCATAATTACCTCCTGCATTTTTTATTATAGCATATTAGCTATAAATTAATAGATTAATACTTCATTATTTTTTATCCTTAAAATATTCATATATGTTATTAGCAACATCTTTTGGAACAACTTGTCCTAACTCTTCAATTGTTGCTTCTTTGATTGCTTTAATTGTTTTAAAGTGACTCTTTAATAATTTCTTTCTTTGGTCACCAAGACCTTTTATATCATCTAATACTGAGGCTATTTGAGCTTTGCTTCTTAATTTTTGATGATAAGTTAATGCATAACGATGAACTTCATCTTGTATTCTAGTAAGATAAAAGAATAGATTGGATTTTTTATCAATACTAATCTCTTCATAATCACTTGTCATAATACCTCTAGTTTGGTGTTTATCATCTTTTACAAGTCCAATTACTTTTATATCTAACTCTAAGCCTTCTAATACCTCTTTGGCCGCTTTTATTTGCCCTTTACCACCATCGACTATAATTAAGTCACATTGCTTTAATTCTTCATTTAAAACACGATAATAGCGACGATATAATACTTCACGCATCGAGTTAACATCATCAACTTGATCATTTAACTTATATAAACGATAATCTTTTTTTGATGGTTGTCCATCTTTAAACACTACCATTCCACTAACATTGTTTGTTCCACTAGTATTGGAATTATCAAATATTTCTATATGTCGAATATCTTTATTTAATAATTTAGATAACTCTTCATTAAAATCATTTGTTTTTTGTTGTTTTTTATAGATGATATTAAAATTTGTTAAATGATAATTTTTTGCATTTAAATAGCTCATCTTTAATAGTTCATTTTTTACGCCATAATGTGGGTATGTAATTGTAGTATCAATAATATTATCAGGTAATAATTCCTTCAACTCTAATGGTAATATTAGTTCTTTTGGTATTTCTCTTTTACTATAGTATTGCATTATAAATGAGATAAATTCTTCTTTTTCATCTCCATATAGTGGAACTAAGTAAATGGCATTTTCTAACACTTTACCATTTCTTACTAATAAACCTTGAATTGCAATATACCCTTTATCTTCATAATAATTAAAAGCATCAACATTTTTAAGGTTATTAAAGTCAACATTTTGTTTCGCTGTTGTTTTATTTATTGAATTTATTAAGTCTCTTATTTTAATTGCTTTTTCAAATTCTAAATTAAAAGTATATAAATCCATTTCAGCGCTTAATTTCTTTATTACTTCTCTTGTATCACCATTTAAAAAATCCGTGACACTTTTTATCATTGAATCTATTTCTACTTTATCTACTTCAAATTCACATGGTCCAAGACATTGTTTTAGATGATAATATAAACAAACTTTTTTAGGTATTTTACTACATTTTCTTAAAGGATATATTTCATTTAATAAATTAATTGTATCCCTTGCACCTCTTACATCAGGATATGGTCCAAAATATTTTGATTTATTATCTTTTTTTGTTTCTCTAACTATCTTTAAGACAGGATATCCATAATTAGATAATTTAATATATGGATATGTTTTATCATCCATAAACATTATATTGTAACGTGGTGTATATTTCTTAATTAAATTAATTTCTAATAATAGTGCTTCTTTTTCAGTAGCTGTAACCATAAAATCAAAGTCATCAATATTCATTACAAGCTTAGTAGTTTTATGATTATGTGTCCCTCTAAAATAAGAATTAACTCTATTTCTTAAATTTTTAGCTTTACCAACATAAATAATATTGCCATCTAAATCTTTCATTAAATAGCATCCACTAGTAGTTGGTAAAGACTCTAATTTATATTTAAGCTTATGCATTATTTAAACTCCACATAAGTTGCTCCACTGCCACCTTCATTATAATCAGCTAAGCGGAATGCTTTAACACTTTTATGTTTCTTTAAATAAAGATGTGTCATCTTTTTTAATGCTCCTGTACCTACACCATGAATTATTCGACAATATGGTTGATTAGCCATTAATACATTATCAATATATTTTGCTAATACTTCTTCCGCTTCACTATAACTTAAACCAATTAAGTTACATTCTAAATTAATTTGTAGAGGTTTAAACTCTTTTTTCACTTTTTTATCTTTTTTAACAGGTTTAACTTGGACTTTTGCTTTTCTAAGATCTGCTAATTTAGTATTAACTTTTAAACCATTTAAAGAAACTACGGCCTTATTTTTATCAATAGAGATTATTGTACCGATATGACTTGCATTCTTTAAATGTACTTGATCATTTACTTTAAGTGGTTCATCATCAATGAATTCTTCTTCATCTTCTTTTAATAATTCATCAATGTTCTTTTTAACGGCAATTCTTTCGTGCATTTTTAAATCATTTAAACCTTTGGCTGCATCTAATAATTCATCAGCTTCTTGTCTAACTTTTTTTACATATTCATTAGCTTCAGCACGTGCTTCATTAATTAGTTCACTTTTTCTTTTTTCTAAAACTTCTTTTTCTTTTTTGATACTTAACTCTATTGTTTCTAACTCTTTTTGTTTTAAAGCTAATTCTTTTTTAATTAATTCACTCTCTAGCACACTCGCTTCAAGTTTTTCAATTAATAAATCATCTTCTTTTTTACTTTCATCTTTGATTTTAATTGCATCATCTATAATACTTAATGGAATATCAAATCTTTTAGCAATTTCAAAGGCATTAGATTGTCCAGCAACTCCTACTAAAAAACGGTATGTTGGTTTCAACAATACTTTATCAAACTCTACACTTGCTAAAATGATATCATCATGTTTTTTGGCATAAGCCTTTAGACCACCAAAATGAGTTGTACAAATAGTAAGTGCACCTTTTTGTCTTAAAAATTCTAAAACAGCCATCGCTAAAGCTTCACCCTCTTTTGGATCTGTTGCTGAAGCAATTTCATCTAATAATATTAGTGAATTAGCTGTAACATTATTTGTAATATGACTTAATACTTTTAAATGTGAAGAAAAGCTTGATAATGATTCACTAACTGATTGATTATCACTTATATCAATAAAGATATCATCATAAAATGGAATATTAGCTCTATCAGCTAAAACTGGTATTCCAAGATATGTCATAATTACAAATAAACCAATTACTTTTAAACTAACTGTTTTACCACCAGTATTAGAACCAGTAATTAATAATAGTTTTGTATTACCGTCAATTTCATATGTGTTTGATACAACATCTTTTTCAGCAATTAAAGGATGTCTTGCATCTTTAATTAACAATGATCGATCATTAACAAGTGTTGCCATTACTCCATTATTATGAAAACCATATAACCCTTTGGCATAAGCCATATCTAATATTGCTAAAGTATCAATACTTGCAATTAATTCATCAGCATACTTTTTAATTATTTGTGATAATTCAAATAGAATACGCTCTACTTCTTTATTATATTCTTCTTCTAAGATTAATTTTTTATTATTTAATTCATATAAAACACTTGGTTCTACATAAGCTGCTTGTTTAGAAGCTGTTTCACCATGTACTAGACCTTTAAATGAATACTTAGCTTGATTTTTAAGTAAAATACAAGCACGATTATTACGATAAGCAATCACTTTTTCTTGAATTAAATCACTATTATCACTAATAAATTTATTAGCAGTTTTAATAATATTGCTATCTACTTTATTTAATTCACTACTTATACTCTTTAATACTTCAGAAGCATCTGGTTTAATATCACCATAATTATTTATGGCTTTTAATATTTCTTTATTAATTTCTTCATTAAATTTTAAAGTAGAAGTTAAATTGATAATTTGATCATAATCTTCCTCAAATTGATATGTATAGCTTATAACAGCTTTAATACCATCATTTAATGAAACAAAATCTAATAAAATATTTGTAGGTAAAATAGCATCTTTTAAAGCCATTGTAGCTTCTTCTTTTAAATTTTTAATACCTAAAAAAGGCATAGTATTATATTTAATAATTGTTTTTAAAACATCATTAATTAATGCTACTCTTTTTTTTATAATTAAAGGATTAAATATTAGTTTTTCCTCATTAATTAATTCTTTTCCAAGTGAAAAAGAAGAGTATTTTAAAATACTCTTTTTTACATTATATATTTCTAATTGATTACTTAAATTTTCCATAATACCTATTACTCATTAATATGTTGAATCTATTAAATTATTGATTAAATCTTCAATTGTAATCTTTTCATTTTGTTCATTTTCAAACTCTTGAATATATTCATCAAATACCCCTGACTCTTCTGCTTGTTCAATAACCATAATAAACATTGAGTCACTAAAATCACGGATTGGAGCTAAAACTGATCCTTCAAATACTTCATCACTTTCTGGAATTAGTGGTGATGATACAATAATTGCTAAAATCATAATCCAAAAAATTGACATAATAGCACCAAACAAAATACCAAGTCCTTTATTTAAGCCATTTAAAACTGGTAATTTAAATAATTTATCAACAAGTTTACCGACGATTGCCACAATAATTACAACTGCAATAAAAATAATAATAAACCATAAAATGACATTGATTACTGAGAATACAAATGCTGTAGTAAATGTAGCTCCATCTCCAGGGCTAAGTAAAGTAACAGCTTCTGCAACAAATGGTGTCACAAATAATGCCGTGAAAAAACCTATTAACATTCCAAGTAAATCAAACATACTTAATATAAAACCTTTTTTAAAACCAGAAATAGCACAAAGTACAACTATAAATAAAACAATTACATTTACAATTAAAATCATAGTAGACACATCCATATTTAAATCCTCCTATACATTACTTTATTATATGAAAATATTTGAAAATTATCAAATTTTTAAAAAAGATATAAGCTTACACTTATATCTTTACTAATTATAATACTTTAGATAAGAATTCTTTAAGTCTATCACTTTGGGGATTTTCAAAGAAATCTTTCGCATTATTTGTTTCAACAATTTTACCTTTATCCATAAAAACAACTCTATCACATACTTCTTTTGCAAAGTTCATTTCATGTGTAACGATAATCATTGTCATATCATTTTTAGCTAAATCACGCATAACCTCTAATACTTCTTTTACCATTTCAGGATCTAGTGCACTAGTTGGTTCATCAAATAGCATAACATCAGGTTCCATAACAAGTGCTCTCACTATCGCAACACGTTGTTTTTGACCACCAGATAACTTATTTACATATTCATCTGCTTTATTTTCAAGTCCTACTCTTTTAAGTAGTTCTAAAGCTTTAGCTTTAGCAGTTTCAACAGGCATTTTTAATACTTCAACAGGACCTAAAATCAAATTCTCCATTACACTTAGATGTGGGAATAAATTAAAGTGTTGAAATACAAAGCCAATATGTGTTCTAACTTTATTCATTAATACTTCATTATGATAAGGCATTTTTTCATCATTAAAATAGATAGCACCATCATCAATTTTTTCTAGTCCGACAATACATCTAATTAAAGTTGATTTACCAGAACCTGATGGTCCAATTAAACTAATAACTTCATTTTTATTAATTGTAATACTCACATCATCTAAAGCTTTGACATTTTTAAATTGTTTTTTAATATTTTCTATTCTAATCACTTTCAGCTAACCTCATTTCTAGTTTATTAGCAAAATATGAAACTGTTAATGTTGCACATAAATAGAAGATTGCAGCACCCATTAATGGTAAAAATACAGAATAATATTGTGTCGTTAATACTTGAGCACGAGTTAATAATTCTAAAACACCAATTGTACTAACTAATGAAGAATCTTTAATTAACACAATAAATTCATTAGCTAGTGGTGGAATAATTCTTTTAAATGCTTGTGGTAAAACAATTTTTTTCATTATTAAATTTTTTGGCATACCTAAACACTTACCAGCTTCTACTTGACCTTTATCAATAGAATTTATTGCACCTCTAATTAATTCAGCAGCATATGCACCACTATTAAAGCTAATAGCAATCATCCCTATTAATAATTCATTAACATCTAAATAAGACCCTGTTATTGTTGTATAAAGAAGTGGTATCCCATTAAATAGAATCATGATTTGTAATAACATTGGTGTACCACGGACTAACTCTATGTAAGTTACAGCGATACCTTTAGCTATTTTATTATCACTTAATTTACCCATAGCGGCAAATGTACCAATAATTGTACCAAATATTATCGCAACAACTGCTATTAATAATGATGTAGTTAATCCTTCAAATAGATAAGCAATATTTTCTAAAGTAAATATTTTTGAAAAATTATCAAACATTATCCTGCAAGTCCCCATTTTTCTTGTAACTCAACATATTCTTCACTATTTACAAACTCTTCAATTGCTTCATTAATTACTGCAGCAAGTTCTGTATTTTCTTTGTTTAAAATGATTGATACTTGTTCATCAACTAAAGCTTCTTCCACTTTTACAAAATCAAATTCTGCAACATATCTATCAGCTACAGCTTCATCACATACTACTGCATCATAATTACCTGTTGTTAAAGATTGAAATGCAATTGCTGAATCTACAATTGATTCAACAGATCCAAACTCCATTGTTTCACCTAATGTTTCAATAGCTGCTGCTCCAGTTGTACCTAATTGTACGGCAACTTTTTTACCTTCTAAATCAGCCAATGATGTAATGTTTGTATCTTCTCTTGTAACTACTACTTGTCTTGACCCTAAATATGGAGCACTGAATGTTACATCTCTTGCAGGATCATATGTAAATCCTGAAATTCCTAAGTCAATTTGTTTTGCTTCTAATGAACCTACGATTAAACCAAAATCAGATGGTTTTAATTCTAATACATATTCTGTACCATATTTAGTATTAATATTATTGATAACAGCATTTGCCATATCAATATCGAATCCAACAATTTCATTATCTGTATTGTATGATTCATAAGGCGGATAATCTGGACTTGTACCAACAATAATACGATTATCTGTTAATAATTCATCCATAAATGCATGTTCACTTGGCTCATCATTGCTTGATGAACAACCTGTTAATGCTAATAATAAACTTGTAACTAATAATAACTTTTTCATTTAAATTTCCTCTTTCTTTATACAAAAAAACGCCTCTAGAAAATCTAGAGACGACTATTAATCGCGGTACCACTCTAGTTATAGTTATATCTATTGTATAACTATCCCTCTTCCATAACGCTGGAATTAGCGATTCACCCTACTTATTTCAAGTAAATATCTCACAAGTGCGCTTCATTATTATCATTGCTACAAAGTTTCCACTATCCTTTGCTCACTATTAGTTAATAATAACTACTCTTTTGATCTTTGATTTGTATAGTTGATATAATATAATATGATATATTAATTGTCAATCATTTTATTACTTATTATGAATCTTTTAATTCAACACCAATAACTTCAACCCAATTATTTATATAGTCTTCATTTTCACTAAAACCTTTCGCAAATGCTATTTCACCAGTTTTTGGATTTATATGAAATACAAATGATTCATTATTTGCAATTTTAGATTCACCTTCTGTAAATGAACCATAATATTCATTAAACATAGTATCACCATTTATATTTAGTAAACTGAAGACATTATTTGCAAGTTCACTTAAGTCAGCACCTTTTGGTTCATATGCTGTACCACTAAGTTTTGATACATAATTTTTTGCTTCACTTATTCTTAATACATTTTCATTATCTTTAGTTGCCCAGATAACTTCTATAATACAATTATCAATATTTTCATCACTATTAACGATACTCATATTTACAGTTTCTACAATATCTGTTGCAGTATTTAAATCATTAACTTGCCTTGTTTTTTCAATATGACCTACATAATATATAAATAATATTGTAAATGCAACAGCAATAATGATTATGACACTTAAAATTTCGACTAAAGAAAACGGTTTATTCGTTTTTCTTTGTTTTGACATAAATCTCCTATCTTCATAAAATTAACACCAGTTAAAAAGTATACAAATATCGTAATAAATACCATATTTACAATATATTAAATTTAACAAAAGTAATTATATACTTATTTCCACAAATTTGTAAATATTTACTTCTAATAATTTAGACATTTTTATTAAAAATATCTATAAACTACTATTAATATGGTACTATATATAGTAGCGAGGAAATATTATGAATATATCAATCGAGTTAAACGAAACTCAAATTAACGAATTATATAACAGTTTAAGTGACTTTTTAGTACCTGATAACAACCAATATATTAGATATCGTTTCAAAACATCTGATACAACAATCAGTGTTTATACTTCAAATAAAGTTGTCTTCCAAGGAGACTCAGCAAAAATATACTCTCAAGCTTTTACAAATATTAAAGCATATGATCATGCTGGAAGTGATGAAGTAGGTACAGGTGATTACTTTGGACCAGTTGTAGTTTGTGGTTGTATTGTAAAAGCAACTGATTTTGATTTACTTTATCAATTAAAAGTCAATGACTCAAAAAAAATAACTGATGATAAAATTAGAGAAATTGCCCCAACATTAATTAAGAATATTACGCATTCTACATTAATACTAGATAATAAAAAATATAACTTTGTTCATCAAACAAATAATATGAATGCGATAAAAGCTAAACTTCATAATCAAGCTTATATTAATCTAAGAAAAAAAGAATCTTTACCAAAAACTATTATTATTGACCAATTCACCCCAGAAAAAAGTTATTATAACTATTTAAAAGATGAAGACCTAGTAATTGATAAGATTCATTTTGAAACTAAGGCAGAATCAAAGTATTTAGCAGTAGCTGTTGCATCTATAATTGCAAGATATGCCTTTTTAGATTACTTTGATAAAATGTCTTTAAAATATGAATTTCCTTTTAAAAAAGGAGCTGGAGATGCAGTTGACTTACAAATAGTTGAATTCGCAAAAAAATATGGAAAAGAAAAGCTTAATGAAGTTGCGAAAGTACATTTTAAAAATTCAAGCGTCTTAGATAAATAAACTACTTAATTCTATTCAACAATCTAATAAATACATTAGGTTGTTTTTCTTTTATTGTTTTTCTATTTTTATAATAGTCTATAAAATATGTTTGAGCATTAAAATCTACATCTTTTGTTTTAATCTTGTGATAACTTCCATCGTTATGCATAACACGTGCTTTTACATTATCTTTTAAACTTAATTCTAAGATTTCATTAAGTTCTGCTTTAATTTTTTGATCATAAATTGGTGTTGCCACTTCGATTCTATTTTTAGTATTACGAGACATAAAATCAGCAGAAGAAATATAGATTACTTGCTCTTCTTTTTCACCAAAACTATATATTCTACTATGTTCTAAAAATCTTCCAACAATACTTACCACTCTAATGTTTTCTGTTACTTCCTTAATGTTTGGTAATACACAACAAATACCACGAATAATTAAAGTTATTTTTACACCACACTTTGCTGCATCGACTAACATATCTATAATAACTTTATCAGTTATTGAGTTCATTTTAAGTATTATTTTACCCTTTTCACCTTTTGCTATTTCTTTATTTATCAAACCAATTATTGGATTTCTTAGCTTTAGTGGCGAAACTAGTAAGTGAGTATAATCTTCTGCTAATATCCCAAGATTAATATTGTTAAAAAGATTTATGGTATCCATTGCAATTCCATGATGACTAGTTAACAATGAAATATCGGTATATTGCTTTGATGTTTTTTCATTAAAATTACCAGTACCAATATGTGTTATATACTTTAATTCATTTTTATCTTTGATTGTAATTAAACATAACTTTGAATGTGTCTTATATAAATCAAATCCATAATTGATAATACACCCTGCTTCTTCAAGCTTTTCTGACCAGTCAATATTATTTTTTTCATCAAATCTTGCTCTTAATTCCATTACTATTGTTACTTCTTTACCATTTTCAGCAGCTTCACACAGATAATCAATTAATTTTGCTCTTTTTGCTAAGCGGTAGATCGTAATCTTAATGGATAATACATCTTTATTTGTTGTAGCCTCTTTTATTAACATTATTACACTATCCATGCTTTCATATGGATAATGTAATAATAAATCTTTATGCATTATTTGTTTAATTATGCTTGTATTATGATTAATATTAGAACTGATACTTGGTTCAAATTTACTATACTTTAAATCTTCATATCTAATTAAATGCTTATCAATTAAGTCATAAATATAATTCATATTTAAACTACAACTAGTAATAAAGATTTGATTTTCTTTAAGCTTAAAGACATTACATAACATCTGTTTAAATTCATCACTTATTTTATTATTAATCTCTAATCTAACAATACATAGTCTATTTCTTTTATTAAGTAATGATTTCATTACTTGCTTAAAATCTATACTTTCATCAAATGTTTCTTGATCTGGTTGAATATCTGCATTTCTAGTAATACATACACAGTTTTTTTCAACAACTTTTGATTTTTTAAATAAATCATCACATAATTCATATATTATTTTTTCAAGTTTTATAAACCTTACTTCTTTTGATGGCAAAATAATATAATTTGGTAAAGTACTTGGTATTTGAATGATACCTAGTAAATGAGTATCTTTACGTTTCAGCATGGTAAAAACACATATTTGTTTATTATTAATATGTGGCAAAGGATGTAATGAGTCAATTATTTGTGGTGATAATATAGGCTTTATTTGTTGATTATAATATTCTTTTATAAACTTTTCTTCTTTTTTTGTTAACTCATCATAATTTAATGAATTAATATTATGAGTCTTTAATTCATTTTTTATCTTCGTGTAGATTTTACTTTTCTTGGTATATAAGGGTCTAACGTATTCATAGATTTTCTCTAATTGTTCAGATGGGCGAAGCATTGATCTTTCATCAATTGAATCATCATTAATACTTACTAAATCAAATAAACTTCCTACTCGCACCATAAAAAACTCATCTAAATTACTTGTAAAGATAGCAATAAATTTTAGTCTTTCTAATAATGGTACATTTTGATCATATGCTTCATCTAATACTCTCTCATTGAACCGTAACCATGAAATTTCTCTATTTTGTGTATGCATAAAAGTCCCCTTAATCATATATCTTATTATACAAATAACCTTCTCTTACTCCATAACTACTTACTGTTATAACTTTTGGCTTAAATTTCTTAACAATTGCTTCAAATAATATTAAGCCTGGAATTATAGTGTGAATACGCTCTGGTATAATTTTCAAAATACTTTGCATCGTACTTATACGATTAATTTCTAATTCGCTAATAATTTGCTGGATATCATTTAAGTCAAGATAGTCTTTACCATTACCATAAATTTTTTTACTCAACTTATTACATGCTCTAATAGAACCACCAACTCCACACATTAAATCAACTTCATTATCATTTAAATATTCATTAATAATCTTCTTAGCATTCTTACGCATTTTTTTAATTTCTTTATTGGTTGGCAATATTTCTTTGACATGAGCATTATAAAAATTTAATGAACCAAATGGTATGGAAACAGCTTCTATAACTTGTTTATCCTTATAAGTAACAACTTCACTACTACCACCACCAATATCAATAACAATACCTTCATCTAATTCTTTAAACTTTGTTGCCCCATTAAAGGCAAAAAATCCTTCTTGTTCACCCGATAAAACATCTATTTGAAAACCTGTTTTCTCTAATATTGCTAAAAGAACTTCTTTAGTATTTTTTATTTCGCGAAGTGATGCAGTTGCAAAGATAAAAGTTTCACTAATTTTAATATTAGTTAAAATCTTTTTAAAGCTATTTAAGGTATCTATTGCAAGTGTTACTCCATACTGATTCATATTATTATTATCATCAATATAGCCTACAAGACCTGCCATTACCTTTTTATTTAGTACTTGTGTGACATTATTTTTTGTTTTACGATAGATTGATAATCTTATCGTATTTGATCCAATATCAATAACAGCATACATTACACATCCTCCTATCAATTTTCTTAATTATATCATACTTGCCATAAATATAAAAAAGCCCTAACTAACAAAGTTAGTTAAGACCATCATAACTATCTAGATATTACCATTTTCTAATAGTAATATCCTCTACTACATTACATCCATATTCACTTAAATTATCTTGTGCAATTTTATATAATGTTTCATCCGCTAATAAACTTGGTTCATGAGCATCAACTCCAATAATTACATCATTTCCAATTTTGGCAGCAATCTGAAAAAATTCAGGTAACGGATAACTTTTTCCTACTTTATTTTGAGCATAATTTAGATTTAATCCTTGTAAATTATATTCTAATGGAATATTGTATTTCTTTGCAGCTTCACAAATCTCAATACTTACTCTTTCAGTATTTTCATCCCATTTAATACCACTTCTCATAAATAAATCAGGATGTGCAAGATAAGAATAGATCCCTGTTTTCATACCTTCAATACAAGAATTTTTATATTTTTCTAAAATCTCTAAATCTTTAGTTTGAGTACCATAATACACTTTACTCTCTTCAGTGTCCATAAAGTGATTACCAAAGATTATATATTCTACTTTTTTCTCAGTTAAAAATGCTTTAAATTCTTCCATATATTCAGGGAAGTATTCACACTCAAGCCCAATTAATATCTTAATTTGAGATGCATATTTAATCTTTAATTTATTTATACTTTCATAATAATTATCAAAGTCCGTTATTTTCATTCTAATTCCACTGACTAAATTAGTTTTATAGTTCCATGGTGCATGATCTGAAAATCCAAGAGTAGTAAAACCTGCTTTAATTGCCGCTAAAACATATTCTTCATCAGACCCTATTGCATGCATACATCTTGTAGTATGTGTATGATAGTTACATTTACTCATTAATTATTCTCCATCTATTATTTCAATATCAGTTATAATTACATCTTCAACTGGTTTATCATTACTATCTACTTCAACCTCTGAAATTAGCTCCACAATATCCATGCCTTTACTTACATAACCAAATACTGGATGTAATGTATCTAAGAAGTATGTACCATTATATTCTTCATATAATTCAATAGCACTCGTTGGATATCCGGCACTACCTAAATTACTAATCGTATTACTTGTCATTGCTTTAGAATCAACAATAAAGAACTGACTACCATTTGTATTTGCTTGTCCTGTATTAGCCATTGAAATAGCACCATAGAAATGATAAAGTTTGCCATCAAATTCTGTTTCAAAACCTTCATTCCAAATACTTTCACCACCAAAACCTGTTCCTAAAGGATCTCCACCTTGTATCATAAAATTATCAATTACACGATGGAAGATAACTCCATCATAGTAATCATTTTTTGCATGTGTAACAAAGTTTTCTACTGCTAATGGTGCGCTATCTGGGAATAAATTTAGTTCTATTGAACCATAATTTGTATGAATAATTGCTTTAATCACATTATCTGGTAAATTATTACCTAAATAAAAATCTTTAATTTCTTCATTATAATCTTCAAAACTTATTGCTTCAGCTGTTGCTGTTGGCTCAGGTGTATTATTTACCTCTTCATTTACACTTTCACTACAGCCTACTAATAATAAGCTAAAAATTAACACTAATATCTTTTTCATATATCTACCTCACTGTTCTAATTATACATCAATATTATTTATTAAATCATTAAATAATTTTAAAAATTCATTCTCTGTTTCACTAAAACCATCAAACTTTGTATTTATATCAGCTTTAATATCAACTATATATTCACCATGTAATAACTCATTAAGTTCAAATAATAAAACTTTATCATCAATCATTTTCATTATGTTTAATTCATCAACAGATAAATCATTACTTAAATATTTTCGATAGATTAAACTTTGTAACTTTTCTTCAATATCATAGTAATTAGTGAGTAATGGTTTTACAGGTCTTATAATATCTGAAATATAAGCTTCACTTGCATCATGTAATAATAAAATTAACTGAATTCTATTATTATAGCCTAATTCTTTAGCTTCTTTTGCACAATTTATTGAATGTTTACATACACTGAAAAATGATTTTACTTGACCATTGCCTCGACACATCAATGATAAAGCATGTGCAATATCTTTTATCTCTATATCTTCATTTTTCACTTCAAGTGGGTTAAATCTTTTATTTGTATAAGTTGTCATATTCATAAGTCTGCTCCTTTTAAAAAAAGCTTGGATATCCAAGCTTTAATGTTTAGTTTCCTAATTTTGTAGAATCTTTAACAATTACATCATGTGCTCCACCCTCAATTATTGAAGTTTGAGAAATTAATGTAATTTTCGCATTCTCACTAAAATGTTTTATATCTAAAGATCCACAGTTACACATTGTAGATTTTAATTTATATATTGTAGTTGCGACACCATCTTTTAAATAGCCAGCATATGGTACATAAGAATCAACACCCTCTTCAAACGCTAATTTAGAATCTCCTCCTAAATCATATCTTTGCCAATTACGTGCTCTATTTGAACCTTCACCCCAATATTCTTTATAATATGATCCATTTAACATAACTTTATTTGTTGGTGACTCTTCAAATCTTGAGAAATAGCGACCAAGCATTACAAAATCTGCTCCCATTGCAAGTGCAAGAGTAATGTGATGATCATAAACAATACCACCATCTGAACAAATTGGAATATAAACTCCATGTTTTTCATAGTATTCATCTCGTGCCTTTGCAACTTCAATTACAGCTGTTGCTTGTCCTCGTCCTATTCCTTTTGTTTCTCTAGTGATACAAATAGAACCTCCTCCGATTCCAACTTTAATAAAGTCTGCTCCAGCATCTGCTAAGAAGTTAAAGCCATCAGTATCTACAACATTTCCAGCTCCAATTAATACTTCTCCATTATATTCTTGTTTAACCCACTCAATTGTCAATTTTTGCCATTCACTAAAACCTTCAGATGAGTCAATACATAAGATATCTACACCAGCATCTACTAGTGCTTTTACTCTTTCTTTATAGTCTCTAGTATTAATACCAGCACCAACCATAAAACGTTTATTATTATCTAATAATTCATATGGATTTTCTTTATGTGAATCATAATCTTTTCTAAATACTAAATACACTAAGTTATTATTATCATCAATAATAGGTAATGTATTAATTTTATTATCCCAAATTATTTCATTACATTCACTTAAATTATTTTTAACACTTGCTGTAACAAGTTTTGAAAAAGGCGTCATATAATCAGACACTTTGTCATTATCATTTACTTTAGATAAACGATAATCGCGACTTGTAATTAAACCTTCAAGTTTACCATTATGCGTACCATCACTTGTTACTGCAACAGTAGAGTGACCAGTATTTCTAATTACTTTTAATAAATCTGCAATTGTAGCATCAGGTTTTACATTTGAATCAGATACTACAAATCCTGCTTTATAGTTTTTGGCTTTTTTTACCATGTTAGCTTGATCTTCAATTGATTGAGAACCATAGATAAAGGCAACCCCGCCCTCTTTAGCTAAGGCAACTGCCATTTGATCATCCGATACAGATTGCATAATTGCACTTATCATTGGAATTTGTAATGAAATTTTTGGTTCTTCCCCTTTTTTGAACCTTACTAACGGTGTTTTTAAATTAACATTTTCTACAATATGTGTACTATCAGAGTAACCTGGTACTAATAAATATTCGTTAAATGTATGTGAAGTTTCTTTAAAAAATTTTGCCATTTCTCTCTCCTTATAATTTTATAAATTATATTACTATACAATGCCTTTGTAAAGTAAATTTTATACATTTTTCATAAAATATAAAATACCCTTTTAAATAGCATAGTTTATTTCATCTTGACATAATCTTTCATTAAAATTGCCATACAAATTATATCTGCATAACCATCTTTGTTTTTCATAGCATCTCTTAAAATACCTTCCCTTATAAATCCTAATTTTTGATACATAGCGATGGCTCTATCATTAAATGAAAAGACATTTAAACTTAATCTATTTAATTTAAGTTCTTCAAAAGCATATTTAATAATTAACTTTGTAGCATAGCTCCCTATTCCTTTATTATAGTATTTTTCATAGAATATACATATTCTAAAATTTGCACTATTACTAACATCATCATATTCATTTATAATTACTTCACCAATTACTATATCATTATCAAGAATTAAAAAATCATGCCTATTATCATCTTTAATGCAATTAATATAAAACTTTTCAACTTCTTCCATTGGATAATCTTCAAACGAATTTGTGAAATATTTACTTTTTTTATCACATTCATAAAATGCTTTTAGATAACCTTCTAAATATTTCTCATCAAACTTTTTTATTTCTACCATTTTCACCTCTTATAAAATTATAATATTTTATTTAAATAACCTAAAGTATATAACTAAAAAAACTTAATTTCATTCATTATATGTGACTATTATGTTATTATATTATTTGAGGTGAATTATATGAAATTAAAAAATAGTTTTTTCTATACTTTAAGAGAAAATGCTAAAGGTGAAGACTCAACAAGTGGTAACCTTTTAGTAAGAGGTGGATTTATTAAAAAAACATCAGCAGGTGTTTATATGATGCTACCCCTTGGCTTAAAAGTAGAAGATAAAATAACTAACATAATAAGAGAAGAAATGAATAAAACAAACGCACAAGAAGTTAGAATGCCTGCATTGATTGCAGAAGAATATTATGTTCAATCTAACCGCCGTGATGCATTTGGTTCAAGTATGTTTGCATTAAAAGATCGTTTTAATAAACCTTTTGTTTTAGGACCTACACATGAAGAATTATTTACATTAGCAGGAACGATGAAAGTTAGATCTTACAAAGATTTACCATTTAATTTATACCAATTCCAAACTAAATTCAGAGATGAACCAAGACCACGTTTTGGCTTAATTAGAGTTCGTGAGTTTATAATGAAAGATGCTTATTCATTTGACAAAGATTTAGCTGGATTAGATGTAAGTTATAAAAAAATGTATGATGCTTATAAAGCTTCATTTGATAGAATGGAAATTGATTATAAAATTGTAAAAGCTGATACTGGAAGTATGGGTGGTTTATTATCTGAGGAATTCCAAGCTGTAAGTGAAATTGGTGAAGATACATTAGTATTATGTGATAAATGTGATTTTGCAAGTAATATTGAAGTTGCTAATTGTAAAAATGAAACAGTAAGTATTACAGAAGAAAATAAAACAATGGAATTAGTACACACACCAAATGCTAAAACAATTGAAGAAGTTGCTTCATTCTTAAATATCGAAGAAAAAAAATTAATCAAAACTTTAATTTATAAAGTTGATGAAAATTTTGTTGCTTGTATGGTTTTAGGTAATCGTGATGTAAATGAAACTAAAGTTAAAAAATTATACAATGCGAATAACATTGAACTTGCAAGTGCTGAAGATGTAATGAAAATTACTAATGCAAAAGTTGGATTTGCCGGTCCTATTAATTTAAATATCGATATTGTTATGGATGCAGAAATTTCTAGTTATAATAACTTAACAGTTGGAGCAAATCAAGATGATCACCACTATGTAAATGTTAATTTAAATGACTTTACACCAACTAAAACAGCGGATATCAGAAACATCATGGAAAATGATGCATGTCCAAATTGTGATGGAAAAATCTATTTCAAAAAAGGTATCGAAATTGGAAATACATTTAAGTTAGGAACTAAATATTCTGAAGCAATGAATTTACAATATTCTGATGCTGAAAATAAAATGCACCCTGTCGTAATGGGATCATATGGTATAGGTACAGGACGTTGTATGGCAGCTATCACAGAACAAAAAGCTGATGAAAATGGTATCAATTGGCCAGTAGCTATTGCCCCTTATGAAGTATGTATTGTCCTTGTAAGTGAAAAAGATGAAAAACAAGTAAGTGTTGCTAATGAATTATATGATGCCTTAATTAAAGCTAATATTGATGTAGTATTAGATGATCGTGATGAAAGAGTTGGCGTTAAATTTAAAGATATGGAATTAATTGGTGTTCCTTATCGCATAACAGTTGGTAAAGCTGTAAATGATAACAATGTAGAGTTTAATGGTAGAAATGAAAAAGAAAAACAATTAATCGCAATTGATGAAATTGTTAACCATATAAAAACAACATTAAACAAGTAAAAAAAGCTATTAATTTAGCTTTTTTTACTAAAAAAGGGTTCATATTTGAACCCTTTTTATTATTTAGCTGCGTATGCTTCTAAAGCATAGTTAACTGCATTTAATAAAGCATTA
>CAYJNO010000018.1:0-36967 GCA_964371715.1 uncultured Erysipelotrichaceae bacterium | reverse complement strand
CAATCCTTAAGTTTATCCTAATTCAACTTCTCCAACAAATGGGGTTCGGTTCATAATATCATCTTTTTTTATTGTTTTTTTAGTTTCCTATGTTAAAATTAATTCATAAACTTATGAAAGCTTAGTAACTTAATTAGTAGTTTTAGAGAGAATGTGGTTGGTGAAAACATTTACTTTATTTAAGCGAATCTTCTTTCTAGTTGAATTAATAATTCACGGGTGATACCGTTATATGTCAAAAAGATGTTTCACGTGAAACATGAAATAGGGTGGCACCACGCACAAGCGTCCCTTAAGGGTGTTTTTTTATTTTAAGGAGAAAAAGAATGATTGATATTAATTTATTAAGAGAAAATCCAGAGTTAGTAAAAGAAAACATTAAGAAGAAATTCCAGGATGATAAATTAACTTTAGTGGATGAAATTATTGAAAAAGATCAACAATTTAGAAAGTTAAAAACAAGAGGCGATGAAATAAGAGGATTACGAAACTCTTTATCTAAAGAAATCGGTGCAAAGATGGCACAAGGTTTAAAAGAAGAAGCTGAAGAGATTAAAAGTAAAGTTAAGGAAATGGCAGATGAAATGGATATGCTAACTAAACAAGAAGATAGTTTAGCTATAGAAATTCAAAAGAGTATGATGCTGATACCAAACATCATTGCTGACTCTGTACCGATTGGTAAAGATGATAGTGAGAATGTAGAAATTTGTCGTTATGGAGATACATCTACACCATCTTATGAAATTCCATATCACACAGATATTATGATGAAATTACAAGGTATTGATTTAGATAGTGCTAGAAAAACAAGTGGAAATGGGTTCTACTATTTAGAAGGTGAAGTAGCAAGACTGCATTCTGCTATATTATCATATGCACGTGATTTTATGATTGATAAAGGATTTAAATACTGTATTCCGCCATTTATGATAAGAAGCGATGTTGTTACTGGCGTTATGAGTTTTGAAGAAATGGAAAACATGATGTATAAAATTGAAGGTGAAGATTTATACTTAATCGGAACTTCTGAACATTCAATGATTGGTAAATTTGCCGACACTATATTAGATACAACAAAATTGCCTTATTTATATACTAGTTACTCTCCATGTTTTAGAAAAGAAGTAGGAGCGCACGGCATTGAAGAAAGAGGAGTGTATAGAATACACCAATTTGAAAAACAGGAAATGATCGTAGTTTGTGATCCAAGTGAAAGTGCAAATTGGTACGATAAAATGTGGAACTATTCAGTTGAATTCTTCAGAAGTATTGATATTCCAGTTAGAACATTAGAATGCTGTTCAGGAGATTTAGCTGATTTAAAAGTTAAGAGTTGCGATGTCGAAGCATGGTCTCCAAGACAACAAAAATACTTTGAAGTTGGTTCATGTTCAAACCTAGGTGATGCACAAGCAAGAAGAATGAAAATACGTATGGATAAAGATGGCAAGAAAGTGTTTGCTCATACATTAAACAATACAGTTGTTGCTCCACCACGAGTGTTAATTGCATTCTTAGAAAACAATTACAATGAAGATGGTTCTATAAATATACCGGTAAGCCTAAGACCTTATATGGGTAATAAAGCGATTATTAAGTAATGTTTCACGTGAAACATCTATAATTATGAAAAAAATAGTGTTAACGAGACACAATAAGATGAACTTTGAAATTGTTGTTGTGAAATATAAAGGTTCAAAAG
Organism: uncultured Erysipelotrichaceae bacterium; assembly: GCA_964371715.1. Classification (GTDB taxonomy): domain Bacteria; phylum Bacillota_I; class Bacilli_A; order Erysipelotrichales; family Erysipelotrichaceae; genus CAYJNO01. The sequence continues at coordinate 35,262 of CAYJNO010000018.1, read as the reverse complement.
ATTATGAACTGCCAAAAGTTAATGGTGATTTATCAATTGATGAGTTAATTGATCAAATTAAAAAAAATAATAAAATTAGTATCAGTTATGATGAAGATTATAGTGATTATATCGATAATCCGGAAAAAATCAGTTATTGTTCTGCTTCAATAAAAAATGGTAAATACATTAATGAAGAATGTGAAGATATTAAATACTTTGATATAAATAAAGCAATGGATGAAGTGTCATCTATAGAAGAAAAAGATTTGATTTATAGATTCTTAATAAGATTGATTACCCAAAGATAGTTAGTAAAATAACTATCTTTTTTTATTCTGAAATAAAATAGTATATAAATATCAATAAGTAAAATTGTGTTTTTGAACATCAAATGATAATTTGATAATGTATTAGACAATTTTAAATGATAGAAGTTTAAGTATCATAAAATAAATAGATAAAACTATTTAAAAATAATTGAAAATTTAGTATAATATCTATGGTACAACAGTTATGGATGAATTTGGTCAGGTTCGGAAGAAAGCAGCCATAAGCCCCTCTAATTGTGTGTACCTTTTTTATAAGGAGAACCCATGGATTTAAAGTATATGGAAATCGCTTTAGAACTAGCAAAAAAAGCATACGAGGAACAAGAAGTTCCTGTAGGATGTGTGATAGTTTTAAATGATGAAATAATAGGCTATGGTTATAATAGAAGAGAACAACAACAAAGTAGTTTAGCTCATGCAGAAATATTAGCAATAAAAATGGCTAATGAAAAAATAGGGAGTTGGAGATTAGAAGATGCCTCAATTTATGTTACACTCGAACCTTGTATAATGTGTTCTGGTGCAATAGTACAGTCACGAATCAAAAATGTATATTTTGGTGCTAGTGAGCCTAAAGGAGGCGGTTTTGGATCAGTAATAAATATAGTAGAAGTAAAAGGTTTAAATCACTATCCTAATGTTGAAAGAGGAATATTAGCAAAGGAGTCATCTGAGTTATTAAAGTCATTTTTTAAAGCTAAACGACAAAAATAAATGATATAATAATAGAGATGAATAAAGGAGAATAAGGATGTCGCATATAGCATTATATCGAAAGTATCGTCCAAACACCTTTGATGGAGTTGTGGGACAAAAACATATATTAAAAACACTTCAAAATGCTCTTTTAAATGATAAAGTAGCTCATGCTTATTTGTTTTGTGGACCTAGAGGGACAGGGAAGACAAGTATGGCTAAACTTTTAGCTAAAGCAGTTAATTGTGAATCGTTAGATAGTAAACCTTGTGGGCAATGCAAAAGTTGTTTGGATGCTGATAATAATATTCATCCAGATATTGTAGAACTAGATGCAGCAAGCAATAATGGAGTAGATCAAATACGTGATCTAATTGAAAAATCAAAATATCTACCTGTGCTTGGGAAATATAAAGTTTATATTATAGATGAGGTACATATGTTAAGCACTGGTGCATTTAATGCATTATTAAAGACGTTAGAGGAACCACCATCATATGTAATATTTGTTTTAGCAACAACTGAACCACATAAGGTTTTACCGACAATCATCTCAAGATGCCAAAGATATAATTTCTCAAAAGTTACAAAGAGTGATATAACAGAACATCTTAAAAAAATAGTAACTAAAGAAGGTTTAAGTTATGAAGATGAAGCAGTAGAAATGATTGCTGAATTAGCTGATGGGGGAATGAGAGATTCTCTAAGTATTTTAGAACAAATAATTGCTTATTCTGATGGTATCATTCAAAAAGAAACAGTAGTTAATCTATATGGTAAAGCAAGCAATGTATTGAAACTAGAAGTATTGAAAGCCTTAAAAAATAAAGATTTAAAACAAATACTTACTCTACAAAGAACTCTTGTAGAAGATGGAATAGATATAAAGAAGTTTACCAATGACTTAATCACATTCTTTAAAGAATTAGTTAGCTTTAAAGAATTAAATAATAATTACTTAACAGAAGAAGAGGTAAATGATAATAAAGATTTACTTAATAGAGTTACGACTGCTGATTTATTATCTTATGCTGAAGAATTGTTAAATGCAGAAACTAAATATCGTTTTAGCGAGAGTATTGAATTACACTTTGAAGTTGCTTTGTTAAAAATGGTTAATATTAAAGATGAAGTTAAAGTAGCTATAGAAGAACAACAAATCGTAACTAGAAATATAAAAACAACACCAGTAGAAATAAAAAAAGAAAATACAGAAGTAGTAACTAAAAAACTTGCAGAAATGAAAAGTATAACACCTATCATTAAAGAAAAGGCAGAAGAAATTGTAATAAAGAAGTTAGATGATGTCGTTTCATACACTGATGAACAAATATTAGGGTTATTAGGTGCTGCTGATCGAAAGTTAAGAGAAGATGATCAAAACTCATTTAATAAGATAAATAGTCTATTAAGTGATATGCGATTAATAAAATACACAAGAACATTAAAAGATTGTGTTTTATTAGCAAGTGGAACAAATTATGTTGTAATCGCAACTGCATTTGAAGCTCTAGCTAATGAAATTAATGAGACTAATACAAACAATAATTTAAGGATGTTTATGAAAAATGAATTAAATATTGATAAACATTTAGTCGCAATATCAGCAAAAAGAAGAGAAGTAATCGTTGATGAATTTAAAATACGTTTTAAAGAAAATAGATTACCTCAAGTTATGGAATTTAAAGATGAAGTAAAAGAGGTTGTAACTGAAGATGTAGAAAAAATTGATCAAGATGAAATATTAATAAAAGAAATGTTTAAAAATCAAAATCTAGAAATCGTGGAGGAATAAAAATGGATTTAGGAAAATTAATGAAACAAGCAAAACAAATGCAAGCAAACATGTCAAAGATTGAAAAAGAATTAAATGAAACTGAGTACACAGGATCACATAATGATTTAGTAAGCGTGGTTGTAACTGGAGAACATAAAGTAGTGAGTGTTAAAATTAACGAAGACTTATTAGAAAAAGATAACAAAGAAGTATTAGAAGATATGATCGCTTTGGCATTAAATGATGCTATGGTTAAAGTTAGTGCTGATCGTCAAAAGAAATTGGGATCATTAACTGGTGGAATGAACATTCCAGGATTAGGATAAGATGTATCCATCAAAGTTTGAGGACTTAGTTGATTTCTTCAAAATACTACCTGGTGTTGGTAAGAAAAATGCAGAGCGCTATGCTTATGCAATATTAGCTTTATCAGAAGAGGAAGTAGAAGAACATACAACTAAAATACTACAAGCAAAAAAAGAAATCAGAAATTGTAAAGTGTGTCACATTATGAGCGATAGTGACATCTGTCAAATTTGTGCTAATGATGAAAGAAATAAAAGTATTATTTGCGTAGTTGAATCAACTAAAGATGTGTTTGCGATAGAAAACAGTGAAGCATATAATGGTTTATATCATGTGTTAGGCGGAGTAATTGCACCAAGTAAAGGTGTATTCCCTGAAGATTTAAATATAGATGATTTATTAAACCGATTAAGTGGAATTGATGAAATTATCATTGCAACAAATCCAACAGTAGAGGGAGAAGTAACATCTCTTTACTTGAGTAAGATTCTAGCTAATAAAAATATTTTGATTACTAAATTAGCTGCAGGATTACCGATGGGTGGACATGTTGATTATGCTGATGAATTAACATTGAATAGAGCAATCGATGGAAGAATCAAAATTTAACTAAGCAAATACATTTCCTCGGAAATGTATTTGCTTAAATCTTTATTATTAGAAATGAGGTAAGTTATGAGTTCAATTGCATATTTAACAAATAATGAAATACTAGATTTTCATCGTATTTGTGGTAATACAAAAATTAATTTTTGGCTAAACCAAACTACGGTTAATATTAAAGATTTTAAAGAAGGTGATTTTATCTTTTTTATTGGTAAGAATAAAAAGACAAATCGCGGTAAAGAAAAAGGAATTATAGCTTATGCAAAACTTGTAAATAAAGAACATGTAGAAGCTATAAACTTATGGAGCCAATACGGACAATTAAATGGTTATAACGATCAAAAACAATTAGATAAAGCATTTAGGAAACATAAGATTGAACCTAATCAAGAACTAGTGTGCTTTAACCTTAAAGATTTAATATTCTTTATTGAACCAATATATTTAAGTGATTTTGATGTTGAGATTCCAATAAAAACATCACGATATTTTTATTTAAATAATAAAAAAGAAAATATAGTAAATCAAATAATTAGAAAAGCACAAAACAACGGATTGGATTTATGGAATAGTATTTTGTACAATGAACAAAATGATGAAACAATAGAATTAAATGAAGTAGAAGCTATGCTTAATGAATTTTTAAATGACTATAGTCACTATGAATGTAGTCAATATGATAAACAAAAAATAGTTAATATAATAAAATCTTATTATAAAAATCATGATGATTATAATTATTTAAAAAACAGTAATTTAGTTTTATATAAATACTATCAAGCAAACTTAGATGTTATCTTACCAATGATGACAGCTAAAAAAAAAGATAATCGATACAAGATAGTTATTGGTTATGCATACTTATTGAAAAAGTATATGGAGGATAAATTTATTTATCCTATAAATGTAAAAGTTATGGGTATAGATGTAAATGGTCAAACTCATAAGCTATTAGAAGAGGTTTAATTATGTATGATATTATCGTCGTCGGTGCAGGACATGCAGGCGTTGAAGCTGCACTAGCAAGTGCAAGAACAAAAAATAAAACAGCACTTATAACATTAAGTATAGAAAACATTGCAAAGATGCCATGTAATCCATCAATCGGTGGACCTGCAAAAGGTATTGTTGTACGTGAAATCGATGCTTTAGGTGGAGAGATGGGCAAGACTGCCGACAAGACTGCATTACAATTTAAGATGCTTAATTTATCAAAAGGACCTGGAGTTCAATCGCTAAGAGTTCAATCAGATAAAATTGAATATTCAAAAATGATGCAAGAAAAATGTTTGAATGAAGAAAATCTAACTGTTATTGAAAATCAAGTAATTGAGTTATTAGTTGAAGATAATAAAGCAGTAGGAGTAAAACTTTTAAGCGGTGAAGAGTTATTTAGTAAAGCAGTTATTTTAACAACAGGAACTTATATGCAATCATTAATTATGATAAGTGATGACATTCAATCATATGGTCCAGATAAGGAACCAACTACTTCATTATTAAGTGAATCATTAAAAAAACATGGACTTGACTTATTTAGATTAAAAACAGGAACTCCACCAAGAGTGCTGAACACAAGTGTAGACTATTCAAAAACTTCTTATGAACCTGGAACAGATGAGTTTTATGCTTTCTCTGAAGAAACAAAAAACATTAGAAAATTTGAAGATCAACTTGCATGTTATTTAACATACACTAATCTTGATACTCACAAAGTAATTTTAGATAATCTTAACAAATCATCAATGTATTCAGGAGCAGTAAAAGGTGTAGGACCAAGATACTGCCCAAGCATCGAAGATAAATTAGTAAGATTTAAAGATAAAGAAAGACATCAAATTTTCTTAGAACCTGAAAGTGAAACTCTTGATACAATTTATGTACAAGGTTTTTCAAGTTCGTTACCAAAAGATGTACAAGAGAAAATGTTGAAAACCATACCAGGCTTAGAAAATGCTGAAATATTAACATATGCATATGCAATTGAATATGATGCAATTAATCCATTGCAACTAAAATCTAATATGGAAAACAAGCTAATTGAAAACTTATTTTGTGCAGGTCAAATCAATGGAACTAGCGGCTATGAAGAAGCAGCGGCCCAAGGTTTAATGGCAGGTATAAATGCTAATTTAAAATTGAAGAATGAAGAGCCTTTAATTCTAAGAAAAGATGAAGCATATATTGGTGTTATGATTGATGACTTATGTACTAAAGGAACTCTAGAACCATATCGACTATTAACATCAAGAGCAGAATTTAGGCTATTATTAAGACATGACAACGCATCTTATCGTCTATCTAAATATGGACATAATATTGGTTTAATAAATGATGAAAGATACAATCAACTATTAGCTAATGAGGCTAGTATTATCAAATACACAGAAGAACTATCTTTAATACGATTTACACCAAAAAGTGAAATCAATAATTTACTAGAAGAAAAAGGTCTTGATAAATTAAAAGATGGTATAAGTGCATTAGAGTTATTGAAAAGACCAAATATTTCAATATACGATATTTTAAAGTTTACAAATATTGAAATAAATAGTGATGTCGCAAGGCAAATAGAGGTAGAAACAAAATATGAAGGATACATACGAAAAGCAAAAAAAGAAGCTGAACGTATGAAAGCAATGGAAAAAGTTAAGTTACCTGAAAATATAAATTACATGGACATAGATAATTTAGCTTTGGAAGCAAAACAAAAACTATCATCTTTCAGACCATTAACAATGGGACAGGCATCTAGAATATCTGGAATTAATCCAGCAGACATACAAGTAATTGCAATTTACTTAGAAAAGAAGCGTAGAGAAAAACAAGACTGATATTCAAGTAATGAAACGAACCTAAAAAATTGAACATTCAATTTATAGTAGGTTCGTTTTTCTATTATTTTTATAAAAATATAATAGAAAATTAAGCTAATAAATATTATAATTATTAATAAGGTGGAGGGTAATATGAAAGTGAATGATGTAATTAGTAATGTAAATGTATATGGTATTGAAGATGCTATTATAGGAAGTAAATATCCTATGGCAACAGACTTATCCAAAGTAAATAATGAAGTAACAAAAACAGTAGTCTCTTTAGCAACATCTAAACATGGAGAAGGTCACGATAACTTTTTAAATGGAATAATAGTACAGTTTGATTTAACTTTTACAAACAAAGCATGGGTAGAAGCTGAGCGATATCATTTCCTAGATTTTGTATCTTCACAATCTACGATGCATCGTATGACACGATTTGACTTAGATCAAGCATACATTGAGTATGTTGATCCAAGAGTGATTGAAATCATGAAGGAAAAAGTAAATGCTTATAATGCAATTTTACAAGAGAATCCAAAAGATGAATCATTAAAAAATAGATACATGGAGATACTTTATACAAACCCTGCAGGTTTTAAAATCACTGCAAAAATGACAACTAATTATCGTCAACTTAAAACAATATACAAACAAAGAAGAACACATCGCTTGAATGAATGGCAATTATTTTGTGATTGGTGTGAGACTTTACCACATAGCGAATTTATTACAGGTATTAAATAGAAAATAGTCCATCATAATTGATGGACTATTATTATGTTATAGGAATCATTTTTTTGAGTGTTAAACTATAAATATATATATTAATAGTTTTTGATGGATAAATAGTTAGAATAGATGATTTATAAATAAGCAGTTGCTCTTTATATAAATCGACATAAGTATTTTCATCATATAATTTATCTGATTTAAAGTCGATAATGTTAATTTCGTTTCCAAAAGAAATAAAGTCTATAATACCATTAGTTAATGTGTTTTCTTTTTTTATAGTAAAAGGATATTCATGATAATGTTCAACTGATAAACATTGTTTATAAAGATCATTTGCTTGTAATGCGATAATCCCATCAATAAGACGATTGCTAATAGAGGCATACATATTAGTAATGATATCTTTTGTCCATGGTATATCACTTGGTAAAACCTCTAACAATCTATGGACAATGGTACCCATTTTAAAAGGATCACTTTTATTAAAGTTAACAACAACATTCTGTTGAAAATGCATACTAGGTACAATGTTTTCAATAGTCGTACTATTATTATTTTGATAGAAATCAATATTTTTAATTGTTTTACGACTTTGATAAGAATCTTTAATAATAAATGATTCTTGATAGTGTAAGATTTCAGTATTAAATCTTGTTGACTTTACTGCAGCTAATATTAAATTTGTAAATCCTTTTCGACTATACATAAAAGGTAAGTCTAAATTATAATCAGGATATTCATCGTAGTCTTTTATTGTGTCGACAATATGCAGTACATCTTTTGGTCTAGTCAAAGCAACATATAAAAGTCGTATTTGCTCTTCTATATCTTCGAAGTTTACATAATCACTGATCACCAAATGTTCTATTGTATTATATTGTAGTGGTTGATGTAAATCATTGAACTTTAATGCAAGGCCAAATCTTTCATTGGCGATAAAATTTTTTGCATCCATATTTTTAAAGCTAGAAGTTGAAAAAAGATAAACAACATTAAACTGTAAACCCTTTGAGTGATGGATAGTCATAACCTTAACTACATTATCTTCATCACTTACTGGAATTGCTGAAGTAACATCACTATCTTGAGCAATATTTAAATATTCGATAAAATTATTTAAATTGAAATCATCATCAGATAAAACAAAATCAAACAAATAGTCAATATTAGTCTTATCTTGTATAGATATCTTGTTAGTATAAAAATTATTTATATTAATAATATATGAAATCATATCTTTAACATGATTAAAAGAGTTTAATACTTTTATATCTTCATTAATTAAGCATGTATCTAACTTAATAACTTGATCTATTGTTAATTGATATAATGGTGATGTTAAAACTGATGTTAGCGATATCTTATCACTTGGGTTATAAAGGTATTTTAAATATGCGATAACAATTTCTACAGCATAAGAATTTAAGTATCCAAGTTTATTATCAACAAAATATGGGATATTATAAGCTTCAAATGCTTTTTTAAGACTTGTTTTACTTGCATGCGATTTAACTAATACACAATAATCGCTAAACTTAGTATATTTGCCTTTTCCAATAGTTTCTTTAATACTAGAAGCAATAAACATTGCTTTATTTAAATCATCTTTAACATCATCTAATTTTTCTAAGAGGTGAACTTTGATATCTTCATTCTCAATAATTTGTCTTTCTAAGTCTGCGATTTGCTTATCTTCATCATTGTAATTAATAGTTAATCCATTAATATTTAATAATCTATCAAATAAATAATTATTAAAATCAACAATCGACTTTTTAGAACGATAGTTGTTTGCTAAAGTTAAATTCATAATTGATTCATCTTTTGATAAAGCTTGCATGATTGAAGGTTTAGCACCTCTAAAGCGATAGATTGATTGCTTTACATCACCAACTCTAAAGATGTTGTGACCATTAGATACTAGATTAATTATTTTATCTTGAGTATTGTTCGTATCTTGAAATTCATCTACCATTATTTCCTCAAATTGTTTTTGATATTTTTTTGCAACTTCAAAGTCATTAGCAATTAGAATTTGATATGCCATATGTTCAAAGTCACCAAAATCAATACACTTGTTATTTGTTTTAATTCTTTGCTTTTCTAAATAAACTAATTCACTAAAAGTCAAAAGAACTTTAAAAACATCTCTTTGATGATTATATGATTCTAATAAATCTGCTTCTTTAAATAAATAAGGTATTAAATTTTTAATATGAGTATTAAATTCTTTAGGACTAGGTTTTCTAAAAGAGTATTTAAACTTAGCAAGACTTATGATATAACTATAAATCTTAGTAAGTTCATTTGTATTTAAAGCATTGACTATGACTTCGTTAGCAAAGTCTACAGCTTCTTTATTTTTTTCATAATCTGGATCATTTAGCATTTCATCAACAGCAATCTTTGCATAACTTAGTTCTCTTCTTAGTAAATTTAAATACAAATTATAAATATCAGAAGGTATATCATTGATGCTATTAATTTTATAATATTTATTCTTTATTTCTAAAAACCAATCGATAGGATCGATTGTATTATTCGCAACTTTCACTATTTCTTCTATTACTGCTTTAAGGTTATCAAATCCTGTTGCTTTAGTACCAACTGCTTGGTTTATTAGTGCAAGTTCCTGTTGATTATTTACTATGTAAGTATTTAAAACATTAGTAAATGCTTCACTAAAATATTTATTTCCCAAAGAATCAGTAATGATATTTTTTAATGATCGAATATCTAAGTTGATGGCTGCATAATTATTTTCAATTATATTTAAACAAAAAGAATGGATCGTAGATATTTTTGCATTTTCTGCTAAAGCTAACTGTTGCATTGCAAAATCTCTTTGACTTTGTGGCTTTGTCATATCACTAGCAACGTTGTTTAATTCGACAAGTAGTCTTTTTTTCATTTCAGATGCTGCAGCTTCAGTAAATGTCATTGCTAAAATATCTGTTATTTTAACTTGATCAACAATAATACGTTTAATTAAACGTGAAATTAAAATCGTTGTTTTACCGGCACCAGCTGATGCACTAACTAATATGTTTTTATTTACTGTTTCGATAGCTAAGATTTGATTTTTACTCCTTGTCATCTTCATTCTCCTTTGAATCAATCAATGATGCTTTATCTCTTCTAAATCCATTAAAATGACAAATACATTTATAATCACAATAATCGCAAGCTGAAGTGTCTGGATTAATATTAAATTTTCCCGATAATAATTTATTTAAGAATATGGAATATATTTCTTCTAAATCATCAAAGACTTGATTTATATCAACACCTTTTTTACAAGAATTAGTAATATTATCTCCTTGATTATCAACTTCAATACTTATACCATGAAGTTTATTAGCTTTACTAATTTGTTCATTTATTTCCATATCATCGTATGGTTGTATTTGTCCTCTTAAATAAGTGTAAGGTGATATTTCTGTTTTTGAGACATTTAAAGAATAATAATATAAACCTGTTGGATCTAAATTGTTTTGTTTTGCATATACATTTAAATAGCTAATTAATTGTAACTTACTACCATCATATATATCTTTTAAGTTTAGTTTAGCACTAGAAGATTTATAATCAATAATTCTAAATTTATCATCTAATGTATCAATACGGTCAATTATACCTTTTAATTTAAAGTTAGAAATATTGTCAAATTGATATTCAAAACGATATTCTTGTTTAGTAGGTAAGTATGGAGTTGTGCTTTCAAAGTTTTTTAATATTAATAAATTATTATAAATATTATTTAAGTTGATATTAATTAAAGTATTTATTTCCAATGATTTATTAGGATAGAGTAAAAGTAATTCACTAAATATATTGTTCATTGCTACAAGCAAATCATCTTTTTTTATAGAGGCATAATTTTTATTAAACTGAATGATAAGATCTTCAAAAATCTTATGATTAATTGTTCCTAGTGTTGGAACTAAGTTTAATTCATAATCTTCTTTGGATAGTTTTAATATGTTCTTTAAGAAATAGGCGAGTTCACACTTAAAAAATTGCTCTACTTTATAAACAGTACTTTCAACAAATCCATCATTAAATAAAATATCATTATTATTCATACTAAAGTCATAATTATTAATTAATGGATCATTTTGTGTTAATTCAAAGTTAGTCGCTTTATCAAATAACTTTTCGATATAATAAGATAATTCTTTAGATTTACCTTCATAAGTGGCTAATGAAAAAGAATAGTTTATCGTATTTCCGTTATGATGAATCCACTCTAATTTATGCATATGATAATTGTAACGATCAGTCTCACTAATAAAAGGTGTATAACTTAAATATTCCTCGTCAACATATCCATTATTACTTTTAAATGCAGGGTATGATTTTTGATCTAAGCCCATAATGAAAACGTATTCTCTTGGAAGAATAGGATTGTTAATTGTCGTAATATTAATTGATTTATAAATATTATTACTATAAGAAACTTTAATTTTATTTAAATCATTATATAAAAATTCAGTCATAATAATATTAAAAGGATAATATTTTTCAATAACTCGTTTAACTTTAATTAATTCATCACTTAAGTTAAATGTATTAAGTAGATTAAAACACTCATTTATAAACTCTTCGTATGATAAATCATTTTGAAGAAAATATATTTTTTCTACTAAGATTGTGCGATAGTTATTTGCTTTGTTTTCCAAGTGTTGTAAATTTTTAAGGTTATGTCTAAAAGTAGAAGAATCTAAATTTTGATAATATGTAAAGTCATTGAATAGGTCTTCAAAAGATAAATTTAAGATATTTATATATTCTATAAAATGTTTAACACTGATATCAATATTAAAACAATTAAATAATAAAGCATCTTTTAAATTGTTAATGTTTAAGTCTTGATAAATTTTTAAAAGAGCAATCATCCTTTTAGCGATAAAAGATTCCTTTTTATAATTTGTGAAATTACAAGGTATTTTATAACGTTCAAATATTTGGTTAACTAATGGCAAATAATCGCTAGATGCACAGATAATATTTATGTCTTCAGCATTATATTCGTTCTTGACAATCATTTGTGCTATAGCTTCAATTTCTTGTCTTTTATTTAGTGCTTTATATAGGTTTGTTTCTTTAGGTTTTTTAAAAGGTAAAAATACTTTAGCATTGTTACTAAGCATAATATCGTAAAAATTCTTAAAATAATCATCATAATATTCATTATAAATAAAATAATTTGAATAATCTGTGTTAAGTTTTTCCTTTATTAAATAATAGTATTTTTCTTTAAAGTTTAAAGTCGATAATGCTTTAATAATTAGCTTAATTTCTGCTCTACTTAAAGTGTCATCAGGCAAAGTATCAATGTCAGTTTGATACATTAATAAATCCTTAGTAACACTAACAAAGTAGTTAATGAATTCAGGTGTATTAATGTAACAAGTAAAAATCGATAATTTTAAAGGTTTTAAAACATTTATGATATCCTCCATTTTAATTTCGTCAATTAATGGTAAAAATCCTTCAAAAAAAGTAGTTGGATCAATAAATTTATATCCAACTAAATGATTAGTTTGTTGTTCTCTCATTAGATGTTCTACTAAAAAAGCATGACATCCCAAAGGCGCAATAATAATTTTCATATAATAATTATACAATAAAAAATTAGATTAATATAAACATAATAGTTTTACAAAAGCTGATATTTATAACAAACCGCAATAAAAGACATCTATAATTTAATGATATATAATATAGGAAAGTGATTTTATATCAATAACAATAATATATTCTTGTTATTGTAAAAAAAAAGGAGTATCATAAAATACGTTATTATATAAATATAGGAAAGAAGAGGGACTTATGGTAGCATTATGGTTTCTTATTTGGATTATCTTAAATGGCAAAATTACAGTTGAAATAACAATATTTGGATTAGTAATTTCGCTATTGATAAACTGGATAATGATTAGGTATTTAGAGTATAAACCGGTAGGGCTAAAATTGATCAAGAAGTTGCATCTAGTATTATATTATATTGTTATTTTACTTAGAGATATAATAGTATCAAATTTTTTAGTAATTAAATTTATCTTGAGCAAAGATATCCAAATTCAACCGCAAATTGTATTCTTTAAAGTTAACTTTGAAAGCGACTTTGCAAAAACAATTTTGGCAAATTCAATTACTTTAGCACCAGGAACAATCACAATTAATGTTGAGAAAGATGTTTTTATTGTGCATGCATTAGATTATACTTTTGCAAAAGATTTAGAAAATTCAAAATTAATCAAAATATTAGAAGAGATGGAGGCTAAATAATGGTAGACACTTTATTTAATATATTATTTACTGTTTCATTAATATATTTTTCTATCTTAATATTTTTCTACTTATTTAGAACAATAGTAGGGCCAACCTATTTTGATAGAATAGTAGGGGTAAGTAGTCTAAGTACAATTATTACAATGATGATATGTATTTTGGCAGTTATTCAACAAGAACAATACTTAGTTGATATTGCGATTATATATGCAGTACTTGGGTTCCTAACAATTGTTATTGTTTCAAAAGCTTATCTAAGAAGCCATAATAAAGAAAAATCTCAAGATTTTACAAATTTGAAAGGAAAAGAAGAAAATGATTAAGTTTATTATATGTGCAGTATTAATGATTATGGGCTTAATTATTTTTACAATATCTATTATTGGTAATTTTAAATATGCTCAAATATTAAATCGTATGCAGGTAGCATCTGTTGCTGATACATCAGGGGTTCTTTTAATATTATTATCTTTAATAATCTATAATGGCTTTGATATATTAGGGATTAAATTGATTTTGGTAGTAATTTTATTATGGTTAGCAAATCCTGTAGGATCACATTTTGTATCGAAATCAGAGGTTGTATCTGATGAAGAGATAAATGAAAAAAGTGAGGTAATTAAGAAATGGTAATATTTGAAACAATTTTATTAACATTTTTATTAGTTTGTGCAATAGCTGTTTCTTTAACTAAAAACTTATTATCTACTGTAATAATTTTCATGTCATATAGCTTAGTAGTAAGTATATTATGGGTATTGTTAAGGTCACCAGATTTAGCAATTACAGAGGCAGCGGTAGGTGCCGGTGTTACTAGTACACTATTTTTTGTGACATTGCAAAATATTAATCGCTTAAAAGATGAAGGCGAGGAAATTGACGATGAATAAGTTACTTAAAAAAATAGTTGATTTCGCTGATGGGAATTTTGAATTAACATCAAAAAATAAACCAAAAGAACCAAGAAGAAATACAGACTATCATGAAGAATCAATAAAAGAACGTTATCAAAAATTCCATGATGCAAAAGCAATAAAAGTATTTGATGCATTTTATAAGGTAGCAAGCGGAATAATTTGTGTGGCATTGATTGCTGTATTGCTATTAACTGTTTCATTTTTACCAGAATATGGTAATCCTGATAATCCAGTTAATAATGAAGTAAGTGAAAGATATTTGCAAGATGGCTTAAAAGAAACTGGTGCAGTTAATGTTGTAACTGGGATGATATTAGACTATCGTGCTTTTGATACTTTTGGAGAAAGTGCAGTATTATATGTATCGTCAATCATGGTTTTATTTTTATTAAAGAAAGATAAAAAAATTGTGGACCATCAAGATTACAGACCATTACCACGTGATGTTATATTAAAAAATATCGCTAAATTTGTTATACCATTTGGATTGATGTTCGGTATTTATTTAGTATTAAATGGACATATTTCTCCAGGAGGTGGATTTTCAGGTGGTGCAATTATGGGTGCAAGTTTAATATTATATTCCTCAGCATATGGATATCGTACGATAAGTAAAGTTATAACAGAAAAAGTAATTAGAAACACAACTTTTTGTGCTCTGTTTTTCTATGCTATTGTAAAAGGTTTTTCATTCTACACAGGAGCAAATCATATCGCAACAAATATACCATTAGGTGAACCTGGAGCAATATTGTCAGCAGGGTTAATATTACCACTTAATATTTGTGTTGGGTTAATAGTAACATGTACAATATATGCGTTCTATTCTTTATTTACTAAGGGGGAAATGTAATGGGACCAAATTTATTAAGCAATTATTATGAAACAATTGCAATGATTTTATTTGGAATTGGATTTACTAATCTATTTTTGCAAAAAAATCTAATCAAAAAAGTAATCGGATTAAATATTATGGATGGTGCAGTATATTTATTCTTAGCAAGTAAAGGGTATATTGAATCAAGACTTGCTCCAATTATCGTAGATGGTAATACAGATCCATCATTATATATAAATCCAATACCTAGTGGTCTAGTACTTACAGGTATTGTAGTATCAGTTTCAATTACAGCTGTATCATTATCTTTAATTCAGAAGTTGTATAAAGAGTATCACACTTTAGATCTTGATGAAATTATTAATCGAGTAAAGGAGGAAAAGTAGATGAATTTTGTATTGAATTTTCCATTCTTTTCAATTTTATTTACAATGGCTGCAGGAATAATATGCAGTGTGTTAAAAGGTAAGCATGCATATTACTTTAATGTAGTAATAAGTTTAATTGTTACGACAATGAGTTTTATTTTATTAATGTATATGGTTGATACACCAGAGACTGTAACTTATTTAATGGGGCACTTTAGTGCACCATGGGGAAATGAAATAAAATTTGGTCCATTAGAATCATTAATGGCGTTTATCTTTAGTTTATCAATGTTACTTATCATTATTTCACAAAAAAGACGCTTTGATACAAATATCAAACAAACTAAAGTTGGTTTATTTTATGTAATGTTAAATTTGATGATGTCATCACTATTTGCATTAATATATACTAATGATTTATTCACGGCTTATGTTTTTATTGAAATAAACACATTATGTGCTTGTGGGATTATGTTAGTAATGGATAATCCGAAAAGTATCGCTGCAACTATAAAATATTTATTAATGAGTCTTCTAGGTTCTGGTTTGTTTTTAGTATCAATTATATTGTTATATGACTTAACCGGTCATTTACTAATGCCTAATGTACAAGAAGCAGTTCTTACATTAGTTGCGACAGGAGAATATCGATTACCATTAACAATTATTATTGGATTGTTAGCTGTTGGTATGGGGATAAAGAGTGCATTATTTCCGTTTCATACATGGGTAGGTCATGCATATAACCACTCAATGAATTTTTCAAATGCTATTTCTTCAGGGATGGTAATGAAAGGTTATGCTATTTTATTGATTAAGTTTTTCTATGTAGTATTTGATTTAAGTATTATTGAAGATTTTGCAGTAGGTAATGTATTAATAATATTTGGTATTATTGCCATAGTTGTTGGTAGTTATGATGCTTTAAAAGAAAATAATATAAAAAGAATGTTAGGTTTCTCATCTGTTGGTCAAATGGGATATATCTTTGTAGGAATAGGACTTGCGACAAATGACTCAATGCTAGCTGCATGTTTTGTAATAATATCACACTGTTTATGTAAAGCAATGTTATTCTTAGCAAATGAAGGCTTGATGCTAGCATCTAATAGTTCGAAAAATATCATGGATTTAAAAGGTGCTGGCTATCGTAATGTAATACCTGGAATTGCATTTGTAGTAGGGGCTATATCATTGATTGGTATTCCATTATTTCCAGGATTTGTAGCTAAATATTTATTGTCAGTAGCTGCAATAAGTAATGGAGTTTATATGCTTCCAATCTTAATTGCTATTGGTATTAGTACGGTATTAAATGCAATATATTTAAGTCGCTTTATTATTCTAATATATACAGTAAATGAAGATCATCAAACTAAGTTTAAAAATATTAAAAGCTATAATATTGTTTTATTTATTTACATAGCTTTAAATATTTTATTAGGTATATATTATCAACCAATATTAGATATTATATCTAAAGGTTTAGAATTGTTATAGGAGGGAATAATGATTACATTTTTAATTATTTTATTGCCTGTTATATCAGGATTTGCATTATTATACACAGAAGATATTAAATTAAAGAAAGTTAAGAAAACAGTATTATTTACATTGTTATTTACTTTAGCTTTAACATTATTAAATAACTTTATAATTGTTGATGAGAAAGTTACAATCTTAACTTTACTACCAAATGTAGATATCGGTTTTAAAATTGATAATATCGCCATAATATTTTCAACATTAATGATCATAATATGGGTTTTAACAGCAGTTTATTCTTTTGATTATATGTCACACTATCGTGAACAAAAAAGATATTTTGCATTCTTTCTAGTTACAATAGGACTATTGTTTGGTGTAGCATATGCAAAAAATCTAGTGACATTATATATGTTTTTTGAGTTAATGACATTAAGCGCTTGGATTTTAGTTATTCATGAAAGAAGTAATGAAAGTATGCTAGCCGGTCGTAAATTTGTATATTATTCAATATTTGGAGCATCACTTGGATTGATTGCAGTTATCTATTTACAAGCTATATTGAATTCAACTGATTTCATTGCTGGTGGTTATGCGATGTTAAATGGAAATGATAAGGCATTATGGTTAGTGTTATTTGCTATTATTGGTTTTGGTTCAAAAGCAGGACTATATCCACTACATAGTTGGCTAACAAAAGCGCATCCGATTGCCCCAGCACCTGCAAGTGCAATTTTATCAGCATTAATCACAAAAGCGGGAATTATAGCGATAATAAGAGTTTGCTATTATATATTTCCACCAACAGTAATTAATGGTAGTTTTGTTCAAGATGTAGTAATATATCTTGCATTATTAACAATTTTAATGGGATCAATGTTAGCACTAAGAGAGAAAAATTTAAAAAAGAGATTAGCTTACTCATCAATTAGTCAATTATCGTATGTTATTTTAGGCTTAATGATGTTTAATTCGATTGCATTTACAGGAGCAATTTTACAAGTAATCTTCCATGCATTAGCTAAATCATTATTGTTCTTGGGTGCAGGAAGTTTAATTTATTCAACACATCATACAAATGTTGAAAAATATCGTGGTATGGGATTCGCATTAAAAGAAACATTTATTTTAATCTTAGTAGGAGGGTTATCACTTGTTGGTATTCCTCTAACAGCAGGGTTTGTAAGTAAATGGTACTTAGCGTTAGGTTCATTACAAAATGAATTAGGTATATTAGCTGTATTAGTAATTATGATATCAGCTTTATTAACAGCAGGTTATTTATTATATTTTGTGGTGAAAGCTTACTTTGTTCCTCAAAATGAACTAAGTAAAGAAGTATATCCATTAGAAAAAAACATGAAATTTTCAATGAGTATAATAGCAGTATTAATTATTGTGCTAGGAATTTATCCAACAATACTTATTGATTTTATTAGTGCATTAACAAGCACTATAGGGTTATAGGAGGGCAAAGATGAATCTAATAATTATATTACCAATCGTTATAGCTTTTATCTTTGGTGTAACTTTATTTAAAGCTAATGATGATTATAAAATTAATCGTCGTGCCTTAATTTATAGTATTATTATTTCACTAATTAATATTTTAGTTGTTTCTATGTTTTATGGACAAAGTGTTACAGTTATAAGATTTAACGATTTATTTAGTATTAGCTTTATGGTTGATGGACTAGGTGTGATTTTTGTTTGCTTAATTAGTTTTTTATGGCCACTTGCAACATTATATGCAACAAAGTATATGTCACATGAAGGACAACTAAATCGTTTCTTTTCTTTATATACAATGACTTTTGGAGTTGTAACAGCTCTGGCATATAGTGCGAACGCACTAACATTATATTTATTCTATGAAGCATTAACATTTATTACATTACCTTTAGTGGCATTTAAAGATAAGCCTAATGATAGATTCGCCGGTCGTGTGTATGTTGCTTATTCAGTATCGGGAGCGGCATTATCATTTATTGGGATGTGTATCTTTGTATTCTATGTAGGTGATTGGGATTTTACGTTTAATGAAATGGCATATACATTACCTAATCAAGCATTATATCTATCTTATATATTAATGTTTGCAGGATTTGGTGTAAAAGCAGGATTATATCCATTTAGTAAATGGTTGCCAGCAGCTGGGGTTGCACCAACTACAGTTACTGCTTTACTACATGCTGTAGCTGTTGTAAAGTCAGGAGTATTTTCAACAATGCGATTAACATATTATATGTTTGAACCAGAATATTTAAATGGAACATATGTTCAGGTTATAGTGTTATTATTTGTTGCGTTTACAATAGTTTATGGCTCATCTATGGCTTTAAAAAGTAAACATTTAAAAAGAAGATTTGCATATTCAACAGTATCACAATTATCATATATATTATTAGGTGTAGTTAGTATGTCTATTTATGGTTTAGTAGCTGCAATCTTACATATGATCTTTCATGCATTAATAAAAATTGTTATCTTCTATACTGCTGGTAATGTTATGTATCAAACTCATAAAACATATGTTGCAGATATTGAAGGTTATGGTAATAAAATGAAAATAAGTTTTACACTATTTACTATAAGTTCATTAGCGTTGATTGGGATTCCGCCACTTGGTGGATTTACATCAAAAATATCTATTGCAGCAGCCTTAACATCATTAGATGTGATTGGCTTTATAGGAATAGCTGCATTAATGATTTCTGCACTTTTAACAGCTATCTATTTATTACAAATAGTACAGCTAGCATTTATAAAGCATGATGACTTTGATGATATGCGCTTAGCAGAAGTAAAAGAGGCACCAAAAGAAATGGTTATACCTTTAATAATTATTTCCGGGGTAATGATATTAATGTCTCTAAATACAAATTATATCTTTGAAGTAATTAATACATTAATAATAGGAGGTACTCTATAATGTCAGTAAATATGATTTTAGGAATATCAATATTACTATTATTAGTAGTTGGGTTCACAATGATTTATTTGAACCTAAAGGAAGTAAAAAAAGTATTGATTGCTACTTTAGTGATAGAACTATTAGTAGTTATATATGCATTTATAAATTATGATCATAATTCAATAATCTTTAGTATAAACTTATTTAGTAACTTTGGAATAGGATTTAATATTAATGAATTTAATGCAATATATGGAATAGTAACAGTTGCTTTATGGATTGTAAGTGCAATTGTTAGTGATGAATATTTTAAGCATCACGAACATCAATTAACAAGATATTATGGTTTTCTAATTATCACTTTAGCAGGAGCACTAGGTGTGTTTTATGCAAATGATTTATTCACACTATTTGTTTTCTTTGAAATAATGTCATTTGCTAGCTATTTATGGGTTGTACACAATGGAGATAAAAATTCTTATCAAGCAGGTAATAGTTATCTAGCGTATGCAGTATTTGGTGGTTTAGCATTATTGTTTGGAATTTTAATTCTTGGATCATTAATAAATGATTTAACAATTAGTAACTTAACTAATAACATAGGTAGTGCAAGTAGTGAACCTTTACTATACTTAAGTTCAATTCTAATGGTTATTGGATTTGGGGCAAAAGCAGGAGCATTCTTCTTACATGACTGGTTAGCATTAGCACATAGTGCATCTCCAGCACCAGCTTCAGGATTACTATCAGGATTGCTTACAAAAACGGGAGTCTATGGAATTATAATTGTTGTTATAAAGATTATGGGTACATCAGATAGTTTTGCTTATTTTATTTTATTTATTAGTACATTGAATATGTTAATTGGTGCTATATATGCCTTCTTTAGTGATAACTTAAAACGAACATTAGCTTATTCTTCTGTTAGCCAAATTGGATTTATACTATGGGGTGTATCGTTAACAATACTATTAAAAGATCATAATACATATGCAGCTTATGGTACTTTATTTCATATGCTAAATCATAGTGTGATAAAAGTATTATTATTCTCATTAAGCGGAATTATTTATCAAAACACTCATACTTTAAGTCTAAAAGAACTTGAAGGTTGGGGTAGAGATAAACCATGGTTGAAAGTATGCTTTGCTATTGGTAGTTTATCAATAATGGGTATTCCATTATTTAGTGGATTTATTAGTAAAACATTATTACATGAAGCTATGGTTGAAATGATACACTTTCACATTGGTAATCATGATTTAAATTTAATGTTAGAATATTTATTCTTATTAGCAGGTGGGTTTACATTTGCTTATATGTTAAAATTAAATATTTGTTTATTCTTTAAAAAAGGTAATCATCAACCAGTTAAAGAATATACTACAAATAAAAGTAGAGTCGCACTAACGGTTTTAGCTGTTTTACTAGTTATATTTGGTATATTACCAAATATAACGTTTGATAAACTAGGTGAATTTACTGCCCATTTTATGAATACACATGCAAAAGATGGAATACACTACTTTATATGGATTAATATAAGAGGAGCACTTATCTCAATCAGTATTGGCTTATTTTTATATTTTGTAGTAATGAAAAGTACAGTATTAAAAAACAATGGTTATAATGATTATCATACTTCAAGTATAACTATTGAGAATTATATCTATAAACCATTAATTAAATTGTTTAGTTTAATTGCAGCATTGATACTTAGGATAGTTGATATAAGTGCTGATGTATTAATTGTAGTAATTAATAAACTATTCTATAAATCTAGTAAAATACCTCTTACTTTTTATCAAGGTAAAGAAAAAGGGTTCTACCTTAAAGATCGCGGAATGCATATAACACATTCATTTTCATATAGTTTATTGATGTTTGGTATAGGATTAATATTTACAATTTTATACTTAATTTTTGTAGGTTTAAGTTAAAACAGTTCATTTTTGAACTGTTTTTTTATACAACAAAATTAGTAAGATTTAAATCGAATAAAAAAAATGCTATGCTAAATATATAGATGTTTATGTTAAGAAAGGGGATTACTATTATGTTAGAAGAATTAAAAGAAAAACTAATAGGTATATCTATTGCAGCTGAAGCTGAAGGTTTATGTAAACACAAATCAGGAAATTTTAGTATTAGGGATGAAAAGACAGGTTATATTGTTATTACACCATCAGGGATTGATCGAAAGACATTGAAAGTTGATGATGTAAGTGTTATTGATTTTCAATTTAATTTAATTGAAGGTTTAAAGCCGTCAAGTGAATCATTGATGCATATAAGAATCTATCAAACATGTCCAGAGGTATATGCAATTGTACATACACATTCTAAGATGGCAACTGTATTTTCAGTATTGAATAAATCAATTCCGGCAATTGTATATGAAGTTGCTGGGTTAAGGTTAAGTGATGGTGAGATTCCAGTAGCACAATTTGGAATTCCAGGGACAGATGATTTAGCAAGAAAGGTTGCTTGTATTGCGAGAAAATCAGACTTAATACTAATGGAAAAACATGGAGTAGTAACACTAGGAAAAGACATTGATCAAGCATTTTTAAGTGCACAATATGTAGAAGAACTTGCAGATATTTATTATCATGTTTTAAGAGTAAATGAAGGAAAAGAACCAGATCGTTTAACCGATGAACAATTAAATAGCTGGAAATATCCAACTTTAGATAGATAGTGAAATAAAATAACAATTTTTATAAAAAAAGTTTTGATTTATTTAACCTTATGGCATATAATTTGCTTAAAGGAGGGCTATAAGTTGCAAGGACGAATAAAACGATGTAACCACGTAAAAGGTTATGGATTCATTGTTTGTTCAGATGGAACTGATGTCTTCTTTCATTATACAGAAGTTGTTGATAGCAAAATGTCTATTAATGAAGGAGATGCGGTTGAGTTTCGTCTGGTCGATGGGGAAAGAGGCTTACAAGCTTCTATGATCAAAGTAATTTAATTAGCGCTATCAAAAGAAAAACAACATGTAAAATATTACTTGTTGTTTTTTTTGTATATAAAGTATTGTATTGATAAAAAATGGAACTTAATATACATACTCTATATAATATGGATCTTAATATGATAAAATATGAGTATGTGTAGATAGTTGGAGGTAAGTACATGTCAAAAATATTTATATTAATCTGTATGCCATTTTTATTTATTAGCAATTTTGCTGACTTAAAACAATTGAATGATGATTCAACTAAAAGCACAGTTTATTTTAATGAAAACCAAATCGTGAAAGTTGTAGGAGATGAACCATTTAAAAATGAATTAATCAATTATTATGATACAGTAATATATGAATCATCAAATGAATTTGTAGCAAAAGTAAATGAAGATGGATTTGTAAATGTATTAAATGCAGGAACTACAACAATTGAAGCAATTATTGGAACAGATATCAAATATAGTTATGAGTTAGTAGTTGAACAACAAAACATTATAATCAAACCAAAAGATGTAACAATAAAAGAAGGTGAAACTATACCAAACAATTTTGAGTATACAATGACATCTACAAACACTTCACAAAACATTATAAATATTTTTCAAAGAGCACCGAAATTTAGTGTTAATACTGATGGAAAAAAAGCAGGAGCATATGAAATAACAATTGAAGAGGATGGAATATTATATGGTACAAATTCGAAAAACATTAATATAACATATGAAACAGGACTTCTAACAGTTGTAGATGAAGAACTGACAGACTCTACAACAACTGATCCAAATACAATACCCGAAATAACACCTGAAATCATAACACCTATAGAAACACCAAATGTCACAACACCAGATGAAACTATAATGCCAAACAATACACCAACGCCAACAAAAGATACAGAGATAAGCACAACACTATATATAAAACCGAGCATTGAAAATGGTAATATTAATTCTGAAGAAATAAATAATGAAATTAGTGATGACATTAAATATGTAGTACTTAATTTGAAAAAAAATACTAGTTCATTGATAAATGTTGATATAAATTTAGTTAATTCTTTAAATAATAAAAGTATAGAAAACCTTACATTAGAGTTAAAAGATAATATAAATAATGAAATGATAATAAATATGGATTTGAAAGATGAAAACTATACAGATTTAAAGGTTGAATTTATAAATAGCAATTATGAAAATACAAGCTCGATATTTAAGTTAGAACAAAGTAATGAAGCATCACTAAAAATAAATTATCAACTGAATCAGGATAATAGTTCCGACCAATATTATTTATACAAAGTAGAAAATGATGAATTAATTGAAATATCAACGCTTAAACCAGATGTGAATAATTTTGTGAATTTTGAAATTAAGAATAATGGGGCATACTTAGTATCTAGTAAAGATATATTGGTAGATATTGTCGCAATAGATTCAGATGAAGCAAATATAGACCAAATTATGTTGCTTCTAGGTGCAACGATAATCTTATTATATATTGGATTATATAATAGAAAACAATCAAGAAAAAAACAAAATGAAGAAAAAAATAACAAATAATAAAACTGTATAAAGTCATAGTTTATAATACATAAAAATTGCTTTACATTTAATGGTAAATTTGGTAATATAATACATACGAATAGATATAAAACTATTCCTTGTCTATTAATAAATAGACCAATTGACCAGAAGGGAGTGTACACATGAAAAAATATGAAATTATGTACATCGTAAATGCTTCATTAGAAGAAGCTAAACGCCAAGAAGTAATCGAAACTGTTAATGCAGTAATCACAAACAATGGTGGATCAATCACTAATGTTGACGATTGGGGTTTAAAAGAGTTTGCGTATCGTATTGAAGACGCTACAAAAGGACACTATGTTGTTGTAACTTTTGAAGCAACAAATGAAGCATTAAGCGAATTTGACCGTCTTATCCATATCAACGCTAACGTAGTGCGTTATATGATCATTAGCAAAGAAGACTAATATTATGTTAAATCATGTTACCATAGCTGGTAGATTAACTAGCGATGTTGAAGTTAGAAAAACTTCAAATGGTTTATCATTTATTAGGTTTACATTAGCTTGTAATCGTCGTTTCTCACAAGGAGAAAATAAACAAGCAGACTTTATCCAATGTATTGCATGGAGACAAACAGCAGACTTTGTAGGACGTTATGCTCGTAAGGGTAGTCTTATAGGAGTTGAAGGTCGCATTCAAACAGGAAGTTATGACGATAAAGATGGTAAAAAAGTATATACAACGGAAGTTGTATGTGATAACGTACAATTAATGGAATCAAAAAGAACAAATGAAGAAAGAGCAGGATATCAACAAGCTCCAATGAGCGGTGGATATAACCAATCTCAATCTATGAGTTCAAATGATAATTATGACTTCTCATTTGATGATGGACCAGTACTGGACATCGCAAGTGATGACTTACCATTCTAATAAAAGAAAGGAAGAATATAAAAATGGCATTCAAAAAACAACGTGCACCAAGAAGAAAAGTTTGTTATTTCAAAAAGAATAATATAACAACTGTTGATTATAAAGATGTTGAATTATTAAAAAAATTCATCTCTGCAAATGGAAAAATTATTCCTCGTCGTGTTACTGGAACTGGAGCTAAATATCAAAGATTATTAGCGACAGCAATTAAAAGAGCAAGACAAATGGCATTATTGCCTTATGTAGCAGACTAAAAAAACCTTATTTAAGGTTTTTTTTTATGGTAATTAGCTACATTTATATTAAAACAAGCACAATAAACAAAAAAAATGTAATTTTTTGATATTATACACTTGTAAAATAATCCAAAATAGTATACAATGGTATCGAAATGGTATTAATACACTAAAAAAAGTAGATATGTGGAGAAAGAAAAATGTCAAAAAGATCAAAAGTAGCAATAAAAAATGCATTAGTTAAATTACTAAAGGAAAAAAAATATAATGAAATAACAATATCGCAAATTTGTGATGAAGCACTAGTTGTAAGAAAAACATTTTATAACAACTTTAAGTCAAAAGCAGATGTTGTCGATTTTACTTCATTATCACTTGTTGAAGAATATATGAAATTTGTTCATGCAAGAAAAGATTATACATATAAAGCGATGTCAAAACAATTCTTTGATTTTGCTTATACGAATAGAGATGTTTTCGAAACGCTTAAAAAAGCTGAATTCCTACATTTAATTGTAAGGGATACTACAATAGCTATTCCAAATTTAGCAATGCATATTCCTAACAGTACGTTAGCAGATGCAGATAAGAAATTATTAGAATATACCTTAGCAATACATGTAGTTGGTATTATGAAGCTTTATGAATTATGGATGAGTGATGGCTATCAGCAAACAAGTGAAGAGCTAAGTCATATTTATACTGAAATATTTAAAGATTTACAATACTAACAAAGTGAATATTATATTCACTTTTTTTTGTTTATTAATAAAATAAATAAATAATAAATAATATAAATATAACTAGCATAATTACACTAATTTTGTACACCAAATATAGATTAAAGTTACATTAATGATTGTTTAATAGCATAAATAGTACATTATTGTAAGTAAATATAAATAATATGTTAAAATATATGTGAATTTAAAATTACTATTAACTTAATAGTAATAAAGCATACAAGGAGAAAAATGTGGAAGTTAATATCGTTACTATACTTTCAATAACAATGATAGTTATTTATAATATCAATGTGTTTGAATTTGCAACAATAATCTTAGATCAACCAATAAAAAATAGAATTTTATTTTCTATTATCAGTACGATAAATATAAGTTGTTTTGCTACTGCACTATTTTTTGAAGTGCCAACTTCTATTATTCTACTTGCAATATATTTTGTACTAGCACTTGAATTTAAACTGTTATCTAAAGCAACACTAAGACAAGTATCTTTTGGAGCTTCTATATTTTTGTATCATATAATTTTAGTATCTTCTATTACTCTTTATACAGTTTATTACATCTTTAAAATTCCAATGAGTGAATTATTTAGCCATCAAGATGTATTGTTTGGATCTTTAGCAATAGAGTTTTTTGCTCTAGCAATTATATTAAATGTTTTCCAATCTAAAGTTAAATTGCCAACTGTAAAAAAACTATCCAAAACCCGTAAATATTCTGAATTAATAACAATTACATCAATAATTTTAATGATATATGTAATATTAGATTTAGTATTATTACAGATTGATATTGTCTCATTAGACACAATATTTATTGTTTATTCATCAGCATTTTTTGTAACTTTAATTTTTTATATTATATTTTTATATGCATTAACATTAGTAAAACTTCATGTTTTCAAAAAAGTTAGTGATGAAAGTGAAAATTCTTTTGTAAATACAATTAACACTTCAAAAAGAAAAATAAGATTAAATCGTTTTGATTCAAATGAACTCTATAGCAGAAAATATATTGAAGATATAATTGGAGCAATATCAAAAAAAGAAAAATATAACATAGGACTATTTTACGTTGAATTAATGTCACTACAATATGTGAATGACACATTCGGAGCTGTCATTGTAGAGCGATATGAAAATATAATAGAGTCAGCAATAAAAGATACCATAAGAGATACTGACTTTTTAGCTAAAATTAATCGCGGTGAATTTTTTGTGATTTTAGAAAATGTTAACGAATTTGACATAAATATTATTAAGAAAAGATTAAAAAGAAATATTGCGAAATATAATGAAAAAGAATTTTTTTTAGTAGGAGCATATGTTGGAGCATTTACAATAGATGAAAATTCGGAAAAAATGTCAAGTAAAGAATTAATTAGAAAAGTAGAATTAATTAAACAAAAAGAAAAAGATGATTTTAACTTCAGATTGGATGGTAAAGTATGATATATCTATTATTAATTATTAGTGTAATCTACATGGTTACTGTATTCTCATATACAGAAGCAATATTTCAGATAAAAGCTAACAAAAAATATGAAATATTAGGAGTAGCATTATTTAATACATTAATTTTTACTGTGCAACCAGATACATATAGCAGTTTAACAGAGTTTATCGCAATGATAATTTATATTACTGCAATTACTATAGAGTTTCTATTAATATTTAAGGTTTCATTAAAAAAAGTATTGTTTGGATCGTTTTCATTTGCGATAAACTTTTTTGCGATACGTATGATTGTTGTGGCAGTTATAAGCCTGACAAACAATATAAGCTTTAATGATATATATGCTTCACCAAATATTATGATGTTAGTAAATATTATTAACTTGTCAATACCAGTGCCATATATTATTACAGTAAGAAAGTTATTTCCAAATACTACAATTGTTGAATATTTAGAAAACAAGGATAACACTATGTTTACAATTGCGATATCTTCACTAACATATCTAAATCAAATGGTTAATTTGTTAATCACAGACTTTAATGATTTAAATGATGTTCAATCATTAATTATTATAAGAACATCTATATTCTCAATTCTTGTTTTTTTGTTGGTATTAGCTTGTATCATCTTATTTTCAAATTTAGAAAACAAAGTAAATCTCTATCGAAAAATTAGTAAAGCAGTAAGCATAGATAATAGCAATATTGAAAAATTTGCCCAAGATGCAATTTATGATAATCTAACAAAAGCAACGGGTAAACAACATATTATTCAAAATATGAAATCCTTATTAAATTCAAAAGATACACTACATATAGTCTATATTAAAATGACAAACTTAGGTAAAATAAATAAAGGATTCTCTCGAGAAGAAGGTGACGAATATTTAAAATTAATTTCAAATATATTAATAGAAGAATTCTTTGCTGAAAATGTAGGAAGAGTTGAAAGTAATGAATTTGTAATTTTACTTAAAGGAAAATCTTCGTGCGAAATTAATTCAATACTTAAAAACACTGCTAAAAAAATTGAACTTTTAGAAGTGGAATATGATAAACCATATAATACAGGTATACAATACTCAATAACAGAGTGTGATAAAAGTATTAATATGGATGCTAAAGGACACTTAGAAAAAGCACGAAAAGAATATAACCAGATGAAAAATACCATCAGCTAATAATAGCTGATGGTATTTTAATTTCTAATTATAATAAATATCATATAAGCGATAAATAATAACGTGAATAGAATACCGTTATTTCTTGTGATTTCTTTTTTTCTAGCAAAGAAAAATGTAAGACCAGTAAACCCTAATAATAATAATGTATCTGTAACTAGATCAGGATTAACATTAATTGGAACAATTGAAGCAGATAAACCTAAAATTAATAATATATTAAATACGTTAGAACCAATAACATTACCAACAGCAATATCTAAGTGTCCTTTTTTTGTTGCAACAACTGATGTAACAAGCTCTGGTAAAGATGTACCTATAGAAACAATTGTTAATCCTACTAATGTTTGACTTAAGCCAAATTCTAAAGCAATAGTTGTAGAACTCTCTACTACAAGATCACCACCGATAAATATACCAACAAGTCCTAAAACAATTAAGACAATTGATTTTAAAGGAGTAAAACGAATCTCTTCTTTTGATTCAGCATCTTGTTTAATAGCACTATAAATCATTACAGCAATATAAATTACCATTAAGAACAAAAAGATAATTCCCTCTATTCTTGAGATTTGATATCCAGTATAGTTAAAGATTAAAAGCAAAACAGTAGCTCCAACTAATACAGGAATATCACGTTTAATAATTGAATTTGGCACTTTAAGATTTAAGAATAAAGAACAAATACCAAGACATGCTAATAAATTAAAGATATTTGAACCAACAACATTACTTACTGCAATATCTGCAGAACCTTCTAAAGCAGCTTGTAAAGATACACTAATTTCAGGAGCACTTGTACCTAAAGATACAATGGTAAGACCAACAATAACAGCAGGTATTTTAAGTATTAAAGCTAAGTTACTAGCACCATCTACAAAGATGTCAGCACCTTTAATTAATAATACAAATCCTACTATTAACAAAATAAAAGTAAAAATCATGATTCCTCCATAATGTCTAATAATAAAGTAAATTGCAAGGAATAAGGGGAATTACCTTGCAATTTACAATTTAAATATAATATGTTTATTTATAAACTTCAAGAATTCTTATCAAAAAATAAGTAATTGAAAATAATAAGACGAATATAAATAATCATATGTATTTATCTTGATAAATCAAGACAAAATTATTTTAGCAAATATAAAAAAAAAAAGCTATAATATTGTGCTAAAATTAAATATATAACCACAAATGGAGAATAATTTATGAAAAAATATGTGATGGCTATTGATGCTGGTACAACTAGTAATCGTTGTCTGCTTTTTGATAAACAAGGGAACATTGTGAGTACTGCACAAAAAGAATTTACGCAAATATATCCAAAACCTGGATATGTTGAGCATGATGCTAATGAGATATGGGGTAATATTCTAGGAATATTTGTCGAAGCAATGATTAAAGGACAATGTGGCCCAAGTGATATCGCAAGTATTGGTATTACAAATCAAAGAGAAACCACAGTTGTCTTTGATAAAGATACTGGGGAACCTGTTTATAATGCAATAGTTTGGCAATGTAGAAGAACAGCAAACTTATGTGATGACTTAAAGGATAAGGGTTATCAAAAGAGCATAAAGGAAAAAACAGGATTGATAATAGATGCCTATTTTTCAGCTACAAAATTAAAGTGGATTTTAGATAATGTTGAAGGTGCAAAAGAAAAAGCCAAAGCTGGAAAACTACTATTTGGCACAATAGAAACATGGATAATATATAAGTTGACAAATAAAAAGTTACATATTAGTGATTATTCTAATGCATCAAGAACAATGTTATTTAATATAAACACCTTAAAGTGGGATGATGAAATTTTAGAACTATTAGATATTCCTAAAACTATGTTACCAAAAGTTGTAAGTTCAAGTGAAATATATGGACATACAAGTAAAGAAATTTTTAACTATGAAATCCCAATAAGTGGATCATGTGGAGATCAACAAGCGGCATTATTTGGACAAACATGCTTACAAGTAGGTGATGCGAAAAACACGTATGGAACAGGATGCTTTTTACTGTTAAATATCGGGGATAAACCAATATATAGTACCAATGGTCTTATCACTACTATTGCCTGGGTAATAAATGGCAAAATAACATATGCACTAGAAGGTTCTGTGTTTGTGGCTGGAGCTGCAATCCAATGGCTAAAAGATGAAATGAAATTAATAGATGATCCTAAAGAATCTGAGATGTATGCTCGTATGGAAAAAGATACTAATGGTTGTTATGTTATACCAGCATTTACAGGACTTGGTGCGCCCTATTGGGATCAATATGCTAGAGGGACAATTGTTGGACTAACAAGAGGAGTAAATAAAAATCATATAATAAAAGCGACATTAGATTCAATTGCTTATCAAGCCCATGACATATTAGAAGCCATGCAAGATGATTCTAATGTAAAGTTAAAAACATTGAAGGTAGATGGAAAAGCATCAAGTAATGATTATTTGATGGAAATGCAAGCTAACTTAACAAATGTATCTATTACTAGAAATGATAGTGTGGAGGCAACTGCACTTGGAGCTGCATATCTTGCAGGATTAGCAGTAGGATTCTATCCAAGTTTAGAAAGTATAAGTGAATTAAACAAAGGTAATCGAAAGTTTGTTCCAATGATTGAAGATAATGAAAGAAATGAAATGTTGAAAGGATGGCGTAAAGCAATAAAGAGTTCATTTAACTACGCCAAGGAATAAATATATGGTCGATATAATTATTATAGGTGCTGGCGTTATTGGTTCAAGTATTGCGAAAGAATTAAGTCGTTTCAATGCAAACATTTTGATACTAGAAGCGAATGAAGATGTATGTACAATGACATCAAAAGCCAATAGTGGAATAATACATGCAGGCTATGATGCACCAGAAAATTCATTAATGGCAAAACTTAATGTAGAAAGTAATCATTTATTTGAGGAGTATGCATCAAAACTTAATATCCCATATAAAAAAAGTGGATCTTTTGTTATTGGGAAAACTGAAGAAGATTTAAAAAAGCTTGAACTATTATATCAAAGAGGAATTAACAATGGTGTTAAAAATTTAGAGATAATAACAGATGTTAAAAAGATTAGAGAGCTAGAACCAAATATTAATGAAGAAGTAACAGCAGTATTATATGCAAAAGATGCGTATGTAACATGTCCATTTGAATTAACCATTGCACTAGCAGAGAGTGCAGTATTAAATGGTGCAAAGATAAAATTTAATGAAAAGGTTATTGATATAATAAAAACAAATAATTCATTCAAAGTCATTACCAAAAATAATAACTATGAATGTAAGTACCTGGTAAATGCAGCTGGTATATATAGCGATAAAATAGATCAAATGTTAGGTTATAAGACTGAAGACTTGATAGCGCGAAAAGGTGATTATTTTGTTTTTGATAAAGACTTAGAGAATCATGTCAATCAAATTATATTTAGCTTACCAAATGAAGAAGGAAAAGGTATCTTAGTAGCACCTACTGCTTATGGTAATCTAATATTAGGGCCAACTGCTGAAGTGGTGTTAGATAAAGAAGATACTACTCTTTCTAAGGTAGGATTAAATAAGCTTCTTAATAAAAAAGAAGATTCGATTACTAATATGAATTTAAAAAAAGTAATCACAAGCTTTTCTGGGATGCGTGCTATCAATAAATGTGAAGATTTTATAATTGAAAAAGATGAAAACTATATTAAGTTAATTGGAATATCTTCTCCAGGACTTACTAGTAGTATAGGTATTGGCTTAATGATTAAAGATTTTCTTAATGAAATTTTCACCTTAAAAGATGACTATATAGAAACAAGAAAAGGAAGTATTAAAACTAATAAACTAACTGATGATGAATATAATAATTTAATTAAAGAAGAACCTAAGTATGGAAATATAGTTTGTCGTTGTGAAAAGGTCAGTGAACAAGAAATAATTAATTGTTTAAATAGTACAATTCCAGCAACAAGTTTAGATGGTATTAAAAGAAGAACTAGAACTTTTACTGGTCGTTGTCAAGGTGGTTTTTGTTTAACAAAAGTAATTGAAATAATGAAGAATAATTTAAATTATCAAAATGAAGAAATTGTAAAATCAACAGCAAATAGTAGAATAATTAATGGTTATAATAAGGAGAGCTTATGAAAACTTATGATTTAGTAATAGTTGGTGGTGGACCTGCTGGATTAGCTGCTGCGATAGAAGCCAATAATCAAAAGATCGATAGAATACTTATTGTAGAAAGAGATTTTGAGCTTGGAGGAATTTTAAATCAATGTATTCATAATGGATTTGGTTTACACACTTTCAAGGAAGAATTGACAGGGCCTGAATATGCGCATAAATATATTGAATTACTAAAAGGTACTCAAGTAGATTGCTTGTTAGAAACAATGGTAATTAATATTTCAAAAGATAAAGTTTTAACATTAGTAAATAAAGAAGGTTTAATTAAAATAAAAGCTCAAGCAATAATTTTAGCCATGGGATGTAGAGAAAGAGCAAAAGGCTCACTAAACATCTTAGGAACAAGACCTAGTGGTGTATATCAGGCAGGAACTGTACAAAAATTAGTAAATACTAAAGGAGTATTGCCTGGTAAAAAGGTCGTTATACTAGGATCTGGAGATATTGGATTAATTATGGCTAGAAGATTAACACTTGAAGGTGCAAAAGTTGAAACAGTATTAGAGATCCAACCATATTCAAATGGTCTAAAAAGAAATATTGTTCAATGTCTTAATGATTTTGATATTCCTCTTTTACTATCGCATACAGTCTATGAAATACTCGGGAAAGATAAATTAGAAGGTGTTAAAATTTGTCAAGTTGATGAACACTACCAACCTATTGAATCAACAATTAGAGAAATCAAATGCGATACATTACTTTTATCAGTTGGATTAATCCCAGAAAATGAATTATCTAAAGACTTGAATATTGAAATGCATAACCAAACAAATGGACCCAATGTTGGTAGTGATTATATGACATCATTCGATGGTATTTTTGCTTGTGGTAATGTATTGCATGTACATGACCTTGTTGACTTTGTTAGTTTAGAGGCAAAAGAGACTGCAATTTCAGTAAAGCAATATCTAGATAAAGTAAAACGTTACAAAAAACATCCTATAAGTTATGGAGAAAATATTAGATACTGTATTCCATCAAGTATATATGAGGATGATAATGTAGTTGATATTAAATTTAGAGTAGACAATGTATATAAGAATAAAAATTTAGTAATCTACGAAAATGAGAAAGTTATTAAAAAAATATTTAAAAGAGTATTATTACCAGCTGAAATGGAAAAAATAGCATTAGATGTCAATCTTTTAAATACTTATGATATAAAACTTGTATTGGAGGATTTATGATAAAAGAACTAATATGTATAAAATGTCCTTTAGGGTGTCCACTAGTTGTTGAATATAGAGATAATAAAATTATAAAGGTAACGGGTAACAGTTGCTTAAATGGGATAAGTTATGCAGAAAAAGAGATGTTTAACCCAACTAGGATTTTAACAACATCAATTAAGATTAATGATTCTTATGACAGTGTAGTACCAGTAAAGTCAAATAAAGAAATTCCTATCGATTTAATTACAAAATTTGTAAAAAAGCTCAAATCAACTGAAGTTAATGCGCCAATTAAAATAGGTGAAGTAGTATTGAATGATTATTTAGGATTAAATATCGATATTGTGACAACAAAGGAAATGTCTAAAATAGAAAAAAAGAAGTAGAGGATTTACTTCTTTTTTCTTAAGTTTATTATGAGGGAAAAGTATGTTGTATTTAAACAACATCTAGAGAAACAGGGATTTGTTTCTACACATATGTTACCAACCGTAAGTGAAATCAGTGTGAAAAATAAGCAATTTTTATATTTTATAATAAATTTATATAAAAAAGAAATGCGAATGCATTTCTTTTTTTAGAGAGAGAAAAGTATATATTACTTTAGAAACAATATAACTTGCTTCATGGTTATATAATAAAGTAGAAATGTGAATATAGTGTTAATAAATAATGAAATAAAAATGAAATAATAATTATATCTAAAAAATGAAAAAGAAGCCTGAGGGAGTGAACTGCACCCCAAAAATTGGAGACAATTAGAAAGGGTGTAGTTTTTTTATG
>CAYJNO010000017.1:0-39575 GCA_964371715.1 uncultured Erysipelotrichaceae bacterium | reverse complement strand
CCCCTGCAAACACTGGCGATTATAGACGTGTCATCACTATTATTGTCTCGAGGTGCTTTGTGAAGCTAAACATATCTACACCACATGCTTTAGTAACTTTATAGTCTTTATTTAGTTGTCTAATATCTCTAATTTGTGTTTCTGGATTACATGAAATATAAACAATTTTTTTAGGTTTTAATCTTTTAATAGCTTCAATAAATGGTTTATCCATACCACTTCTTGTAGGATCGACAATTAATACATCAATCTTACCTTTATAATCTACTATATATTTATGAACATCAAACGCGATAAATTTTACATTATTTACTTTATTGTATTTAGCATTATTTATTGCATCATTTACAGCAGTTTTATTAATTTCAATTCCTAATACTTCTTTTGCGTGTTCACTAGCCAATAAACTGATAGTACCAATGCCTGAATAAGCATCCATTACAATATCTGTTTTTTTAATATCAGCATATTCAATTGCTTTTTGATATAGCTTTTCTGTTTGAACTGGATTTACTTGGTAGAATGATTTTGAAGAAATTCTAAATTTATAATTACCAATTTGATCAATGATATAGCCACTACCAAATGCAACTTTATCTTTGTCTCCTAAAACTACACTTGTACTTCTTGGATTTTGATTAATAACTACTGATTTAATATTTGGTTCAACTTTCATTAAAGCTTTAATAAAGTTATTTTTACCTTTAAATTCATCATCATTTGTTACAATAGTTAATAATACATCATTATTATAATGTGAAACTCTAATAACTAAATGTCTTAATAATCCATAACCGCTTCTCTCACTAAATACAGTAAGTTTAAAATCATTAGCTAGTTTTGCAACAGACTTTATTATCCCATTAGCAATTTTATTTTGTAATAAACAATTTTCTTCAGATATTAAATCATGAGAATTTTCTTGGTATAAACCTAAAACTACTCTTTCTTTTTGTCTTCTAAAAGTAGCTATTACTTTATGACGATAATGAAAAGGGTCATCCATTGAGATAAACTCTTTATTAGGATAATTTTCAAACATTGAATTAAATTCAGTTATTTTTTCTTCTAAATATGTTTCATATCCTTTTTTTATTAAACAAAACTTACATTGACCACTTTTACACTTCATTTTCTAACCTCTTAAATGACATATTTACTAATATATTATTAATGTCATACCTTCTAATAAATTCAATTTTTTGACTTTAGCACTTAATTCTAACACAGCACCACTTCTATCTTCAACAATAATTAAACTATTATCTATTATTATACTATTTATTAAGTCATTTAGTAGGATAATATTATCTAGTAATGTTAAATCTGTTGAAAAAGACACATTATAACTTAAGTATAAATACGGTACTTTTATAATTAACCTTATTTCATTATTCATATAAATTTTCCTATTATTTCTTGGTTTTTATTAATTAATAAACCTAAATCATCATTGATGATTTTATTTGAGGCATAAATATCAAATTGATTATTGAAATCTTTTCCTAACCATAACAAAGAATCATAGTCTATATTTCTAATTATTGTATAATCATATCTAATTATAACTATTACTTTTTTTAGAAGTTTTAAATCTTTGATTATTGTTAGATCATCAATAACCTTTACTTTAGTTTTTGATAAAGAGTTATATGCTATAGAACTTGAA
Organism: uncultured Erysipelotrichaceae bacterium; assembly: GCA_964371715.1. Classification (GTDB taxonomy): domain Bacteria; phylum Bacillota_I; class Bacilli_A; order Erysipelotrichales; family Erysipelotrichaceae; genus CAYJNO01. Next base: position 37,906 of record CAYJNO010000017.1, on the reverse strand, counting down.
TTTAGTAATGTTTGTTTAAAGTTTTCAAGTGCTTTATTATTAAACCCTGTTACTATTAAAATATTATTTTCAAAAAATATTTTATTTAAATTATTAATATCATATCCAAGAAGTATATCTCTATCAAAATATCTATCTTCAATTATTAAAGGTATTTTATTTAACAATGGTGGATGATCTTCACAATGAATTAATTCATATTTGGCTAATTTGAAATATGATGTTTTTTGAACTTTATACAGGCCACATTTATGATGAAATTCAAAATTGCGATATTTACTATCGAAGTGAGTTATAATCTCATTATCATTTAATCCAAGACCTATTATAACGTTGAAATAAAGAAGTAACTTATATGGAATATTATTTAATGTATTACAAGTAATAATAAAGTTAATCTTTTTACTAATAGTGTGTTCGAATAGTTTAATTAATTTATTAATATCTAAAGTTAATAAATGAAAACCATTAATAATTATTGTTGAGTTATCCATTACATTATCTAAGCAATAATTAATATTCAGATAGTCTTCATGTGCTAAATGGATAGTACTACTATTATTAAACCACTTAAAATGATTATTATAGTCTATTAGATAAAAATTCTTACTTTCTTTGATATTATTTAATAAAACTAAGTTTATGAAATCATTCTTACTTAATGTATCATTACCACTTATTACAATATGGTCTATATCTTGATAGCTTAAAATATCTTGATGATTACTTTCAAAATCATCAATTTCTCCAATAATCATTGCCTTAGATTGATATTTTTCAGCTAGTTCAAAATCAGATAAATCTTGTAAATCACTCAACCATAATGGTTCATATTTTTCATTATTTAAAGCGTTAACTTCCTGAGCTATTTCTTCAATTTGTGTTTTACTTTTATTTAATATTTGATAATTACTTTTTACTATATTTAGATTTTGATCTAATAAATGTACCTTATTATTAAAAGTATAAAACTGTTTACTCACACTTGCTAATAATGCTCTGCCATAAATTAATTTATCATCAACTTTTAAATAAAATTCACCAGGGTTAATAAGTTTACTTGCAATATTTGATTTTAATACTTCATATGAGTCTGAATCTTCATTTACCTTTAATGCAATCTTAAAACGACAATTACTCCAAATTTGAGAATCTATTACTCCTGCTGGTTTTTGGGTAGATAATATTAAATGAATTCCTAAACTTCTACCAATTCTTGCAATTGATATAAATTCTTTAATATAATCATTATGTTTAGTTTTAAGTTCAGCAAATTCATCAATAATAATAATTAAATGTGCTAATGGTTCTAACTTATATACTGGTTTATAGTACTTAATATAATTATCAATATTATTAATATTCTCATTTGTTAATTTAGTTAATTTATCAAATAATATTTGTCTTTTATTACATTCAATTTTAAATGAATTTATAGCTCTATTTATTTCATTGCCATCAAGATTACTAACACTACCTCGCAAATGAGGAAATTTAATGAATTGTTTAATAAGACCTGTCCCTTTAAAATCAATTAATATAAATTGGACAATATTTGGACTATAACGATAAATTAATGATGTAATTAAGCTTATTAGAAACTCACTCTTACCAGATCCTGTCATCCCAACAATAAGTCCATGTGGTCCATCTTTTTTTTCATTTAAATCTAAGTATATTTTCTCATTATTTTTACCAAGACCAATAATTGCACTTAATCCATTAAAGTTAGTATTAGTATTTTGATGAATGCTTAAAAATGTATTAACTACAAAATCATTTATATGATGATTATTTAAAATTTTAAGACAAATTTCATGAAAATCATAATCATATATTTTATCATGATAATACTCAATCATATTTCCTTTTTTATGATAATATCTATTATTTGCATCAATCAAGACATCATAATAAACCAACATATCATTTATATCCTTACATAAATATAAATAGCTCATATTTAGTTTTTTTAAATAAGGTAAATATAAATCACTTAAGATAAAAACTAAATATGTATGTTCCTCATTTAGTAAACTATTTACAAATAATGTATCTTCATAGTTTTTAATTAGTAATAAATTATTATCAATTCTTAAATGGATTATCCAATTTAAATATTCTAAGTTTTCATCATCAATTAAAAATATAAACTTTACTTTTGATTGATCAAAATATAACATTAACTTTATTAATAATACTTTTAAAAAGCTATCATCATATATAATTTTAATTGCCTTGTTTTGCTTTAAGTCTAATAATATTTTGAAATCAAAATATTCATACTTTTTTATTAACTGATTAATATGATTTACAATAACATCATCATCTTGAATAAGACTTGGTACTTTAATTTCAACTTTTGTACTAACTTTACCATCACCTAAAGGAACAAGCAAAAAATCACTTTGATAATCCTTATGCGTATATAGTTCTTCTAATTTAATTAATTCATTAAAATCTTTAAATGATAAATTATAACTTTTAATAATCATTTTTAAGTGGTTATTAATATTATCATCAACTTGTTTTAAATACACTAAATATTTATCTAATCTTTTTCTATTATGTTTTTTGATAATCGTTTTACTTAATACTTTATTTAATGGTTGCCAGAAAAATGCGCTAAATAACATTACTAAAGGAAAGATCATGGTTGATATATTTTGTATTGTTATTTCATTATTTTTAGTAACAATATTTAAATATGCAACAGATAAACTTGCTAATGAAATTGTAATTATGGGTCCAATACTAATTAAAATACTTTGTTTATTATATTCTAATTTATTAATTGGGTTTTTTAATTCAATTATCAATTTATCAAAGACAAATTCCTCTCTATGCTTAGATGGTATATTTAAGCTTAATTCTTCAATACTACCAATTTCACATTTATATTCAAACAAATTATAAATCACATCATTAACTTCATTAATCATTAAAAACATATCATGTACCACTATTAATAAATCTAATAATTCTATGACATCTCCTCTTTTTAATATAGCTTTTTTAACTAATACTTTATTAACATAAATGCCATCTGGAGCATATAGAGTATTATCTTTGATATGTCCATTTAACTCTTTAATTCCTATTTTTTTTATTACAATATCATTAATATCACTTGTTCCAAAACTAATATCTTTATTGCGATAGTATTTTTTAAACTTTTTATTCGTTGGTCTAATTATTTGAATATGACCTTCATTAAAGTAATGAATTTTCTTATTTAATATTTTTGTTTTATTATTATCTTTAAATGATAGTTCATTTAAAAATGTCCATTTTATATTTTGTTGATAATCAACATAAATTTGATTATTATCATCAACTATTAAATTATTGTCTCCTTTATTAATTTCAAAGCGATAAAAGCGATTATTATAATATAAATAAATAATCATTCACTTACCAAAACATGAACTTGAACACGATATTTGTCATCTATTGTTTTTATTTCAATTATTGTATTACCTAAATTTTTGCCGGTAATTTTATAATTGTCTATTGAAATTATTTCAGGATTTAACGCATTGATTTTAATATCAGATATACTATAATCTTGTGGAATACTTAAAATATCAATCAATTTTATTTCATCTACTTTTAAAATATAACTATATTCATTAAGTACTATTTGATTTGGATTAATTGATTCTAATGGAATAATATTTTCTTTATTTTTCACTGTGCACTCATCAATAAATGTAAAGTTTTCAATATGTGTTTTCTGATTTAAGAATAATTGATTATCCTCATCTAATATTTCATATAAATAATTAAATCCTAGTTTACTAGCTAAAGAATATTTACTGTTTAATTCAAATTGTAATACCCAATATAAACTTAAATCACCACATACTTGTAAGATATCAGATTTATCTTTTATTGCTAATAAATCTAAAGGCACATCGACATTTAATGATGTTAAACTATCATCATTATGAATATGGGCTGTTGTCTGCATTAATCCTTTAATGCCTGTTTTAGCAGCAATATCCATTAAGGTATAGTTTAAAACATCTAAAGAAACTGTTAATCCAACCATTGCATTACCACTTGCTCTAAGGTTTAAATCCACATCACTTTTTTCTTCATCAATAACTCTAAAATTATTATTTAATATTTCAAAACCTTTTGAATGATCTGTTGCAATTGCTAGTTCAACTTTACCACTAGCATAAATATGAAGTTGTAATTTCAATTTAATATCAACAATTATTGTATTTGGTATTGGTATCTTAACTGTTGCAACTGTGATAGTTTTTTCTAAGATTTCATCTTGAGGTTTAAAAGAATTTACAATACTTTTTAGGATATCATCATGAGTATCAAATTTTAAATCACTGTAATAATCATAGTATTTACCTACTGATACCCCAGAATTTAATAACGTTGTATAATTCAGTTTAAAATAAGCTTCTTTTAAAACACCATCTTGCATATTCCAGTTATATGTTGGATTAATATTATAGATATCTACTTCAGCAAAGTAATTTAGTAAATGATCACTTTTTTTAGATACATAAACATGAAAACGTCCATTTACTAAACTCCAGTTAATATTATAGCCATCAATAGTATATTGTTGTGATAAATTTGCTAGTAATTGATATTCTCCTACTTCATAAACAACATCATTTGCTTCAATAATTGCATTAGTAAAATCAAGATTTAAATCATTACTTATGTGCATATCTTTTATAATATCTAAGATATCTACTTCTTCTATTAAGTACTTATTATTCTGTTTTTCTATTACTCTTTTAAATACTTCTTCATTATTTACTTTATAAACAATTACATCGTTAATTTTCAATGGTTTGTCACTTACTAAATAATCTTGTTCGAAATGATAATTATATAATGTTATAACGTCAGTATTAAATGTTACTTCATTATTAATCTCAAAACTTTTATTATTCATTAATTCTTTAATTTTATCTACGATTATTTTCGCTTCTTTTTCATATAGTTTAGTATTTATCTCATATTTATTATTAATTATATTTTGAGTATTTAATATATTATCATGATTTTCAATTTTTAATAAATTTGCTATATTCATATTTATTATTTTATAGGTTAATTGTTCATCTAACTCAAATTTATCATTAACACTTAATATATCCCACTCAACTAACGCTTGAATTGTAGGGAATAATTCGTTATTTTGATCTATATTTGTAAAATAAGGATTATCGCTAGTATAATCGATAACCCCAATCTCTTCGCTTAATAAATCAAAATAATCTTTTATTAAATACTCTTCTTTTTCTGTACAAGAAATTAAACTTATAAACATTAATAACACTAAGATAAATTTGATTGTTTTATTCACTTACATTATTAGCGTTAAAGACAATTGTAGACTCTAATGTATCGTAAGTATTAACAGTATGATCTAGAAATTTACTATACTGTTCTATCAAATCTTTTTGTGTGGCAAAACGATTTGATAAGATATTAAACTTATTTCTAATTGCATCACTACCATCACTTTGCCATGTAGTGTTTAAATCATTCATTTTTACTTTAGCTTTTGTAAGCGTATCATAGATATTATTATTTACTATTCTAATTTTACTAGCTAAATCACTTACTTCTTGTAAGTTAACTTTTACATTACTCATAATTTTTCCTTTCTAGTTTGCTAAACGATTAACATGACTTACTAATTCATCTTGAGTCTGTTCATATGCCTTTGCTGAGTTTCTTAAAAAACTAGCATATTGTGATAAAACTAAGCTGAGTTGATTAAAGTCATCGTTAAAACCTTTAATCTTTGTTGTAAATGCTAAATTATCTTTGCCAAGCCATGTGGCTGCTAGAGTATCTACATCAGTGTTTAATTGATTATAATAACTTCTAAATTCGTTATTTAATTCATCAATATAATCTGCACTTTGCATTAATACCCCCATCTCTACTCTGATAGATTTCATAAAATATCCTCCTTATATTTATTTATTAAATTAGAACTAAATTATTCCTAAAATTATGATAATTAAATTAGAAATTGTGATATTATATTATTAGAGGTAAATTATGAAAACAAATGAATCTTTAGAAAATTATTTAGAAGCTATTTTATTAATAAGTAAAACAGGATATGTTCGTTCAATAGATATTGCTAGGCATTTAAATTTTTCAAAGCCTAGTGTTAGTGTAGCAGTTAAAAACTTAAAAGAAAAAAATCTAATTACACTTGATGAAAATGGACATATTTCTTTAACTGAAACTGGATTAAAAATAGCAAATATTACATTAGAAAAGCATCAAATGCTAACTGATATTCTAATTAAGCTTGGAGTTAATGAAGAAATTGCAGCAAATGATGCCTGTGGTATTGAACATCAACTAAGTGATGAAAGTTTTAATGCAATAAAAAAATTCTACGAAGCTAATTTTAAATAAAAATAGATTACACTTAATTTAGTGTAATCTATTTTTTCTATTATTGACTAGTAAGAAGATAAAATAATATAAATACCATTGAAAAGCAAAGCATAAATATATTAACCAAATACTTTCTATTTGTGCTTTAAACCTTACAGCAACAATTAACAATGTTAATGATATCCCTGTTAAATAGCCAACAATAGTACTTTTTGAATCAGTGATTGTTTTATTAATTAGTTCAATTAAAATAAATAAGATAAATGGTAGTACAATTAATAGTAAATTATCTATTATTCCAATTAAATCTTTATAATTAGAAAGATTTAATAAATTGCTCTTTAAAACCAAATATGTCCCAATCAATGATAAAGTAGAAGTTTTTATAATCAAAAAAAAGTATCTAATATATTTTTTCAACATAAATACCGCCTTTGCTGCTTATATGTTAATTATATAATTAAGATACTTAATTTAATACTAATATACTATTTTAAAAGTTCTCTACTTTCAATAATATGATTTTTAATTTCATCTAATTGATCTGGAATCATTGATAAATATATTATATCTAATAATGCTAATGTACAAAGTCTAGAATTAATAGCACCAAGTCTTAAATAACCTTCACTATTTGGAACATATAAATTATAATTACATATTTTTTCTAAACTATTTTCTGCCATCTTCGTGATAGAAACAATATTTTCAGTATTTGAGTTTTTGACAGTATGTAATACTTCTTTAGTCTCACCAGAATAACTAATTACAATAACTGCATCATCTTCTTTTACTGTTTTACTTAATAAAATTTGATTATGCATATCACTAACGTGTATGCAATCTTTACGTATTTTGATAAGTTTATATTGCATATCTTGAGCTACAAGACTTGAACCACTAACACCAAATATAAAGACACGATTAGCTTTTTTTAGCATCTCTACAACTTTATATAAAACATCATAATTTAAATTCTCATACATTTTTTGATAAATATTTATATTTGAAAGAATTGATTTGTAGGCAATTTGTTGTATAGTGTCATCACTATTGACACCTTCACTCCAATCATGTAATGGCATTTCATCTTGTTGAGATGCTAATTTAACTTTTAAGTCTTGAAACCCTTTAGTTTGTAACTTTTTGGCAAATCTAACAATTGTTGCACTTGAAGTTTCACATTCTTTCGCAAAGTTATGAATATCTAAATTAATGACATTTTTATCATTTATTAATTTATCGGCTATTCTTTTTTCTGCAGGTGAAAAAGTATTATAGCGCTCTTTTATAAAGTCATTAATTCTCATATTTGTCTTTAGTTAAATATGCCAATATTGCACCATACTCTGCATTATAAAGAGGCTTTTGATAGTTAATATTTGTTTTTGATGCCTTTTTAATCATTGGCATCATAATATCAAAACTATTCGCAACTCCACCAATAAAGCTAACATTAATAGTTTCATCAGTTTTAACTAAAGTATTAGCAATCTCAGCTAATTCAATAGCTGCATCATTTAAGATACTTAATGCATTGAGTTCATTTTCTTTAGCTAAATGATAAGCATATAATGATGCTTTTGCAATATTTACTCTTTCATTATTTAAAATTCTAATTAAATCATAATCATCTTCAATATTGTAGATTTCTTTTAGATAATAATATAATCTTGTTTTTTCTTTGCGGTTATCACTTTGTTTAAAAAATTCCTGAATTAATAAACGTCCAATGTAGTATGCACTTCCTTCATCACTAAAGGCAAACCCATAACCTCCAACTCGCTCAAATTTATTTTCATTTAAAGCATAACCTATAGAACCTGTTCCAGCAATTATTACAGCGCCTTTATTATCACCAATGGCACCAAAATATGCTGCTTTAATATCGCTTACTATATGATAAGTATATTCACTAAATTCTTCTTTGAATACTTCATCAATTTGATCAACAAAGGCTTTAACTACACCATAACCTGCAAGTCCTGCACAAATAATTGGCTTTTCATCAAGATTAAAGTATTTAATACCTTCAAGCAATACATCTTTTAAACCTTCTTTTTTAACTTGTCCAACATGACTAGTAGTAGAAACATAAGAATCTAAGGCTTCAAATTTATCATCAAATAAAGTAAACTTTGTTTTTGTTCCACCACCATCAATTCCAATGTAATAAGTCATAATTACACTCCTTTTAACAGTTTTTCATTTGTTAATAATAATTCATTATATACTTCTTTAGCTTTTTGATAATCATTTACAAAGTAATTTGTACTTAGTGCTAAAATAGCTTTGTTATCATCATTTTCCATAATACTTTCAATAATAAGTTTTTCATAATTTTTAACTGTTATTATTGAATATAAAATATTATCATTAATTTTATTGAAGCTAATTGGGATAACACCATCTTTTGTTATTTTTGCACTTACTTCAATTGCACTATCTTTATCAAGCTCAACAATAGTATTATTGTTTTTTGTATTTACTATTTGAATAGAATGATCATCATTGTAAAGTGAAGTGATTAAATTACACGCAGCATCACTATAGTATGCTCCACCTCTTTGTTCTAAATGTTTAGGTTTAACATCTAAGTCTAACTTTGCATATTCAACAAATAATTCTTTCTCAACTTCTTTTACAACTTCACCACGCACTTTATCCTTTAATTTTGCTTCTTCAAGCATTTGTTTATGCATATAGTAGTAACGATGATATGGACTTGGATAAGCATCTATTGATTTTATTAAATCATAGTCCCATACAATAGGTGCAATATTTTTCATTGTAGGAATTACAGGGTTTTCTACAAATGCTTTTAATGCTTTATCTTTAATATCTATTCCTTCATGTTCAATATTAATTCCATATACAAAATGATTTAATCCTAAAAAATCAATTTTTAAATCATTGATATTTATTTTTAAGATATCTGCTAATGTTTTATGCATATTGAAAGGAACGTTACATAAACCAATTACTTTTTTATTATTAGAATATTTATATAATGCTTCACTAACAATACCAGCCGGATTAGAGAAATTAATTAACCATGCATTTGGACAATAAGTAAGCATTTCTTCAGCAATTTTAAGAATTACAGGGATTGTTCTTTTTGATTTAAAATACCCAACTGGTCCATTAGTTTCTTGTTCTAATAAGCCATGCTTTTTACAGATAGTTTCATCATTTATTCTAGCATCTATACCACCAACTCTAATTTGCGTTATAACAAAATCTGCATCTTTTAGACCTTCTTCACGTTTAATTGTTGAATAGACTACTATTGGTAAATTTGCTTTTTTAATCATACGTTTAGCTAAGTTAGTAATTATTTCTAACTTCTCTTTACCATCTTCAATATCAACTAACCATAATTCAGTAATTGGTAATTTATCGTAACGATTAATAAATCCTTCTATTAATTCTGGTGTGTAACTAGAACCACCACCTATTGCACAAACTTTTAAGCTCATATTGACTCCTATCTTTTAGTAAATATAAATTTTTGCCATGGTTTGATATAATCTAATAAGAATAATTCTTCTTCTCTAATTCTACCAACAACATTTGATTTACCACAATTTACCATGTCTTTAATGGCAATTTGTACTTCACCAGCATAATGACCATATAAACTAGATTCAATAATAATATCTCCTCTTTTAATTTCTGGTTTTGGATTAAATACTTTAAAATCATGACCTTTATATTTAACACGAGATGCTGTAGATCTTAATACATACTCAGTAATATCTCCACGATTAAAGTGTAATTCTTCAAATAATATTTTTTGTTCAATTTCTGGAACATTATCATATAGTTCTACTTCAAAGCTTACTAAATCTTTATTTACTTTAGCTAAAGCTTTAAACTCATCTTCACTTGCATAACAGTTAGAAATAATTAAATCATCAATATTACCTAAAGCAATAAAATGTTTCATTTGTACATCAATTGGTAGATTCCTATGCATTTCTAAAGTTGGTAACCCATCTGTTACTGGCCATGGACCAAATGAATTTTCACTGTTACTACTTAAAAAAGCAGCAGTTTGAATACCATATTTAGTAAAGTTTTCAGTACATTTTTTAAAGTGTTCTAATTCTAAACCGCAATAGTTATGCGGATAGAAATTATGACAACCAATTAAGTTATTTTTATTAGGCATATAATCCATGATAGTATCAATATATCTTGTATTATTACTCATGTTAATCTCAATTAATAAATTTTGTGGATTAAATGTCATAATTGATTCTTCACTACCTGTATAACCAATGTCTAATCTTAGTCCATCAGCACCTATTTCCTTAAAGAAACTTAAATCTTTATATCCAATTTGTAGTTCATCAAAAACTCTTGGACTAACATCAACAATGATCTCAAAACCTTTTTCTTTAGCATATGAATTGATTTCTTTAAATTTATTAATAATATTTTCTTTTGTATCAGTTACTGATAATAAACAAGAAAATATACGTTTAAACCCATATTTATGTGCTAAATCTATATATTTGATAATGTCTTCTTTTGAAGATTTTTCTTCATAAATCGAAATTCCTAATCTTTTCATTTTTCACCTATTTCTTTAAAATTAATTTATATAATTCAATAAATTCTAGTACCATATCTTTTGTTGCTTCTGCATTCATTAATTGATCTTCTGAGTGAACCAATAATAAATTAATCTCTAATTTTTCACCACTTGCTTCTTTTTGTACTAATGACGCGTGTGCTTTATGTCCTAATAAAAAGCTCTCTTCACCTTCTTTAATTAAGTTTTCTGCTCCTTCAAAATCACCAGTTTTAGCAACTTGCATTGCTTCTAAATACATTGACTTTGCCGCCCCTACATTTGAGATAATCTCAAAACATTTTAACTCTAATTCATTCATCTTCATTTCTCCTATTTTATTTAAATAGAAGAGTTAAACTAGATAGTCTAACTCTTCTTATGATAATTAAGCTTCTACTTTTTCTAAATCTAATTGTTGTTTATCATACATTCTAACGAATGGGTAGTAAATAACAATAGAAATTACGATACAGATAATATTTAAAACTGCAGCTCTCCAGTCACCACCTGTTGCAATGTATGCACCAATTGGTCCTGGAAGTGTCCATGGAGCAATAACTACAACTCTATTTACTAAGTTTAAAGCCATTGCAAACCAAGATAAAGTTCCACATACGATTGGAGTAATGATAAATGGAATAATTAAAGTTGGGTTTAATACAATAGGTGCTCCAAAGATTAATGGCTCATTGATATTAAATACAGCTGGTACTACAGATGCTTTACCTAAAGCTTTACCATATGCTGATTTTGTAGCGAAAGCTAATAATAATGCTAAACCAATTGTACATCCAGATCCACCAATCCAAATAAACCATTGGAAGAAAGGTTCTGCTGCAATATGAGGAATTGTTTCACCAGCAGCTTGAGCTGCAGAGTTATTTTCTAATAATACTAACCATAATGGTCTAGCTAATGTACCAATGATTGATACACCATGAATACCAAATGACCAGAATAATGTAATTAAGAAAATTAAGATAATAACTGATGGTAAAGAGTCAGAAGCACTTACTAATGGAGCCATGATTCCAGCCATAATTCCATGCCAGTCTAATCCAACAAAATAAGTTAATGATCCAACTAAAATGATGATAATTGCAGTTGGAGTTAAAGCTTCAAAACTTCTAGCAACTGAACTTGGTACTTGTTCAGGCATTGAAATTTTAAAGTTTGATTTCATACATAAACGGTAAATTTCAACAGAGACTATTGATAAAATAATACCAATAAACATTCCGCCTCCGCCAAGGTTAGCCATAGGCATTGCAAATCCTATACCTTCAGCGATTTGTGGTGTAATAGTTAATAATAAAGCCATAGTTGATAAAATACCACCAGTAACTCCATCTAACTTATATGATTTCGATAAACTAAACCCAATACCAAATGTAGCATATAATGTCATAATATACATTGTCATACGATAAGGTAATAAGATTTTTGCTGCATTGCTACTTAAGAATTGGTAAATTGCCCAATCTTGTGGTAATGGTGGGAATGCGATAATTAAAAAGAATGAACCAACGATAATTAATGGTAATGTAGCAATGATACCATCTCTTACAGCTTGTAAATGTCTTTGTTCAGATAACGCAACCATAGGACCTGAAATTTTTTCTTCTAAAAATTTAGTAAATTTTTCTAACATGTTTTCCTCCTCAATTAGAAACTATAAACCTAAAGTTTCTTTTACTTGTTTTAATAAAATTTTACCACCTAAAGGACTATATCCTTGAGGTACGATGTTGATAACAGGAACACCTGCTTCAGCACCAAGTTCCATAAATCCTTTAGATTTATGTTTGATTTGTGGAGCGATCATTGCAATATCATATCCCTCTTTGATTTGATCTTGAAATTCTGCAGCTCCAACAGCTAACACATCCATATCGATGCCATTTGCTGCTGCTTCAGTTTGTAATGCTTTAATTGCAATTGCACTAGACATTCCACCTGAACATACAAATAATACTTTCATCTTTATTCCTTTCTACTCATTATATGAGAATATCCAAATATAGCCAAAAGTAGGTTAATAGCCCAAATGATATAGCAGCTACCATGAAAGTTTGAATAAACTTTCTCCCCATTTTGTCATTGCTATCGATATAACATCTTGTATATGCGATAACAAATGGCAACAAAATAATATTACCCAACATTGTGACAAGTCTTAAGTCAAAACCTATACTTTCCAAAAATGTCGGTAATAAAAGATTAGTAAATAACCCTGTTGCATATATATATAAACTGCTTTTTAAAGTAAAGCGATTTATACCTTTTTCATTGCTATTCATAAGTTAACCTCCCAAGAATAGTATTGCTTTTTGCACCTGTTACACTAGTTAAGTTTGCAGGTGATTGATGATAGAATTCATTTCCTAAAACAGCAAATTGAATTGCTTCTTTTTGAGCAGAAGACATCCCAAAATCTTCTAATACATATACATTATCTAATTCACCTTTAATTAAATTAATTAGTGTTTCATTATATGCTCCACCACCACAGAAAATAATTTTATCTATCTTGGTATCGATTAATTCTTTATATGCCTTTACAATAGATTTTGCAGTAAATGCTGTAACAGTTAACAATAAATCATGTGGATTGATATCTTGATACCTGTCTAGTAAATCTTTTGTATATCTTTCACCAAAATCTTCTCTGCCAGTAGCTTTAGGAGCTTTTTTACTAAGATATGGATGAGATAATAATTCAGCTAATATTGTTTGATTAATAACTCCTTGACTCGCAAGTATTCCTTTATCATCATATGGCTTATTAAATAACTTTAAACATACTTCATCAATAATCATATTTCCAGGCCCTGTATCAAAGGCAATTACATCGTCTTTTTTATTAGTACTAGGCAAAATCGCTGTATTTGATATTCCTCCTATATTATTCAAGGCAATTGTTTTTCCATGTTCATTAAATAAAATATAATCAACATATGGTACAAGTGGCGCACCAGTTCCCCCTACTGCCATATCACTTTCTCTAAAGTTTGATATTACTTTGCATCCAGTGATTTTAGAAATAACACTTGGATCACCAATTTGTAGTGTAGATTTTACATATTCGTTTGTATTTTCTGGAATATGATAGATTGTTTGTCCATGACTTGCGATAAAATCAATATCATCACTTTTAATATTTGCTTTCTTTATTAATTTTAAAGCGCTTTCACCAAATAGTTTACCAAGCTCAAAATTTAAACTACAAATACTTGCTACATTTGATTTATCTATATCACATGCATCTTTTATTTTTTGTTTAATATCTAATGGCATATCAACACTAATGAAGTCTAGTGGCTTAATCTTAGTATTTAAACCACATCCTTCAATCTCAACTAAAGCACAATCTATACCATCTAATGATGTTCCAGACATAATGCCAATAACTAACATCCTACTTCCTCTAATGCCATAGCTAAAACATTATAGTTTCTATCTAATATTTCTTGAGCTTTTTCTTTTTCTAATTTTGTTTTAATCATAAAAATCGCTAAAGTTACATTTTTATTAGCCAATTCCAAATATTTTCGACAAATATCTTTATCTTCTAAAGTACATTTTTCAATTATGCCAATAGCTCTTTCAATTAACTTATCATTTGTTGGTTTTACATTAACCATTAAATTATTATATACTTTCCCAGTTTTAATCATTGCACCTGTAGATAACATATTTAAGACCATTTTTTGAGCAGTTCCTGCTTTTAATCTTGTAGACCCTGTCACCACTTCTCCATAAACTAATACTTCAATTGCAATTGTTGCATATTTTGAAATCTCAGCATCACTAACACAACATACTGATAGTGTTTTACATCCTAATTCTAAAGCATAATTTAAACCACCAATAACATATGGTGTTCTTCCACTAGCTGCAATACCACAAACAACATCATTAGCATTTAAATTAATTGCTTTTAAATCATCAATTCCAAATTGAGTAACATCTTCTGCACCCTCTTTTGCAGAATAAGTAGCTTCAAGTCCTCCTGCAATTAATCCAACTACAAGATTTGAATCAACACCAAATGTTGGAGGACATTCACTTGCATCTAAAACTCCAAGTCTTCCTGATGTTCCTGCTCCCATATAAATTAATCTTCCACCTTTTTTAAAGGCATCACTTATTATATCTACTGCTTTTGCAATTACATCTAACTTTTTTTCAACTTGTGATGCAATTGTTTGATCTTCATTATTTATAAGTTTTAGCATCTCAATTGTGCTTACTTTATCTATATTTACAGTTTTGTCATTAACTAATTCTGTTTCTAATTTCTTTAAATTTATCATTTAATACCTCCTATGAAATATTATTACATAAAAATCATATCAAATATAAAATATTATTTCAATATATACGCAAAAAAAATATGCTAAAATAACATATTTTTTATTTTTTAACTTTTTTTACTATAAATGATTTGATATTGATTACCAAAGCAATTACCAAAATAAAAGTACTTAAATATATAATATTTATTACTACAGGAAAATTATTATTCCATGTATCTATATGAGCCGACAATATACCAATGAATGACCAAATAGCGACACCAAAATAAATTGGATCACTATACTTGAATCCTGTACTAATAAAGACCAACAATGCCACTATCAATACAAATACTGTTACTAATTCTTCTCTAAATCCAAAGTAGCTGTTTATGTTATACTTAACTAATAAAGTTACAATATTTGCTATTGTTGCAACTGTTAACCAACTAAAGTACATACTAAAACCAGCTAATGAGAATATATCATTTTTTAAGTTTAATAGTCTGTATAACTTATAGATTACAAATAATAATATAATAATAAATATTACAGTTAAAATAATTAAGTCATAATGCCAACATAAAACCCATATACAGTTTATTATATTAGATAATATAAAATAATTTCCTATCTTTTCGTAATCCATTAAATCTTTCTTATCATATTTTATAAATAACATTCGATAAACATATATTGCTAAAAATAAATATATAATTCCCCAAATACTAAATGTATATGGAGCTGGTGTAAATAAACTCATATATTTGTCGCTTATATCCTTTGATAAATTGCCATTAAATGGTAATATATTTGCTAAAGCATTAAACGAAATAGCAATCATATAACTTATTAATATCCAAAACCTATTTTTTACTTTACTATACATAATAACCACCTCTATTTATGATTATAAATGCAAATTTAAAATAGACAAGTAATTACACTTTATATAGGAATACACTTTTATTATTTACACATTTATATAATAATTATTGCCGAAACAAAAAAAAGTTACATTAATATCTTTTTTACTAATGCAACTTTTAATTTATTTATTTCTTACAAAAAAAAGGTAATATATTCCACCTTGTAACAATAAAATTAAAATACAGAATAAACTATTTATATCAGCAATTGCAAGGCTGCTTACAAAATTATTTAATGCAACAAATATTAATATATTTAACAAAGTTAGTAATGCTGTAATATATACAATGTTTTGTACAAACATATTTTTATCTCTAATTTTTTTAAGTTTATTTTTCTCTACTTTTATGTATTCATAATTTATATCATCATATAGATAGTTACCATTAATTTTCTTATCAAAATCATCTTTCTTTTCATTATAACGATATAATGTTGTAACTGGTTTTTTGATAATAGCATATATTAATAATGCAATTGATAATAATATTACTATAACACTTAATAAGCTCCATGTATTGTAAGATATATTTATTTTACCATCATTAATATTTATAGTAGCTATAACTTCTTCATTATCATCATTTACAAAGTCAAATAGATAACTACCATTATCCAAGTCATATGGATATTCAGGATTTATAAATACATCTTCACCAACTGCTATAAATTTTGGAATATCAGATTCTTTATTAATTGAATCTAAGCTAACACTATTATCATAAACTGTTAATCTACCATTGGATAAAGTAATATCATAATTGTTTGTAACATTAACACCTGTAGATGAATTTTGTGTTATAACTAAATTTTCAACTTCATTTTTCACATTTCCTACATTTGTAATTTCAGCATTAATGTCCCCATTAATTATATGCGTATTTATTAACCCAGTATTTGTTGTCAAGTTTTGATAATTATATATTATTTTATCAAAGCTTAACGGCTCACCATCATATATTTTTTCTAATGTACCAACACTAATATTGATAGGTCTTGGGTTAATCACTAACTTAAGTACACCAATAAAACTTCTTCCATTATCATCTATTTCATATCTTAATTCTTGATAACCAATATTTTCTCCAACTCTTATTACATCAGCAGTCAATTGATTATTTGTTATTAATTCTATTTTTGCATTTGGACTAAGATTAAATTGTTGCTTTATAAATATATTATCTACTTGTCTTACTTTTCCATCATATACTTTTTCTACATTTACTTCTTCAATATTCTTTGTCGAATAATTTAAATTGAATGTATAATTCCCAGCTCCCAAATCATAACTTTCAATCATACATGATTTAGTATTATCGGCATTATCTGCACAATATAAGTCAAGATTATCCTTAGTTTCTCCAGCTACATTTTGTACTTTATAGTCTATAGATGTAAGAGTATATTCAACATTATTCACAGTTACAACTTGATCAATATTTTCCACTATAAATTTATCTTGTATATCATTATTCGAAATACCTGTTATTATTAATTCATTTTTTAGCGTAGGATTTGTTCTCGCATTATAAGGTAAACCATTAATGCTTATTGATCCTTTTGATACTCCATATTCAAAGCTTAGTGGAGTATAATCTAAGACATTACTTTCAATACCATCAAAATATGTAAGGGTTGAGTTAATCTCATCATCGCTACTATATAAACCAACCTTAGTATTTGGACTTAAAGTCATTTCATATGTTAAATTATGGATGTTTTTAGCCTCCATTAGTGAATGGTCCCAAATAATAAAATTATTATAGTTAGTTGAGTCAATAAAAGTTTCAACCTCATTAAATTCATTTGTAATTTCCATTATTGGTTCATCTTCACTGTCAAACATAAAGTTCTCTTGTGCTGGAACCATTAAACTTACAGGTGCTAAAAGTTCCCAAATATTTTTAAAGATCGTTTCAAAAAAGTTATAATCATTTAAATCCATATAGTACTTATCGCCATTTACAACACACATATCGCCATTATTAGCATTAGTTGAATCACAAGATGTAAAGTCTAATAAGTATTCATTTGTAAATCCCCTACCTTAATAGCATATATATGGATTCCTTGATCTTTTAATTCTCTAGCTTTTTCACGTGCTAATTCAATATCAGATGGTTGTCCATCAGTAATTAAAATAATAATATCTAATCTTTCATCATTTAAATCTAAAGTATCTTCAGCTAATTCTAAGCCAGCAGCAATATCTGTATATCTACCATATTCAGCAAAGATATTTTTTGATTCATCTTGAACAAGTTGCAAATCATTAGTCATATCAACTAGAATTTCTGTATGACTTGAATCTGCATTACCAAATGTAATTAAAGAAAAGTTTACTGCTTCCGGATTAACTTCAACAGGTCCTTTAAGGCCTTCTAAAATTGTATTAATCGCAAACTTTGTTTGATTTATTAAACTTTGGCCATTGAATATATCTAACATACTACCAGATACATCAACAACAACTGAAACATCAACAGGATTTTCTACATGAAAAGTTGATTGATATTTTGTTTCAAACATTATTTTATCATCATCACTCTTACCAATAACTTCTTCTTCAAAAATTGTGAATTCATCTTCTCCTTTTACTATGTATGTATTAAATGGATATAATAATATTATCAATAATATTATTATCGTATTAAACCTAAATAATTTTCTATTCATTATAAACTCCCTCATGTAAAAAATAAATTATGTATTTACACTATTATATATTTAAACCTATGAAATGATACAATAATATAAATTCATTGTCAATATATTATATTTAGATAAAAATGTATCAAAAAATAGATATATTTTATTACAATATATACCTAAATATACTTTTTACTATATTTATTTAATTTATTAATTGAATAAATTTTCTTAATATTTACATAATCAATACTTTTTGCAATAAGAGTGTAATTTATATTATTTACAAAAAAAATAGTAATTTATATAAATTTAAATTACTATTTTTATCTTTATTTAGTTTTTTGATTAATTTCATCAATAATAGATTCAATACGAGAAGCTTTTTCATACGTATCATCCATTACAAACGTAATTTCTGGTACTTTTTTTATTGAAATTTTTCCAGCTAATAAGCTTCTAACTCGTCCTTTAGAACGATTTAATGCTCTTATTCCAGCTTCTTGTTTCCCTCTTTGTCCTAAAAATGTTGTATATACTGTAGCATAACTAAAATCTGTAGTTACCTTAACATGAGTTATTGTACAAAATCCAATACTTGGATCTCTTAATTCAAATTGAATAATCTTAGTTATTTCTTTAGCTATATTTGATTCAATTCTTTCTTGTTTTACTGACATAGACTATACCACTTTTACTTGTTTAGATACAAATCCTTCAATGATATCTCCTTCTTTAATATCATTGTAATTTTCAATCATAATACCACAATCATATCCGCTTGATACTTCTTTCGCATCGTTTTGGAAACGTTTAAGCGATGCAAGTTTACCTGTATAAATTACTACTCCATCACGAATTAAGCGAATACCTGAATCTTTTTGAATCTTACCATCAATAACCATTGAACCACCAATAGTTCCAACTTTAGATACTTTATATAATTGACGAATTTCTGCTTGTCCTGTATATACTTCTTCATATACTGGTGCAAGCATCCCTTTCATTGCAAGTTCCATTTCTTCTACTGCTTTATAGATAATGTTATGCAATCTAATTTCAACATTTTCTTCTTCAGCTTTTTTACGTACATTAGCTGCAGGTCTTACATTAAAACCATAGATTACAGCATTAGATGCACTAGCTAACATGATATCTGATTCTGTAATAGCACCAACAGTTGATCTGATAACTTTTACTTTAACTGAATCTACTTCAATTTTTTCTAATGATGCTTTTACAGCTTCTGCACTACCTTGTACATCAGTTTTTAAGATAACAGGTATTTCTTTAATATCACCAGCTTCAATTTGTGCAGCTAAATCATCTAATGACATAGCAGCAGTTTGTCTTCTTGAAAGTTCAATTTTTGATTGATTACGGCTTTCGGCAATTTGTCTAGCAGATTTTTCATTAGCAAATGCTTTAAAGTTATCTCCAGCAACTGGTACATCATTTAAACCAATGATTTCAATAGGTGTTGATGGTCCAGCATTTTTAATTTCTCTACCAATATCATCAACCATTTTTCTAACACGTCCAAAGCATGAACCAACTACTACTGAATCACCAGTATTTAACGTTCCATTTTGAACTAATAAAGTTACTACCGGTCCTCTACCTTTATCAAGTTTAGCCTCGATTACAGTACCTGTTGATAAACGTTTAGGGTTAGCTTTGAATTCTTTTACTTCAGAAATAACAAGTATTGTTTCTAAAATATCTTGAATACCTTCTCCAGCTTTGGCACTACATTTAACAAATATAGTTTCTCCACCCCATTCTTCAGGCATTAATCCAAGTTCTGACATTTCATTCATTACTCTTTCAGGGTTAGCATCAGGTTTATCCATTTTATTTACTGCTACAATGATTGGTACTTCAGCAGCAACTGCATGGTCAACTGCTTCACGTGTTTGTGGCATTACACCATCATCAGCAGCTACTACGATAATACATACGTCAGTAACTTTTGCACCACGAGCTCTCATTGCTGTAAATGCTTCATGTCCTGGAGTATCTAAGAAAGTAATCTTTTTACCATTTGCTGATACTTGATAAGCACCGATATGTTGAGTGATACCACCAAATTCTCCATCTACAACTTTTGTTTTACGAATACTATCTAATAATGTTGTTTTACCATGATCAACGTGTCCCATAATTGTTACAATAGGAGGTCTTTCAACTAATAAAGCTTCATCGTCGATGATATCATCTTCTAAAGAGTTTTCATCTTTAACTATTTCTTTTGTAACATCAATTCCATACTCTAAACATACTAATTCTACTGTTTCATCATCTAATGATGTATTTATAGTTACCATTTTTGATAACATAAATAGTAATTTAATAATATCACTTGAGTTTTTATTGATTTTATTTGCTAATTCATTAACTGTAATTCCTTCTACATAAGTTATTTCAGTTACTACTTCTTTTCTAGGTACAAATGCTTGTTGTTTATTCGCGTTTTTATTACGATTGTTATTACCTTTTCTGCGATTATTTACTTTGGCCATTTATTACCCTCCTTTTTCTATCATTTCTTTTAATTTTTTGGCAAATCCAATATCAGTTATGCCAATTGCCATACGATTATTTTGTCCTACAGCTATACTTAATTCTTCACTAGAAAATTGGTCATTAAATCCAACTTTATAGTATTCACATTTATTCAAATATCTATTTCTACTATTTTCTGAACAATCATTAGCAATAAATAAATATCTAACTTTTCCTTTTTTAAAACTTTCAAATATTGTTTGGCCAGTAGTGACTTTTCTTGCTCTACAAGCCAAACCAATAAAGTTTAATATTTTATTTTCCTTCGATAACATCTCTGATCTCCTGATAAACCTCTGGAGTAATTTCAGTCTCTAAAGCTCTAGATAAAGATTTCTTTTTGATTGCAATTTCCAATGCTTCAATAGACTTTTGAAGATATGCTCCCTTACCATTTAATTTACCTGTTTCATCAACCTTAATACCTAATTCTTTGTTTTTAACAATTCTTAGTAGCTCTTTTTTAGGTAAACTTGTATTAGTAGCTACACATTTACGCATTGGTATTTTTTTCATGAAATCTTATACCTCTTGATCGTAGTAATCTTCGTATTCATCAAAATCGATTTCATCATCTTCAATCCAAGAATTTGCTTGCTCGATTGCTTTTGCGTTTTCGATTTCTAATAATTCTTCTTCTGAATACTCAGGTTTTACTACATAGTCACGATCTTTTAATAAATCTTTAGCTCTTATACGGCGCTCTTCTTCATCTTTATTTTTTCTTTTCTTAATAATTTTTTCAGCTGTTACTGTTTTAGCAGTTGCCAATTTCTCAAGTTTTGAAACATATTCAGTTTTAGGTTTAAGTTCTTTTCTTTTCTTAACAACTTTTACTTCTTCTATAGCTTCGATTTTTTCTTCTTCAGCTTCTTCAATAATTTCTTCTTCCACTGCAGGTATTTCAACTACTTCTTCGATAACTTCTTCTTTTGCGTCTACAACTGGAGTATGTTCAATTACTACTACTTCTTCTACTTCAGCTTCAAGTTCATTAATATCTCCGAAATAATCTTCATCACTAACTTCACCTGTTTCTTCTTTAGCTTGTTCTCTTAATTGTTTTGCTTCTTCAATTGCTTTATTTCTAGCTTCTAAAGCTTTAGCTTCTTTTTCTTCTACACGAGCTCTTAAGATTGCGTTAAATTCAGCTTTTTTAGCTTCGATATCTACACCATCTTTTTCAATTTCTGATAATGGTTTAATATCGATTTTAAGATTTAATAATCTAGATGCTAATTTAGCATTACTTCCTTTTTTACCAATTGCAATTGATAATTGACTATCATCAACTACTACTACAATTCTTTTATTATCTTCTGTATAGTATGCTGCTCTTACAACTGCAGGTGCAAATGTATTATCAATTAATTGACCTAAATCATCATTCCATTCAAAGATTTCGATTTTTTCACCATGTAATTCTTGCATAATGCTTTGAACACGGCTACCTCTAGGTCCAATACAAGCCCCTCTTGCATCAACATCTTGATTTTTTGAGTATACAGCAACTTTAGTTCTTTCACCAGCTTCACGAGCTATTGCTTTAATTTCAATTAGACCTTGATATATTTCGGGAATTTCTTTTTCAAATAATCTTCTAACTAAACGTGCATCAGCTCTTGAAACTTTTACTTGTGCACCTTTAAATTCTTTATTACATTCTGTAATAACAACTCTGATTTTTTGTCCTTCTACATATCTTTCATTTGGCATTTGAGCATTTTTTGTCATAATAGCAAATGTTTTTCCAAGATTTACAATAATATGGTTTTCTTCAACAGTTTCAATTATACCTAATACCATTTCATCTAACAAATCAATATACTCATCATATACAGCTTTCTTTTCAGCTTCTCTTATTTTTTGTCTAACTACATTTTTAGCTAAAACAGCAGCAGATCTGTCAAATTCTTTGATGTTTATTTGTTTTTCTATTACATCTCCAATTTGTGCTTCTGGATTTGTTAATCTTGCATCTTCTAGCGATACTTCAAATTCAAAATCTTCTACATCTTCAACAACATTATATAAATGATATGCTTTAATACCTGTAGCTTCACTAATATCAACTCTTACATTTACATCACTTAAATTTGATTGCTTACGATATGCTTTATCTATAGCTTCTTTTAATGCTTCAATTAATATTTCATGATCAACTTTACGATCTGATTCGATTAATGACATTGCATCTAGTATTTTCTTTAACTCACCTTTTTGCATTTTTATTTCTCCTTAAACTTTTACAGCTAATCTTATTAAATTGATATTACTAAAGTCAATTTTAACTTTCTTCTTAGCTCCCTTAATCATATATTCAACATTTACACTTTCTTCTGTAATTGTTTTTAAATAACCAGTTACTTCACTTAAATCTTTAATAGGATTAATAAGTTTTATATAAATATAATTATTGATTGCATCTTGAATTTCTTCTTTTGTCCTAAGTTCTCTTTCAGCACCAGCTGAACAAACTTCTAAGTAATAATTGTCTTGAATATCAACAGTATCTAAATACTCTGATACTTCTTCTGAAATCTTTTGACAAGTATCTACATCCATAGAGCCATCTTTATTAATTATTGCAACTTGTAATACTTTATTAGATCCACTCTTAGTCCATAAAATATCGTATAAAACTACATTGTTAGTTTCTACAATTTCTTCGATTTTATTTCTAAGTACTTTTAATTCCATATTTCTCCTATTCTTTCCTAACATATATTAAGGAGTGGTTTCCCACTCCTTAGTTCTCTATATGCAACTATAGTAGCATAAAAGCTTAGTATTTGCAAGGTATGAAAATGATATTGCATCATATATTATACAAGGTATTTGAAAGCAATCACAAAAAATAACTATCTTTTTTTTAAAATTAGATATAATAGATATTAGAGAGGTATTCCATGAAATATTTTTTTATAGTAAACCCAAATGCAGGAAAAAAAAATTCTATGCATAATTTTGTTCCAAAAGTTATAGATTTTTTTAGTAGTTTAACTTTACCTTATCAAGTATTTGAAACTAAATATCCAAAACATGCTATATCAATAGTTGAATCTATCATTAAAAATAATGATGATGATATTCGAATAATTGCGGTGGGTGGTGATGGTACGTTAAACGAAGTTATTCAATGTTGTGTTAATAAAAAAAATGTTGAAGTAGGACTTATACCAACCGGTAGTGGCAATGATTTTCTAAAAACTTTTGGTAATGAAGACGATTTTTTAAACCTAGATACACTTACTAATTCAAAAAGCTTTAAATTAGATGTTATTAAGGCAAATGATGATTACTCCATTAACATATGTTCTGTAGGATTAGATGCCAAAGTTGGGTTAAATATTGCTAAGTATAAAAAGATGCCATTAATTAGTGGTAGTATGATTTATAATCTTTCAGTACTTGAAGAACTAACAAAAAAACTTGGTGATGATTTAGAACTAATAATTGATGATACTTTACAAATTAATGGTAACTATTTATTTGCTGCAATTTGTAATGGCCAATATTATGGTGGTGGTTTTAATCCTTCGCCAAACGCCATAGTTAATGATGGTTATTTAGACTTAATACTTATTAAAGTACCAAAATATAGAACTTTAATACCACTTGTTAATTTATATAAAAAAGGTGAATACTTAGATTCACCTTTAGCAAAAGATATTGTATTTTATTACAAATGTAAATCACTAATTATCAAACCGATAAAACCAGCAATTGTTAATATTGATGGTGAAATCAAAAATATTAATAAAATTGAATTTAAAGTTTTACCACAAGCTATTAATTTTATTATTCCTAATACTTCAAGTTTTAAGGCTTTAATATCAAATCAATAACTTCGTCAACACCATTTACACTAGCTATTGCTAGTTTTTTTAATTCTTCAATACCTGTATTTATTGCATAACCATGATATTTTTCAAACATACTTATATCATTATAATCATCACCAACAACATATATTTCATCGGCCTTAAGAATTTCATTTAATTTTGCAATACCATGAGCCTTACTAACACCATTTGCTACTAAATCAACGATATTAGCATTTTGAAATCCATCCAATAATCCTTGATGTTTTTCTATATATGACTTTTGTAATGGAATAGATAAGTTATCATCTTCCATTTTAAAGAACACTGATAATAAACCGTTATTCAATAACTCTTCTTCGTTAATTATATCAACATTCATAAAATGTCCTTTGAAATAATCTTTTACTGCCTGATTTTGAAAATGAGTATGATTACTAAAGCCATCTGTAGCTAATAAGAATTGAACACCTGGATTATTCTTCATTTCTAATATATCAACAGCTACATCTTTATCAATGTATTGAGCAAAAACAATATTTTTATCTTTATCAACAATTATTCCACCATTATTTCCAATAACATAATCAAAATCAATTCCTCTATGAATTGCTTCATCATATATTGCTCCAATATGTCTTCCAGTTACAATTACAAACTTATGACCTAAACTTTTAAACTCTCTAATTTTATTAATTGTATTTTGACTTACTTCATCGTTAATAAATAGTGTTCCATCATAATCACTTGCAATTATTTTCATATTAATTTTCCTCTATATACTTTCTTATTAAATCAATAAATTCCATATTATTACTTTTAAAAGTATTTGGTTTAAAAACTCTTACTTCTTCAATAACCTTTAAAAGTTCAGTATCTTCTTCATATTTAAGCAAGTATTTCTTTTTAGCAAAACTGTTAACAATATCTAATTGATGATCATTTACATGTTCATTATATTTTTCAAGTCGTGCCACTGCAATAATTTTCTTATCAAGCTTCAAAGCTTGCATAATATTACCAACTCCACCATGTGTGATAATTATGTTAGCTTCATTTAAGTATTTTTTAAAATCTTCAGTATCTAAATAATCAAATATCTGCATTTTATTACTTATAAACTTCGTATAACCTGCTTGTACTATAATTTTATCTTCTAAATTTAATTCTTCAAGTTTTTCTAATATTCTTTTAAACTCTTTGTCTTGAGTACCAAGTGTAACAAATATCATTAGAATATCCACCCTCCATAAATTGCATTAGGATATTGTTCTAACATACTCTCCCATTGCACAATAAATAGGTCAGCTATTGGATAAATTAACTTTCCTGTTGCTGTTTTAGACGTTTGATTAGCAAATGTTTCAATATATATTATTTTTCTTTTAAATAAGTGCCCTATATAACATAAGGGAACAGCAGTATGCGTTCCCGTAGTTATAATATAATTTGGTCTAATTTTAATAAATAAATAAAGTGATTTTAAAATATTGAAACTAAATTTAAATAAGTAAGTAAATAAATTTTTCTTTGTACCATATACAAGATAACTTATCTTTTTACCATATTCTTTTTTTAATCCTAAATTACTTTTAGTTTTTTCTGTAATAATATGATAATCATATTCTTCAAACATCGGTTTTAATTGCATCAATTCTACTAAGTGACCACCAGTACTTGAAATAAAAATCACTTTTCTCATAATACCTACTTAGCTAATTTAGTTTTTAAGAATTCTAAAACTTCTTGTTCATTGCTCATTGTTACAGCTTCTAAAGCAATTTTTTCCATTTCTTTTTTATCTAAGCTTCTAATTAATTTACGTGCTGGTAATACTGAAGATGCTGACATTGAGAATTCATCTAAACCAAGTCCTAATAATACTGGAATAGCATTTAAATCTCCTGCCATTTCTCCACACATACCTGCCCATTTTCCTTGAGAATGTGCTCCATCAATAGTCATTTTGATTAAGCGTAATACTGCTGGATTTAATGGTTGGTATAAATAAGAAACTTTTTCACTCATACGGTCAGCTGCCATTGAGTATTGTAATAAGTCATTTGTACCGATTGATACGAAATCTGCATATTTGCAGAATACATCTGATAATACTGCAGCAGCAGGAATTTCTACCATCATACCAACTTCAATATTATCTGAAACATCAACACCTTCATTTACTAATTTAGCTTTCTCTTCATCAAATATTGCTCTAGCAGCTCTAAACTCATCTACTGTTGCAATCATTGGGAACATGATAGCTAAACGTCCATAAATACTTGATCTAATTAATGCTCTTAATTGCGTTCTGAAGATATCAGTACGATCTAAACATAATCTAATTGCACGATATCCTAAGAATGGATTCATTTCTTCTGGGAATTGGAAATATGGTAATGTTTTATCTCCTCCAATATCTAAAGTACGAACAACAACTCTTCTATCGCCCATTCCTTCTAATACTGCTTTATATGCAACAAATTGCTCTTCTTCTGTAGGGAAGTCTAACTCTTGATCCATGTATAAAAATTCAGTTCTATATAAACCAATACCTTCTCCACCATTAGCTAAAACACCAGCAACATCTTTTGGAGTACC
This sequence comes from uncultured Erysipelotrichaceae bacterium, assembly GCA_964371715.1. Taxonomy (GTDB): domain Bacteria; phylum Bacillota_I; class Bacilli_A; order Erysipelotrichales; family Erysipelotrichaceae; genus CAYJNO01. The sequence continues at coordinate 10,052 of CAYJNO010000017.1, read as the reverse complement.
AATATTTCCTGATAGTTCTACTTCATGACCATCAAGTGTTACACTGTGGGCATCAATTAATACTTTTAAAGCTTCTTTTTCTGCTAAAAATTCTTCAAGTTTAACTTGATAATCTTTAACTTGCTCTTCTGTTGGATTAATGATAATATCACCGTTATTAGCATCCATGATCATTAAATCACCATGTTTAGCTTTTTCTAAAATTCCTTCACATCCAACAACTGCTGGAATTTCTAAAGATCTTGCCATAATAGCACTGTGTGAAGTTCTTCCACCAATAGCTGTAGCAAAACCTAATGTATATTGACGGTTTAATTGTGCTGTATCTGAAGGCGTTAAATCATGTGCAGTAATGATTACTTCTTCATCGATTGTTGTAAGATCTGGAATAATTGTTCCAGTCAAGTTACAATTTAATCTAAATGTAACGTCTTTAACATCAGCTGCTCTTTCCTTAAAATATGCATCTTCCATACTTTCAAACATTACAACCATCATATCTCCAACTGTTTTTGCAGCATATTCTGCATTACAATTTTCATTAGTTATCATATCTTCAACTTGACTTGAAAATTCAGGATCTGTTGCAATCATAATATGTGCATCAAACACTAGTAATTCTTCTTCTGATAAATTTACACTAGCTCTTTCTTTAACTTTTTTAATATCTTCAACCGTTTTTTCTAAGCCTTGTTTGAATTTTAGAATCTCTTCATCTTTATTAGCTTCAATTTTTGTGATATTTAAAACTGGTTGTTCTAACTTATATACTTTACCAATAGCAATACCATTTGAAGCTGCAATTCCTTTTAACATATTCGTATTTCTCCTTTTACCGTATGATTAAATACTAACATTTATAGTATAAAGTTTCAATGTAACTTTATAAAAAAAAATAATAAAAAAAAGCATAACATGTATACATGTTATGCTTTAAGCATTCTTGCTATTTCATTTAAAGCTATTTTCTTCTTTAAGAAATAAGTTGATTTTGCATAATAATTTAAATACCAATAATTGTCTGGTTTTGTTTGGTCAGCAGAGTAGAAATATTCAGTTTTTAAAATTAGTTTACTATCTTCATCAAGTCTTAGGATTAAACTATCAATATAATCACAAAACTGTTTTTCAGGTTTCAATAAACTACCGTTTTTACAATAATAATATATATTTTTTTCTTTGAATTTAATATCTCGATAATCTCTTGCTAAAACGATTACAATACTATAATCAATTTTAGTATTATTATATTCTAAATCATTTTGATCTTTTTCAATTATTTCTTTCATTTTTTCCCCTTATATTTATCTTAAAATCAATCAATATTCAGCATATTAACCTATATTCAATAATCTTATAATAAACTTGGGTATTTATTTTATTTATTAATCTGTTTCAATAAGACCATATTGTCCATCATTACGACGATAACAAATTGCAATCTTATCTGTATCTATGTCAGTGTATACAAAGAAAGAGTGACCTAACATATTCATTCTTAATATTGCTTCTTCAACATCCATTGTTTCTGCATTAACTTGTTTTGTTTTAACAACTATATCTTTTTCAACTTCTTCCATAGCTGCTTCTTCAATTATAAACGTATCAGCTAATTTTTCTTTATGTCTCTTAGATAAACGAGTTTTTTGCTTTCTAATTTGGTCTTCTAATTTATCAATTGATAAATCAATTGCCGCATATAAATCTTCGTGCATAACTTCTGATCTTAATAATCCAACTCTAGAATTAATTGTAGTTTCTATTTTTTGTGATAATGGATATACTTTCACAACAACTCTAGCTGTTGTATCCTCATCAATCATGACATACTTCTCTAAAAATCCAAGTTTTTTTACAATTTTCTCTCTCATTCCATCAGTAATAGATACATTTTTTCCATAGATTTCTAATTTCATAAACTTCCTCCTTATTTAATTTAATATGCAATTTACTATATTAATATTATACACTATTTAATTATAAATATCTCATTTTCTCAAGTAATATAATTTATTTTTTTATTAATTAGAATATCTTGTTGTCTTTTTAATGTTTATTGTTTGTAATTTTTAAAAAATAAAAATAAGAGCTACTTACATAGCTCTTATTCTTGATAATCATTTACACCTGCAATCATCATTTCATCAGGTTCACTACTTTTTTTATTTTTAACCTTAACTGGTTTATTATGATTTTTAATTCTTAATTGATACCAAATATATGGTGAAACATAAATACTTGATAATGTACCAGCAATTAAACCAATAAACATTGCAATGTTGAAGATATAAATTGAATTTGAACCAATTAACAATAATGCAACAACTGGAATAATTGTTGTTAAAGATGAATAGATTGATCTTACCATTGTATTACTTAATGCTTCATTGACTAATTCTTTATAGACATTCGTATCCATAATAACAGTGTCAATATCTTTCATTTTTTCACGTACTCTATCAAATACAACAATTGAATTATTTATTGAATAACCAATAATTGCTAAGATAACTGAAACAAGTTCTATATTAACTTCAATTCTAAATATTGCAAATATAGCTAATACAATAAACACATCATGTAAAAGTGCAATGATACAACTTAATGCATAATCCCACTTAAATCTAATTGTTACATAAATAAGCATACCAACCCATGCTAGAATCGAAAGTAAAAATGCATTTTTAACTAAATCTTGACCGACTATTGGTGTAATAACCGTATCATTTGGTTCAATATTATATAGATCATAATAAGTGTCTTTAATTAATTCCAATTCATCAGTTTCTAAAGCTTCTTTCAAAGTAATATTTACTGTATTATCACCACTTTTTTGATATTCAGCATTACTATATCCTAAAGCTAACATTTGTGCTTCTACTTCTTCTATTTCAATTACTTCACTTGAATTTACCGAGATTTTTGTGCCACTAGAAAAATCAATACCAAAATTAAAAATAGCATTTCCATTAAAGAAATTAAATAACATCATAATAATTCCTAATGAAATTATAACAGTAGAGATCATTATTTGAATTTTACTATTTTTAATATAATCCTGATTAATAAATTTGCTATTATTCTTTTTCGCATTAAACCATGATGCTTTATCATTTAATAAATTTGTATTTACTAACTGATTTAATAAAAATCTTGATAATAAAACATTAATTAATAATGTACAAACAACTGTAATCATTAACATAGTAGCAAAACCTTTAACTGCTCCATTACCAAATACATACATAATAATAGCAGCTAATAAAGTTGTTAATTGAGCATCTAGAATTGTACTTATTGAAAAACTTTGACCTTTTTTACATGCTGTTTTAATATCACTACCATTAATAATTTCATCCTTAATTCTTTCAAAAGTAATAATATTGGCATCTAATGTCATACCAACACCTAATACCAATGCGGCTATTCCTGTAAGTGTAAAAACTGCTTGAATTCCACTATAAATATAAAATATTGCAAAGATGTAAAATGCCAACATAATACTAGCAATGATGCCCATAATACGATACTTATATATCATAAATAAGATTACTATTAAAACTCCAATTGCTCCTGCAAATAATGTTTCTTCAAATGCAAGTACACCAAATTCAGCACTAACTACATTACTACTGATTTCATTCATCTTTACAGGTAGTGAACCTGATGAAATTAAACTAGCTAAATTACGAGCTTCATCTTCATCAAAATTACCAGAAATTACAGCATCTCCTCTAATAGCCTGTGATACACCTGCAACAGAAATATATTTTGGTTCTTCACCATTATTTTCTTTTATTAGTTCAGCACGATATGAATCTCCCTCTTCAAAATCTAACCAAGTAACAATTAAGTTTTCTCCATTTTGTTTAGAAGCTACTTTTGCAGTTAAATCAGCAAATGCATCTTCATCAGCAATATCCAATGACACTACAGCTCTACCACCATCATATGCTAAGCTTGCACCACCTTCTGCAATAATAGAAGCATCAGCTAGTAAATTATCATTAACATCTCTAAATGTTAGATTAGCAGTTGATGATAATAACTCTCTTGCAGTATCTTGATCACTAACTCCTGCCAATTGAATTCTTACACGATTTTCGCCTTCAATAATTATTTGAGGCTCACTCACTCCTAAAACATCTACTCTTTTTGAAATGGAATTAGCAACATCACTCATTGCAGGTAGTTCACTGTTTTCATCAAGAGGTGTTACTTCATACAACACTTCAAAACCACCTTGTAAATCTAACCCTAATATTAAATTAGAAGAAATTTCTTGGTAATTTGTTAGAATTAAAGTAATAATAACTAAAACTGATGCAAGAAAAGTAAAGATATTTTTTTTGATTATTTTATCCATCATTTCTTCCTAAAAGTGTTTTAAACTCTTTGATATTACTTCTGCTTTCTTCCATTTTTGCTTGCATAGCTAAATACTCAACTATATCTTCCCCAGTAATTTTTAAAATATCATTAACCGCACCATATAAGTGTGTCGGTTCGTTATTACGCCAAATAAAATGTATTAGTATATCTTCAATATTTTCAAACATAATACTTCTACTACTTGTTCTTCTTAGTTCTTGTAATTTTAAAAATATTGCTAATCGAATATTTTTATTTTCTAAAAATTTATTAATCATTTTTTGCACCTTCCTTATTTAATAATTGTTTAAAATATACGCCTCTTTCTTCATAGTTTTTAAATTGATCATAACTTGCACACATTGGCGATAATAATACTATATCATCAATATTCGCTAAGCCTTCTGCGATATTTAAACTTTCTTCTATATTATCACATATAACAGTATCAGGATATACACTTTTAATTAAGTCCTTGCTTTCTCCAAAGGCAATAAGATATTTAATTTTTTCTTGATAATCTTTAATTGCATCAAATTTAATTTTCTTATCATACCCACCAGCTAATAAAATAACAGGCTTATCAAATGATTTTAAAGCTACTATTGTTGATTCAACATTTGTTGCTTTAGAATCATTATAATATGTAATACCATTAATTTTATTCACAAATTCAATACGATGCTCAACACCCTTAAATGTTTTGATACCTTCATTAATTAGTTCAATATTAACTCCCATGATATATGCCATACATGCTGCCATTGCAGCATTAGCTAAATTATGTTTACCAACTAATGTTAAACTATTGATATCAAATAATTTATCATTTAAATAATATATGCTATTATCTTTGATCATTAAATCAGCATTTTTTTCTAACGAGAAACTAATTATATTACACTTAATATCTGTTGCTAATTTCACAATATTTTCATCATCTAAATTTAAGATAAAATAATCATCTTTATCTTGATTTTGATATACTATCATTTTAGCTTTATAATATTCCTCTTCATTATTAAAATAATCTAAATGATCTGGTGATAAGTTAGTACATGTACTAACTTTACTTTTTAAATTTTTTACTCCAATTAATTGAAAAGCTGCTATTTCTAAAGCTATATCTAAATTATTTTCTTCATTTTTTAATGCACACTCACTTAGAGGGATTCCAATATTCCCACAAGCTTGGTTTAATGGATTTTTATATTTTAATAAATGCTCTAAAATTGAAGTCGTTGTTGTTTTACCATTAGTACCTGTGATAGTACCATAATTATAATTAACAAAACGATTTGCAATATCGATCTCATTATAGATAAAATATCCTAAGTTAACAAAGTGTTTTACAAAGCTAACTGTATATTTTATCCCTGGATTTTTTACAATAAATTCATATTTATTTTCTTTTAATTCATCAGGATGTCCTAAGTCAAACACTTTAATACCCAATGATACTAATTCTTCTTTTTCTTTTATTTCATTAGCATCTGTTAGATATACCTCATAATGATGTTTATTTAACAATTTACTAATAGCTACACCACTTCTTGCAGCTCCTATTACAAGTACTTTCATATTTAACTCCCTAATATAAATCCAATTACAGCTAAAATAATACCTAATAAATAAAAGCCATAAACTACAGCCTTTTCTCTATATCCACTTATGATAAAACTATAGTGAATTGGTGTATATTTAAATACTCTTCTTTTAAACAACTTTACTGAAGATATTTGTACAACTACACAAAACACTTCCCATACAAATACTCCACCAATGATAACTAAAGTTAATTCTTGTTTTAACACCATTGCAGTAGCTGCTAATAATCCACCTAATGCTAATGCACCTGTATCTCCCATAAAGATTTTTGCAGGAAAAAAATTAAAACGTAAATAACCTAATAATGCTCCTAATACTCCACTTAATAAAATTGATAAATTATTTGGAGCAATCATTGTAGTAAATAGTAAAAATGGAATTAAAGCAATAAATGAAGTACCACCCGCTAATCCATCCATACCATCAGTAATATTTACAGCGTTTGATGCTCCTACAAACATTACAAAAACTAGAATTGCATAAAGCATCCCTATTTCTAAATTAAAATCAATAAATAATAAATCAATACTTGTATCAACATTTTGAAAATATAGACCAAAAAATATAATAGATAATACAAATTGCAGTATTAATTTCATTTTTGGACTTAGACCTTTATTATCTCCTTGAATAATAATAATAAAATCATCAACAAAACCAATTAATCCATAACCTAAAAAAGCTAAAGTGACAATTAAAACATTTAAATCTGATAATACATTATTACCTAAGATAAAAGTTGTAATAATTGGAAAAACAACAAATAAGGTCCCTCCCATACTTGGTGTTTTTTCTTTATTTTTATATTCATCAAGCGAATATTCACTTACAACTTGATTATAATTAATTCTTTTAAGATACTTAATTAAAAATGGCATAAATATTAGCATTAAAGCTAAATTTAAAATAAAACTATAAAATAACATACATTTTCCTCTTTGTACTTTCTCATTAATTATAATGTTTATATTTACTATTGGCAAATAAATACTATAAATTTAACTATAAGTTATTTTTTCTAGTATAATAGAATAACGTAAGGAGATTTAAATGTTAAAAATTAATAATATAAAATTAGCTGTAGGGTCAACAAAAGAAGATATCATAGCTAAGGTTTGTAAGAGTCTAAAAATTTCAAAAGACGATATAAAATATTTTGAAATTTTAAAAGAATCATTAGATGCCAGAAAAGAACCCTATTACTTATATAGTGTCGCAATTGATATAGAAAATAAAAATAAATACTTAAAATATAAAGATATAAGTGAATACACAACTTTTGAGTATGAATATATAAAAGTCAATGAAGATATTATGGTAAATGTAGTTGGCTATGGTCCAAGTGGTATTTTTGCAGCTTATAATCTTGCAAAATGTGGTATTAAACCAATCATCTTTGAAAGAGGAAGTTTTGTAGAACAAAGAAGTATCGATGTATTAAATTTCTGGCATCATCAAATATTAAATGAAGAAAGTAATGTTCAATTTGGTGAAGGTGGAGCTGGAACCTTCTCTGATGGTAAATTAACTACTAGAGTAAAAGATTTAAGGATTCAACCTATCTTAGATATCTTAATTGAAAATGGAGCCGACCCTAAGATCAAATACCAAAATAACCCACATATTGGAACTGATGTACTTAAAGTAATTTTAATAAATATACGTAAAAAGTTAATTGATATGGGAGCTATATTTCACTTTGATACTAAAGTAGAAAAATTAATTATCAACCAAAATCAAGTCTTAGGTGTAGTTGCAAAAAATAATGAATATTTTGCTAACTATACAATATTAGCTATTGGACACAGTGCATTTGACACTATTGAATCGATATACAATCAACAAATTTATATGGAGCTTAAGGATTTTGCAATTGGTGTTCGAGTAGAACATCCACAAAGAATAATAAATAATGCTCAGTATAAAAAAGAATCAACAAATAAAGCATTACCTACTGCAAGTTATCGCTTAACACATCAAACAAAAGATAATGTAGGAGCATATTCATTTTGTATGTGTCCAGGAGGTGTTATAGTTGGTTCAAGTGCAAATAGTAAAACAATTGTTACAAATGGCATGAGTTATTCTAAACGAGATCTACCTTTAGCAAATAGTGCAATCTTAGTTCAAATACCAAAAGCTATGTTTGATAAAGGATCAATTTTTGATGGAATTAATTATCAACGTTCATTAGAGCAAAAAGCATACAATCTAAGTAATAGCTATTACGCTCCAGGTATGAACATTCAAGACTATTTGAATAATGAATTAAATAACTTAAACTTTACATCAAGTTTTTTACCTGGTGTATATCTATATAATCTCAATAATTATTTTGATGATTATATAAATAGAGCATTGCATTCAGCTTTTACAGATTTTGATAATAAAATTCCAGGTTTCATTAAACATGGAATTATGATAGCTCCAGAAACTAGATCATCAAGTACTATCAGAATCAAAAGAAATGAATATTTAGAAAGTATTAACCACTTAAACTTGTTCCCTATTGGAGAAGGGGCAGGATACGCAGGAGGTATTATATCTAGTGCCCTAGATGGATTTAAAACTGCTGAAAAAATTATTAGAAAATTCACCTAATGTTCAAATTTGTGTCATTTTATATTCAAAGTATAATAAGATAATTATTTTATAAGATGGAGGACTTTATGGAAGATAAAGATAAAATTTTAAATGAAGATAATACAAATACTGTAGAAAACGTTAATCAGAAAATTCAAGATGAAACTTTTAACTCTAAAACTGAGGTTAAGACCATTGATGGTTTATCGTTAGAAAATGATATTAAGACCAACGATGATTCATTATTAGAAAATAGTAATACTATTCCTTTTTCAACTCTTATTACAGATGGATCAAAGGATGATGAGACTAATAGTCCACCATTATTTAAAAATGCAGCTGATGATCATGAGCAATTTTTAAATTCTGACCATAAATATGCTGAACCAAAGAAACCAAAAAACAATATTTTGACTTACTTTATGGTGATGATACTTGCATTTACCTTTGGATTTTTTGGTGACCTTACTGCCAATATGGTATTTAATGAAGATGTAACCTTATACCAAAGCACAAATACTGAATTAATTGCCAATGAAAATTCTGCAGGATTAAATATGCAAGAACTTGCCGCACACAATTTAAAGAGTGTTGTTGAAATAATGACAGAAACTAATTCATTTTCATTATTCTCTGATGAAACTGTACAACAGGGTGCAGGTAGTGGTGTAATCCTAACAACGGATGGATATATTGTGACTAACTATCATGTTATCGAAGATAGTACTTCAATTAATGTAAAGTTATCAAATGGTGATGAATACTCTGCAACAGTTGTAGGTACTGATGAAAAAACAGATTTAGCAGTTATAAAAATTGAAGAAACAAATTTAACACCAGCAGTACTTGGAGATTCTGATAACTTATTCGTAGGTGATGAAGTTATTGCAATTGGAAACCCATTAGGAAGCCTTGGTGGTAGTGTAACTGATGGTATTATAAGTGGAACAAATAGAGAAATATTAATTGATAACGAAAACATGAATTTACTACAAACTAATGCTCAAGTAAATCCTGGAAATTCAGGTGGCGGATTATTTAATGCACGTGGTGAGTTAGTTGGAATTGTTGTTGCTAAACCAAGTGATTCTTCAGTAGAAGGTATAGGATTTGCAATACCTGCAAATTTAGTAAAAGATGTAGTTGAGGATATTATCGAATTTGGTTATTACACTAATAGACCAACAATTGGAATTATGCTTACATCAATACCTGAAGGGTTTGATGTAGTTCCTGGTGTATTTATTACAGAAGTATTAGAAGATTCACCTGCTTTAGAAGCTGGACTTGAAGCTGGTGATCAAATAATTAAATTTAATGATGTTGATATTATGACTTATACTCAATTAAGCGATGAATTAAAAAAACATCAAGTCGGTGATGTAGTAGAAATACAAGTAATAAGAGATGATAAAACTCTAACATATGATGTTAAATTAGGAATGTCAACTAATCAATAAATAAAAAAAAGAATTATTTCCAATGGAAAT
>CAYJNO010000016.1:0-40009 GCA_964371715.1 uncultured Erysipelotrichaceae bacterium | reverse complement strand
ATCAATCCTTAAGTTTATCCTAATTCAACTTCTCCAACAAATGGGGTTCGGTTCACACACTATCCTTTTTTTATATATTAAATTTCGTACCACTTAATTTCATTAGCTTTTAATTCTAATTCAAATGATGTTTTATCTCCACGATATACAGTTGTTTTTTGTGACTCATAAGTATTGTTTACTACACAATACTTCTTGTTTGCAACATATGTATGTACATCTACATTATAGTTTGTTGAATACCATGCATTTAAATCATCTTCACTGTTTGTAGCCCACATTACAGCACGATGTAAAATTCTAGAATTTTCAAAGCTATATGGTAACCCGCTTATATAAACAGTTTTACCTTTACCAAATTCATTTACGCACAATTGAACATTTTTTTCATGTTTAATTAAAATTTCACTTCCCTCAAGTGCATATACATCTTTTTGTCCACGTCCAAAATTTATCTTATCTATCTCTTTTACATCCTTTAAAATAAAGTGCTCATGATTTTCATCCCAATTATATTTATCTTTATTTAGATCCATACCTGTTTCTTTTTCAACACCTAAAATAGTTGCTAATTGGAAGTAATGTCCATTTGCTAAATATGCTGATGGTTCTCCTACTCCAATAAAGCTTCCTCCATTATAAATATATGATGTAACCTTCTCTTTTACTACTTCATTGTTCCAATAATCATCTCCACTATAAGCAGTATATGCATCTCCAATATTGAATATTGTATCAAAATCTTTTAGATCAACAGTATTATTTAAAATATCATCGAAACTTATAAAGTGTACATCATATGGTGCACCACTTAAAAACTCTATTATTCCTGCATATGAATAGTTTTTATCATGATAAATTGCATGATGTACCATAAATGGACACCAAGCACGATATTTACCATGTGTATTTAATACTGCTACTTTTTTAATACAATAAGGTGTTGTATCTTTTGCGTTTTCATAAAGTTCTCTAAACTCATTACATACTTCTTCAATATAATCAATAAATTTTGGGAATCCTAATGCTAATTTTAAGTACCCGCCATATCCAATACGATCAATTGGCTTTCTAAGTATTGCTCTTCTTGCAACTACCCAGTTTTCTTTAGCTTCAATTACCGGATCTGCTCCTTCATAGAATGAATCAGGGAAGAAGTATGGTAAAAAGCGTCCTTCGCTATATTTAATACCTTCAATATCACTTATTAATCTTAATGTTTGTCCATTTCCTACTGATCCTACAACTGAATCTAAACCAACTGATTTGAAGTGTTCTCCAAAAGGTTCCATTCCAATCCAGTGATCTCCTAAAAACATCATAGCTTCTACATTGTTTTCATGACAGATATCTACAAACATTTTTGCTAGTTTACAAACTTCAACATTTTGGTATTCTACAAAGTCTTTAAACTCTTTTGAATTTTTACGATAATTGTTATTAAAGTAACCTTGATCAATTATATATTCTGGTCTAAATTTATAACCAACTCTTTCTTCAAATTCTTCCAAGATATATGGAGAAACACTTGCACTATATCCATACCAGTCTACATATTTTTCACGTGCTAATTTATCAAAAATTAATGTAAATTGATGAAAGAAAGTTGTAAATCTTATTACATTAACATGTGGATTATCTTTGATAAATTTTCTTAATCTTTCAAATGAATATGCTTTCGTCTTAGGCTGTCTTACATCAAATGTTATTTGTTTTTCAAAATCTTTCCACCCATTTACTACAGCATTATACATATGTACTGGATCCCATATAATGAACGCTAAAAAGCTAACAGTATACTCATGCCATAATTTAGCATCAATTATTACTTCTCCATCTTTATAGTTCCATTTATCAGTGCTTACTACTTCATTAGTTGTGCGATCAATTACTTCCCACCAACGTTTAATATCACACTCATCATTTACTTTTAACATTTCTGGATATATATCTTCCATTAATTCTATTTTTAAGATATTTTCTGACGCAATTTTAAATTTAGTCATTATATATACTTGTTGTACTTCATCTAGATTTTCTAATGCCCACTTATTATCTTTTCTTGTTGTATAATATGTTGCATATACTTTAGCATCTACCTCTTTTAGTTCATCAGGATATGCTGTACCATCACAATCTCTTAAGGCATCAGCACCTAAACGTTCTTTAACAGCAATTGTTTCATTAATTACATCTACATCTGTTGGAATTGTAATTCTTCCATAATTTTTATTAGCCATTATTATTCTCCTTATAGATAGATTATACTTATTAGTTTATAAATGTTATATATATATTATTGTCGCTAATTTTAGCTATATTGTTGATAATTTAAATAAAGATAAAAAAAACACAATTTTTGAATATTTATCGACCCTTATATATATATGTTTATTAAACTTAAAATTTTAGATACTCTATATAACAGAAAGTTAATATAGTAGTTTAAAACATAAAAAGAACCTATAAATTTGAGATTAAATTTATAGGTTCTTTACTTTTAAGCCTGTTTCTTTTTCATTTGATTTGGTGACATACCATATTCTTTTTTAAATGATTGAGAAAAATAACTTTGTGAACTAAAATTACATAGTTCTGAAATTTGTAAAATAGAATAGTCTGTATTAATTATTAAATCTTTACAATGTTCCAGCTTCTTTTTGTTCAAATATTGTATTGGTGTTAATGTAAATGCTTTTTTAAATGAATGTACTAAATAAAATTTATTTATATGAGCAATTGTTGCTAATTTATCTAAATCAATATCATCTTTAAAATTGTCATCGATGTAGTTTTTTACTCGCATAATTTCAGGTGACACCATACTTTTATGACGATTAATCTCTATATTCTTACTATTCAATGTTAATTTTGCTAATATTGCATTAGCTATATTGGTACAAACTTTCTCCTTGTTTTTAGTATTTTCTTCTAATTCTTCAATTAATAAATCAAAATACTTTCTTACTTTTTTAGTTAAATATAAATCTTTTATTATTTCATTATGATACAAACTATCAGCAAATGACAAGCTTATACCATCAACTCCCATAACTATATATTCCAATGGACTATCTTCAAACGAAACTTCTCCATGTTTTGTGTTATGGTTTACCATTATTATATTATCTTTTTCAACGTAGTACTTTTGATTTTCAATTGTAAATTCACCACATCCACTTGTAATATAGAAAATTTCTACAAAACCGTGAGCATGAACTAGACTGTTCCAATCATTACTATATTGACTTTGATGAACATATAAAAGTTTTATCGGTTTTAATAGACTACTATCATTTTCAAAATCATATTTCTTGTCTTGCATTTTTTTCCCCTTTGAATCTTGATATAGTATTAGAATTTCAACTACATCATCATTAAATTCAAGCAATAATATCTTCTATGTAAAATAATCTAAAAAATAGAATTAAACATGCTTCTCTATTCTTATATAATAATTATCGATAATTGTAAATATAATATTTTGATATATTAAACAATATAATACAAAATATCAATAAAACGATAATTTATTTTCCTTTTTTACTTCTATTTGTAGAAGTTGAGCCACTTTTTTTATGTTTATTTGCTCTAAATCTTCGATTAGAAAAATTGTCATTTTCATGACTTTTAGTATTCTTTTTATAATTTGTTGGTTTTGAACTTTTCTTTGACACCTTGAATAGATTAACCATCTTAAATGGATGAGTATCATCAAGTTCAATTTTCTGTTCAATTAATTTTTCAATTGCCTCAAAGTATTCAATTTCTTCAAAATTACAAAAACTTATTGCTAAACCATCTTTATTAGCTCTACCAGTTCTACCTATACGATGCACATATGTTTCAGCTACATGTGGAATATCATAATTAATCACAACTGGTAAGCTATCAATATCGATACCTCTAGCTGCAATATCTGTAGCAATTAAAACACTAACTTCTTTATCTTTAAAATTTTGTAATGCTTTTTGTCTACTAGATTGACTTTTATCTCCATGTATTGAATTTGCTTTAATTTCTTTTTTAGCTAAGTATTTAACTAATCTGTCTGCTGAATGTTTTGTTTTGATAAACACTAATACTTGTTCATATTTATTTGTATTAATTAAATGTGTTAATAATTTACCTTTACTAGTTTGATCTACATTCATTAATACCTGTTTAACATTTTTAGCTGTCTTTGAAATCTTATTTACAAAAACCTCTTCAGGATTAATTAAAATCTCATTAGCTAATGTAGCAATTTCACTTGGTAATGTAGCACTAAATAAACATGTTTGTCTTTCTTTAGGTAGTAATTTAATAATACTTCTTACATCACCAATAAATCCCATATCTAACATACGATCTGCTTCATCAATGACTAAAGTTTCTAAATTTTTAAAATCTAAATATCCTTGTTCATGTAAATCCTTTAAACGTCCAGGTGTTGCTATCAAAATATCAATACCATTATTAATCGCTTTAACTTGACTCCCTTGTTTTACACCACCAAATATAACTGCACTTTTAAATTTTAGATTAGCTGCATACTTTTCAAAATTTTCATGTATTTGTAATGCAAGTTCTCTTGTTGGAGTTAAAACTAATACTTTAATACCTTTGTAATATGTTTCTAAAGATAACCTCTCTAAAAGTGGAATAGCGAAGGCTGCTGTTTTACCAGTCCCTGTTTCTGCTATTGCAATTACATCTTTTTTTTCAATAATTGGTTGTATTGCTTTTACTTGTATAGCTGTTGGATTTTTATATCCTGCTTTATCTATTGCTTTTATTAATTTATCATTTTTGATTATATTTCTAAATTCCATTTTTCTTATTCCTTATTATATAGGTTCATCATACATTCATTTACAAAAATAATAAAGTAATAAATAAAAAATATTTCAATTTACTTGTATACATACATTGATTTTTTCCATAAATACTATATAATATGATTGTAAAATCACAAATTTGTGAGTGAATGGAGAAAATATGAATCTTTTAGAAAAAATTAGAAATATCGGTATTGTTCCTGTAATCAAAATCGATAATTTAGAAGATGCTTATCCCTTAGCAAAAGCTTTAATGGATGGTGGAATCCCAATTGCAGAAGTAACATTTAGAACAGCTATCGCAAAAGATGCAATGGCAATCATTACTAAGGAATTACCGGAAATGATTGTTGGTGCAGGAACTGTATTAACTACTAGTCAAGTAGATGATGCTATTGATGCTGGAGCAACATTTATTGTTTCACCTGGATTAAACCCAAAAATTGTTGAATATTGTAAATCAAAAAATATTCCAATTTTACCTGGATGTTCAAATGCAAGTGATATTGAAATGGCTTTAGAATTAGGTCTTGAAACTGTTAAATTCTTCCCTGCTGAGCAAGCTGGTGGAATTAAAATGATTAAAGCCTTAGCTGCACCATACACTAAACTAGAATTTATGCCTACAGGTGGAGTAAACGCTGCTAATGTAAATGATTACTTATCATTTGATAAAATAGTTGCTTGTGGTGGAACTTGGATGATTGATGCAGCTGCATTAAAATCAAAAAACTATGAGAAAATTACTGAATTATCAATCACAGCAATTCAATCTATGTTAGGTTTAAGATTAGAACACTTAGGTGTTAACGCTAAAAATGAAGATGTAAGTAAAATTGCAAAAAAATTCAGTGTTTTATTCGGTGGATTAACAAGAGAAGTTACTAAAGGTCAATTTGGTTCAGACTTTGTAGAAGTAGTTAATGAAGACTATCATACAGGATCTGTTGGACATTTAGCTATTGGTACTTACCATGTAGCTAGAGCTAGAAGATATTTTGAATCAATTGGTTTTGAATTTGATGAATCTACTGCTTTATACGATGATAATGGTCGTCTAAAATTCATCTATCTAACTGATGAAGTAGCAGGATTTAAAGTACATTTAATGAAAAGAGGAAATTAATTTATGAAAATCGTAACAATGGGTGAAATTATGTTAAGACTATCTACTCCAAGACAAACAAGATTTGTTCAAAGTGATAGCTTTAATGTTGTTTATGGTGGAGGAGAAGCAAATGTTTGTGTTTCTTTATCTAACTATGGACATGATACATATTTTGTATCAAAAACTCCAAAACATGAAATTGGACAGGCAGCAGTAAATTCATTAAGAACATATGGTGTTCATACTGATTATATAGCACGCGGTGGTGATAGATTAGGGATTTATTTCTTAGAAACAGGAGCTAGTATGCGTCCTTCTAAAGTAATATATGATCGTGCTAATAGTGCAATTTCAGAAGCAGATGATAATGATTTTGACTTTGATGAAATCATGAAAGGTAAAGACTGGTTCCACTGGTCAGGAATTACTCCAGCTTTAAGTGATAATGCTGCAAAATTATTAGAGAAAGCATGTATTGCTGCTAAGAAAAATAATGTAAAAGTTTCTGTAGACTTGAACTTTAGAAAAAAATTATGGACTAAAGAAAAAGCTCAATCAGTAATGAAGCCATTAATGCAATATGTTGATGTATGTATTGGTAACGAAGAAGATGCTGAATTATGTTTAGGATTTAAACCAACAGCAAATGTTGAACATGGTGAAACAAATGCAGAAGGTTATTTCGATATCTTTAAAGAAATGAAAGAAGAATTTGGATTTGAAATCGTAGTTTCAACTTTGCGTGAAAGCTTTAGTGCAAACCACAATGGTTGGAAAGCATTATTATATGATGGAAATGAATTCTATGTTTCAAAAAGATATGATATCAATCCAATTATTGACCGAGTTGGTGGTGGCGATAGCTTCTCTGGTGGAATTATCCATGGTTTATTAGTTAAAGATAATAAACAAGAAGCATTAGATTTCGCAGTTGCTGCAAGTGCTTTAAAACACACAATTGAAGGTGATTATAACTTAGTATCAATCGAAGAAGTTGAAGCTTTAATGGGTGGAGATTCTTCAGGAAGAGTACAAAGATAATAATAAGTAAAAAGGATTGATTATTAATTCAATCCTTTTTATTATAGTAATATAGGAGAACAAAATGAGAACAGTAAAAAATATTAATTTAAATTGGAAATTTTCAAAAGATAATGTAACTTTTGAAGATATTAATTTACCACACACATGGAATAACATGGATGGTCAAGATGGTGGTGCAGATTATTTAAGACAAAAATGCTACTATGTAAAAGAATTAGATTTAGTAAAATCAGACAAAAAAATATTCATCGAATTTAATGGTGTTAACCATTTATCAAATGTTTATTTTAATGATGAATACTTAGGAGAACATCGTGGAGGATTTTCAACATTTAGATATGATATTACAAATTTAGTGAATGATGTAAATACCTTAAAAGTTGAAGTTGATAATTCTGAAGGCTTACATATTTATCCACAACAAGCAGATTTCACTTTCTTTGGCGGAATTTATCGTGACGTCAATATTATTGAAGTAAATGAAACACACTTTGATTTAAGCTACTATGGTGGACCTGGAGTGAATGTTTTAGCCACATTAGAAGGCAATAATGCTAAAATTGATTTATCAAGCTATGTTATTAATGGCGAAGAAGCAAATGTTGAATACAAATTATTAGATAAAGAAAATAATGAAGTATTAAATTCAGTAGTAAAAGTTAGTGAAAAATCAAATGCAACTTTAAACTTAGAGAATCCTATTTTATGGAAAGGGATTAAAGATCCATATTTATATACTTTAATTGCTAATATCATTAAAAATGATATTATTGTTGATACTAAAACAGTAAAATTTGGAATTAGAAAATTTGAAGTATGCCCTCAAAAAGGATTCTTATTAAATGGTGAATCATATCCATTAAGAGGAACTTGTCGCCATCAAGATCGTTTAGATATGGGGTGGGCTATTAATAAAGAACAACATTTACAAGATATCGAATTAATTAAAGAAGTTGGAGCAAATACAATCCGCTTAGCTCACTATCAACATGATCAATATTTTTATGATTTATGTGATGAATACGGTTTTGTTGTTTGGGCAGAAATTCCTTTTATTACAATATTTGATGGTAACCCATTAGCTGTAGAAAACACGAAAGAACAAATGAGAGAATTGGTTATTCAAAATTATAATCATACATCAATTATGTGTTGGGGAATTTCAAATGAAATTACAATTTCTGGAGAATCAGAAGAATTATTAGCCAATCAAAAAGATTTACAAGTAATTATTAAAGAATTAGATCCATCAAGATACACTACTTTAGCTAATGTTGCTTTTGTAGAAATGGATTCTACTCAAAATGATGTTACAGATATTCTTGCATGGAATCATTATTTTGGATGGTATGGAGGAAAGCTAGAAGATAATGAAAACTGGTTTGATGAATACCATGCAAAATATCCAAATAAAGCTGTAGGGATATCAGAATATGGAGCAGAAGGTATTACTACTCTTCACACAGAAAACCCTGAAATGCGTGATTATACTGAAGAATACCATGCAGTATATCATGAACATATGTTAAATGTATTTGAAACAAGACCATATATTTGGGGAACATATCAATGGAACATGTTTGATTTTGCAGCTGATGCAAGAGATGAAGGTGGAGTAGCAGGACGTAATAACAAAGGTTTAGTATCTTTTGGAAGAGATCTTAAAAAAGATGCATTCTATCTTTATAAAGCATATTGGAATAAAGAAGAAATCTTCACACATGTTTGTGGTAGAAGATTCTATGATCGATCAAATGAAACTACAACAATTAAAGTATATTCAAATGAAAAAGCTATAACATTATTTATTAATGAACAAGAAATTTCAACTATTGAAGGTAAATATATCTTTGAATTTAAAGATGTTAAATTAAAACCTGGTATTAATACTGTTAAAGCAATTGGCGAAAATTCTAATGATACTATTTCATTAAATAAAACAGATACACCAAATGAGTCTTATGTATTACCAGCTGAAGAAGCTCCAATTAGTGAAAATGGAGAAGGTGCTAAAAACTGGTTTGAAGATTTAGCAAAAGAAGCAGATACAACGCTAACTTTCAATGAAGGTTATTATTCAATTGAAGATTCATTAAATGAATTATTATCAAATGACGAAGTTAAAGAAATTTTCTTTACTATGATGGCTAGTAGTGGTAATTCTGGAGTTAAATTAAATGAAGGAATGCTAAAAATGATTGGTGGAATGAAATTTAAAGTTATCATTAAAATGGCTGGTAATAAAATGCCTGATAATATTGATATCATCATCAATTCAAAATTGCAAAAAATTAAAAAATCTTAATATAACTAAAAGTTCAATATTAAATATTGAACTTTTTTTATAAAAAAATGATATTGATTAAAATCAATATCATTTAATATATTAGTTTGTTTCTGTTTCTTCTTCTTCGTATTTTCTTATAAATTTCATAGCTAATGCTTGTGCAATAATTATGATTGTAAAGAAGATACTATAGAAATCAAAGATTACCATTTGTGCTGTTAAATCTTGAGTAACAACAAATAAGATTATTGATACTAATGTAAATAATGCGATTATTATTAATGATAATTTCTTTTTAGTATATTCAATTCCATCATCATCTTTTTTATTCAATACAATATATAATACTGTAGCTATTAAGCTTACAATAGTTACAATTAAATCATATAAGCTCCATGCACTTCCTTCATCTCTTGAACCGAATAATGGTACTTCATTATCAACGATAATGTCACTTTCTATAAAGCCATTACCATCATCTACTGATAATACATATTCTCCATCTTCTAAACTATCTAAGAATTCTTGCTCTAAAACTATATTTCCATCTTCATCAATTCTAAAGTCATCTTCATCTAAGATTAAATCATCCAATTTAACGATTACATCTTCTTTGTCGATTTCTGGTGTTGTAGTTGGCTCAATAGTTGATTCTGGTGTTGCTTCAGGAGTTGGTTCAACTGTTGGTGTCACTGTTGGCACAACAGTTGGTCTAACAGTTGGTACAGGTGTTGTTGTTGGTTCTGTTGGAGTTACTGGTGAAACATATTTATTAACATTTAAGTTACCATAATTTACTGTAACTTCATAGTTATCATTAATTGTAATATTTACTGTTCCATTTTCAACAATAATCTCTAAACCATCAACTGTAAAGATTAATTTTGCTACATCAGTATTGTTAGCCACTACATTAAATAGTGATGCTTCAATACTTGCAATTACTTCTCCTAAATCATTTTCATTAATAATTGCATTGCCTTTGGCTGTCGTTGTTGCATTTGCTATCGCATTTTGTGCCATTGATAAGTACTTAGCTTCATCAAATGCATTGCCTTCAATTACACTAGAATCTTCTACTGTGATTGTTACTGGACGACGTGTTACTGATACGACAAAACTTGTTTCAATATCTTCAAAATTTTCTTTACTGATTGTAATGAAGTATTCTTTTGTATCTTCTACATTTAAGGCTTTTATTTCCTCTAATGTAATTTCTTCAGTTCTTGCTTCATCTTTATAATATTTAATTGTTACATCAGTTAATTCTTCACCATTGTAAGTTAATTTAATATTATCTTCATTAAATACTAATTCTGTTCCATCATAAACTTTCGTATATGTTGTATCATCTAAGTCCATTTCATCTTCTGTTAAATCAGGATCTTTTGGTGTTAATGTTTCAAGATTAATCGTTCCTTTATTAATTGTTAGATTACCATTTTCCACAGTTACATTGTAGTTAGGATCTTTGTCATATGTTGCAGTGATAGCATCTTCTTTTTCTCCTGCATTCATATCAGTTCCTGCTTTTATAGTAGCTTCAACATTTTCTAATGTTTCACCTTCTACTAATCCTTCCACTGTTGGTGCTTCAATTACTACATCTTCTCCATAATCTACTGTTGTATTTTCTGGCATTGTAATAGTTACATTTTTTGGTGTTACTGTAATTGATGTATTTATTATCACATCTTCATATGCTGGATTTGTGACTTTTACTTGTACATCTTTACTTTGATTTACATTAGTTACTGTTGGTGGAGTTGTTGTCCATTCTGTTTCACCTTCTGGTAAATACCATACTGTGTCTCCATCAACTGTTCCTTCTACTGTTAATCCATGTTCTAATCCATTATACACTCCACCTGCTGCTGGTGCTGTTACTGTTGCTCCTTCAGGTCTTCCTGTTGATTTTGTGATTGTTAATGTTCCTAAGATCACTTCTACAATATAGTTGCTATTTGAATAGTCTGCTGTAATTTTATTTGTATATACATTTACTTCTGTTGGCACTGTTGCTTCTGCATATTTTGCTACTTCATTTAATGTATCACCTTCTAATACACCTTCAATTGTTTTAACTGTAAATGTTGGTGTTGTCCCAAATTCAACTGTTGTATTCTCTAATGTAATTATTGCATTTATTGGTTTTATTGTTAATGTATTTCCTCCAACAATCACATCTTCATATTTTGGATTTGTTACTTTAATTTGTACATCATCTAAGTTTTCATCTACATTTGTAATTGATGGTGTACCTTCAATCCATGTTTCTCCACCATTCGTTGAATAATATACTTCATCTCCTTCTACTTTTCCATTTATGATAATTTCATGACTATTTTTATCATATGTTGCTTCAGGGTCTGTTACTGTAATTGTTCCACCTTCAGGTCTATCTCCTTTTGATAATGTTAATGGTCCTTTGTCTACAGTTACATTGTAGTTAGGATTCTCTGTATATTCTACAGTTACCTTTTCATTTGTTGTTCCTGCAGCTTCTGGATATTCTCCATCTATTGTTACATTTAACTCTCCTAAATCAGTGCTATTTACTAAATCACTT
Source organism: uncultured Erysipelotrichaceae bacterium (assembly GCA_964371715.1). Lineage (GTDB taxonomy): Bacteria > Bacillota_I > Bacilli_A > Erysipelotrichales > Erysipelotrichaceae > CAYJNO01. The sequence continues at coordinate 28,181 of CAYJNO010000016.1, read as the reverse complement.
GTATCTATTGTTGGATAGTTTATAACACCTTCATATTTACCTGTTGTTTCAGGTACTGTTAATGTTACATTTTTTGGTGTTACTGTAATTGATGTATTTATTATCACATCTTCATATGCTGGATTTGTGACTTTTACTTGTACATCTTTACTTTGATTTACATTAGTTACTGTTGGTGGAGTTGTTGTCCATTCTGTTTCACCTTCTGGTAAATACCATACTGTGTCTCCATCAACTGTTCCTTCTACTGTTAATCCATGTTCTAATCCATTATACACTCCACCTGCTGCTGGTGCTGTTACTGTTGCTCCTTCAGGTCTTGTAGTTATTGTTTTAGTATAATGTACTTCAATTGTTTCACCATCTAAAATTGTTGAAGGTAAAACTTCTAGATCCATCTCATTAATAACATATTTAGTAAATGAATAATTATCATAAGTTTTATTTACATCTATTGGATCCACACTCATTTGTGTTTCTGTTTTTAATACTTCTACATCACTTATAACTTCTTTTGAGTCAACACTTTGTAGTATACCATCTAAATAGTATTCAACTAAATATGATGGATAATGCCATTGTGAAGCATCTTTTTCATAATTTGCATAGTATGTTTTTTCACCAGTTTCTGATGAGTTTACATTTGTAATATATGTAGTATCTGTATCTTCATTTGTTGCAGTCCATCCTACAAAGTTATACCCAGGTTTTAATGGATTCATTTCTGTAGCTGTAGGTAAATTTGTTGTTGTACCTGTTGTATATGAATTTGGTCCAATACCAGCAATTGTTGTACCATCTTCATTTTTATATGTAATATTGAATATTTCTGCTACATTTTCAGTAACTAGAAACTCAACCTGATGTGTATTGTTTTCAGCAGTAACTTCTACACTATATGAACTTGGGTAACTTGTATTTTCTGTATATATCATTAATTCAGGATTTCTTAATTGCTCTGCTCCATTAACTGTATATGTTAGATAATCTAATATTTTTGATGTTCCAAACATAAAATCATTAACAAATGTTGATGCAAATTCTTTTGTAACAACATTTCCTGCATCATTTATAAATTCACCATCTTGATTAACCATATAATATTTAATACTTATATATCCTTTATTTACACCTAATGTCGGTGATTCAATATCAGGATTTCCTACTGGAGTTTTATCATTTTTTTCAACTACATTTCCTAGTGAATCTTTATATGTCAAAGAAGCACTATCATTTGTTTTATAGATACCATGAGGTGTTGATAAATCTTTTAGTTTAACAGGAATAGTTACTACTTGTTTTTCATCACCAATTGTACCTACATCAATTGTTACAGTATTTCCATCGATTGTAACTCCATCTGGAATTACTCCGCCTGGAAATCTTGCCACATCTATTTCAAATTCATCACTTATTACATCTGTTAATACTGCATTTGTACCTGCAGCTGAAATCGAATCTTCTACTGTATTTAATATTGCTGATAATTCTGAGATATCCGTTAATCTTAAGCTTAGTCCATCTGTAGTTGTAATATTATTCTCTACATGAGCTTTAACTTCATCTGGAATTTCATTTTTAACATCAATAACTACTGTATTAATGATTGCATTATAGTCATCTTTTAATATTTTAGCTTCGTTTATACCATTCCATTCTTCACTTACATACATACCTGAACCAACTGTATAGCCAGGCTCTCCATCTGTAATAAAAATTACTTGTAATGCTCTACCTGTACCTCTATTATCATCAGCATACTCAATAACTTTTTTTAAAGCATTTGTATAATTTGTTGAACCGTATGATGGTAATGAGTTTATATTGTTAATCAATTCTTCTTTATTTGTCGTTAAAGGCATACTTCCCATTGTGTCCATATGAATTGTAGCTTCATTTGCTTCTGATGATGCACCACTAAATACAACTAATCCAACTCTATTATTCTCTTCACTTAATAAATTATTAACTAAATTTGATGTTGACTCTTTAGCTGTATCCCAACTACCATAAGCAGGCATACTTGTCGATCTATCTAAAACAATTATAATATCAGTGCCTCTAGTAACTGATGCTCCTTGTAAACTAAAATCGATATCTGCAATACCATTTGTTGCATCTTTCCAAGTTGAAGTTTTAACAATAGATACATCTCCAGGCTTTAAATCTCCTTCACCAGAATCAGTAAGTGGTTCATCTGCTACTTTAGATAAATCAACTATATTTAAATAGAAATCTTCATTGAATACTAATGCTCCTTCACTAAATGTCTCTACATCAATTACAATTTGATCATTTGCATATTCTTGATAATATTCACTATCATAACTTAAATTAACTCCAGTATAATCAATAGAATTACCCTCTGCATCATTTGTTCCATTAATCATTCCATCAATTATATACTCTGTTATCAGTGTTGTCATAATACCTATAGATGCTAACTCATTCTCAGAACTTCCTTTTAAAACAACTCTACCTGTATAATTTACATCAATAATGAAAGGGTCATGCTTTGTTCCTGTTCCTGGTAGTCCAAACATAGGTACTAAGTTTTGTACATAAGTTGATGTTTTTTCAACTCCACCTTCAGTATATGTTATTTTAATCTCATAGTTATTATCAGCAGACAATTTTTCTGTAGGTATTGTTAATAAATAATGACTTCCTTCATTTGTAGCAACAATTCCATTAGTTATAATTTCTACCTTATTTATAGTAGTTCCCTCAGCTAGTGTAGGGAAGACTTTTAGTAATTGTATTTCCCCATCTGCTGTATGCTTAAATTTAACTGTTAATGTATCTGAAGATAAAGTTTCAATTGCACTATTATCTTCTATTTCATATGTATTACTTTCTATTGTAGTTTCATTTGTTTGTTCAACTACTATTTCACTTTCTACATTATCAGTATTACTAATTTCTGCTAACACTGTAATATTAGTTGTATTAACAACCATTACTAAAGCTACAAGTACTAATAAAGCTTTTCTTGTGAAATTTGTTATATTCTTTACCATATTTACTTCATACCATAGGATTTAAAATCCATTCCTTTCATCAATCTATATTAACTGTCTATGTAGATTCTAGAACTTAAGATTGATGATTTTTTATCTCATAAACTAATATTCTAAATATATCTAAAAATATAAAACTTATCTTCATAATAGACATTTGCTTAAAGATATTATCACATAAATTTTATGATTTCAACCATTTTTTTTACAAAAGTATAAATTTTTACAAATTTTGTGATTTATGTCATTTTTCATACACATATAATTTAAATGAGTACATGAACTTTATATACTTTATATAATAGTTTTATCATTTATGTGTATTTATTGCTATTTTTATAAATCTCAATAAATATAAAAAAACCATAAAGTTATTGAATTTAATTCTACTACTTTTATGGTTGTTTTTTTTAATAATAATACTTTATTTCATAACCATTTTCTAAGCTATCTGTACCTAAATCATGGTTTGTAATATCTATCGCATTCCAATTATGTGGATTTAATTTTAAATCATTATTTATCCATCCTTCATTTGTAGTATACACTTCGATCCATGCATGATATTTATCATCAACATGCCCTGTTACAACTCGTGAAGGAATATTATTAATTCTAAGCATTGCTACAGTTAAAACTGCATAATCATAACAAACACCTTTTTCATTATCTAAAATTGTATCAATGTCAGGTACTCTATAATCATTATAATTTTCTAAATTGTAATCATACTTCATAAAATCAATAACAAAATCATAAATAAGCTTAATTCTTTCAAGTTCAGTTTGTGTATCTTTTGTTAATTCAAGCGATAAATCGACTATATCTGAATTGTTGTTATAATTAATTACCTCATTAGGGTATATATATGGTAAGTGCTCATTATCTAATTCAATATTAAGTTCCATACTATATATTTTTTCATACAAATCATTTTCATTGCAATATATTTTTAATTCATATATTCCATCACCAAACGAAAGAGGTATTGTGGAATAGTCATTATTATATGTGTATATAGTAAACATATTTTTATTTGTAAGTGATATTTTCATATTTGCTTCATCATTATTGGTTTTTATATGAAGGTACCCTTGTTGAATGCTGCTAATATCAATTGTAAATAATTCTTCTATGATTACTGTCTTATTTGCTACAAATGGGAACAATACATCATCTTTATCATTATGTGGAGTATAATTATTTTGAATAAAAGTATTTCTAAAATCAACATTATAAACTATATATAACAATATAAAAAATATCATTAAAGAGACTGATACTGAGCTTATAATTTTTATTATATAGATTATATTTTTTTTCATATACAAATACCTCCATTCATTTATACCTAAAAATAGATTAATCTGTTTTTACAAATTAATCTATTATTAAGCAAATCAATTTTCTGTAATTATACTAATCATATTTAATTTGCATTTGCTTTATATTGCAAGTATTTATATTTATTATTATATCAATTATGTAATATTTGTACAATTAAATTATTACTTTTTAACGAAACTGTGTTTATTATTTTTAGATTTTCTATATATTATCTCTTATATTAAAATATTTCCTTTTTCATCAGGCTTCATAGGTATTACTGCCATAAGATCAAACAATGTTGAAATAAAAGGAATCATTGTAAAGAAGAACACTGTATATAATAATGCTAATTTATATCTTCTTTCGTAGTAACGATGTCCTCCAATAAAGCCAGTTAACAAACAAAGTATAATGTATTTTTTGCGATTAACTATATGCTTTTCTCTTTTTTCAGCATTTTCAAAAGCTTTATCTACCTTATCCATCCACTTAGGTTGTTGATAATTTAGCTGGTCTTTCTTTAATTGTTGCAAATCTCTTTCTTTATGAGCTAGATCTTTAAAGTTAAAATCTTCACCATTTTTATCTTTTTTGTTATCCATTACATAAGTATAACCTTCCTCATAAGGTAATGAATTAAAATCAATTTCATTATGAGGGATTTCATGCTTTTCTCTTTTATCTTGCATATTAACCTACTTTCTAAAACAATAATGCTATCACATTATAAGTGATAGCATTATTTAAATTATTAATTTGCTTGTTTTTTAATTTCTGCAATTCTACCTTGGATTTCTTCCATTTTTTCTTTAGTTAATGGATAGAATTTCATTGCAATTAAATTTGCAATCCATCCTAAGAATGGGAAACCAATATAGAATATCATTGTCATTACAAATATTTCATTTGTTAATGGTGTAGCAGCTGTTGGTAATGCTTCAGTAAATCCAATAGTCGCTAACATAATAGATACGATTGCAGTAGCAAATGATGAAATCATTTTGTCAACGAATGAGAATAAAGTTCCCATAAGTCCTGGTACATATCTTCCTGAACGATAAACTTCATAGTCTGCACAATCTGCAGTCATTGGTATAACAATACCACCAGACATACCAACTCCAGCTTTCATGATTAATGTTAATACAATGTAGATAACAGTAAATGCAGTTACACCACTTGTGAAATCAAAGTTTAAAGTTGTAGGATCCATGAATACAAAGATACCAACAATACCAGCACCTGCAATCATTGCAGCATAAGTACCATATAATAATGCTTTTCTTTGTCCAAGTCTAACAGCAATAAACATGATAGCACATAATGTTACGATTGTAGTTGGTGTACCCATAACAGCAGATGATAAACCATACTGATCATAGTTTCCAACAACGATACCAAATAACATGATTAATACAGTTGCATTTCCTTGAATTGATAATGCTAATTTATCAGATGATGCAGCTACTACTAACATTTGGATTGCTCTATTATTTTTTAATACATCCCAATAATCTTTAAATGTAACTTTTTGAACTTTACCAGTACCAAAGAATTCAACTCTGTCTTTTCTCCAGATACCTACAACTGCTAATAATGTACATATTGCAGAAATACCACCAAAGATTAACCAAAAATCAACGAATAACGCTGGATTTGTAAATGCTTCATTTCCACCATGTTTAGGAAGTAGATATCCTGTAATTATAAGTGGGAAAAATGAGAATACAATTGTATTATAAATTGTATCAAAAATTGTAAATAAAGGTCTTTGTTTTGGATCATTAGTTAATGCAGACTGTGCTGATTTTGTAACAACCGTTTGACATGTATAACCAATAATATAAATCATATAAATTAATACATAAGCAATAAATCTAAATGCTTGTGGTAAAGTTGGAATAATGCTAAAGATTGCTCCAGCTCCTACAAATAAGATAATATTACCAACTAAGATGAATGGTCTATTTTTTCCAAATTTAGTATTTGTTTTATCTAAAATATATCCAATCATTGGATCTGTAACACCATCCCACATTCTCATAATCATTGTGATGTTACCAGCTAAAACTACACCTACTCCTACAATTCCTGTTAAGAAATAAGCGATGTACATGAATATAAACATGTACAGATTTGTCGCCGTATTGTTGAAAGCAAATAATGCAATCTCCCATATTTTGGCGCGGTGAATCCCAGTACTAGGATCGTATAGTGCTTGTTTTGTCATACTCTTCCTCCAATTTGTCTTTATGTCTTAAGCCCTTACATTATAGCAAATAAAATCATTGTATACAAGCGCTTTCATGAAAAAAATCACATTTGTTTTTTGATTTTTTTTTAATGTGTAAATTATAAAATATATGTACTAGCAATAATACTCAATGTTCATCGTACTAATATTACTATTTATATACACTTGTTAAATATTTTACATATATATTTTTTTATATGTGTAATCCTATAATTTGAAAAAACAGTTAATAATTCTATTAGATATTGATACAAATTGTATACATTTATTCTAATGAACTTTTTTTTATTTATTTTATGAGACTACTTAATTTATCGACAGCATTTTTTAATTATTTAAATCTACAAAATTTACTTATATAATTCATCGAATTTTACTTTAGAAAATAAAAAAGCATTTCAATTTCTTGAAATACTTTTTTGACATTATCCTAGATTAATATATGAATTAACGTTATTATAACAAATTCCTTGTACAATCTCTTTTAAGATTTTTTTGTCATATGGATATTCTCCATTAACAACAAGTTTTGCAATCTCATTACACATAATACGTCTGAAGTATTCATGTCTTGGGAATGATAAGAAGCTTCTAGAGTCTGTTAACATTCCAATAAAACGTGGTAATAAGCCCATAGAAGCTAAATCTTCCATTTGTTTAATCATACCCTGTTTTGTATCCATGAACCACCAACCAGATCCAAATTGAATTTTACCTACAATACCATCGCCTTGGAAATTCCCAAGCATTGATGCTAATACAGCGTTATCTTTTGGATTTAAACAGTATAATACTGTTTTTGGCAGTTTCCCTTCGATATCCATACTATCCATAAGTCTTGATAAATCTACAGCAACAGGACCATCATTAATTGAATCAAATCCTGCATCCGCTCCTAATTTTTCAAATCTTCTAGTAGAGTTATTACGCATTGGACCAATATGGTATTGCATAACCCACCCTAGACGATGATATTCTTTACCTAAATAGCTTAATAAATATCCTTTATATTTTCTTAACTCATCTAAAGTTAACTCTTCATTATTAAGACCTTTTGCAAAGATTGCATTTACTTCTTCTAATGAAGCTTGTAGATATAATATTGTATCTAATCCATGATCTGATACTCTACATCCTACTTCATGGAAATACTCTAAACGTTTAGTTAAGTAGTTTAATACATCCTCAACCGATTTAATAGATTCACCATTTTCGTTTAATCCTTTAATATAAGGAATAAAGTTCGCTTTTTCAATATGAACTAAATTATCAGGTCTGAAAGTTGGTAATACATCAATTTCAAATCCTTCTTCTTTTAATAATTTATGATATTTAAGATCATCTTTTGGATCATCTGTTGTACATAAACTTTTTACATTAGCTCTTTTTAATAGGTTACGAACAGAAAAGCTATCATCTTTTAATTGTTCATTAATATTATTATAGATTTCTAATGAAGTATCTTCATTTAAAATAGTATCAATATTGAAATATCTTTGCAATTCTAAATGAGTCCAATGATACATAGGATTACCTAATGTATATGGAATAGTTTTAGCAAATGCTTCAAACTTTTCATAAGCAGAAGCATTTCCAGTAATTGACTCTTCATCAATACCATTACTTCTTAATACACGCCATTTATAATGATCTGCACCTAACCATAATTCTGAAATATTATCGAATTTTTTATCTTCGTAAATCTCTTGTGGATTTAAATGGTTATGGTAATCAAAGATTGGCATATCTTTTGCATAGTCGTGATATAGCTCTTTAGCTATATCACTTTCTAACAAGAAATCTTGATCTAAGAATTTTTTCATTTTTCTACCAATTACTGATTAAAACCAAGATTCATAACCCATTTTAACTAGGTTATTTCTAGATGTTGTTAAGCATTCGAATGGATCTACACCATAAGTATCATCTTGCTCAATGATGAAGTAATTAGCTCCAGCTTCGATTGATGAATCAATTATAGCTGGCATATCTAAGTTACCTTCTCCGATTTCGGCAAATTGTACGATATTTACAAATGCTGCGAAGAATTTCATAAAGTCTTTAGGGTCAATGCCTTCAAAGTTTGGAGTAGCGATTCTATAGTCTTTTAAGTGAACTAATTCTAAACGTCCTTTGTAAGTTTTTAAGAACTCAACTGGATTTAATCCACCTCTTTGTACCCAGTGAACGTCGATTTCAAATCCTAATTTATTTGTACTATCACGTAAAATATCTAATAAGTATTTTCCATCATATTTTACAAACTCAGCATGGTGAGTATGGTAATATAATTGAATTCCATGCTCTGCTAATTTTTCAGCTACTTCATCACATCTTTTAGCGAAGTCTAAACAAGCTTCTTTAGATGTTAAGTATTGGAATGGCATCATTCCGATACGTAAGTAGTTACAGTTTAATGTTTTACAATCAGCAACGATTTTATCAAAATCAGTTGTTAATGATTCCATCCCTGGCATCATAGCTTCTAAAGAAGCACTTAAAGCAGCGATATCCATATTAAAATCTTCACAAGCTTTTCTTAATCCTTCTACATTTTCAGGAGTCATTTGTACTTGAGATACCTCTACTACACTAAATCCGATTTCTTTAATTCTTTTCATTACTTCATATACACCTTCTTTAGCGATTAACTCTCTAAAGATCATCATTTGTACACCAATTTTAGCCATTTTTAAATCTCCTTTTCAACTTTATCTTTTGCTGAAGCCATTGTTGCTTCAATCATTTTTATTGGGTAAGCCGCTTCTCTTACAGTTATATAATCATCTGTATTATTAATTACAGCTTTATAGAATGTTTCTATTGCCACCATGTGGCTAGGTCCATAATAGTGTTTAGAACCAATAAGTTTATTATCTTCGCCTATTTGTTTTAAATCTCCACTATTTTCCTTTAAATACACTTTACTATCTCTAATAATTAGTTTAGCTTTCTCCATAATAAATTCAAACTCTGGAGCTGAATTATCAAAGTAAGCTATTGTCGCAAAGAATATACCTCTTGCACCGTTTTCATATCTTACATGGCTTACTACTGTATCCTCAATTTCAGTTTCTGGTAATGTTAAATTACCTACTAATGAGTGAATTTTTGTAATTTTTCCACCTATGTAATCTAATAAATCTAATGAATGAATAGTTTGATTAATTAATACTCCTCCACCTGCTGTTTCCATGATTCCACGCCATTTAGCTTGATTATAATAATCCATTGTACGTGACCATGTAACTAAGGCTTTAGATCCAATTAATTCACCATACTCTTTACTTTCTACTACTTTTTTTGCAATATTTGCTGTTGTATTATAACGATTTTGTAAACAAACACCAACTTTAACATTGTATTTATCTTCTAAATCCATTATAGTTTCAGCATCTTTATATGTGATTGCAACAGGTTTTTCTGTAAATACATGAATACCTTTTTTTGCACATTGCTCTGTTACTACATGATGTAAGTAATGTGGTAGACAGTTATGAACAACATCTAATTCCTCATTATTAATCATGTCCTCAATTGAAGAATAGAAGGCTACGTTTTCATAGCCTTCTTTTTTAGTTTCATCAGTATCGCAAACTGCAACTAAAGTTGCAAATTCACTATCTTCAATCGCAGCTTTATGTATTGGAGCAATAGTCCCAAGACCAATTATAGCTACTCTTAACATATTTAATTATTTCGCTTTTTCTTCAGCGATTTTTTCATTTAATTTTTCTAAGAACATATCTTCATCAAAGTCAATAGATACTTCTTCATTTAACCAGCTTGATAAGTGGATAGCGTTAGCAATTCTAACTCCATTTATTCCTTCAGCTCCTGGTGCAACAAGTGGTGTACCATCAACGATATTAGCTGCAAAATTTCTTAAGATATCAGCATGTTGAGCACCCCAACCATTGTTGAATTCGATTGTTTCTACTTCTCTAGAAACACCTTCTAATTCTCCACCAGTCATTAATTTGAATACTTGCATCATATCTTGGCATTCTGAATCGATTTCTGTTTCTGTTTTGCTCATACGAGTTACATAAGCAGTTTTAGATCCTTCAACAACAATTTTTCCTTTGCTTCCGCTAATTTCTAAACGGTCAGTACCATTGATATCATGAGTACATGTTACAAAAGTACCAGTAGCTCCATTACCATAGTCAAATAATGCAGTTACATCATCTTCAACGATAATATTTCTATGTGATCCATATTGACATTTTGCATATACTTTTTTAGGCATTCCACATAACCATTGTAATAAGTCTATTTGGTGTGGTGCTTGGTTTACTAATACACCTCCACCTTCTCCACCCCAAGTAGCTCTCCAATCGCTTTGTGCATAGTAAGCAGATGGACGGTACCAGTTAGTGATGATCCAGTTAGTTCTTCTGATTTCTCCAATTTCTCCACCATCAATAATTTCTTTTAAACGACGGTATAATGGATTCATTCTTTGATTGAAATAAACACCGAATGTTAATTCAGGTTTTGATTTAGCCATTTCAATCATTTCTTTTACTTGTTTAGTATAAACACCAGCTGGTTTTTCTAATAAAGCGTGGATTCCACGTTTGAAAGCTTCAATCCCCATTGTTGGGTGTAAATAGTGAGGAACTGTAGTTACGATAGCATCTACATTTCCGCTGTCTAGTAATTCAATATAATCAGCATAAACTGGAATTTCTGGGAAAATTTCTTCAAGTCTTGCTCTTACTGCTGGATCTGTATCACAAAATGCTCCGATTTCTATTTGCTCAAACTCTGCTGCTGGTAAAGAGAACCCTCCAGGTTTAACAACTTTTCCAGTTAATAAGTTAGTGTACATTCCACCTTGTTGACCTACTCCTACGATACCTAATTTTACTTTTTTCATTTTAATTTATCCTTTCAATATATTATTTAATGCATCATATTGCATTTTATAACCGTCTTTTCCTGAAATATCTGCATCTGTATTTACTACAGTATCAGCTTCTTCAAGCTCTAAACTTTGAAGTGAACCAAACATAGCTAAGTGAGGTTCAAGTGTTAAAAATCCTTTGTAACCATTTGCGATTGCATCTTTAACGATAACGTCAATTTTACCATCGCCTGTACCACATAATACATTATAAGATACATCATATCTTGCATCCTTAATGTGATAATATTCAATATATGGTTTTAATAAATCATAAGCAACTTGTGTATCTTCTTCACATTGTACAAAATTAGCAAAGTCAAAGATTGCTTTAAAACTTGGTGAATTAACTTCATCAAAGATAACTTTACATCTTCTTGCAATATCACCAAAGATATCTTTTTCATTTTCATGTAATAAAACAATATTATATTGTTCAGCAATTTTTGCATATTGTTTAATTTTATTAACAACAACATCTTTATAATCATCATAGTTTTCTTCTTTTTTAATAAAGAAACTAAAGATTCTAATATATTTACAATTTAATTCATTAGCAATTTGACAAATTGTATGTAATGAAGCTAATTGTTTTTCAAATCCTTCTTCATCATCAATAAATACTTTCCCAATTGGTGAACCAATTGATGAAACTTTTATTCCATTTACATCAAGCTTAGGCATTATTTCATTTTTGAAATCTTCTACAGTGTAATCAGCAATATTTTTTCCATAAATACTTCTTACACAAATATGATCCATTCCTAAACCTTTTACAGTTTCAATTTGTTCTTCTAAAGAATCAGAAATTTCATCAGCAAACCCTGAAATAATAACGCTCATATTAAACTCCGCTATATGCGTTATATCCACCATCAACTGGTACTACAACACCATTTACGAATCCTGATGCTTTATCGTCCATTAAGAATAATAATGTTCCAATTAATTCTTCAGCTTCACCAAAACGTTTCATTGGTGTTCCAGCGATAATTTTAGCTGCTCTAGCTGTTGGATTACCATTTTCATCAAATAATAATTTTTCATTTTGAGCAGAAACAAAGAATCCTGGAGCAATAGCATTACATCTAATGTTAGCATCAGCAAAGTGAGTTGCTAACCATTGAGTAAAGTTACTTACAGCAGCTTTAGCTCCTGAGTATGCTGGAATTTTTGTTAATGGTGTAAATGCATTCATACTTGAAATATTAATGATATTAGCACCTTTTTTATTTAACATATCTTTAGCAAAAACTTGAGTTGGTAATAATGTACCAATGAAGTTTAAGTTAAATACAAATTCAACACCTTTTTGATCTAAATCAAAGAATGTAGTCATTTTTCCTAAGTCTTCTTCTTTAAATACTTCATTATCAGTAGTAGCCTTTGGACTATTCCCACCTGCTCCATTGATTAAAATATCGCAAGTACCGAAATCTTTAGTAACTTCGTTACGTGCAGCTTCAATGCTTTCTTTTTCTAAAACATTACATTTGTATCCTTTAGCAATACCACCTGCTGCAGTAATTTCATCAGCAAATTTTTGTGCTGCTTCAACATTTAAATCTAATAATGCAACTTTAGCTCCGTTTAATGCGATTGCTTTAGCAAACATTCCACATAAAACTCCACCTGCACCTGTTACAACAACAACTTTATCTGTTAAGTCAATTTTGAATGGTAAATTCATTATTTTTTATCTCCTTTTTGTAATGATTCAATAATTCCCGTCATATATACAGCACCTAATGCTCTATCATATAACCCATATCCAGGCTTACCAGTTTCTCCCCAAATCATACGTCCATGGTCTGGTCTGATATATCCTGTAAATCCTACTTCATGATATGCTTTTAAAATCTCATACACATCTAATGATCCACATGGTGAATAGTGTGCTGATTCTTCAAAGCTTCCATCATCTAATATTTTTACATTTCTAATGTGAGCGAAATGAATTCTTTTTCCAAATTTTCTAATTAAAGATGGAATATCATTTTTATAAGTACATCCAAGAGAACCTGAACATAAAGTTAAACCATTATATTCATCATCTACTAAACCAATGAATCTTTCTAAGTTTTCTTCATGAGTAATAATTCTTGGAATCCCAAAGATTGGCCATGGTGGATCATCTGGATGAATTGCCATTCTTACATCACACTCTTTAGCTACAGGTATGATCTGTTGTAAGAAAAATTCTAAGTTTTTCCATAATCCTTCTTCACCAATTGCTTTATAAGCTTCAATTAGAGCAGAAACTTCTTCTGGTGAATATGATGAATCCCAACCTGGTAATGTTAATTTAGTAGGGTCTAATTTATCTACGTCTTCTTTGTAGTAAACTAAAGCATTTGAACCATCCTCTAGTTCATGAGCTAATTGCGATCTTGTCCAGTCAAATACTGGCATAAAATTATAACAAATACATTTAACTCCATGTTTGCTTAATCTTCTAATATTTTCTTTAAAGTTTTCGATATATGTTAAGTATTCTCCACGTCCAAGTTTAATATCTTCATGAACTGGTACCGATTCGATAACTTCCATTTCTAATCCATTTGCATGACAAGCATTTTTAATTTTTAGTATTTCTTCTTCTGGCCATACATCACCAACAGGTACGCTATAAACAGCAGTTACAACACCAGACATATTAGGAATTTGTCTAATTTTGTCTAATGTAATACTGTCATCTAGACCATACCATCTAAATGTCATTTTCATATTTTTACATTTCATACAATTTTATATTGCTTATTGTATGTTACCTCCAATAATATATTAACTCAAACAAATGTCTTTGTCAATCAACTTGTATACATATAAATGAACAATTTAACTAAAAAATGAAAGTGCATACAATTTTATTAATTGCATGCACTTTATCTTTATTAATTTTCTGATATATATTTGAAAAAATTTGCATTTTCAAATATTTTATCTGTTGAGTTTTTTACTCCATCATATAGATGATACTCTAATTCTTGTCTAATATCAAATTCAGTTTTATCTTCTATAACTTTTAATATTTTTTTATGACCTTCATATAGATTTTTTAATCTTTCAAGATTACTTAAGTCAATAAACACTCTAAATCTAACATAGTCCTTATCAACTTCATTAAATAGTGACCAAATTCTTGATTTGCCAGCGAAATCAAAAATTGCTTTATGGAATTCATTGTCTAATATTATAAATTCTCTTGCAATATTTTCAGTTTGTTGTTTACTATCTAATAGCTCCTCTTGCTTTGCCAATATCGTTTTTAGTGTCAACAATTGTGAAGTTGATATTGTTTTATGTAGATCTTCAATTATAGCTGATTCTACTTTTTCTCGAATATAAATTACATCTCCTATTTTTTCTAAATCTATTTGCGAAACATAAGTCCCTATATGTGGTACTACATTTAATAAACCTTCACTTTCAAGCCTTCTTATAGCATCACGAACCGGAGTTCTAGACACTCCAAATCTTTTTGAAGTTTCTATTTCTGCAACCGAACTTCCAGGTGGTAATTTTAAAGACATTATTTCTTTTTTTAATTCTTCATATACCATATTTGGCATTTGCTTAGTCTTAGTCATTCTATCCTCATTTCCCTTTTGTTTTAAATGCATACAATAATTTCATTTGTATTATAACATTAAGCAATATTCGCTTGCAAATTTTATTAGTATACATATATTATTAACAAATCAAAAAAAGATAAATTGCTTTATCTTTTATCTTTATTGAAACTATTTATTGTTTTTTATAACTTTATATAAGCGATGTCCACCTGATAAATTGTAAACTTTTTTAAATCCTTGATTAATTAAGATGTTTTGGGCTGCATTTCCTGTAACGCCCTTATTACAATAAGTTATTGTTACTTTATTTTTATCTAATGGTAATTCTGCTCTTAATTTTGCTTGAGGGATATTAATCGCATCTTTAACACATCCCTTTGATTCATAGTCTTTTAAACTTCTAGCATCTACTATTTGCACATCTTCTAGTTCTTCAATTTTATTTGCAGTAATTATTTCTCGATCATGGTTTATACTATTATCTAATATCATACCTGTATAATGAACTGGATCTTTTGTTGTTGAAAATGGAGGTGCATATGCTAAATCAAGATGAAATAATTCATCAACTTTAGCCTTATAAGTAATTAGTGTTGCAAATACATCAATTCTTTTATCAACTCCACCTTTACCAATTATTTGCACTCCTATAATTCTTTCTGTTTTTTTATCAGCAATTGCTTTGATAATCATTTCAGTTCCATTCATATATGCTGGTTTATCAGGTTTAATATTATGACATACAACAATATCATAACCTTCAGCTATGGCTTCTTGCTCATTTAACCCTGTACTTGCAACAGCAATATCAAATATTTTGAATATTCCAGTCTTTAGATTTCCTTTATAATAAAGAGTTCCATTAGTAATCGCATCACCACAAATTCTCCCTGTTTTATTAGCTGTGCTTCCTAAAGGTGTAAATGTTGGTTTATTTGTGATTAATGAATATGTTTCAATACAATCACCACATGCATATATATCTTTTTCACTTGTTTCCATTTTGTTATTTACAACAATTGCATTACTAACTCCAAGTTTGATATCAATAGCTTTTGCTAATTCAACATTTGGTCTAACACCTGTTGCCATAATTACAATATCTGCAATTATTTCTTCACCATTACTTAATCTAGAAACGTTATCTCCTATTTCTGTAATTGCACAATTTTTCAATACATTAACATTGTATTTTTTTAATTCATTTTCTAAGTAAAGTGCCATTTCTTCATCAAGATTTGGAGTAATTTTTGAAGCTAATTCGACAATACTTACATTAATATCAAGTTTCATTAAATTTTCTAATACTTCAAAACCAATAAAACCTGTTCCAGCAATTAAAGCATTATTAATTTTATGAGTATTTAAATATTCTTTAATTGCCATTACATCATTAATATTTCTTAAAAAGAAAACATGCTTTTTCTCTAGACCATTAACTTTAGGTTTAAATGCACTTGCACCTGTTGCTAAGACTAATTTATCATAGCTATCTACAAACTCTTCTTTTGTTTGATGATTTAAAACTGTTACAGTTTTATTCTCCTTATCAATCGAAAGCACTTCATGTCCAGTTTTTACATCAATATTATATTTCTTTTTAAAGAAACTAGGATCTCTTGGAACTAACTCATCAAGCTCTTTAACATCATTTCCTAGATAATATGGCATTCCACAACCAGAGTATGAAATGAATTGTTCTTTTTCATAAATTGTAATTTCAGCAGTTTCATCATTTCTACGAGCTTTAGCTCCACATGAAGTACCAGCTGCTACTGCACCAATAATAACTATTTTCATCTTTCTCTCCTTAAATCAATTTTTTTTGATTTTAAATTTAAAATATAAACCATCAGTTTGCTGATGGTTTCTTAACTATTTCCTTGCTACAAACACAATCGTGACTACTAGTTTTTATGTCTGCTAAATTATCTAATATTGTTTTAGCAACACTAAATCCATTATCACTTATTTTATAATGTGACCATTTACCTGCATAACGACATTCTACAAGTCCACTTTCAATCAAAATTTTCATATGATATGACAATTTTGATTGTGCTAACCCTAATTCTTCTGACATATTACAAGCACAATGTTCTCCATTTTGTAAAAGTAAAATGATATTAATACGATTAGCATCAGCTAATGCTTTAAATATATTTGATATCTCTATATTAGTTAACATTTTACCTCCTTTAAATCAATTTTTTTTGATTTATTTTCATTATACAATTATTACTTTTTAAAAACAAGTATCATTTATTTTTTGTTAAGGGTTTTTAATGTATCTGCTATTATTTGAGCTGCCTCTACAATTGATATAATTGATGTATCAATACATAGTGCATAATTATGCATTTCTTTCCACTTACTAGTTGTGTTTTGTTCATAAAACTTTGCTCTTTGCTTATCAACTTTTTTAATTTCTTTTGTTACTTGATCACGTGTTCTTCCATCGTTATCTCTTGCTAAATAACGGTCAATTTTTTTATCCATATCACTTGAGTAAATAAAAACATCTAAAGTTTTTTCAGCTGGAATTAAATCATTAGCTAATCTTCCAACTATAACTGCATTTCCACGCTCTCCTATTTCTTTTATCATGTTTGATTGTGCAATTTGAATTTCTAGATTTAATGGTTGTTGATACATTGTCGCAACTGTTCTTCCAAAAACAAATGGAAAGTTAACTGAAATTGGAACTTCACTATTTTGTTTTACAAACTCTTCTGATAGATTTTCATCTTTGGCAATAGCCGCCATTAATTCATCATCAAAATAATGAAATTCTAATAAATCAGCTACTCTTTTAGCTACTTCTCTACCACCACTACTAAATTCACGATTAATTGTTATAATTGTTTTCATAAATATACCCCTTCTTTTATATTATTATATCAATATATATCATGTTTGTAATTATAAATATTCAATGAATACTGCTTTATTCACTTATGATAAATAGATAATTACTTGATTAGATGATTTATTTAGTTCATAATATTGCTAGAGGTATTTTATGGAACAGCTAATAACAGAAGTTTTCACAACAACAAATATTGATTTTTTAATTCGCCTATTACTTGCTATTTTAGCAGGTTGTCTAATTGGATATGAACGTTTTTTTAGCGGTAGTCCTGCAGGTATTAAAACACATTCTTTAGTATGTATTGGTGCATGTCTTGTAATGATATTAAGTGAATATTTAGTAGTTGAATATAACTTAGACGACATTACAAGAATGCCTGCTCAAGTAATTAGTGGTATTGGGTTTTTAGGGGCTGGAACAATTCTTGTTACAGGATCTAATCAGGTAAAAGGCTTAACTTCTGCTGCTGGTATTTGGTTTAGTGCATGTATTGGTCTTGCTTTAGGTGCTGGATTTTATTTTGGTGCAATTGTTTCTTTATTTTTAGAACTAACAATCTTACGCTTTATTGCAAATTTACATTTAAATGAAAAAAGAACAAAAATTTATGACTTACATTTATCGTATAACAACGATTTTAATATCGCCAAATTTATGAAGCAATTAAAAAAGATTAATTGTAATATTACACTAATTGAAGAAACAAAGCTTCGCGCCTTTAATAAAGATAACGAAAAAAATGTCATTATTATGGTTTCTACAAATAATGACTTACAGGTTATTTTAGAAGCATTAAAAAACTTAGATGGAATAATCCATCTAAGTGATATTTAATTCTTAATAATTTCCTCAGCTAAATTTAAGGCTTTAAGGACAATTGCATCCATATTATAATAGCTGTATTCAGCTAATCTACCAAGTAAATATAAATTCTTGTATTCTTTTGCAAGATTAACGTATTCTTGGTATTTTTTTTGATTATCTTCTGTAAAAATTGGATAATATGGCACATTTTCATTTGGAACATAAGCCATTGGATATTCTACGTGTACATAAGTATGCTTAGCATCTATTTTACTTGTAAAATGTTTATATTCACTTATTCTTGTATAAGGAAATTGTTCCTTAGGACCTGGATAATTTTCTGTTGCTGCCTTTTGAAATGTATCTTCATGTCTTTCTAATCTTAAATCTAGTGAACGATATGGCAATGTACCTAAAGCATAATCAAATAAATAATCTATTTCACCTGTATAGATAACTTTTCCTTCAAACTCATTATCTTCAAAATATATTTTACCATCTTTTAATTCTAATACATCTTTTACATCAGTATTAAGTCTAACATCGATATAATCACATGCTAGCATATTTTCAAATAATTTTGTATAACCATATTTTGGCATATATTGATATTTATCATTAAAGTAACGATCATCATATGATACATTAACAGGAACTCTTGCCGTAACATTAGGGTCAATTTCTTCAGCTTTTAATCCCCATTGTTTCATAGTGTAGTATTTAAAGATATTTTCAAATACATAGTTTGCTAATTCTTTTACATCATTATCTTCATTTTTTAATAGTTCTAAGATTGCAACTTTACTACCTTCTTCGTATTCTTTTAATAATTGATTTTTAAGTTTACTTGCTTTTTCTTCACCAAAACACTCTTCGATTGATTTTAAGTTAAATGGTATAGGTATTAATTTATCTTCAACATGACCCAAAACTTTATGTTCATATTTTTCCCATTTAGTGAAATGACTTAAAAAGTTAAACACTTCCTCATTATTTGTATGAAAGATATGTGGTCCATATTTATGAATTAAAATATCTTCTTTTTTATAATCAAAAGCATTACCACCAATGTGATCTCTTTTATCTATCATTAATACATTTCTTTCTTTACTTGCAACTTTCTCTGCTATAACACTACCTGCAAATCCTGTACCTACAATAATATAATCGTATTTTTTCATAATATCCTCCCTTAAGAAACAGTATTACTTAGTTTGATATTATTTACAATAATATCAACTGTATCACCTTTATTTAACTTCTCTACACCTTTTGGACAACCTGTAAAAATCATATCACCCTTTTTTAATTGCATAATTTTAGATAAATATGAAACAATGTACTCCACATTAAAAATCATTTCTTCATTATTTGCTTTCTGCTTTAAATTTCCATTATGATAAGATTCTAAATTTATCTTCATCCCTTTTTCATAACGATTCAATATTTTACTAACTGGTGCAAATGTATCAAATGATTTTGCAAGTCCCCATTGTGAAGTTGAAAACTGTAATGTTCTATTACTTACATCATTTCCAGCAGTTACTCCTAAAATATATTTATGTGCTTCATTTTCATCAACATTTTTTACATCATCTTTAATTACAATAACAATTTCACCTTCAAAATCAATTTTATCCTCATAGTTTGGTAACATAATATGTGATTCATCACTACAAAGTGAACTTATAGCTTTGAAAAACACAGTTGGTTTATCTGGTAAATCTACATTCATTTCTTCAGCATGTGCTTTATAATTTAATCCTACAGCTATTAACTTACTAGGTTTAATTATCCAATCTAATTCTACATTCTCGTTTTCTAATTCTTTAATTATATTTGGATTTTGATTAAAGATATTATCAACTTTGTAATATCTACCATCTTTAATAATTCCATCATTTACTACATCATTCTCTATATATTTAAAAATATTCATATTAACTCCTATAACATTTTTATTATAGCATTATTTAATATGAATATTTTATTAATTTATTAATCTGTTAATCATTTGGTATCTGTTGATGTTCTTTAAAAGCAATGATCATTTGTATTATTAATAAAACAAATTGTATTGGTGTATATACATCAACAAATATTATATTACCATTATATGATTGTGTTAACAAAAATACACCTATAGAAATAACACCAACAATAAAAGTATAAATAATATATCGACAAATCCCACAATTTAGTGGGTTTGAATTTTTCATTCTACATTTCATTAAATTCATCAATGCATAAACACCTGTTATAAATGTTCCTGTACTTAGTGTAAAATTAATTATTGACCAAGTTCCATATATTTGTGGTGTCGTGTTATCATCTATAATATATTCAGAAAAAGTTACTATATGATTTATACTATCACTATGTTTATCTTTATTAAAATATGTTTTTTCTCCTTCATAATCTAAGTTTAGAGCATTAGTTGTGGTTGGTGTCATCATCAATAATAAAATAATAAATAAAATAGTTTTTCTAATAAATCTAAAATTCATATATACCCTCTTAATCTGTTAACAATATACTATAAAAATGGTACTTTTATTTACTTTTTTTGTCAATATTTTATAAGAACAATTTTCACATTTATATAATTTTTATTATAGTTGTTATAAAAATTGCTTGTATTTATTATTTATATTGCTATAATTTATATATCTTAATTTATATATATATGTAGAAATATACAGGGAGAAAATGGTTTATATTTACAAAATTAGTTCAAAAATTATTAATAATTTCTTTATTTATTTGTTTTCACAACGGTAACTTTCTAGCAGAGGAAAATCAAAACAAAGAAAATATTGAACGAGAAGTAATTAAAGTTGGCTATACTTAAGATTCTGAAATAATGATTCAAACTGACAATATAATTAATAACGGCTATGGTCATGACATATTAAAAAAAATAGAAGAATATAGTATGTATGACTTTGAATTTGTCGAATTAGCTAGTGATCCATATACTCAACTTTTAAATAAAGAAGTTGACCTTATAGGATTTTATAAATATGATGAAGAATATTTCGATTTATTTATTCCTGTTACTTCATATATTAATACTGATTATTATTCTTTAGTAACTAAAAAAAATAGTGATACATTTAAAGAACTTTATTATGATGACCCAAAATCGATTGACAATAAAACTGTTTCTACGTATTTATCTAATCCTGCAAATACATTATTAGATCAATACTGTAGAAATCATGGAATAAATGTAAATTATCTTTATTATGATTATCACGACTATTTGAGTTATGATGCTGATTTATATCTTACAACTACTTTAAGCGATGACTATTACACCTTATTAATTTTAGGTTTAGATCAATCTACACTTATAGGCAGAGTAGAAGATACAGATTTAGTAAATAGTATTTCAAATATAATTGATCATATAAAGATAGAAGAAGGTAATTTTTTCGTTGATTCAGCTTTAAAGTGTCAATATTATTATAATTTTTTTCCTCAACGAACACTTACAAGAGATGAAGTTAATTATTTACGAGATAATACTTTAGATGTTGGCTATTTAGAAAATAGCAGTCTAATAACTCACAAAGATGAAACTGGTCAATTGGGTGGCATACTAATTGAAGCAATAGATATATTTGCAAATTTATATGATTTTGACGTTAACTATGTCCCCTTTACTTATGATGAATATTATAATGTACCAGCTGATTTAGACATCTTACTTACCATTTATGGGAAAGACAATAAAATACAAGAGTCTTATATTCCAAGTGAAATTTTATATAATTTTGATTTAATGGCAATTTATGATGATAAAGTATTAGAAGAACATCAATACGATTTCAACATAAATATTGCAGATAATATTGGTACTTTACACTATTTATCTCAAAGTACAAAAATAGAAAAATTAATCCTAACAATGTAAAAGTATATGATTCATTAAATGAATTACTTGATGCATATAAAAGAAATGAAATTTCTACTATAGTAATTACTGAAACAAGTTTAAACTATTCACTTTCATATATAAATGAAGAATCTTTAAATTTTTCTTTAATTGAAATTCTACAACCTGTTACTTTTTTTATAAACAAAGAGCAAAGTCATAATCTAATCCCAATTTTAATACAATGATTAAAAATATGAGTGTTGAAACTTTAAATTCAATTCTAACAAAAGAACAATCATCATTTATAATTAGTAATGATATTTTTGATGTTATATATGAATATTGGTTCATTATCTTCTTATTTATCTTTATCTTTATATTTTTCTTCTATTATCAAAATCGCAAAAAAAGAAAAGAAATTGAGAAATTATTAAAAACTGATTTATTAACAAAAACTATGTCTCAAGATTCTATAAAAGATATATTTAATAAATTAATTCCTTACGCTAATTTTGGTGAATATGAATTAATTTCATTCGATATAGATTTTTTCAAAATGATAAATACATATCGTGGAGATGAAGTAGGTAATGAAGTTTTAGTGATCATTGCAGAACAATTAAAAGCAGCATTAAATGATTCTGATTCTTATATATCTAGAATCAAAAGTGACAATTTTATAATCCTTAGAAAAGCAAATTCTAATATGAGTGTAAATTAGTTACACTATACTCATATACTACCTAAAATATTTAGAATAATTGGTGATACTTTTGATATAACAATGTCATATGGAATAGTAAAAATTGAAAATATGAAGCAAAACTTCTAAACAACATTAACTTATGCTGATTATTCTAGAATTAAAAGTAAACATATCTATGAAACAACCTTTATAGAATTCAATGATGTTTTATTATCAGAAATAACAAATATTGTTAATATCAATAAAGATATGGAATTAGCTCTCAAAAATAAAGAATTTAATATCTATTTCCACCCTAAAATTAACTTATCAACTTTAAAGATAGATGGAGCAGAAGCTTTAATTAGATGGATACCTAGAAATGGTAATATAATTTTCCCTGACAAATTCATTTCAATTTTAGAAAGTAATGGTTTTATTGTTGCTATTGATTTTTATGTTTTTGATAGCGTTTGTCGATTAATTAGAGAATTTCCAGATTTACCTGTAATCTCAGTAAATTTATCATCCAAGACATTAAATATTGATTACATTGTTGAAAAACTAATAAATATTATCAATACTTATAATATTTCCGTTAATTCAATTTAACTTGAATTAACAGAATCTACCTACAGTGGTTCCAATGATAATTTCTTAAGCCGCTTTACTAAGCTAAAAAATTATGGCTTTAAAATTTCAATTGATGATTTTGGTGGAGGTTTATCATCACTAAATCGTTTATCACTTATCTCACCAAATTATTTAAAAATAGATAAAGAATTTTTCAATAATTTTGAAACGGATAAAAGTAAAGTAATACTAAAGAACATTTTAAAAATGGCAAAAGAAATAGAAATTGAAGTTGTTGCGAAAGGAGTAGAAAATATAGAACAAGCAATTTGGCTGAAAAACAATAATTATCAACTTGTTCAAGTTTATTTCTTTGAAAAACCAAAGTGTGAATCAGACTTCTTATATTTAATCAGTCAAGATTCTACATACACCTTAGAACAATCAGATATTTTACACAACAACTTCAAAACAATCAATAAACTTCAAAATCTATGCAACAATTATTTCACATAGCTTTATAATTTATCACCATTTATGTAAATTTATTGCTTTTTTTAGATTAATTGTTATAATGTAAATGTATTTACACAAATATGGATAATGAATGGAGAGATGCAATATGAAGATAAAATTTATTCTAAAGCTATGTTTAACTATATTGTTTTTTTCTGTATTTATCACCCAAGTATCAGCTAGTGAAGATACTAATAATAATGAAGATGAAATCATTATAAAAGTAGGTTATACCGATAATTCAGAAGTAATATTTAATCAAAACGAATACATTAATCGTGGTTATGGTTATGATTTATTTAGAAAAATTGAGGAGTATAGTAATTATTACTTTGAATTTGTAAAACTTAATGGAAACCCATATGATGCACTTAAAAATGATGATGTAGATTTAATTGCATTTTATTACTTAGATGATGAATATTTAGATGAATATAGCATGGTGACAACTACTGTTAATTCTGATCAATATTCTTTGGTTGCAAAAATGGATTATTCAAAAGATTATGATTTATATTATGATGATCCTCAAACTATCAATGGAAAATCAGTTGCTACATACCATGGTAATCCAGCAAATGAAATATTAGAACAATATTGTATTACTAATAACATTAAAGTGAATTTTATTTATGGTGAAGTATATAATTATATTAATTTAAATACAGATTTTTATTTAACAAATAATTATGAAAAAGAACATTTTCCATTATTAATTCTAGATGTATTTCCTACATCAATCATTGGAAATAAAGAAGAGAATGATTTAACAGTTAATATTTCTAATATTCTATTAGAAATAAGACTAAAAGAAGGTGATTTTTTCACAACTATAAGTGAAAAATATCAATATGATTATAATTTTTTCACTCATCGAACTTTAACCAGAGAAGAAGTAAGTTATTTACAATCAAATCCTTTACATGTGGGATATTTAGAAGAGACAACATTTTTTTCATACTATAATGATGAAGGATATGAGACTGGTTTGTTTATTGAAACTTTAAATATGTTTTCTGAACTATATAACTTTGAAATAATTTATGAACCATTTTCTTTTGATGAAAACTATAATGTACCTGATGACTTTGATATTTTATTAACGGCTTATGGTAAGGATAACAAAATAGAAGCATATTACACACCTAGTGAAGTACTTTATAGTTTCGATTTAGTTGCTATTTATAATGATGATATTTTAAAAGAACATAATTATAAATTTGATATTACAAAATTAAACAGTATAGGTACTTTAAACTATTTATTTCATAGTTCAAATAATAATGATTATATAAATAATAATATAGATGTTAAAACATATAACACTGTAAATGAGTTATTTAATGCCTATAATAATAATGAAGTAGAAGCTATTATTATCACTGATTCTGGTTCTGCTTTTGCTTTTTCATATCTAAACAATGATAATTTAAATTATTCAACGATTGAATCATTACAGCCTATAACATTCTTCATTAATAATGAAAAAGAAACCATGTTGATTCCTATAATTAATACTATGATTGATAATATTAGTGAAGAGAGATTCACCGATATCTTAACTACTGAAGAATCATTAATGATAATATCTAATGATATTATTGATATTCTGTATGATTATTGGATGCTATTTGCCTTAATAGTATTAATATTACTAATTATGATTTTATTACAGGAACGTAAAAAAAGAAAAGATGTCGAACATGCTTTAAACATAGATAAATTAACAGGTGTCTTATCAGAGAGATATTTCAAATCAATTTATATAAGCATTTTAAGAAATGCTAAGCCAAACAATTATGAATTAATTTCATTAGATATTGATTTTTTTAAGACAATTAATACTTATATGGGAATAGAGGTTGGAAATGAACTTTTAATTAAAATTGGTAAGACATTAGATAAATTATCAAGTAAAGAATTTTATGTATCAAGAACAAAAGATGACCATTTCATAGTTTTAAAGAATGTTAATAGTATAATTACGATTAGAGATATTCACTATAATCATATTTTACCAGAACTTTATTATATAATTAGTGATAGCTATGAAATTAATTTTTCATATGGATCAGTTAAAATATCGGATCCTAAACTTAATTTTGAAACAGTACTAACATATGCCGATTTTGCTAGAACTAAATATAAACATTTACATGAAACAACATTCACTGAATTTACTGAAGAACAGTTACATGAATTAAATAATATTGTAAAAATAACAAAAGATATGGAGAAGGCATTAAAACAAAAAGAATTTAATGTTTTCTATCAACCAAAAATTGATTTAAACACTTTAAAGATAGTTGGGGCTGAAGCACTAATTAGATGGTTCCCTCCAAATGGTGAACCAATATACCCTAATTATTTCATACCTTTGTTTGAAAATAACGGGTTTATTGTTGATATTGATTTATTTGTTTTTGAAAGTGTATGTAAGCTTATAAATACTACACCAAACTTACCAACAATATCTGTAAATTTATCAGCTAAGACACTTAGTAGTGATTATATTATAGAAAAATTATTAAATTATATTAAAGAATATGATTTATCTATTAGTGCTGTTGAACTTGAAATTACTGAATCTGCATATAGTGAATCCCAAGATATCTTCTTAGAACGCATCAAATTACTACAACAGCATGGATTTGCAATATCAATCGATGATTTTGGAGCAGGATTATCATCACTAAATCGATTATCTTTAATCTCTCCAAATTATTTAAAGATTGACAAAGCTTTCTTAGATACATTTGTTGATGATAAGAGTAAGGTTATATTAAAAAACATATTTAATATGGCAAATGAAATGAACATGCATGTTGTTGCTGAAGGAGTAGAAGATAAAGAACAAGCAATTTGGCTTAGAAATAATAATTGCCAAATTGCACAAGGTTATTATTTTGAAAAACCACTTAATAAAGCATTGTTCCTTGATTTAATTAAAACTGACATAACCTATAAATTATAAATAATAGTTAATCAAAATAAGCAATAAAATATATTTTAGTAAATCTACCAAAGACTTTATTTAAATTTTTGGTAGATTTCTTTAAATAAAACAAAGTAAGAAGCATTATCTCATATTAATTCTAGAAGTAGAGAATATTCAATAACAGCTATCCAATGGAATAATAAAGTAAATAGAGGATTCACTAATGGTTAAGCTTGGTTTGAAGTAAATCCAAACTATACAATTATTAATGTTCAAGCATAATTACGTGATAAAAATTCATTATTCAATTATTATAAAAAGATGATAGGTTTTAGAAAAGAATACACTGATATCTTTGCATATAGTAGCTTTACTCGAACTTTAATAGATGTAAAAGGAATATTAGCTTATCAAAGAAATGATAGTATTATTGTATTAAATAATTTTAATAATGAGAAAATTGAATTAGATATTAATATTAATCAAGTATTATTCTATAACTATTATAGATATAAAGTTGAAAACAATAAAATAGTTTTAAATCCTTTCTAAGTTTTAATAATTAGATAAAGTAACACATACAATTAAATTTATATTACAAACAATTTATTCATTTGTTTGTAATTTTTTTTAATTAATCAAAACATAAATATCGATTAGTAAACAGGGACTATATATATAATTTATGCAGAATCATTTAATTAGCATTAACAGTTATTCATAGTCCATAAATTATAAAAAATAGCTAATCATTTTGATTAGCTATTCAGATTGTTGACAATATGACTGTTTAGAAATTATAAACAGTCATATTTTTTGT
>CAYJNO010000015.1:0-46358 GCA_964371715.1 uncultured Erysipelotrichaceae bacterium | reverse complement strand
AGATATAAAAACCATAATAATAACTAAAGCTAGATTTACTATTGACCAAGATCCAGTATCATAAAATACTTCTGGTGTAATATTATCATCAATTAATGTATCAATATAAATTTGATTATTTTCATCTTCTTGCTCTTTATAATCTGATGTTTGAGATGTTTCAGTTGTTGTGGTAGGAAGTTTGGATATCTCTTGAGTTGGTATTGGACTAACATCAGTGTTAGATGTAGTAATATTTGGTGTTACTTCAATAGAAGGTGTTATTGCTGGAATGATATTTGGTGTTGGTTCAATAGAGGGTATTATTGTTGGAATGATAGTTGGTGTTGGTACTGCTGTTGGTTCAACTGTTGTTGATGGGGTCTTTATTGGTATCGTCTTTATTTCTTCATAAACCGCTGTTAAAGTAAGTCCGTTAAGTGGCATAATAATCATTTGATTTGGTTTATATGTGTTACCATCATTTCCTAACCAATATAAAAACAAGTTATTATCTTTATTTGGTCCATCTTTTATATATACAGTTGATTCATATTTATAACCTATTGTATCTTCAACATTACTTCCGCCATATTCATCATAGATAATATTAAATTCTTTTCTCATATATCTAATATAAAATGTTGCTTCCCCACTTTCTTTGATAGTTATACTATTTGTAGTATTTTCATAGTCAATATATAAACCTTCATCATGTGCTCTTAAAACATTAGGAGTATCCATTGTAATAACATCACCAACATTTGCTGATATATATTTTTCATAACGGTAAAATTTATTATCCCAGGATGTAACATTATCATACATCCCTTCTACTTCAGATTGAACATAATACACAACTTTATAGTTTCTTACTTCTTTTTCTTTAATTGTATCTTCTATATTATTTTCTGCAACAACTCTCATAAAACATAATTGTGTTAATAAACACATCACTAAACCTATTATTAATTTTTTCTTCATAATCCCTCACATATACTGCTGTTAAAGTATAAATCATAATTACGCGAAAATCAATACACAATTATTGTATCAATGTAAAAAAAGTAATGATTAAATCATTACTTCTCATTGTTCATTAATATTTTAATTCGTTCTTTAATTCTTATCTCTGCATCATCTAAATCATCAGTATCTTTTACTGAATCTTCTAAAGGACATAAGCCATCATTTGTACGATTCGTTATATATTTTACTTTTCTTTGAAACTCATATTCAATATTATATCTTTCTAACATATCAATTGCTGTTTCACTCATTAAGTAACCACATACTTTTTTAACTTTATATTTTATTAATAATAAAGCAGCTGCTTTTCCAATAACTTTATCCACAATAATATTATTTTTAATAAGCATTGGATTTTCCTCAATAACTTTAATTATTGGTTTAACACCTATTGATTTATCAGTATATATTATTTTTTCATCATCTATAATTGCAAATGATATTTCATTTGCTGAGATTTTTTCGTATATTTCTTTAATCATTAATTAATTTTCCTAACATTTTTACAATAATCGGAATAAAAATTAGTTGAATTATAATACCTGGTAATCCTACAGTTACAGCAGTAAATACACTTACAACTTTTGCATATTGTGCTAAATTAAAGATATTAACTAAAAAATAAGCCATTAATCCATAACCAATTCTTCCACAAATCATTGCACCAACTAAACTTACGTAAATATTTTGATTTAGTTTTTTATATAATAGTCCGCTAATCATGCCATAAACGCCAAGTTCAACTATCATTATGGGCATAAATAATGCACCAGGCATCCCTGTTAAAATAGCTGATAAAAACGGAATTAATAAACCTAAAATTAATCCAGTTATTGGACCATACATCATCCCTATTATAATAACTGGAATATGCATTGGCAATAATATTGTACCTGGTATTCCAAATGCATGACCTGTAAAGTATGGAAATAATATTCCTAAGGCTAAAAATAAACCTAATGTTGTGATTTTTTTTGTAGTAAACATATAATACCTCTATTTTTCTATGTTAATTGATGAAGTAGCTGTTAATGATAAATCTGCTTTAATATTATGTTTAAACTCTATTGCTGCACTTGCAGCAATCATAGCTGCATTATCTGTACAATTTTTAAGTGGTGGAATAATTAAATCAATATTATCAAATTCAAGTGGAAATAATTCTCTCAGTCTTGAATTAGCTGCTACTCCACCTACTACAACTAATTGGTCACATTGATATTCTTTTAATGCAAGTTTGGTATTATCTATTAATTGTCTTAAGGCTGTTTCTTGAAATGCATATGCGATATCAGCTTTGATAACTTCTTGATTATTTCTTTCTAATCTTTGAATTAATTGTAAAACCGATGATTTTAATCCAGAATATGAAAAATCTAATGGATTTTCAGTTTTTGGTTTCTTTAATTCATAATTTGCTTTTCCATCTTTTGCAAGTTTATCAATTTGTGGTCCCCCAGGATATGGTAACCCTAAAACACGAGCTACCTTATCATATGCTTCTCCTATAGCATCATCAGTTGTAGTACCAATGACTTTAAAACTTGTTTCATTTTCCATATATACAAGTTCAGTATGTCCACCAGATACTACTAATGCCATTAATGGAAACATTAAATCTTTAATAAATTTACATGCAAAGATATGTCCCTTAATATGGTGGACTGGAACTAATGGTTTATTAAAATACCAAGAAATTGCTTTTGCTGCTTGTACTCCTACATGCAATGCCCCTATTAATCCTGGACCATATGTAACTCCAATTGCATCAATATCATCTATCGTTAAGTTCGCTTCTTTTAAAGCTTCATTTATTACCAAGGTAATTTTTTCAACATGTATTCTTGAAGCAACTTCAGGGATTACTCCACCAAATTTTGCATGTGTCGCAATTTGTGTTGCAACTACACTACTTAATAGTTCATTTTCACCTTTTAATATTGCACAAGCTGTTTCATCACAACTACTTTCTATCGCTAATATTATACTCATTTTAAATTCCTCTCATCATTGCGTATGCATCTTCATGATTATCTTGATAGTATGATTTTCTTATATTTATTTTTTCAAATTCATACTTTTCATAAAGTTTTATTGCCTTTTCATTTGAGACTCTAACCTCTAATGAAATTACCTCTGCCTCACTATTTTGTGCTTCTTTTATTAGATGTTCTAACATTTTAGCACCATATCCTTTTGACTGTTGTTTTTTAGATACCCCAATTGTTGTTACTTGAGCTTGATCAAAAAGCACCCATAACCCTGCATATGCTACTATTTCATTATCTATTTCTATAACATACAACCTACTATATGCATTTTCATTTAATTCATATAAGTAAGCTTCCTCAGTCCATGGTGAAGAAAACAATTCTTCCTCTAGTAACATAATTTGCTCTAAATCATCTTCAGTCATTCTTCTAATCATTATAAGTATTCCTCATTACTTTTTAAGTAAACAGGTACCATATAGTCAACATCTTCCACTATTTTCGCATCATTTATAGTATTTAAAAAGCAATGTGCTATATTATAATATTTGTCTTCTTTGCCTAATAAACTTAAGTCTCCAACAACATCAAAACTATCAAATCTAATATTTTCTATTAAGTCTACATTATCTTTAATTAATTCTGTTCCATTATTGTAAGCTCCATAATATGCCCTTTTACTTCTAGCATCTAAGATTACCAATGTATTTTCTTTATTGTTTGCATATAACTTTAAAGTTGATATAGTCTTAACTTCAAGCTTCCCTAGTGAACCTAATGTTTTCGCAATTGTCATTGCAATTCTAACTCCAGTATATGAACCTGGACCTTCACTTACTACAATTGATTTTAGATCATGTGGTGTTTTTCCTGCTTCTAAAAACACTTCAGAAATTGCTTTAAATACATTTTCTGATTGTTTTTTTGGACATAACTCATTATAAAAAGCTAATATTTGATTATTCTCTATTAAGCACACACTTAAATATTTATGTGCTGTATCTAAACATAGTGTTAACATGATTTTTCTAACTCCTCAACTAATTTAAGATATTGATTTCCATTAGCACTAATCGTAATCAATCTTTCTTCATCACTTAAATAAGCGATATTTATATTTAAACTTTCTTCAATTAAATCCTTGATATTATCACTCCATTCAACAACAGCAATTCCATCATCTCCTAAATATTCATCAAGTCCAATATCTTGTTTTAAACCTTCTAAGCGATAACAATCCATATGATATAAAGGTAATATCCCCTCATACATCTTCATTATAGTAAATGTTGGACTAGTAATATGTGCATCAATTTCTAGTGCTTTTGCTATTCCTTTTGTCATTGTAGTTTTACCTGCACCAAGATCTCCAGACATACATATTATCATACCTTTTTTTAATAGTTTTCCAATATTATATCCAAGACTTATAGTCTCATTATTTGTTTTTGTTTTTATTTCCATCTTAAATACCTCATTTTTATATTTTACCATATTTTCTAATACTTGTTTAATAAGTATTAGAAAATAAATAAAAAGAATTGACTAAGTCAATTCTTTAACCAAATTTACTGTTTTTATTCGCAAAATTAAATACCATTAATTGAATAACCCCTAGAACAAATACATAATTTGAACATTCATTATAAAATACCATTTCTCCTGTACTACCTATTGTTGTATATCCTGTAATACTTAAAGCCGATATTGTTAATAATACACTTATTACTGTATTAACTTTTAATTTTTTACTTTTATAACTACTATATACTTCAAGTACTGTTGTAATTAACATAACTGCACTTAATGCTAATGATAATAGACTTGAATTACTTTCTTGATAATTTGTACCACTAGTAAGTGGTATTTCATTATCTACAATATAAGTAGTCTTATAACGTCCATTTGTTGCGTCAATAATTATTTCATATAGACCATCATCTAAATTATTAAAGTATATTTCATCAAGTTTTATTAAAAACCCATCGTATTCATAGTATTCTTTATCTAAAATTGAACCTTGCAATAAAATTTCTTTTAAAACCCCATGATCTGCTGGTAAACGTATAATGTTTGAACTACCATCATCAAAGATTGATGGCATCTTTAGATTATCAACATTTGGTATAGATTCTATTTCTGGTAATAAAATTGTCGGTAAATCAATTTGTGGTAATACTACTAATTGATCTAAATCTTTTGGAGGTTCATTTTCATTAGCTTGTGTTGAACTCCATTTAGCATATAAAGTCATATCATTTAATACTACATCAACTTCAAAGTCCCATTCATTTGTAAATTCTTGATCAGTGTACCATCCAATAAATTTATGATTTTCAAATGTTGGTATTACACTATTTAAACTTTCTTTATACCTTATTTTAGAAATAGGTTCAATGATTGTTCCACCATTACTTTCAAAATTTACATTATAGAAATTATGAATTATCAATGTACCATCTTCATAATTAATTTTATAGTTATAATAATCTTCTTCATCTACAAATTTAAGATTATTAACTTTTAACGGATAGCTTCCAGCTATTGAATAATCACTTATTGTTGTATTAACATCGACACTAACTATTTCATCATCAGCTTCTAAACCAATTACACGATAAGAATTTGAATTAAACACCTCATTTATCATTAATTCTTGATCAATTGCAATTACTTTAATTTGTTTTTTTCCTACATATAATATCATTCTATCTTGTGAATATAAATAATTTTCATCTTTTAGACTCTTAGCTGTTAATACTACATAACCTGAACCATGGATAGTTGCTGTATCACCAACTACATCTAAGATATCTTTATTTGAACTTTCAAATATAATTTCTCCATCACCTTTTGATAAATTGGCAACTAATGTAAAGTTATCATCACCATATGTTAATTCATATTCTTCTTCAAACTCTAGTGTTCTAGCTTCAAGTAATAAATCTTCTTTTTCTAATAAAGTATGAAACTCATCAATAGCTAAATAATATTCATCTCCATAATATCTAACAGATATAGTTCGATCAACAATAGTGTCAATATTTACATCTATCGTACCAATACCATCTACAAGTTCAATACTTTGACCAAGTACGCGTACTTTACCTGTTGGCACTTGACTTGTTAAACCTACTAATTCGATTTGTAATGTTGCATTTTCTTTTGTTAATTCTATAATATTTAAATTTAATAACGGCTCATATTTATTAACTATAATCTCAACTTCACTTTTTATTTCGTTAATATTCGTTACATAATTTTTATAAAAATATTCATTCGGAGTGAAGATAACAGTAGCTTTATTATCAGTTGGTAATGGCTCATATTCAGGTGTTTCCCATTTGAAGTTACCTAAATAATCATCTTCACTACTTAATTTAGCAAAACCTAATTGATCTCCGTAAGTTAATGATACTGCTATAGGAAATTTTAATGCATTAACATCAAAATGTGCTTTATTAATTTCATAATCAATACTATTATGATTATTATCAACATAATAGTATTGGCTATCTTTACCAGTTAATCCACTAATCATAGCAGTATAGCTTCCTGCATTAATATGACCACCATTTGTTACAACAGGATTTACATCATCAGAATTTATGATGTTATTAATAACAGCATAAACTTCCTTGCCATCACCATATTCTCTATTTTCATGGTTAATAAAACTATGTTCTATTTTTAGAGGTTTCATATTTACTTTAAAAGATGTTGTACTAGCATTATGATTACTATCACCAGTCCATTTTAATGTAACCGTTGATTCATTGATCGCAAATTGTTTGTTTGTAGTTTCAAAGTTAATTTCATTTAAAACATTACTTTTAATATCATCAAATACATTTACAAATTCATCATTAATATATATTTCAACTTGATTGCTTTTCATGCGTGATCTACTATTAACTTGATTTTCAAGGTTAGGTAAAAAATCAATTGTAAAACTATCTCCATAATTTACTGTTACATCCTCAATTTCATAAATTTTAGAGTCTGCTTTCAAAATTTCAAATTTGTAAAAATCCGATGTTGTACTTTTAAATATATCATTACCACTTAATGTTGCTTTAAGATAATAAGTTCCAACATCCATCGGTGCTGCTTCTAGTTTACTTTCCTCATTAGCGCTACTATAATAATCAATACGTAATTCTCTATTATCGA
This sequence comes from uncultured Erysipelotrichaceae bacterium, assembly GCA_964371715.1. Taxonomy (GTDB): domain Bacteria; phylum Bacillota_I; class Bacilli_A; order Erysipelotrichales; family Erysipelotrichaceae; genus CAYJNO01. The sequence goes on along the minus strand of CAYJNO010000015.1, from coordinate 39,186 downwards.
TATTAACACTATCATTTATTACTAACCAATTAAATACATCATTGTTATTTGTTGAGTGTTCTGTTGGTTTAGCATTATATATTCTATTTAAATATGCATTTTCAACTAAATTTAATTCTGGATTTATTTTATCATCAAATACTGCAATCAAACTTGTTTCCTTTTTATTTACTTGGCTATTTTCAAAATATTGGCCATAACTTCCTTGCCAATATAAAAATTCTTTATTTAAATCATATCCGTTTAATTTAGGTAACTCTAAGTCATTAATGTTATTAATTTGTGGAGCAGTATAAGTATCACCATTTATTGGAACAAGCATGTCTAGTTCATTTATGCCATTTAAACTTGCACCATTGAAGTCTATTTTTATGACTGAATAATGATTTTTTGCATTATTAAAGGTAAATACAGGACGATATCCATTAATACCTTTTTCATTAGTACCTTTTAAAACATTATCACTTGTTAATGTTTGAATATCTTGATTTTCAATTTTTTTATTCAAATATAAAGTTTCTAATGTTTCCCATTCATATGATGATATAGAATGCAATGTGTGATTACCATAGTTAACATTGTTTAATAGTCCTTTATTTTCCAAAGTTTCATTATTTATATCAACATATAAGTTATTACTTGCTACAAAATAGTTTTCAACTTTATAATCACCACTATTTAATACACTAATTGGTCCAGCATATTTAAATTCAACATAGTTTAATGAATCATCAATTAATAATGTATTTACTGCTAAATCATCGTAATACATATGACTTAAATCTAAATAATAACTATAATCTCTTTTAATAACAGTATCATTTAATTGTATTTCATCATCTGTAGCCATTTGTTGACTTGCTTTTATTAAATGTGTATTTGTACTCATAAAATTTGTAGAGAATTCAATGAAAAAACCATCCTGTAAATTGAATGCGACATCTGTATGTGATAAATCTATCCACTTTTTATCATGATTAATAGATACACAAAATTCACCTACACCTTTACCTAATCCATCATGTGAATTATTCGGTTCTCCATCTTTAAAATTAATGTAGGTACCATCAAATGGAAGAATAGGACTATTATCTGCATCATCGTTTACTGTAATTCTAGTTCCAGCTTCTGGCCCTTGAGTCCAATAATAATAACTATAGATGTTAGGATGTGTATTATCCACTATTTCTTGACTAATAACACGATTTGGATCTGCTCCATTTAAGTAATTACTCGAAAAATATGATTCTCTTATCCTTGTAGCAGCACTCCACCCACTTTTTGACGTTAATGTGCTTATTAATTCATTTTCTTCCTCAGATGTTATTGTAGCAAGATAGCCATTCATTCCAAACAATGTTGTGCTTTGTGCAACATTAAAAGCATCATCCCATGCAATATTATTATCTTCGACATACATATAATAATGTTTAGTATTAGTTTCATCTGTTCTTTGAACTATATTTGTAGTATTTATATTTTTAATATTTTGACTAGTATCAAGGTTTACAATTATGGTAGGTGATCCACTAATATCATAACTAACTGCACTTAAAAAAGATGTTAGCTGTTCATTATTTAAACCAATCTTATCACTGCCATCATTTGTATTATAATCATTATTAAATAAATATGTTACTTGTGCTTTATCATTATCACTTTCATTTAAAATTGTAGTTGGAATGATGTTACTATAACTTGAATCTATATTTGCGGCTTTACTACTACCTTCAATTGTTATTGAAATAGCAGTTACTTCTTCATTTATATTATTTACTTTTACATCTTGATAACTATATGTGTTATCTGTTCTTTTATGTAAAGTCCCTAAAAGTAACTCCTCATTCTCCTGTGCAAACCTTAAACCTGGCATCAGAAGTAAAAACAGTAATAATATATTTATAAACTTTGATAAACTACTTTTTATCATCAACATAACCCCTACCATAATCTACATATGTATATAGTACACCTTTGTGTCTTTAGTGTCAATTGCATCAAGTGTACTTTTACATTCATTATACACTTTTTATACCTAATCACAATGTTTGTAAACGTTATTTATGCATTTGTCTCTATTTTTATAAATTGACTATTTTACCTATTTATTATAATATATCACTATGGGGCTGTCTTGGTTTCGACAGGTTTATGTTTGACTTATACTGCAGTGGAGTGATGACCTTATCATCAAAAACAAATAAACGGAAATTATAGAGCTCAAAGCGTAGCTTTCGCTGCTTAATTTAACCTAAAAACTGGTTTGCAGCAATTATAGTTAGGGGGTCTATTACTAACTATTCTTAAATTCCAATAGACTATAGAGAAACTAATTGTTTGCCTAATTAGTAATCCGAACAAGGAAAGGCTAATTCAATAACAGGTTTTGTTTATTCCCATGTTATTGTCTTATTAATAATAAACTAAACTGTAGATGTGTAAGTGTGGGACTATTCTTGGACAGGGGTTCGATCCCCCTCAGCTCCACCAAATAATGATTATAAAAACTAGGATATTTCCTGGTTTTTTTATTTACACTTGTAAAATATTGACTTGTTTTAGCTTTTTTCTATCATTGCATTAGTTTAGCATATACATTAGAGTAAGCATAACCTACTTTTCTAAACTCTTAAATTGTTAAATATCTTATTAAGACTCAACAAAACGCTCTATTTATGAAGTTATATTTTTAAATAATAGCTATATTTTTTACTTAAATTATAATAACAACTCATTAATTTGTATATTTGAATTAATATGGAGGTTTTTTTATGTCTTTAAAAAAATTTATTTCTAGAAGAATAGTTTCAGTAGTTATTATAATTTCTATTGTTTTCATTGGAGTAATAACAAATTTGGCTAAAACTAATATGGATAAAGCTGTAATTAACACAACACTAAGTGAGATGAATCAAATTGGTGTACAAATTGAGACATCTCTTGAGCAAACATTAAAAGAAAGCAAAAATGACTTATTAGTTCTTTCAGAATATATTTCTATAGTAGATATGCGTTCTAAAAAAAGATTAGTACAAGTAGCATATTATGATTCTTTAACAAACTTACCAAACATTATGAAATTGAGTATTGACATAGTAGAAAAATTAAAAAAGTATAAAAACAAAAATCATATAATTATAGTATTCGATATTGAAAATTTCAAAGCACTTAATGAAATGTATGGTCGTGAAATTGGAGATCGTGTTCTAAAATCATTCAAAATATTTTTTGATAGAATAAATGACCAAAGTCTCGTTACTTCAAGAATTGGTGACGATAAATTTGCAGTATTTGGAAGTGAAAAAACATTAAATGATTTAGATACATTATTCGATGAAGTTGTATATCTTTTAGATGAACGAGTTCCTGAACTTATCGATTATGCAGGAACATATAAAATTGGTCGATATAATATTGAAAATGGTGAAACAAATTTTGAAGATATTATGACTAAGGTTAACCTAGCTCATCAAAAAGCAAAAACATTTAAAGGACAATTGGTATGTGATTATGATGATACTTTCAAGAAAAAACTTTTAATTGAAGGTGAGATTATAAGTAAGATGAATAATGTACTTGAAAATAAAGAATTCAAGGTATTCTTACAACCAAAATTTGATGCGCATGATAATACACTAGTTGGTGCTGAAGCTCTTGTACGTTGGATAGAAGATGATAGTAAAATGATAAGCGTTGGTGACTTTATACCGCTATTTGAACGTTATGGCTTTATTGTACAACTTGATAGATATGTATTTGAAAACACTTGTATGACAATCAGAAAATGGATGGATGAAGGACTTGGTGCATTCCCAATATCAGTAAATTGCTCAAGATTAAATCTAGAAAATCCGAATTTAGTAGCAGATATCATTACTTTTGTGGATAAATATAATGTGCCACATGAGTGTATTGAAATCGAACTTACTGAATCGATTACAATTTCGAATGAAAATTCGATAGATCAACTGTTTAAAGATTTACATCATAATGGATTTAGAGTTTCTATTGATGATTTTGGTGCAGGATATTCATCACTAGGATTGCTGAAAAATTTACATGTAGACACACTTAAAATGGATAGAAGTTTTTTCATAAATGGTAATAATGCTCGTCGAGATGATATATTAATTGATAGTATCATAAAAATGTCTCATAACTTAGGGATGTATGTTGTTGCTGAAGGAATCGAAACACAAGACCAACTAGAATTACTAAGAACTATGAACTGTGATGCTATACAAGGTTATCTATATGCAAGACCTATGCCTATAAACGAATTTGAAAAGAAATATAGCACTATTATGCTTAGAAAATCACTAACTGATAGATATAATCCAATGATTATTAAAAGTATTAGTGATGCTAAATTTGCAAACTCTCTTGTATCTTGTGGTATTTTAATTATTGATATTGATGCTAACTTCACAATATTAGAAGCAAATGATTACTATTTTAAAATGATTGGATATACTAGAGAAGAAGTACGTGATATTTTCGATAATAGTGGTTTAAAACACACAAAACCTGAAAGAAGATCCGAGTTTTTGAAATACTTTGAAGAATGTATTTCTGAAAATCCTTATGCTAATATCTCATTTAAAATGAATTTTACTACAAAAAATAGAGAAACACACACATTCCAATTAAATGGTAAAATAGCAGATAATGAACATGGATTTAAACGCTTATATGTAACAGTTACAGATATTACTTCTATAACTTACGATAATGAACTATAAGTTAATACTTTAATCTTTAATTATGTAAGAAAAAAACCAAATTGTTAGATAAATAAATTGGTTTTTTTTACTTTCATCTTTCTTTTAATTTTCTTTAAAGTTATTTACATAACTAAATTCATTATTAGAGGTATAATATAAGTATATTTGGAGGTTATGTATGAAAATATTGATCGTTGATGATGAAAAAGATATAAGAGGCTTATTAAAACTTTATCTTGCTAATGAAAACTATGAAATTGTTGAAGCTGAAAATGGTATCGATGCATTAGAAAAGCTTAATGACAGTATTGATTTAATACTACTAGATGTTATGATGCCAAAACTTGATGGTATTCAAACATGTATTGAAATTAGAAAAAATTATAATACACCAATTATTTTCTTAACAGCTAAAGCTGAAGATATGGATAAATTTACTGGGTTTACATCAGGTGCTGATGATTATATTACTAAACCATTTAATCCAATAGATTTAACTAACCGTATAAAAGCCCATGTTAGGAGATATCGTACATATACAAACAGTAATACAACAACACTACCAAACGAAATTATTCTAGGTGATTTAACAATTAATATAGATGCTAAAACTGTTATTAAAAGTGATGAATTATTAAAGCTAACAAAACTTGAATTTTCTATATTAGAACTTTTAGTAACAAATCGCAAAAGAGTTTTCAGTTTAGAACAAATATACGAAAGTGTTTGGGGTGAAGAGAGTGTTTTGAACGCAGAAAGTACAGTATCAGTTCATATTAGAAATTTAAGAAATAAAATTGAAGATGATATTTCTCAACCAAAATATATTAAAACTGTCTGGGGAAGTGGTTATCGTGTGGATTAAAAAAATTGCAAGTTCACTATACTTATCATTAGTAGTAAGAATATTACTATCTGCTTTTATTGCAAGTATAACTTTATTTGGACTAAGTACATTAAGTAATAAATATGTTGATATAAAAAATATAGAAATCTATTCTAACCAACAACATTATGCTAATTCTATTGCAAATTCAGTACAGCATTATATTGAATATAACAATAAAACATTCAAAGAGATCGAAAGAATGAACTTTGATGATAATGATTATCAAATACGCTTTGCTGATGATGTAACTTTAAATGATTCTTTATTTATAAGTTATACAGGAGCAGATGTTTATACTTTTGATGTAACCTTTAGTGATACTACTGGTAAAATGTTTATTAAAATAAGTGATATATTATTATCTGTTGATATTTTTAATATCATATCGGTTATAGTTAGTATCATCATCTTCTTTTGCTTATCATTATATTTGGTATATAAACAATTATCTTATATCAACGTTATTGAATCTGGTATTAAAATAATTGCTGATGAAGATATGTTATATAAAATACCAATTAAAGGTAATAATGAATTAGCAAAACTTGCATTAAATATTAATAATATGGGTGATACAATCTATCAAAGTCATCAAAAGGAAAGAAAAGATGAAATCATGCAAAGACAATTAATTACTAATATGTCACATGATTTAAAAACACCTTTAACTTCAATGACAGGATACATTGATATTATTAGTAATAAAGTTAGTAATGATGAAGAATTATCTCAATATGCTAATATTGCAAAGCAAAATGGTATACGTTTAGAAAAATTAATCAATGATATTTTTCTTTATAGTAAATTAATAAGTGGAGATATTCCTTTAAATTTACAACAATATAATATCTTTATATTAATGAATCAAATCTTAGAAATTAGAACTGAAAACATTAACTTTATTAATGCAAATTCTAATGATGTTTTAAATATTAAAGTTGATGCTGAAAAATTCCATCGTATTATTGATAATTTATTAAGTAATGCAAATAAATATGGTATTAAAGATTCTTCAATAGAAATTGAAGTAAAAAAAGATATAGATGATGTAACTATCATCATCTCAAATCAAACAAATGATGATTTATCAGATAAAATGGATAAAATAACAAATCGTTCATATACTGCTAATGAAGATCGTTCAAATGGTTCATCAGGACTTGGTCTATCTATTGCTTTAGAATTAATTTCTATGATGAATGGTAATTTAGACTTTGAATTTAAAGATCAAATATTTAAAGCAATTATTAGTTTTAAAGAAAATTAAATCTTTCAACTTTCTTTCAAAATCCTTTTAGGTTTCTTATATAAAACCTAAAAGGATTTTTTATTTGATTTACTATAATAAAGCTGTAAATAAAATTAAGTTAAAGGAGCAAATATGAGCAATATATTATTAGTAGAAAATGCAACTAAAAAAATTGGTAATAAAGTAATCATTGAAGATATCTCTATCTCTGTTGATGAGGGAGATATCTTAGGATTTTTAGGACCAAATGGTGCAGGTAAAACAACAATTATTAAAATGATGACAGGCCTTTATAGCATTACAGGTGGGAAAGTCAAAGTAATGGGGATTGATATGAAAAAGAATAAGGTTAAAGCCTTAAGTCATATTGGAGCAGTTATTGAAAACCCTGAAATGTATGGTTATTTATCAGGTATGGATAACTTAAAACTTTGGGCAAATATGTATGATAATGTTTCTATGAAAAGAATTAAACAAGTAGTAAAACTTGTTAAACTTGAAAATAGAATCAATGATAAGGTAAGTAAATATTCTTTAGGTATGAGACAAAGACTTGGTATTGCCCAAGCTTTACTTCATCGTCCAAAACTTTTAATACTAGATGAACCAACAAATGGTTTAGATCCTATGGGTATTAAAGAGTTAAGAGATATGATTATGACTCTAGCACAAGAAGAAAACATTGGTGTTTTTATTTCAAGTCATATTTTAGGAGAAATGGAAGCAATGTGTACTAAATTTTGTATTATCGATGAAGGTAAAACAATTATGATGTGTAATAAAGTTGATTTAAAAGATGGTGAGCTTGAAGATATATTCTTAAAAATAACTTCAGGTTCAAAAGATCAAATAAGATAGTTAGGGAGATAAATAATGATAATAAAATTAATAAAAAATGAATTGATAAAACAGTATAAAAAGAAAGGTATTTTACTTTTAACAATACTTGTACTACTAATATCTTTAGGTTCCCCTTTTATTAGCAAATATATGTCTGATACAGCCATTGAAGATGTTAATATGAATGATACTGACTATACAATGGAATTTTTAGATGAACAACTAGCTGATACACCATCAACTATAGCCGAAGAAATTGAACATTTAATTTTACTAGCTAGAAAAGATAATTTGTTAACTGTCCAAGAAATGATATTAGTTGATAATGATTGGCGAGCTGTACTTATCGATTTACATCTAGATGCTACTATTAATGCAAAACTTATAAGTGCAATGATGGATGGAATGACATTCGATGATATTAAAGCTCATGGAAATGGTTATGATTATGATTTACTTGAAAGTTTAGCTAACACTTCAAATGAAGATTTAAAAAAAGAACATGATAACCAAATATCCATTATAAATGACTTAGCTGAAATTATGATTAGTAATGATTATATAAAGGGAACTGAAATCTATATTGATCTTAATAATGAATTAATTGAACTAAAAGAGGATGAACTTGTTGAATTAAAAACTAAACCTCAAGATAAAAACACGATTTCAAAAATTGAATTCACAGAACAATTACTTGAAAGGCTAAACAATGAAAATGCCATCCTTCAAATCAGAATAGATGATTCTATACCATATGATGATTACGATTGGAAAAGTCAAACTATTGATAGTATGCAATTTTATAATAATGGTGTTTATGAAATAGTAATGTCTGAAGCGGAATTTGCAACTTATGGATTTAAAGATGCCGATACTTATGAAGAATACGTTAATATATTAAATCAAAAAGTCGAAACTCGTAAAGATAATTTAGTTGAACTTCAACATTCTTTAGAGGTTAATGAACCGGCTTATAACTTACTTATTGACGCAAGATCTAGTTCTTATATGTCGATGGAAATTTCATTGATAGCTATCAATATCTTATTAATTTTTATGGGTGCTAGTATTATGTCTAGTGAATTTTCTAAAGGAACTATTAGAATGTTAGTTTCTCGTCCTGTAAAAAGAACATCAATATTCTTTGCGAAAGTATTATCTTTGGTTATTGTTGGTTTAATGCTTGTATTTACAACAACAATTATCAGTACAATTGTTTCTTCTCTTTTATTTAATTTCTCAGACTTTGGTATCGATGTTGCGATATCGAAAGGTGGAATAATAACTTCATATAATTATTTCCACTTCTTATTTAACGAAATGGTCGTAACTTTAGGTGGTATGGCAGTTATTATTGCAATGTTAATAACTTTATCTACGATTACAAAAAGTGCTGTTGCAACGCTTGGTATCACAATGATTATATATATGATATCAGCTCCTATAGCTGCTCTATTTATTGAAAACCCACTTATTAGAAATAGTTTTATACCATACATGAATATAAACTTAATCCGATTAACTCCAGATTTATATAATAGCATTTGGGGTATGGGTTGGGAATTAAACTATACTACGGGCCTAATCTCAATGTTTGCATTAGCATCTATAATTACACTTATCGGCTGTTCAGTATTCACTAAAAAAGATATTATAAATTAATACAATTTAGAATAATTCATAATGAATTATTCTTTTTGTATTTTATGTATTAATTTATGTATTCTACGTACTATTCATTTTTCAAATACGTAAACATGCTAGGATTGTTTTGCGTTATATTGAGGAGCAGAAAATGAGAAGAGTTAGACTTAGTTTTGATTTATGGTTAACAATAGCCATAACAGCAGGCTTTGTATGGATTGCAGGTTTTGTTTACAGTAGTGCTTTTGCAAATATTCATTATGAATCATATTTAGAAACTAAAAATTCATCAGAAGCTGTTATTGGTACAATTGCATCTAGCAATTATATCAATGCACAAAGTAAAGAAGATCTTTTATTAAATGAAACATTTACTTTATTTTTAGAAGGTGGAGACACTTACGATATTAGTGGAGCAATGCATTTTTACACTGACTTTGGTGTATTAAGATTATATGAATTACCATCAGGTGAAACAGTATTAGTATTTGCTAATTTATTAAATTCAGTAGAAACAGATAATGGACTACAATTACCTGTTGGGACATTTATTGAATATGATTTGGTAAATGAAGAAAAAAATGCATATCAACAATTTTTGCAAATTTCTGATCAAAAATTAACAATTGTTGACGGCTACATTGATATGTTTGGTGATACACGTATTAAGGATAAAGAAGCATTTATTGAAGATAATTTATTAATCATTCAAGCAATAACATTTGTAATCATCTTTGTTTTGTTAAGGTTTATTGGTGCAAAACTTGGTTTATTTAGAAGTATTTTTGCTTTAAGTTTTAATAAGAAAAAAGAAGAAGAACAAAACTCAGATTGGGATTAAAAGGAGAAAAATTATGATTAAAACATTTAACATTGGTTATTTAGCATTGCCTGTATTATTTGCAGGATTAATGTTTCTAGGGATAGGTACATATCCTATATTTATAGTTATTGGCTTTTTTGGTCTAATGATTATGTTTGCATTATTTCCTATATTATTTAAATTAGCAAAAAACAAATTAAATAAAGAATTATCAGAAAGTACATTTATTAGCAATCATACTTTCAATGCTGGCAGAGAATATTTAATGGTTGATTTGAACAGAAGAGAAATCGCTATAGTATTTAAATATAATCCATTTAAACATTATATTGTTTCACTAGATGATGTAGCAGAAGCAAGAGTTAATGATTTTAGACAAGGATCAGGATTTATGGAAGGAACAAATAGAGTTGGATTCCAATTTAAATTAAAAGGTGCAAAAATAACAGTATATACTTTTACTGCACAAAATAGACGATTCACTTTAGATAGTAAAGAAGTCCTTACAGGAATTTCAAAAGCTCAAATGATGGTTGATGCATTAACTAGCTAATATGGGATTTTTTGAAAATTTATTAAGAAAATTTGAATTTGACTACTGTAATCTTTGTAAAAGAGATATGGAAGTTATAAAAAAGAAATTATATTTCTTACCAATGATTGTTGGTCAAACATTAAACAGTAAAGATGTTGAAGAGTATTTAATAAAAAATGCCATTCCTGTTAATAGCAAAAAAGATATACCTACTGGACATTATGCCTGCGGAATAAGAATTAATCGTTGTTCTCAATGCGGAAAAGTAGTAGAATCTGCAGAGCTATTTCTACCAGTAAATGACAAAGAAATTACTGAGCGTTATTATCTATTTGAACAAGGTACTGTTAGTAAATTAAAAGATTTTGAAAAACTGAGTTAAATATTCAGTTTTTTATTATATAAATATAGCTTATAATTAATATGTAACTGTCTAAGGAGGAATTATGATATACAATGGTTCAGAAATTAAAAAATTAGGATTTGGGTTTATGCGTTTACCAATGCTTGATGAAGTGAATGTTGATTTAGAACAAGTTAAAGAAATGGTAGATATCTTTTTAGAAAATGGATTTACTTACTTTGATACAGCTTATGGTTATCATGATCAAAAATCAGAAGGTTATTTAAAAGAAGCCTTAATTGATCGTTATCCTCGTGAGAGTTTTCAAGTAGCAACAAAACTACCAGCTTGGTATAAAGCTACTTCGAAAGAAGAAGCAGAAGAAATGTTTTATACATCTTTAAAAAGAACTGGTGCAGGATATTTTGATTTTTATTTATTACATAATCTAGGTAAAAAGCGTACTGATGTATTTGAGAATTATGATCTTTGGAATTTTATAAGTGAACGCAAAAAAGAAGGATTAATAAAAAATATTGGATTTTCATTACATGATAATGCTGAAGCATTAGATAAAATTTTAACTAAACATCCTGAAGTTGATTTTGTTCAGTTACAGATTAATTATGCTGATTGGAATGATTTAACAGTTCAATCAAAGTTGTGTTATGAAGTAGCAATGAAACATGGAAAGAAAGTTATAATTATGGAACCAATTAGAGGTGGCTCTTTAGCAAACCCACCAACTGATATATTAAATGCTTTATATTTAGGTAATCCAACTTTAACACCTGCTGCATGGGCTTTAAAATTTGCAAGTAATTTAGAAAATGTTATAACTGTATTAAGTGGGATGTCAACAATCAGTCAAGTTCAAGAAAATGTAGAAACTTTAAAGGATGTAATACCCTTTACTGATGAAGAAAAAAAGGCAATCTTAGATGTTCAACAAATCATCAAAGATACTCCATCAATTCCATGTACTGGATGTGCATATTGTGTTGAAGGATGTCCTAGTAAGATTAATATACCAGGGGTTTTAAGTGCAATGAATCGTAAAATTGTTTATAGTGATCCAAATGCTGTTACAAGTTACAAGTTTGCTACTGGTAATGGTGCTTTAGCAAGTGATTGTATTGCTTGTGGTTTATGTGAGAGTGTTTGTCCACAACTTATTCCAATAGTAAATGAGTTAAATACTATTGCTGATGTATTTGATAAATAAAAAAACTCAAGATTTTATTTCTTGAGTTTTTATTTGCTATCTCTTTTAGTATACATATATATTGCTACTAAAATAATAATTAAATACCCTATAACACTAGTATATGTTGGTAGTTGTCCAAATACTATAAATCCTAGTATTGCTGAAAATATCGCTTGTGTATAATCATAAATCGAAATATCTTTTGCTGGAGCATTTGCATATGCTGCAGTAATTGCAAATTGACCACAACTTGCAAATATACCAGAACCAATCATGATTAATAATTGGTCAATAGCAATTGGTTCAAATGTTAATAAAAGTATTGGCAATGTTACTATAGTTGAAAATGCCGAGAAGAAAAACACAATAAATGGTCCTTTTTCACCTTTAATTGTTAATAATCTTATCATTGTATAAGCAACACCAGCAGACATTGCACCAAATACGCCAACAATAGCTGCTACATTATCAAATCCACTAATAATTCCAGTTTCAAATATATTTGGATTGACGATAAAGATACAGCCAATAAAGGCAATCATGATACTAGTAGCTTGCCAATATTTAATTTTTTCTTTTAAAATAAAAAATGAAAAGATTACAACAAAAAATGGTGATAATTTCGCAATCATTGTAGCATCAGATAATATTAAATTTTCAATCGCATAAAAATTTAAGAAAATACCTAATGTTCCAAATGTTCCTCTTAATACTAAATATTTTAAATTTTCTTTTTTATAATTAAAGCTTATTTTCTGTTTTCTCATTACAATAACTGCACAAATTAAAGCTACTATATTTCTAAAAAACACTTTTTGAATAAACATTGCTTCATCAGCAAGTTGAATAAATAAACTCATCAAAGCAAAACTTAGTGCAGCAATAATTATATATATTATTCCTTTATTTTTATTATTCATAATATCCCTCTATTTCTAACCTTATAATTATAGCTTAAAAAAAGATTCTTACGAATCTTTTTCAATTTTATTTACTTTAGATAATAGAATAAACCCAATTACAAATAAAATAATTAATGCCAAAATACCAGTTCTAGAAGAACCTGTAATAGAGGCACTAAAAACAATAATTAATGGTCCTAGAAAATCAGCGAATTTACCAAATATATCAAAGAAACCATAGTATTCACTTGCTTCATCTTTAGGAATTATTTTACCATAGTATGCTCTTGATAAAGATTGAATACCTCCTTGTGCGATTCCTACACTAATACTTAATACCCAAAAATCAAATGCTGTGCTTAATTGATATCCATAGATAACTATAAAGATATAAATCACAATATAACATCTAATTAGATCAATTGTTCTAAATCTTTGTGCTAACTTTCCTGCAATAATTGCAAATGGGAATCCAACAATTTGTGTTACTAACAAAGCAATAATCATATCATTAGTTTGAATACCAACTTCTGCTCCATAGGTTGTTGACATTGAAATAATTGTATATACTCCATCTATATAACAAAAATATCCAATAATAAAATATAATAATTTTTTATTTTTAATAATTTTTTTTAGTGTTACACTAATTCTTTTAAAAGCAGTTATCACTAATTTTTTTTCTTTTGGTAAACTATAATTTTGCTTTACATTTTTCAATAAAGGTACTGACATAATTAACCACCATATAGCTACTATTACAAAGCTAATTTGAGTTGCCATAACTACATCTAGATTAAATGGTTCAAAAAGTATTAGCCAAATACCAATTAAAAAAGGAATACAACTACCAATATAGCCCCATGCATAACCATGTGAAGATATTGTCTCCATTTCTTCATCTTTTGCAACATCTATCAACATCGAATCATAAAAGATATTACATGATGAATAAGCAATTCTAGCAATTATTAATATTGCAAGATAGGCTAACCAATGCGTTGTTAAGCCAAGCATTAGACAGGCAAATACACCAATTATTAATGATACACTAAACAACTTCTTTTTCATTCCTTCATAATCTGCAATAGCACCAATTATCGGTGCACTTGCTGCAACAACAACTACTGCTATTGTTGTCGTTAAAGCAAAAAGTGAGGTTTTTAAAGCTTCATAAGCTGCTAAATCACCATTTAAGGCAAGTGTAGCATTTTTAGAAAAAAATGTTTCTACAAGCCACGATTGTGAAACACTTTCAATTCCTTGAATATCAATTAAACTTCTAAAAAATACTGGTATTGTAGCCGTTAAAATCAACACAAAAGCACTACAAGCGACATCATACATAATCCAACTCTTTTGAGATTTTGTAAATTTCATCTTTATCCCCTTTGTTATTATAAGTATATTTTATCATTATTTAACATAATTTTCTATTTATTCATTATAATAGTATTAGGAGGATATTATTATGCCAAGTATGATTACACACTATTTATTAGCTGAAGATGCTTACTTTAATTTAAATAATAATTTATCTAATATAATTAAAGATAATTATCAAACATTTTCCATTGGAAGTAATGGACCTGATATTTTCTTTTATTATAATTGCTTTCCGTGGTTAGATCAAAATAAAGCTAAAGAAGTTATTAATTACGGTAGTCAAATTCATGCTTATAAAATAAATGAGTTTTTTGAAGCATTATTAAAGAATGTAAAATTATTAAATAACGAATCATCTATTGCACATACTGCTGGTTTATTATGTCATTGGGCCATGGATAAAGTATGCCATCCCTATATTTTTTATAAGACAAATGGACAACCATTAAGTAAATATTATCATCGTCAATTTGAATCAACCTTAGATACTTTAGTTTTAAAACATTATAAACATTTAACACCTGCTAGTTTTAAAGGATATAAGTTACTTGTTCATGATGATAAAATAGCTGATGGTATTTTAAAAGTATATCAACATCCATTAAAAAAAGTACATAATCTTAATTTAACATTTGATGAAGTAAAAAGATCTTTATCACATTTTTATAAATCGCAAAAATTACTATATGATCCTAAAGGCACTAAAAAGAAATATGCTGAACAAATTGAAAATAAAATAATTAAATTTCCATATGCATTTAGTTCAATGATTGTTCCAAAAGATTATCATATAAATTTAGATATTATGAATGAGTCTAAACATGTATGGTTACATCCTACAACAGGTGTTAAGCATAATGAAAGTTTATACGATTTATATGAACTATCTAAAAAAACAGCAATTAAAGTTTTAGAGTTATTTAATGATTACTTAACCAATGATGATTTAACTCAAATTCTAGCCTACATCAATAATCAAAGCTTTGAAACTGGACTTGGCTATTATGATGAATTTAAATATTCTCTATGTATATATAAGCCATAAAAAACACACATCATTTGATGTGTGTTTTATCTTTAATTAAAATAAACCAGCAAATGTTGTCATTAACATTACTGCAACTATTGATATAATAATTGTTTTTCTAATTAGTTCTTTTTGTGCTTTTGACTTCATTTATTTTACCTCTGAGTAGAATATAACATATTTGTATTTATTCTACAATATATAATCAGTAATTAACTCTGGATTTTTTACAACTTTATTTACTAAATTATAGACAAAAGTTCCATCTAAATTTTCTTTTGCTTTTTTTAGGTATGTTTTAGCTTTTGTATCATCATTCATTTTACTATAACATACAGCAATTCTATAGTCATATATCCCTTTCTTTGATTTATCTACTTCATTTTTTTCTAAATCTAATAAAGTATTCAGATATTCAGGATTATTTTTAGCATAAACATTTATTACCATTTCGCTATCTTGTAAAATCTTATTCATATGTGGATCATTTATCTTTTCACCTTCTAATTTAAGATCTTCATAACTAGAAATGGCTTCATTGCATTTTTTTTGTTCTAAATATACACTGATTTCTTTTTGATATAAATTGATTTTTTTACCATAACTTAGTTTTAAATTTCTTAAAGTTTTAAACAATGAATAAACTTCCTCATAATTTTTTAAACTAATATAGCCATCTACTAATAGTATATATCTTGTTTTTTTGCCTAATAAAAATTTAGCCTTTGTAGAATTAAGCATTTTAATATACTTATCAGCATCATTTTTTTGTACTAATTCAAACATTACTTTTTTGTAGTAACTATTTTTATATAATGAAAAAGTAATACTTATCGCCAATAAAAAGATAGTTACAATTATTAAATTTAGAAAATTCATAATTACTCCTTTAAAATCTTTAAAAGGATAAGCAATTAGAACTTATCCTTTGAAAAATGGTTTTACTTACTATAATACTTATTTTAAATCCAAGGTACTGGAATAAGCGAAGTTGCTTGACCAGGCCAGATTCCGAACATACCACCAACAATACCGATTACTAATAGTAATGCAATTGTTTTAACTGGTGTCCAATTTTTATATTTAATTAAGTAGAAACACATTAATGTTAAACATAATGGGAAGAATGCTGGTAAGATACCATTGATTAGACCTTGTAAGTCAATGAATACAGGTTGTAGTTCAGTATATTTTTCAACAACTACTTGACCATTTTCAACTACAAGTCTTTCTAATTCAACTGCAGTTTCTCCATTAGGAATTTTAATTCCAAGACTTGTTGCACCATAGTTGTTAGTTAATGCACCAACTACAAATACCCCAAGCATTGAAGCAGCACGAGTGAACTCTTTAGCATTTTTAGTTAATGCACCAATAGCTCCCGTACCTAATGTATAAGACCAATTCATTAACCAGAAACGAAGCCCCATTTGAACACCAAATGTTATAATAAAGTATAAGATTGGTCCAAGTAGATTTCCATCAATAGCCATATTTGCAGTTAAACCTGCAGTAATTGGAACTAGTGTAAACCAGAATAATGCATCCCCGATACCACCTAAAGGTCCCATTGCCGCAACTCTTACTGAACGAATTGTTTGAATGTCTGCTTTTTCTTGTTCTAATGATAGAACGATACCCATTACAAATGTTACTAAGAATGGATGAGTATTAAAGAACTCTAAGTTATGAGTCATAGATTTAGATAAATCTTCTTTATCTGTATGGATCTTTTCTAGACCTGGTGCAATACCATATAACCATCCTGCAGCTTGCATACGCTCATAGTTAAATGATGCTTGTAACATAAGTGAACGCCAAACCATACGGTTTAATGTTTTTTTATCAAGCTTAGCTGCTGGAGTTGTATTTTTATAATTATATTCCATCACTCATACCTCCACCACTGTTTTCTTTAATTTTGATATTCATTTGATAGTCGTAAAGAGCAATAGCAATACCAATGAATGCTACTAATAATAAAGTTGCTCCTTTTGTTGCATCAATGTTTCCAAATAATGCAGCAGTTGCAAATCCTGCGAAGTAGATTCCCCACATATCGTTTGAAAGCATAATTTTCATTAAGATTGCAAACCCGACATATCTCATCATACCACCAGCTGCTCCAAGACCACTCATGAACCATGCGAAATCTGTACTGAATTGATCTAATGGTTCAGCGATTGCTGTTCCACCTAAGTAACAAATAACTGCGATGATTGCGAATAATGATCCTAAGATTACACATGAAATTACGTTTACTTGTGTAATACCTGCTAAGTTAGCATTTTCTGCTTCCTTATCAGCTTTTGACATAATACCTGACATGATTGTAAATGTTAATGTAACTGCATATTGTCCAAATACTGCGAAGATAATAGAAGCACCTAATGCTTCTGTTACTCCAAGTCCTGATTTAACAGCTAAGATCATAGCTGCCATTCCACCTAATACTGCATTTGGAGGCTGTGCTCCACCAACTGGCATGTTACCAATCATCATTAACTCATAAGTTCCACCTACCATTAAACCAGTATTAACATCACCTAAAATTGCTCCAATTAATGGACACGCAATAATAGGACGATATAATAATTCTGTTAATGAGAATTGGTCAATTGCTAATACAAACGTTAACGCTGCCAATAGTATGATTTCTAAAATTTCCATACTCTAATTTTCTCCTCTCGTAAATTATTAAATTCTATAATATTTTGTTTAAATCTTCAGGAGCTTTATCTGGAACTTGTCTAATTTCAATTTCCACTCCTAAATCTTTAAGTTTTCTAAAAGCTTCAACATCTGCATCGTCAACAGCAACTACTTGTCCTACTTGACGTTTACCTTCAGCCATATGCATATTACCAACATTTAATTTTTTAATTGGTACTCCACCTTCTACTAGTTTTAAAACATCGATTGGTGAATTACATACGATAAAGATTTTTTGTGCATCAGAAGCTTTATGGATTGTACTAATTGTTTTATCCAAGTCCCAGTAGCGAGTTTGAGCATAACCTGGTGCGGCCATGTCCATTAGACCTTGTTGAAAACTGTCTTTTGATACTTTATCATTGGCTACTAAAATTAAATTAGCTCCAATTGATGAGCACCACTGTGTTGCTACTTGTCCATGGATTAAACGACTATCAATCCTTGTAAGTAAAATATTCGGCATAAATAAACCCTCCATTTTTCATGTTGTAAGCGCATTACTTACTAACTATCTATATTTTAACCGTTTATTTGTAACTTTACTTTGCAAAAAAAAGTATAATAGGTATATTTTTATACATTTATACATAAATATATATTTTATTATAAAAATATAACAATATATCTAAAATATTGTATTTTTATTTATTAAATTTAGAAAGTACAACTAGATAATACATTACTACAAATATTATCTATATTTTGTATGTTATATTAATCTTGTAAAAATAAGGAAGGAAGTATATATGAATAATCCGATAAAAAACATAATCAAACTTCAAAAAGCAAATAGGCCTGTTGGTATTTACAGTGCATGTAGTGCAAATGAATATGTAATTAAGGCTGTTTTATTAAAAGCAAAACAAACAAATTCTGTTGCTTTAATTGAAGCAACAGCTAACCAAGTAGATCAAAATGGAGGTTATACAGGCTATAATCCACAAATGTTTTATGATTTTGTATTTAATATCGCAAGTGATCTTGCTTTAGATCATAATCAAGTTTTTTTAGGAGGAGATCATTTAGGTCCCCTGACTTGGTCACATTTAAATGAAAAGGAAGCAATGGAGAATGCAGAAGTATTAGTTAGAGAATATGTAAAAGCAGGTTTTACAAAAATCCATATCGATACAAGTATGAAACTAAATGATGATGATAAAGATACAGTGCTTAGCAATGAAGTTATAGCTAAACGTGGTGCTTATTTAGTTAATATTGCTAATGAGACTTATAAAGAAAGATTACTTTCTCATCCAAACGCAATTAAGCCTGTATATATAGTTGGTAGTGAAGTCCCTATTCCTGGCGGTGCAGTTGGAAGTAATGATGATAGCTTACAAGTTACATCTACAAGTGATTTTAAAGCAACTGTCGAAAGCTTTAAATCTGCATTTGCGAATAATGGTATTGAAGAATTATGGGATGATGTAATTGCTATAGTTGTCCAACCTGGAGTTGAAGAAAAAGATGCAGGCTGTGTAGAATATGATCGCTTAAAAGCTTTACATCTAAAAGAAGCAATTAAAGATTATCCAACTTTAGTATTTGAAGGACACTCTACTGATTATCAAACTAAAATTAAATTAAAAGAAATGGTTGAAGATCAAATTGCAATCTTAAAAGTTGGTCCAGGTTTAACTTTTGCCTATCGTGAAGCCTTATTTGCATTAGCACACATTGAAAAAGAATTATTCCATGATAATCTTGCTGTTCAAAGTAACTTTATGGAAGTATTAGATGAAGTAATGCTTAAAAATCCAAATAAGTGGGAGAAATATTATACCGGATCAAAAAATGAAATACGTATAAAACGTAAGTACTCATTCTCAGATCGTTGTCGTTACTTTTTACCTACAAAAGAAGTTAATGACTCAATCAATACATTAATCAAAAACTTTGATTCTCATGGATTTATACCTTTAAATTTAATGAGTCAATTTATGCCTGTACAATATGTAAAAGTTAGAGAAAATATACTTGAAAATAATGCCAAAAGTCTAATTATTGATCGTATTATGAATACTATTGATGAATACTGCTATGCAACTAACCAACATGAATTACTAAATTTTTCTAAAAAAGCTGACTAATCTCAGCTTTTTTTTATTTTGCAAATTTTCAATTTATAAGCTATTATAAAATTATTAGAAGAATTTAGGGGGCGCATATGTACAAAAAGACAACTGATGCAATTTTCGCTAGGTACGGATTTATTTATAAACACAAGTATATGATACCTTCCGATTTTATTGCCAATAAACATGATAGTTATGAATATAATTTAGTATCCAAGTTGTATCATTATGAAAAGGAGATTTTTATCTCATCAAATGATGAAACAGCTATTTTAGTAATACAAAATGATGAAGAAGTTGAATTTTATTCAATACACAAAGTTATTAAATTAAAGCCTAATATTAAGTTTAATATCATCGTCAATAAAGAATGTGATGTATCAATTTATAAAACTACTGATACAGTTATGCATGAAATTAATCTTAATGAACCAATTACTTTGAAATCAATCCAAAGTTCATTTACTATCTCTGAGATTTATGCATATTTCTATAATGTTAAAGGTCCTGGATATACCTTTGATGAGTCAAGTAACGATTATTTTGAATTAATATATGTTGATAATGGGATTTTAGATTGTTCTATCGACGAAAATCATTTTCAAATTAATGAATATGAAGCAATCTTGATTGCTAATAATCAGAAGTATTCACATGCTGTTAAATCAAGATCAACTTCATATTTATCTATTATTTTTAATATAAGCATTGATGATGTTAAACCATTAATAAATCGTAAATTCTTAATTAACAAAGAAGCTTTAGATATTATTAACCGTTTTATTAAAACATCAGAATCAAATTTACCTTATGATAATGATCTAAAAACTGCTTATTTAAAAGTATTAATAAGTGAAATGCTAAATAGTGATTTTAAAGCCGCTATTACAAAGCCTACTCCACCGATCAATCAACAATTTAAAGATGAAATGTTATCACAAATTTTAACTTTTATTGATGAAAACATTTATGACAATCTATATTTAGATACAATATGTGTATCATTTTGTATGAGTAGAAGCTCTTTACAAAATTTATTTAAAGAAAATTTAAATATTGCACCAAAACAATATATTAATAAAGTTAAATTACAAAAAAGCAAGATTCTAATAAAAGAATCTAAGTATACAATATCACAAATAGCTTCAATGCTTGGTTTTAATTCAGTACATTATTTTAGTCGAAAATTTTCTCAACATTATAAACTTGCACCAACTGATTATGCCAAATCAATTTATTCAAAAGAAGATGAAATTTAAAAAACGACCTAGGTCGTTTTTTATTTTGTATATTCGTAAATTGTTACACCTTGTACTACACGGTTTACTTCGCCTGTTGGACATGGTGTATCTGGCATAATGTCAGATTTTAATGATTTAAATACTGAGATTATTTGTGCACAAGCAATATATTCTAAACCAATATAAGCGTTGTTCATTTCTTGATTATTAAAGCTATAGTAATAATCAGCTAATTCCATTGCTTCTTCTTGATATATATTTGATATTGCTAATATTTTATTTCCTTTTCTTTGCGCTGACATTTCTTTTAATAAATCTATTTCATATTTATAAGTATGTTTATCATCACTTAAATAAATAACTGTTAGTGTATCATCGTTAACGATCGATTTTGGACCATGTCTAAACCCTAATGGTGTATCATGCATTGTAACTGTTTTTCCTGCAGCTAATTCCAATAACTTTAATGCAGATTCTTGTGCGATTCCTTTTAAAGAATTTGAACCAAGATATACAATACGTTTAAAGTCATATTCTTTTACAATTTCATCAAATAATATAAAGTCTTCTTCACATACTTTAGTCACACTTTCACATACTTTATCGATGATTGGTTTAATATTGTCATATTCATCTAATTGTAAAGCAAGTAAAGTGCCTAGGTACATATTTGTAAAGCTAGATGTCATTGCAAACCCTTTATCATGTGTTTCTGGTGTAAGATTAATTGCATATGCATTATCTAATTTTTCTGCTATTTTTGATAAAGCTCCTTCTGGGTTACATGTAATAAATAAATGATATACATTTTCACATACTACATTAGCTACTTCAACTGCCCCTACTGATTCTGGTGAGTTACCACTTCTACCATAAGATACTAATAATGTTGGCTTAGTTTTTGATAAGTAAGCTTCAGGTGTTGCAACGATATCCGTTGTACCATATGATTTTACTTTGTGATTATATAACTGACTTAGATAAGCAAATGCAGCATTGCCAACAAATTCACTTGTTCCAGCTCCTGTTAATATGATATCAAAGTCTTCTTTTGTTATAACTTGATCAATAAATTTTTTAATTGCATCTTTTTCATCTGCAATTTGTTTTAATGTTTTTTGCCAAGTATTTGGTTGTTGGCAAATTTCTGTTGCTGTATGGATTGCATTTTTCGCAACTAATTCTTCCTTATTTATATTAAAATACATTTTCTTCACCCTTAAATTCCATCTTCTGAATCATCTTCAACACGTTCAAAATACTCGTATTTTATTACTTGTGATTTTCCAGTGTTTAAAGCTTGTTCAATAAATGCATTAAAATCTTCTGCAAAATCTTTAGTAAGTGTACATTCTATTACCATACCTAAGTTTGTACCTGATAATACTTCAATATTTTCTTCTCTTTTCATTTTAATTTCTACTGCAGTTTTAAATGGACTTCCTCCAACTAAATCTGTAAAAATTAAAATATTTTCATAACCACCTTCTTTTAAAGTGTTAATTGCATTTTCTATATTGTTTGATAAATCTTCAGCTGATTGACCTTCTAAAAAATCAACAGCATAATAACCATTTGGATTACCAGCAATTAAATTTAATGAGCTTGTAATTCCTGTTGCAAAATTTGCATGTCCTGTTACGATAATTCCAATCATATATTACCTCCTTGTTTTCACTTAAATTATAGTTAAATAGCAATATAAGTACAATAAAATACTAATTATAATAAAGACTACACATAAAAGTACAAATATATAAGACAATAATAAGTTAAAATGTTAATATAACCTTAGGAGGATATTTATGGATAACAATAAACCTAAATTTGGAGTATATCAAGAT
Organism: uncultured Erysipelotrichaceae bacterium; assembly: GCA_964371715.1. Taxonomy (GTDB): domain Bacteria; phylum Bacillota_I; class Bacilli_A; order Erysipelotrichales; family Erysipelotrichaceae; genus CAYJNO01. Next base: position 15,742 of record CAYJNO010000015.1, on the reverse strand, counting down.
ATCAATGGAAGAACATTATATTTTAATTACTTCTATAAAAATGCTTTTATAATTAATAAAAAAGATGAGAAGAAATTTAATTTATATGCTAATCGTTTTGTAGTACCTGTCTTAGCATTCATTATCTTTATTTCTTTAGAATTTAATGTTTTAACTTCTACAATTGCTTTTGTTTTTTCATTATTTGTTATGTCGTTTATGTTTCATAAATCATTTTTAAAATCATTATCAACAGTTGAAAAATATGAGTTAAAACCAAAACAAGATAAAATCAATAAATTAGTAAACACTAATCAAAAAACAAACTTATTAGTTAAAGCGTTGTTATTTATTTTAATTGGTATTTTATTGCCAATTAATGCCTATCTAAATAATACAGAAATATCATATTTAGTAATCTCATCTTTCTTAGCAATATTTGTTTTATATCAAGCAATTATTCATTTAAAAGCATATCTTACAAAATAAAAGAGCTATTCAAAATTGAATAGCTCTTTTATTTAACTTCTTAATTCTGCATTACATTGTTTACTTAAGTTATTTAATACTTTAGTATGTGCTTCATTTATTTCTTCTTCTGTTAAAGTATGATCATTTGCTTGATATTCGATTGATAATGCTATTGATTTATAGCCGGCTTTTACATGTTCACCTTTATAAATATCAAATATTTCAGCATTTTTAATTAATTTTGTACTTGTAGTTACAGCTTTTAAGATATTTGCCGCACTTACTTCATCTTCAACAATTAAGGCAATATCACGTTTAACACCAGGATATTTATCAATTGCTTTAAATTTAACTTTACTTGCTTTAATACTACATAAAGTATCAAAGTTTAATTCTGTATAATAAGTGTCTACTAAGCCAAATTCTGCAATCAATTGTGGATGTACTTTACCAATAATACCTACTTTTTGATTATCTATAATAATTACTGCACTTTGATATGGGTGATAATTTACAATATCATCTTCATTAGCTTCAATTTTAACACGTGCTTTGCTGATTCCTATTTTATCTAACAAACTTAATACAATTCCTTTTAAAGTATAGAAATCAGTTTTAACATCTATTCCTTTTAATTTAGAGTTTAATAATGATCCACTAATTGCAATCGCTAGTCTTTCTTCTACTTTATTCTCACCATAAACATTAGATAGTTCAAAGACATTTAAATTAATCGCTTTTCTAGCTGTGTTATAACTTAATGACTCTAATACACTATACATTAAACTATTACGAACATTTTTACGTGCTTCAGACATTGGTAATAAAATTTGAAGTGGATTGTTTACTCCTAAGCTATTTACTTTTAATGCATCATCACTTACTAAAGTATAAGTAATAATTTCATTTAATCCTTGTCCTCTTAAAATTTCTTTAAATAATCTTCTAGTTTTTTGTTTTGGTGATAATTGACCTACAGTAGCCATAGATACTGGAAGTTTAGCATCTAATCTATCATAGCCAATTAATCTAATTACTTCTTCAGCAATATCTTCAAGTATTAAAATATCTTCACGATATGATGGAATATCTAAGTTAATTTCATCGCCATTTACTACTGGATTAAAGTCTAATTGTGCTAATACTTCAACAACTTCTTCCATTGTAAATTTAGTTCCTAATATTTTATTTATTTTAGCTAGTGTTACTGTCAGTTTAGTCGGTGTGTACTTAGTTTTATCTACAACTACCATTTCTTCAATATCTTTTGCATTAGCATATTTCACTAACATTTCTACTGCTCTAATAATTGCATTTTTTGTTGCTAAAGGTTCAATACCTTTTGTAAATCTTTGCGTTGCCTCTGTATGTAAACCTAATTTTTTTGCTGTATTTCTAATACTTAATGCATCAAAAATTGCAGCTTCGATAATAATACTTGTTGTATTTTCATCAATTTTACTATCATCACCACCCATAATACCAGCTATACCAATTGGTTTATTGTTATTTGTTATCATGATATCTTTTTCATCAATATCATATTCTATACCATCAAGTGCCATGTATTTTGTTTTAATACCTGTTTTAACACCTATTTGATGATTTTCTATTTTTGAAGCATCATAAAAGTGTAAAGGTTGTCCTGTTTCTAACATTACATAGTTTGAAATATCAACAACATTATTGATACTTTTAATTCCTGAGGCATGTAAGTATTCTTGTAACCATTTTGGAGAAGCTTCTACTTTAACGCTATTAATAACTTGACCATAGAATTTACTACATTTATCATCAATATCTAATGTTAGTTTTGTTGATATTGTAGTTTCTGATGCAGTTAACTTAGGTAAAGTAATGTTTGTTTTTAAAATAGCTTTTACTTCTTTTGCAATGTTAAACATTGCTAAAGCATCTTTTCTATTAGGTGTTGGTTTTAAATCAAGAATATAATCATTTAGTTTTAAATAACTCATAGCTTCAACACCTACTGGCGCATCAGCATTTAATTCTTCTATACCATCCATTTGTGCTTCACTTAAATATTTTTTATCATATCCAAGCTCTAATAAAGAACATAACATTCCATTAGATTCAACATCTCTAACTTTAGCTGCCTTAATTGTAATTTCTGGGAGTTTTGCTCCAACCTTTGCAACTATTACTTTTAATCCTTTACGAACATTTGGTGCTCCACATACTATTTGTAAAACTTCATCTTGTACATTTACTTTAGTAACGCTTAAGTGATCTGAATTGGGATGTGGTTCACACTCCAAAACTTCACCTATTACAAGGTTTGATCCTTCTGCTAATTTCTCAACACCTTCTACTTCAAGTCCTGCATGTGTTAGCTTGTCTGCTAATTCATATGCGTCTACATTTATTTCAACGTATTCTTTTAACCAATTATAACTTAATTTCATATTTATTCCACCTTAGTCAAATCTATTAAATTCTTTTAAGAATCTAATATCATTTATATAAAAATTTCTAATATCATCAATACCATATTTCAACATTGCAACTCTTTCAAGTCCAACACCAAAAGCAAAACCACTACATTTAGTTGAATCAAATCCAGCCATTTCAAGTACGTTTGGATGAACCATTCCAGCACCTAAAACTTCTATATATCCTGTTTGCTTACAAACATTACATCCCTTACCATTACAGATATGACATGATACATCTACTTCAACACTAGGTTCTGTAAATTGGAAGTATGAAGGTCTAAACCTTATAGTTCTTCCTTCTCCAAACATGCGATCAGCTAAGTATTGTAAAGTACCTTTTAAGTCAGCAAGTGTAATATTTTCATCTACCACTAATCCTTCAGCTTGCATAAATTGATGTGAGTGAGTTGCATCATCATCATCATTACGATATACCTTGCCAGGACAGATTAATTTAATTGGTAATTGTCCATTAGCTTTTTCAAGTTCTCTTGTTTGAATTGCAGTAGTATGTGTTCTTAATAACATTTCTGCATTGATATATAATGAATCTTGCATATCTCTTGCTGGATGATCAGCAGGAATATTCGCTCTTTCAAAGTTATATAAGTCATATTCAACTTCAGGACCTTCTGCTACTTTGTAACCAAGTCCAATAAATAAATCTTCGATTTCCTGAGAAATAGCAGTTAAAGGATGTGTTGTCCCAACATTAGCTTTATATGTATCTAAAGTAATATCGATTTTTTCACTCTCCATTTTCTTAAGCATTTCTACACTTTTTAATTTTTCATTTTTTTCTTCAATTGCTTTTGAAACTTCACCTTTTAATACATTTACTTTTTGTCCAAATAATGGTTTTTCTTCATTACTTAAACTTTTCATTTGTCCCATTAAAGCTTGAATAGGACCTTTTTTACCTAAATAGTTAATTCTAATTTGATTTAATTCATCAAGCGTATTAGCTTCTTCAATCAACTTTAAAGCTTCATTTTGTACATTAATAATAACGTCCATGTTTTCTCCTTCTTAAAATAAAAAAATCGCTCCACAAAGGAACGATTTTATCGCGGTACCATCCTAATTCACTAATATTATTTAGTGCTCTTAATTACTTATAACGTTAAGTTACACGGGAAGTATTAATTCCACTATTATGGTGAATTCAATATTTTAACTTTGAAGAATTTCCAGCTACATCTTCTCTCTATGAAAGTCATCCAATATTTACTAATCCATAAATTATCGCTTTACTAAATTATTATACTTTTTATCAATATTTTATGCAAGTTTTTTATTAAATCCATTTATAAAATAAAGACTTCTTTAAAGAAGTCTTTATTAATTATTTTCTTAATAAGTTACAAGTATGAATTAACAAAAAGTCATGCTCAGGTTTTGAATATTCTACTACACTATTTTCAATAATATAATTATAAATTGTTAGTGCATTATCATAAAATTCTTCTTCTTTTAATTGTTGCATTATCTCTTCACTTATAGCTTCCTCTTCAATACCTTTAATTGCTCTTTGAGTAGCCATTGATATATGCGTTGCAAACATATCAAGTTTATCACTACTAATAGTTGGATTATCATTTACTACTTTTTTTACTACTGATAAGACAAAATTATAAACGTCTCTATTGATGACCTTTGTATCTAATAAGTCATCTAAACTATTTTTCCACCCCATTATATACTCCTCTCTTTATGTGATCTTCTATTTTAATAGTACCTAAATTATCCATTAAAGTCAATTAAATTCAAACGCTTACATTATACACTTATATCTATAAATAAAAAAAACTCATTAATAGCGCTATTACTATTATGAGTTTTATAGTTAGTTTACTTGATGAAAAAAGTTATATAAATCGTTCTTTTTGACATTATGTTTTTTTGACATTTCTTTAATTGCCATACTTGTACTTTGGCCTTGGCTTACAAGCATTTCGACTTCATTTTTAGCCAAAATCAAAGATTCTTCTAGATTTTGTACAGCTACATAACCATCGACAACTAATACAATTTCACCTTTTAATTCATTAATATCATTTATTACATCACTTAAATGACCTCTAATAAATTCTTCATGTAATTTAGTTAGTTCTCTTGCGATACAGACTTTACGATTACCAAGAACTTCTAAACATGCTTCTAAAGTTTTTTTAATTCGGTGTGGAGATTCGTAAAACACTAAAGTATATGGTAATAACTTTAAAGTTTCTAGCTCTCTTTTTACTTCATTAATATTATTACTTAAAAACCCATAAAATAAATGTGGGTCACATTTTAATCCTGAACATACTAAGGCATTAATAGCAGCATTTGCACCAGAAACTGGTATAACACTAAAACCTTCTTCAACACATTGATCAACGATATTTAAACCAGGGTCTTGAATTAATGGATATCCTGCATCTGATACTAAGGCAATATTTAACCCTTGCTTTAATAGTTCAATTAAACCATCAGCACTCGCTTTTTCATTATGTGCATGATGAGCAATTAATTTAGTTTTTATATCAAAATGTGTTAATAATTTTTTTGTATTTCTTGTATCTTCACATGCTATTACATCTACATTATTTAAAATTTCAACAGCTCTTGGAGTCATCTCTTTTAAATTACCAATTGGCGTTGCGACAATGTATAGATTTGATATTTCATTATTTATGCTTTTTTGTATTTTTGTCATGCTTTTTACCTTTAGGCTTAAGTTCATCAATATTAATAAAGAAAGCTTCGTTGGCATTTTCAAGTTTTGCTAAACCTGAAATTACATTAATTGAAGTTACTTTATATTTTTTTTGATTATATTCTACTAAACTATTAATTTTTGGTAAGTCCATCTTTAATTCTTTATATGCTTCATCTTCAAACTTTAAACAACACATTAGTTTTCCACATTGTCCTGATAATTTTTGAATATTTAAAGCTAACATTTGATTTTTTGCCATATTAATTGATACGATATCAAAATTACTTAAAAATCTTGAACAACATGTTTCTTGTCCACAAACTCCAATACCTCCAACAATTTTAGCTTTATCTCTTGAACCAATTTGTCTTAAATCAATTCGACACTTAAATAAATTAGCTAAAATTTTTAATAATTCCCTGAAGTCTACTCTTTCATCAGATACATAAACAAATGTTATCTTTGTACGATCTAAAGTATATTCAGCACTAATTAAATTCATATCTAGATTTAATTTTTTTATTTCTGCTTCACATTGCTTTAATGCACTATCAGCATCAATTAAATTTTGACTATATGCTTCACTATCTTTTTTTGTTGCTTTTCTTTTTATTGGTTTTAATTCTAATTTCAAACTATATTCTACAATAGGTTGTACTTCTTTTACTATTTCACCAAGTTCTATTCCACGTGCAGTTTCAACTACAACTTGATCTTTTATCTTTAATCCTTCAATATCAGTACCAAAGTTATATGATTTATTAGCACTTTTAAAGCGAATTGGTACAAAATATTTATAATTATCCGCCATCTCTACTATTCTCCTTTATTTCATATATTAATTTTTCAATTAATAAACGATAGTCATATATTTTATTCAATCTATCGAGAGTTTCTAAGCATTGTAATAAAATTTTATCATAATTGTTTATACTTAAAAGCTTATTACACTCTTTATTATACCAAGATTCATCAATATTAAAAGGAACAATAAAATCTTTAATAAAATGCATATACATTTTAATTAAATAATTCAAAAATTTAAGTTCCATATCTTTATCTGTATTTGTACAAACTTCATTAATTACATCATATAAAAAACTATCCAATTCATTAGGATAATTTGTAAGCATTTTTATTAAATAATCATATGCTAATAAAAAGATATCATCATTTATTAACCTTTCATCAACATAGTTTAAATTATGTGCTAGAAAGCTAGCTTGAAAACCACTAAATCCAAGATCTAAGTATTTTTTTTCAACCTCAGCAACCTTACCAGTCTTAATTGTCAATATCTGACATCTTGATTTTATTGTATCTAAAACCTTATTCAAATTCTTAGTAATTAATATTGCATAAGTTTGTCCATTTGGTTCTTCTAAAAATTTTAATAAACTATTTAAAGCAGCAATACTCGTATTTTCAATATTATTTATTATATAGATTTTCTTTCCTGCATTTTCACTAGCTTTGGTTACAAATTGATTTTGAAGATCAACAATAGCTTCTTTCTTTATACTTTCATCACTGCCATCAATATATATTAAATCAAGATACGATTTATTTTCGATTCTTTGACATGTTATACATGTTTCACATGCATAATCATTATTATTTTCAATAATACTTTTAGCTAATAATAAAGCAACATCTTCTTTCAATATATCATTTTTACCTGCTAATAAATAAGCATGTGATACTTGATTATTCATTAATGCTTTTTTTAGTGTTTGATAAATATGAATTGATTCCTTTTTTAGTTTATCTTTGATCATTTATAATCTCTTTTACTTTATTGTATGCATCATTAATCACTACTTCTAATGTATTACTAGCATCAACAAATATTAATCGATCTTTATTATTTTCTTTTATATAGTTATAACCTTCACTAACTAATTGATGAAAGTCTAATGATTCTTGGTCTAAGCGATCTTTAAATGCACGACTTTCTATTCTTTTTAGACCTGTTTTTTCATCTAAATCTAAAAATATTGTTTTATTAGGATAATATCCTTCAATTGCAAATTCATTTATTTCTCTTACTTCATCCATACCAATTTTACGAGCAAATCCTTGATATACAATACTTGAATCTACAAATCTATCACAGATTACAACCTGACCTTTTTCAATGGCAGGTAATACTTTTTCTACCAAATGTTGTCTTCTTGATGCAGCATATAATAATGCCTCTGTTTTCGCATCCATCATTGTATGCTCGGGATTTAAAATTATATCTCTTATTTTTTCTGCAATTTCAATTCCCCCAGGTTCTCTAGTATAAATGCAGTCAATTCCACTATTTTTTAACTTTTCATAAACCGCTTTTGATACAGTAGTTTTTCCAGAGCCATCTACCCCTTCAAACGTAATAAAAATTCCTTTAGCCATCTATCATTCTTCCCTCTATTTTTTACTACCCTTATTCCCCATGTACTTCATCAAGACTTTCTTTAATTCTTCGAATTCTTCTTCATCTAAACGCAAGTTAATTGGTTCAATAATTCCATTATGCCCAAATTGCTCATTTAAAGCATATCTAAAAGATTCAGCATCTTTTTTCAGCATATCATATTCTGACACACTCATGATTACATATTTATCTTCAATTCCATCTGCAACAGTTAAATGTTTGTTATCAGTTATCTCATTTAATTCATCAACTATATCTTCAAGTTTTCCAATTCCAATTTTTTTCATCATAAATCTCCCAATTTAACCAACACTCTATATTTTATTAGATAATAAGTATTTCTCTAGTTTAACATATTATACCATATTTACACTTAAATATTCATTCTCTAGCGAAAATAATTTAACAAAAAAATAGTGAGTATTGGATATACTCACTATTTTTTAACCTTGATAAATTGTGTAATTATTTTTACCAGTATTTTTGGATTGATACATTGCTTCATCAGCTTTTGGAAATAATTCATCATAACTAGTTCCATCAACCGGTGCTCTACTAATACCTATACTTGCACTAATATTTACACTATAACCTGACCCATCATTATATACTCGATTTATTTTTTCACATAAACTATTTGCTTTTTCATTAATTAATTTATCTGAAGTTGTACCAAGCATTAGAACAATGAATTCATCTCCACCAATACGTCCAATAATCTCACTTTGTCTAAAGCAACTTTTTATTTCGTTAACTACATCTTTTAAAACATTATCACCAATATGATGTCCCATATTATCATTAACTAATTTAAAGTTATCTAAATCAATCATAAATAATGTACCTACATTATCCGATTCTAGATATGCATTAATTTTATTATAAACTGTAACTTTATTATAAACATCCGTTAGATCATCGATTTCACTACGACGCTTTAATTCTAATTGTGTTATCTTCTCATCATGAATTTCATTTATTGTAAAAATCGAAATTATATCATCGGTGCTATGATCTTTTTTTACACTATATCTGAAACGATGCCATAATTTTTTTGATTCATCTCTCTCTTTTGTTGATGCATTAAAATCAAATCCTTCAAATTCAAATTCACCTTCAGTTATCCCACTTTCATATCTGTCAATTAACATTTTTGAAGTCATATTATCAAAGCATGCAATATGTTCTTCATTTACCGCTGTACTTCTTAATAAATTTAATACTAAATCATAGTCATCATAACGTCCAAGTTCTATTTCTTTTTCATTATTGATGATTCTAATAACTTTGTTTTTAGTACAATTTATTTCTAATAAAGTTCCTGCAAAAACATACATTGCTGATTTTAGGTTTTTTTCTTTTTCAATTATTTCTTCTAGTTTTTCACTTTTCTTTTGATAATAACTTAATCCTAAGATTTTAATTGTCATAAATAATGTAGTATAGAACACTGTTAATAACACCATTGGAAGTATTATTTGTTGCACAGCTAATTCTACGCTAAAACCTAGACTATTAGTGTTATATAAGGCTGTATTAAATACCATAAAGATACTCAATAATATGATAATAAATGTTGCAAAGTTAAATAATGCATCATCCTCAAAGATATTTTTAATTTTCTCTTCACTCACAACTTTATTAAATAAAACAAATGATAAAGTATGTAATATTAAAGCATACATAGTTAAGCCATTAACTAAGTCTAACGAGCTTAATAAGCTAAACAATGATTCTTGTTGAATTATACTAAACATTGCTAGTGATGCTGTTCTAAAAGAGAAAAAATGTAAATTAATAGTTAGTATAGATGTAATTTTCGTCTTTAATGGTCCAATATATAAAACAGAAGTTTGAAAAATCAATATTAAAGTATATGCTAAATAATATACTTGATGAAATGTCACATCATAGTACAATCCAGAAACTAATATTATTGTGTTAATTATAGAAAAACATATTGATAATATTTTATATGTGCTTGTTTTTTCAAAAAATCTTGAAAGAGTTGAAAAGACAAAATATTGTTGAATAAAAGATAATAATATAATTAAAGTAGTTTGCATACAATTCATCAACCTTTCTAAAGCATTAATATTATACTACATTTATGTACCAGATACATTAATTAAATTAACTTTTAATGATGGTGAACCAATTGCACTACCATTAATTATTAAGTCATCACCAATTTTTACTACATTATTCATCATTTGTCTAAAATTACCTGAAACTGTGATTGAACTTATTGGCATTGTAATATTACCATTTTCAACATAATATCCTGCACTTTCAAGTGAAAAATCACCTGTTAGACTATTTATTCCTGCATGTAGGCCTTTTAATTCTGTTATTACAACACCTTTTTCAAGTTCTTTTACCATATTATTAAAATCATTTTCACCATTTTCAATATAAAAATTATTTTGACCTACTCCAACTACACTTGCATATGAACCTTTAAAGCCATTTCCTGTTGGTTCAACATTTGCTTCTTTAGCACTTTTTTGATCATTCAAATACATTTTTAAATAACCTTTATCAACAACTGTTTTCTTCTTAGTTACTTCTCCTTCACTATCAAAACTACTGTTATTAAAACCAATTTCAGAAGTTGGATCATCAACTATTGTTATTAAATCACTAAATATTTTATTATTTAAATCTGCCTTAAAAATTGATAGATCTTTATTTACGTTTGCTTGAGAAAACGATGAAAACATAACACTTAATAAATTTGCTGCTGCTTTATTTTTTATAATACAAGGATATATACCACTTGGTATTTGTTTTGGGTTTAGTTTATTAAACGCTTCTTTTATCGTATTATGAACTAATTTTTCAATTTCTGCTTCATTAAATTCTTTAATAATCATATAGTCGTATTCTGCAATCATACCATCATCGTTTTTCAGTATAATTTCCACCATAAATACACCATAATTACTTTTTTCTTTTAAACTTAACTCACTTGTATTACTAATGTATGTTTCTTTAGTATTTTCATCATACATAAACATTAAATTATGTATTTTTGGATATTCTCCCTTTATTTTTTTTGTTAAATCTACTAAATACTGCTTCTTTTGTTCAAATGTTTTTTCACTCAATTTTGGAAAATAAGTTTGTACTTCTTGATATTCTTTAGGTGATACAAATTCAATATCCGTTGTTTTATCAGTTGTTTTCGCATTTTCATAAGCTCTTGTAATCATTTGTTCAATAGATTCATCATCATTTAGTTCTGTATATGCATAACCAAGTTTATTATCAACTTTCATTCTTAAAGAATAACCTTGATGTGTATTACTGCTAAACTCTTCTAATTTGCCATCAAACAATACAAACTTATAGGCTGATGATTTAGAAAAATACACTTCTGCTGGCTTTGAATATAATGACTTTACTTTTTTAATTATTAATTGGTTATTCATTAATTATTACCTCCATTTCCACCTACAGTCATTTCGCTTACACGTATTGTAGGTTGTCCTACATCTGTTGGAATACTTCCACTTTTTGATCCACACATCCCTTGTGAACGTAATAAATTATTTCCAACCATATCAATTTTCATCAATACTTCCGAACCTTTCCCTACAAGTGTTGCTCCTTTAACTGGTTTATCAATTTTTCCATCAATTATTAAATAACTTTCTTGACAAACGAAGTTAAATTCACCTGTTATTGGATTTACAGATCCTCCTCCAAGTTTTTTAGCGTATAATCCATATTTTGTCTTACTTATTATTTCTTCAAAAGTTGATTCACCGTTATCTATAAACGTATTACTCATTCTAGATGTAGGTTCATAAGTATAACTTTGACGTCTTGAAACACCATTTGGCTCAACATCCATAATGCGTCCATTTAATGTATCTACTAAGTATTGTTTTAATATGCCATTTTCAATTAACACATTACGTTTAGTAAAATTACCTTCATCATCAATATTATTTGACCCCCATGCATTAGGTATTGTTCCATCATCGATTGCGGTAACAATGCTACTTGCAATTTGAGTATCTACTTTTCCACTAAATTCAGATAACCCTTTCGCAACACTTGTTGCTTCAAGTGAATGGCCACATGCTTCATGAAAAATTACTCCACCAAAGCCATTATCAATTACAACACACATTTTTCCACTTGGACAATCATCAGCATCAATCATAGTTATGGCAATTTTTGCAGCACTATGAGCTAATTTTACAACATCTATTTGATCATAAAATTCAAAACCCATATGTGCTCCTGGGGATTCTGTACCATCTTGCATTTTATCATCCTTCATTGCAACAGCAGTTATACTTAACCTTGTACGTGTTTGATTATCTTTGATCATTTTACCATTACTATTAAAAATTGTTATTTGACGATTTTCATCCAAGTAGTTAATAATTGCTTTTTTAATTACTTCATCATATCCTATTACAGCATCATTGGCTTTTTTCATCAGTTTAGTTTTCTCTTCTAAACTTATTTCTTCTACAGGTTTTGTAATTGGATGATTACTAATATATTTAACCTCTTCTAATTGTTGTGGGGTTGTTGTCGGATTTTCACCAATAGAAGCTGCTAAGTTATCGATAATATTTAGTAATTCGCTCTCATCATTTGAATTAGTATATGCATATCTTGAAACATCGTTAAGATATATTCTTAATCCAACTCCATAAGTAACACCTGAATTTCCATTCTCCATTACTCCATTTATCATTTGATAATTTGATTTAAACTTTCTTTCTACAAAAATTTCAGCAAAGTCTCCACCTTTACTTAACATTTTACTTAAATATAGTTGTGCTTGTTCTTTATTTATCATTTTAATGTCTCCTATTGTTTAATTTTATCAATACATCATAAAGATGCACAAGTATTATTTTATTGTAGAGTTAAATATATAATAATAATATAAATTTAAAAAATTTAATTTTTTTTATTAAAAGTACTTGTCAGTTAAAAAAAGTCATGCTATTATTTATTAGCGCTAATAAGTGCAATGATGAAGAAGTACTCAAGAGGCTGAAGAGGTGCCCCTGCTAAGGGTATAGGTCGGGAAACTGGCGCGAGGGTTCAAATCCCTCCTTCTTCGCCATTTAAAACCACTGGTCTGGTGGTGTAGGGGTTAACATGCCTCCCTGTCACGGAGGAGATCGCGGGTTCAAATCCCGTCCAGACCGCCATTTGCAGATGTAGTTCAATGGTAGAACGCGACCTTGCCAAGGTCGACACGAGGGTTCGATTCCCTTCATCTGCTCCATTGAATAAAATACGAACAATCCGATTGGATTGTTTTTTTTATATTCATTGCAATTTATTAATAAAAATGATGATTATTTAATACATCATCATTTTAGTTTATATTCAAAATACATTAAACTTAAAACTATAACATTTAATAGCACTAATGCAATTAACGCTTCTAAAGTAGGAATATAACTTAATAAAGCCAATATTGCTAATAATACTATAATAACCCTAATTAAATAATTTATTATTCTAATTGTATTCACCATAAATGCCCCATTTCTGTTTTATATTCTATTTTGTTCATATATTAACACTTTCGCAATTTACTACCTACCTTTTTATTATAATATTTTTACTTTAAAGTTATCAACTAATAGGATTCAAATCCCTTATTTAATACAATGTTCCCTAATTCAGTAACAGTAAATACCGATTTGTTACCCAAATAAATATTTATCAAAAAAAATCAAAAAAAGTTTATTTTTTTTTAATTTATGTATTGCATTACTCTCAAACCCATGTTATTATAAATGAGCGTTACAAGTAACAGCCTAAATGGTTTGGTGGTGTAGGGGTTAACATGCCTCCCTGTCACGGAGGAGATCGCGGGTTCAAATCCCGTCCAGACCGCCATTTAAGAACATACAGATACTTTGGTATCTGTTTTTTTTATGCAATCAGTTTGACATTTCTATAACCTTAATAGATAATGGAAAATATAAACTAAGGAGGAAAAAGATGGAATACAAAACTAGTGGTGTCTGTGCTAAAAATATTACATTTGAATTAGATGGAACTAAAATTAAATCAGTTAGTTTCCAGGGAGGATGTCCAGGTAATTTATTAGGAATCAGTCAGATCGTTGTTGGAATGGAAGCCAACGATGTTATTCAAAAATTTAGTGGTATGAAATGTGGTGCTAAATCTACTTCATGTCCAGATCAATTAGCAAAAGCCTTACAAACTCAACTTTAATAAAAAAAACTAATAAATTAAATTTTATTAGTTTTTTTTATTCTAAATAAATTTTTGCGATATTCTATTAAGCCTTCTTCTTGCATTTTTGATAATTCTTTTGATAACGAGCTACGATTTGCATTTAAATACAACGCCAACTCTTCTCTATTAAACATAATTTCAAACCATTCATTATTTTTATTCTCAAAGTTTAAGAAAGTCATTATTTTACTTCTTAAACTCAATTGTGATAATATCTGAACCCTTTTATTCATATTTATTGTTTTATTAGCTAGTAAAATCGCCATATTTTCTATAATTTGAGGATATTTTAATTTAGCTTGGTGATAATCTAAAAAGATGATATTTGTATCACTAAAACTCAACACATTTACTGGAATATACTCATTTTTCGCAACAACAAAAACCTCCAAAAAAATATCATCTTTTTGAAGTTCATTAACAAGAACCTCATTACCGTCGCTATCTAATTGGTTAATACTTATATATCCATCAAGTATTATCCCTATCCTATTAACTTCATCACCCATTAATTTAATAATTTCACCTTTATTATATTTTTTTATTAATCCAAATTCTTTAATTATTAAATTAAAATCCATGTTATTAAACAATATATCTTTATCAATTTTTTTCATATTTCTCTCTATTCGTTGCATAAGCAACATCTATCTACATCTTAGTATATTATAATATATTAAGTTTGACTAGGAGGTATATATGTCACTAAAAATAATTCAAATAGATCAAGATAAATGTATTGGTTGTGGACTATGTGTAAACACATGTCATCAATCGTCTATAGCTTTAGTAGATGGTAAAGCAAAAGTAGTAAACGAAGACTTTTGTGATGGATTAGGTAGATGTTTACCAGGCTGTCCTGTAGATGCAATAAGTTTTTCTAAAAAAGATATAAAAAATAAGAGCGAACAACACCTTGGTTGCTCAAGTAGTAAATCAATGAACTTAAACACAAATAGAGTAAAACAAAACTCAGGCTGTCAAAGTGCAAAACCGATGACTTTAAACATTAATAAACCACTTAACAGCACAACTAATTCACACTCAAATCTAAGACAATGGCCAGTACAAATAAAGCTAGTTTCATCTACTGCAAGTTTTTTTGAAAATGCCAATATTTTAATTGCTGCTGATTGTAGTGCTTTCGCACACCCTAACTTTAATGCTACATATATGCAAAATAAAGTTGTATTGATTGGATGTCCAAAACTAGATAGTGGAAATTATCATGATAAGCTATTAGAGATTTTCACTCATAACAACATCAGCTCTGTAACTGTTGTGAAAATGGAAGTACCTTGTTGTAATGGTTTAGCAGGTGCAACAAAAGAAGCACTAATTGACTCCTTAAAACACATTCCATATAATGTAATTACTTTAAGCGTTAATGGAGAAGAATTATAAAAAAATCACTTCAATGAAGTGATTTTTTTATTTTGCAGCAATTTTCTGTTGATATTT
>CAYJNO010000014.1:0-51786 GCA_964371715.1 uncultured Erysipelotrichaceae bacterium | reverse complement strand
TCATTTCTAGTTTAATTATTTTTGAATGTCTACCTATTGGGTATCATATCACATTTAATAGGTGCTTTATATTATTTTGAATTAATATTTAAGTTAACAATATATTTTGCTATATTATAAGAATGATCACTCATTCTTTCTAAAATACCTAAAATATCACAATAAACAGATGAAGCAACAGTATCTGTACAAGAACCACTACCCATACGCTTAAAATGGTTTTGACGATTGTTATATTCTAATCTATCAATAGTTTCTTCGTATTTTAATAAATCTTCATATTTTGAACAATCACCAGTTATGTAAATTTCATTTGAAGTTTCAAACATCTTTAAGAATACTTCATACATTTCTTCAAGTTCTGCTTTTGCAACATCACTTAGAGATGATTTATTTTCGTTAATCATTTCATAAAACTCTAATAAATTTACAGTTAAATCACCAATGCGTTCATAGTTTTTGATAACTTCTAGGTTTAAACTATAATTATCTACATCTTCATCAGTTAATTCTTGTTTAGATATATCTAATAAATATGCTGTAATTTTTCTATCTAAGTTATTAATTAAACCTTCTGTTTGAAGAATTATTTCTTTATCTTCGTTAGTTGGTTTTGTATTTCTTAGATAACTTCTACTTTGAATAACAATATCTTCAGTAACATCTTTTAGTTTAATTGTTGCAGTTTTTGCTACTTCTAAGGCAGCACTTGGTAAAGTGTGTGCTAAGTTTGTATCTAATTCATTAATATTTACATCAATTACTTCAACATCATTTCCAGGAATAATCTTCTTAACCCCTTGACACATTAAGCGTAAGAATGGGAAGAAGATAATTGTAGCAACAACATTAAATATAATATGAGCTACTGCTATTTGCATCATTGGGCTTAACCCAAATTCTATTGTTAAATAGCCAATTAGGTTTGCGAATGGATATAGTAATAACATTGCAAGTATAGTCCCCAATACATTAAAGAATGTATGGATTGCTGCAGTTCTTCTAGCTGCTAATGAACCTCCAAGGGCAGCAAGTATACCAGTTATTGTTGTTCCGATATTTGATCCAAAAACGAATGGTAATACAGCAGCAAAAGGCAAGATATCAATGTTTGTTTCATAAATTTTTTGTACGATACCAATAACAGCACTACTTGATTGAATAGCAGTTGTCATAATTGTACCAGCAAATAATCCAAGAAGTGGGTTATTTGTCATTGATTGTGCAAAAGCTTCAAATTCTGGGAACTTACTTATAAGTTTTAAGGCATCTCCCATTATGGTTAACCCATAAAATAAAACACCAAATCCTAATAATATTTCACCAATATATTTAGTTTTCTTCGAATTTGAGAATACAAATAACATAGCACCTGCAAAAGCAAAGTATAATGCATATGATTCAAAATCAAGACCAATTAAGAAACTTGTTACAGTTGTTCCTATATTAGCTCCCATTACAATTCCAGCTGCTTGATCTAATTTCATTAGTCCAGCTCTAACAAGTCCAATAACAATTGCTGTAGTTGCACTACTTGATTGCACTAAAATCGTGATAATAATACCGATTAACACCGCCATTATAGGTCTTGACGTGTATTTATCGATATAGTCTCTAAGTTTATCTCCGGTTACACTTTTTAAACCGTCTCCCATAAACTTAATTCCAAACATAAATAGTCCAAAACCACCAACTATTTCATTCCATGGTATAATCATTTAATTCCCTCCATTTGTTATACATCTATTCTATTCTACGAAGAATTTCACTAAATTGCTATACTTATTTAAAGCAATTTCATAATATATTGATTCTTTACGTAATTCATACATCATATTAGCCCAACACAGCCACAACAGATTATGAAATCCTTCGTATATTTTTAAATTTTCAATAGTGTTTTCATCTAAATTATCAAAGTACTCATCATAAAATAATTTTCTCTTATGATCGTCATAAATATCATTTTCAGTAAAAAAACTCATTACATCAAATAAAGGGTCATTTAAACCAGCATATTCATAATCAATTAAATATTCTTTATCCTTTGCAAACAACAAATTACCACTAACTAAATCATTATGACATACACATGGATTAAAGTCGATAGATTGTACTTTATCGATTATAATCATATATTCATCAATATCAAATAACATATTTTTTATGTTTGAATGATATTTATAAAAAGTTTTAATTGGGTCAAACACGTGTTTCACATTGTTTTCCATGCTATGTAATTTCTTTAACATTTTGGCTACTTTTCGATATTTATTATCATCATCGTAATCTTGAAATTCATCTACTTCAACAAAATAAGTGATTCTTACTCTTGTTTTTTCATCAAAATAATACTCTTGTACATCAATATCTAAATTATTAGTGTATTTTAGTATATCTTTTTCATGTTCAATATTAATGATTAATTCAGAATCATCTTTAGGTATTCTAATGGCATATTTAATCCCATCAACCACAGTCGTATAAATATCATTAGTTAAACCTTTATTTAATTTAGATAATACAACTTTTCTATTAAAAATCTTTTCTATATATTCTTGATATTTCATAATTTCACCCTTATCATTATAACATAGGATAAATAGGTGAAACCATGAAAAAAATTTTAATCGCAACAAAAAATAAGGGTAAAATAAATGAGTTCAAAACTTTACTAGAACCTCTAAATTATGAAGTGCTAAGTTTATTAGATTTAGATAAAAATTATGAAATTGAAGAAACAGGAAGTACATTTAAAGAAAATGCAATTATTAAAGCTGAGTTTTTATCTAACAAATTAAATATTATGTGTATTTCTGATGATTCAGGAATTGAAGTTAGAGCGATAAATAATGAGCCAGGTATTTATAGTGCAAGATATCTTGGGACAGATACAAGTTATCAAATTAAAAATCAAGACTTAATAAACAGAGTTGAACACTCAAATGATCGTTATTGTCAATATGTTTGTGCAATGGCAATGTCAACTCCAAATCAAAAAACAATAGTTGTTGAGGCAACTGTTGCTGGAGAGATTGCTAAAGAGCCAAAAGGGGAAAAAGGTTTTGGTTATGACCCTATCTTTTATTTACCAAAATATAAAAAAACTTTTGCCGAAATTGACTTAAATATAAAGAATAAAATATCACATCGTTATAAAGCTTTAATGATGCTAATGGAGTATATTAATGAATAAGAAAATTATTGCATTTTTAATTTCTATATTATTTATCATTGTTTTATTTATGCAAGTTGTAGAATATAAAGCCTTTGATTTAGAATTTTATCGTAACATGCATATTAAAAATGATATTGCAAAAATAATTGGCATAGAATTTGATGAGTTAATGTATGTAAATGAAGTAACTATTGACTATATAAAAGGTAATATTGATTCAATGGATATTAATGCTATTATTGATGGTAATTCTGTTAGATTTTTTAATGATAAAGAAATACACCATATGGTAGATGTTAAAAATTTATATCAAGCTTTTAAAAATATAAAAACAATACTCTATATTACTTTGTTCTTTTTAATTGGTTTATTCATTGATAGAAACTTTCTAAACAACTATAAAATTCTTGCTAAAACCTTTTTACAAACTTTAGCTTTAGTAGTAATGTTTCTAGTTAGTATTGGAGTTTTAATATTAATTGATTTTAATGCATTTTGGTATCAATTTCATTTAATATTCTTCACTAATGATTTATGGTTATTAAACCCTTTAACAGATCGTTTAATTATGATGTATCCGCTAAATTTCTTTTTAGGTATTATTGTACAAATGTTGCTAATATATAGTATCATTATAGGGATAGTAAGCTTAACAGCATTATTATCATTAAAAGGAGTTAAGAAAATATGATTAATATTGTTTTATATGAACCAGAGATTCCACAAAACACAGGAAATATAATGCGTACATGTGTTGCTACCAATGCTAAACTACATTTAATTGAACCATTAGGCTTCAAACTTGACGAAAAAAATCTTAAAAGAAGCGGAATGGACTATATAGATAAATTAAACTTTGAAACATACGCAAACTTTGAAGATTTTACAACAAAAAATCCAGGCTATTATTGTTTCATTACTAGATACGGCAATAAAACACCATCAAGCTTTGACTTTAAAAATCATAATGATGTATTTTTAATATTTGGTAAAGAAAGTACAGGTATCCCAAAAGAGATTTTAAGAAACTATCCTGATAATCTTGCAAGACTACCAATGGTTAAAGATGCTAGAAGTTTAAATTTATCAAATTGTGTTGCTGTGTTAACTTATGAAGTGTTAAGACAAAAAGAATATGAAGGGTTAGCACTAGAAGAATTTATAAAAGGTAGTGATTTTTTATATCAAGAATAGAAATTGAGGCCATAAATGAAGAAAAATAAAATTATTTTTATTGTAATTATAAGTCTAATCAATATACTCGCTATATATATATTAACTAATAATTATGATTTATTATCAAGGTATCCATATCAAAATGAAGCAGCAAGAACAATAATTAGAGAGAACTTGAATGAAGAAGAAATAGAGTACTTAATTGAATACTCTATTGCACCAGAAGTTTTTATAGAATATGCAACTTATGAAAATTTCAGCGTTTATCGAAGTGATGCATATAATTACTTAAAACAATATGCTTGGTATTTAACAGCTGAACAAATCGTTGAAATAGATTTTGTATTAAATCATCAATATGATGCAGATCAGGTTATAAATTACTTAAATGTTTATGGATATGATACATATATGAATTACTTAATAAATATTAAACCTAAAAATGCAGATCTAGTTTTAGTTGAAAATCCCGCTCAACTAGATACATATTTAGATGAAAATAATACAATTTTAAATAAACAACCAGATAATTTAGTTCCCATTGATTCAGTTCATGGAAATGATATTTATCTTGATCAAAGACTTGTATTAGGTTTAAAAGATATGTGTGCAGCAATAGAAAATGATTTAGAATTAGATGAGTGTGCTAATCTAGAGGTTTTTAGAGGTTATATAAGCTATGATGAACAAAAAGAATTATATGAAAATAATGAAAGTAGTATAATGCCAGGTCATTCAAATTATCAATTAGGATTGATTGTTGATTTTAAAGTAAGTGATTATTTATATGATTACTTTGCTGTAACTAAACAAAATGATTGGTTAGTAAACAATGCATATAAGTATGGTTTTGTGAATGATGAAACTGTAAATTCATATCGTTATGTTGGAATAGAAAATGCAATTGTAAACAAAATGGAAAACCAAGATATAGTAGAGGAGAATAACCAATGAAAATTGGAGTATATGATTCAGGAATAGGTGGGTTATTTTTGTTTTATTCACTAAAACATAAATACCCTAATCATGAATATATTTATTTAGGAGATCAAATAAATGCTCCATATGGTAACAAAAGTAAAGAAGAATTAAATTCAATAGTTCAAAAAAATTATGAATGGTTCAAAAAACAAAATGTTGATAAATTAATTGTAGCTTGTAATACAATATGTTCTAATAAATTATTAGAATATGCTGGACTAAATATTGAAGGTATTATTGAAAAAACAATAGATCAATTACCTATAGATAAGAAAAATGTCTTGGTATTTGCAACACCATTAACAATTGCTTCTAATTATTATCAAAATCAATTAAGTGATAAAGGTTATAATGCAAAAGGATACGCATTAGACAAGCTAGTTAATTTAATTGAAAACAACACTAACAAAGAACTGATTAGCGATTATTTAAAAGCAGAAATTAGCAAAATATCATTTCCTTTTGATTCTGTTATTTTAGGTTGCACTCATTATCCATATATGCAAAAAGAATTTGAATCATTAACAGGTAAAACGGTTTATAATTCAAATGATTTAGTATATGAATTGGGTGATAATAATAATGAAAATAGTTATACTATATATACATCTAAGGATAGTGATATTTTCAAAGAACAAATATATAAAATATTTAATATTAAAGAGAAAGTGGAGAAAAAAACATGAAATTAATAGTTGTATCTGACAATCATGGAAGAAAAAAACAATTAGACACAATATTAAATAAGCATGTTGATGCTGATTATTTCATTCATTTAGGTGATAGTGAAATGGAAGTTGATGACTTAAAAGGTTATATCGCTGTAAGAGGAAATAATGATTACAATGGATTAAAAAGATTTGAAATTTTAACACTTAAAAATCATCAAATCTTAATAACCCATGGACATGGTTATTTTTACGGTGACAATCGAGACGCCTTAATTGATATTGCTAAATCTTACAATTGTAATGTAGTTATGTTTGGACATTCACATATTTTTGAGTATCAAGTAATTGATGAAATAGCTTTTATTAATCCAGGATCTTTACACCACAATCGAGATTTTACTAAGCCATCATATGCTATAGTTGAAATCGATAAAGATATAAAAGTTGAAAAAATTGAATTTTAGTATTGCTATTTAAAAGTATCTTTGTTATTATAAATAAGCGCTAAGCAAATACTAATGTCTACGTAGCTCAGCCGGATAGAGCACACGCCTTCTAAGCGTGCGGTCAGGGGTTCGAATCCCTTCGTGGACGCCATTTTTAAAAAAAAGAGTTTTACTCTCTAAGCCCTAAAGGGCTTTTTTTAATGATTAAATAAAATCAACATTTGATTTTATATATAATCTTTTTATATAATTAAGAAGTAAAAGGAGAAAACATGATACTTACAACAACAAACACTATAGAAAATAGAAGTATAATAGAATATAAAGGAATAGTATTTGGTGAAATAATTACTGGTGTTAGTGTTCTAAAAGATTTAGGTGCAGGTTTTTCAAACTTCTTTGGTGGTAGAACATCAGAATACGAGGGCGAACTTGAATATGCTAGAATTCAAGCAACTGAAGAAATGAAAAGAAGAGCAATAGAAATGGGTGCTAATGCTGTAATAGGTATAGATTTTGATTATGAGATGCTAGGTCCTAACAACAGTATGATAATGGTTTCAGTTTCTGGGACTGCCGTATTTATTGATTAAATTTAAAATATCTCCATATCATACAAAATGAATATGGAGATATTTTTTTATTAGTTGTTTAATATTGCTTCAAACTTAGCTTTAGTATCATAATAATTTGGTATTATATTTTCGTTTTTATCTTCATAATAATATAGTTTAAAGTCCTTATAGCCATCATCATAATAGGTATAGATTAATTCTGAATCTACATTTTTTATAATTGTTTGTCCATCATTAATTTGTTCGAATTCTAAAGATACAACGCCACCTGTAAGTCGTTCTTGACCAATTTGTGCAGATAGCATATTACCTAATGAATAAATAACTAAAGTATCACCAATCCATTCTGTAGGTTGAATAACATGTGGGTGAGTACCAATAATTAAATCAACACCATTATCAGCTAATAGTGTCGCTATTCTTACTTGCTCAGCATTTTGAACATGAGAGTACTCTGTTCCAAAATGCATAGCAACAATTAATATATCAACATTATCTCTTAATTTATTAATATCACTTAGCATTAAATCATCACTAATAATATTTACATAATAACTTTTATCATTCGGCACTTCTATACCATTAGTTCCATATGTATATGCTAGCATAGCAAACTTTATCCCATCAACTTCAAATATTTGTTCGTTATCTCTTGCATGTTGAGAATCATAAATTCCAGCATATTCTATTCCTTTACTATCCCAATAATCAATAGAACATAAAAGTCCTCTTTCTCCCATATCATAGCTATGATTATTAGCGAGGGAAACTAAATTAAACCCTAAATCCACCATATCGTCTCCAAAGGATTGTGGTGTATTAAATAGAGGGTAGGGAGAGTGTGGCATATCTGCACAACCTATTAATGTTTCTTGATTATAATAAGCAATATCAGCATTTGCTATGTCATCCGCTAATTCATCAAACATATCTTTATAGCCATTTTCATTAATTAAAGAATCGCGATACACAGATCCATGAATAAGTGCATCTCCAAACATGATCATGCTTACATTTTCAACTTTATCTTCTACAATTGGTGAAGATGAGGGATATGGTGTACTTGTAGGTGAAGGTATAGTTTCACTTGGGTTTGAACAACCTGTTATAAATAATATAAATATCAACAATAGTCTTTTCATCAGTTCTCCTTTGTATGTGTATTGATTTATACATTAATTATAAAACAAATTATAATACAATAATAGTTATAAAGTTTTATATCTATCAAGTATATTTGATATTTGTTATAATTATTTTGAGGTAATTATGAAAAATAAAATTGAAACACTTATAGAAATAGCAGAAAAACTAAATCAAAATAATATTACTTGGGCACTTGGTGGCTCTGGAATGTTATATTTTTATAAAATTGTTGATAACTTCAATGATTTAGACTTGTTAATTGTGGAAAACGATGTGGATAAGTTTAATGAAATATTTGAAAATTATAATTTTAAAGAAATAAAATCTAGCGGTTTATTTTCTTCAAAATATTTTTCGAAGGGTAAAATAAATGATATTGAAATTGATGTTATTGCAGGATTTACAATCAATGAAAATGACATTTCACATTATTACCCTTTAAATGTAGATGATGTTAATGTGTGTTTATTAAATGATGTTGAAATTAAACTTGATTCCTTAACAAATTGGTTAACTTATTATAACTTGATGGGTAGAAGCGAGAAATCAAAATTAATTAGTGATAGATTGTTGGAGGATAATTAATGAAGAAGAATTTTTGGCATTTGTTTTATCGCTCTATATTTATAGTTCTTTCTTTTTATATACAAATTTCTGTATATTACATATTATTTGATGGGACAAATGACTTTTTTAATTTACCAATCTCCTTATTTAATTTGCTTACATTAATTATTGGATTAAAATTACTAATAAAAAATACATATGCAGAGGCAAAACTTGCCTGGATAATAATGTTTTTTATTTTTCCATCTGTTGGAGGAATATTTTATTTAATCTATGAAAAAGGAAATATTCCAAAAAAGAAATTAAAAAGATATAAAACTATCGATCAAAATCACATTTCAGCAAGAAATGAAGTAAAAGATGAAAATTTATTAGTAAAAATTTCTGATAAAGCAGCAAGAAGACAAGCTAGCTATTTAAGAAATAAAGCTATAGGAGCATTGTATGAAAATACTAAAACAACATATTATCCGTTAGGCGATGTATTTTTACCTGATTTATTATTAGAATTAAATAAAGCTGAGAAATTCATTTTTATGGAATACTTTATAATTGATGATGGTAAAATGTGGGATTCAATTGAAGAAGTATTGATAGAAAAAGCAAAAAATAATGTTGAAATTAGAATATTATATGATGATTTAGGGTGTATTTTAACACTGCCGAGCAATTTAAAGGAGAAATTAGCAAAGTACAATATCAAATGTTTTGCATTTAATAAATTTTTACATGTATTTAATTCTGAATTTAACAATAGAGATCATCGTAAAATATGTGTTATAGATGGCAAAGTTGGATTTACTGGTGGAATTAACATTGCAGATGAATATATTAATCAATATGAAAAACATGGTCACTGGAAAGACACAGCTATTAGAATAAAAGGAAATGCAGTTTTTTCTCTTACAATAATGTTTTTAGCAATGTGGGAGAGTGTTACAAATATTGATGAAGATTATAATCAATATAAAGTTGAATCAAATTATGAAGAAGAAGGAATGCTGTTACCATTTTCCGATTCTCCAATTGATAATGAATCAGTAGGCGAAACATTATATTTAAGTATTTTAAATAATGCTACTGATTATGTTTACATAACATCACCGTATTTAATTATTAGTAGAGAAATGCATGTTGCTATTACAAATGCTGCAAAATCAAATGTTGATGTAAGATTAATTTTACCTAAAATTCCTGATAAAAAATTCGTTCATTTTCTATCAAGATCATACTACAAATCATTGATAGAATCTGGAGTTAAAATATATGAGTATACACCAGGATTTATTCATTCTAAAATGTTTGTATCAGATGATAGTGTTGCTGTAATAGGAACAATAAATTTAGATTATCGAAGCTTAGATTTACATTTCGAATGTGGTGTATGGACATATAAATCAGAGTTAGTTGATAATATAAAAAAGGATATACTCAATACATTTGAAATATCAGAATTAATTGATATTAAAGATGTATCAAACTTACCATGGTATCGTTTAATGTATTTAGCAATTCTTAGAACATTCGCTCCGTTGTTATAAAAAAAACTGCAAGATTATTCTTGCAGTTTACTTTTAAAATGGCGTCCACGAAGGGATTCGAACCCCTGACCGCACGCTTAGAAGGCGTGTGCTCTATCCGGCTGAGCTACGTAGACATAATTGCTTAACGCTTATTTATAATAGCAAAGAAATTTCATAATTACAATACTAATTTCATAAAAATTTAAGATTTTTTTAGTTAATTATATACATTTTTTATTATGATAAAATTATGTATCCATTGTTTGTTTTTAGGTGTACTAAAAAGTGTTTTACAAGATTTTAAATCTTTTTGAATTCATTAAAACCTATAAAATATTATATAAATAAATGAGTATTTATTTGCTTTATCGTGTTTTAATGAATAAAATATTCGTATTTAGTGAAATAAGTACAAATAAATAATAATTATACACTAAAGTAATGTTAAGATTATTGAGTATATATCTAATAAATGATATAATATTATAAACGTAAAGGAGAATTTGTGAAAAACTTTAATAATATATACAAAATTGCTACATCAATAATTCTTTCATTTATTTTAATTATAGCTTTTCTTTATAATCTAACAAACTCTATTTTGGATAGCTTTGAAAAAACAACAGTTAGTAATATGGAAAATATGTTAGAACAACAAAAATTATCTTTAATACGTGAACTTGAAAAAAATAATGCAGAAGTTGAAGATTTAGCAAATACGATTTCAATTTTCGGATACGATGATGTATTAACTATAGAATATTTAAAAACTGTACAAAGTGATTTATCATTTGAAAATGCCATGCTTGTAGATACAAATGGATTTGGTATTTTACAAAGTGGAGAAATAATTGATATTGGAGATCAAGAGTATTTTAGAATAGCTAAAAATGGTACCGTAAGTACAAGTGAACCTCATATATCTGAAGTATCTAATAAAACCGTTATCACAGTTGCGGCGCCAATTTATTATCAAGATGAAGTGGGTGGAGTAATTGCTGCTGAATACTCAATCGATTACTTTACTGAGATTATTAATGATCCATATGGGGAAAATAGTTTTACTGTTATTTTGAATAATAATAGAGATATTATATTATCTTCTGGTAATCTTGTAGATTTCAGCTTTACTTTAGATCAAAATGCAATTGAAGATGATATATTAGCTACAGATATTTATAAAGATATTGTATCTTTAAAAGCTGGTAATTTTGTCTATAATTTATTTAATCAAAGATATTTTATTGCATATTCAAATTTAGGCTTTAGATACTGGTCGATTGTAATTATTGTTCCTGAATCAATTATTGCGACAGAAGCGGAAAATATATCAAACACAATAATAAATATGCTTATATTTATTATTATAATATCAGGTTTAGTAATCTCATCTTATATGTATTATCGTTATAAAAATATTAAAAAATTAGAGCAAATCGCCTATTATGATCAATTAACTGGACTAAGAAATATAGAGAAGTTTAAAATTGATGCAACTGATTTTATTGAATCAAACCCAAATATGCAATTTACTTCATTAATAGTTGATATAGTAAATTTCAAAACAATTAATGAACTATTTAGTTATGAAGTTGGAGATGAAGTAATTAAAACACTAGCAAGTCTTGATGATATTGAGAAAAATTTAGAATTTGTAACTGCAAGATATGATACTGATGCATTAATTGTAATAGCAAATAGCAAACTATTTGAAGATGTTGATATGTTAATGAATAAATATGAAAAGATATTTGAAGCAAGAATGTCGACAAAAGTTAACTATCATATTGATTTTCGAATTGGAAGATATGTCATCGAAGCAAACGAAACTAATATCAATGATATAATTTCAAAAACATCAATTGCACATAATCTTGCCAGAGAAACAAACTCAAGGTCATTTGATTATGATGAAAAAATCAAAAATAAATTAAGAAAAGAGATAGAACTTAATAACATTAAAGAAGATGCAATGAAAAATAATGAATTTAAAGCATTCTTACAACCGAAATATGATATTACAAATTCAACTATTATAGGAGCAGAAGCATTAGTTAGATGGATTAGAAGTGATAATTCTATGATATATCCAAATGATTTTATTCCTTTATTTGAACAAAATGGATATATTATTGATTTAGATTTCCATATTTTTGAAACAGTTTGTAAAACGCTACACAAATGGATGGCTAATGATGAAAAATGTGTTACAGTTTCATGTAATTTCTCAAGACATCATTTATCTAACCCATTCTTTGTAAATCAATTAATTGCAATATCTGATAAATATCAAATACCTCGCAAATATTTAGAGGTTGAAATTACAGAAACTACAATTATGCAAAACGAAGTTGAGTCATTAAAAACACTTGCCCAAATTCATAAAGAGGGATATGGTATATCTATTGATGACTTTGGATCTGGTTATTCATCTCTAGGACTTTTAAGAACAATTAAAGCTGATGTAATTAAATTAGATCGTAGCTTCTTTCAATACGATGATGATCGTGGAGAGAAAATAATTGAAGGTATCATTAAATTAGCACAAAGTTTAAATATGTACACTGTCGCTGAGGGTGTTGAAGAATTAAGACAAGTTGATTTCTTAAATAAAATAGAATGTAATGCTGCACAAGGTTACTACTATGCAAAACCAATGCCGATTGAAGATTTCGAAAAATTATTACACAATAAAAATGATAAGTAATTATCATTTTTATTTTAAAAAAGGAGAACAATATGACCTTTGAAAGCAAAATAAACTATAAAATACCTAAATCAGACATTAAATTGTTTGCTAAAAATATAAATTTATCGAAAGATGAAGAAAAACTATTATTAAAATATTCAAAAACTTCTAGTTTTATCAATTATGCGATCACTGATACAGTTTTTACGTTGCTTGATAAAGAAGAAGTCAATAACGAAATGGTTAGCTTTATGTCATCAGCTTATAAATCATTATTAAAAATTAATTTTTATGAAATTGTTTTATTTAAACAATTTTTTAAAGAATATTTCAGTGACGATAACCTAGTTTCAGATGATAGTTTAGAGTATTTATATGAAATTTGTGATGAAATAGGTAGACAAGATTTAATATTGAATAAGTTAATTTATTTATATAAAAATGAAGAATATTCAGAAATTGGTAAGGAGTTTATCATAATATTAATAGATGGTTTTTTTAGAGCTTGCTTTAATTTTGAAGACTATTTTAAAGATGAAATCGAATCAGAGGAGACAAATACTAAATTAGATGAATATATTGATTATGTATATGATGATTTATCTAATGCTCTAGATTGTATGTCAAATATTGATGATGAAAAAATTGATTTTTATCATCATCATGAATTTTCTAATGAAGAAGTAGTAGTTAGTGAATATTTATTTAATAATGATTTAACATATAAAGTTCTACTAATTAAAGCACTTGACCAATATAACAAAGATATGGATTTAGAGAATATATTAAATCTAAAAATAAGTAATAAGAGCTTATCATTAACAGATTTAGTTGTATTAATTAAAGAGATAATCATCGATTTTTCAAATTATGAAGCAACAGATACTCAAGTTGATTTAGAAGAATCAACAGAAATTATTTATCATTAATTATGAAGGTAAAAATATTATATGATGAGTTTATCTTACAACTAAAAATCAATGAAAATAAATCAATAAGTACAATTAAAAATTATTCAAGAAATATTAATGATTATATCAAGTATTTAGAGTGTAGAAAGCTTTATGAAGTAAATCATATTACATACAATGACATAATTGAATATGTTGATTCAATAAAAAGTAAATATGAGCAAAATACAGTAAATAATAAAATTTCCGCCATCAGATCCTTTCATCGCTTTATTAATCAAAAGTATGATATTGATGATGTTAGTTGTAATGTAAGTGTTAAAAATCATCAATCAAAACTCCCTATATATGCAGAAGTAGATGAAATTGATGAACTATTAGCTGTATTTGATGATAGTCCTAAGGGCATTTTTAATCATTGTTTAATTGAGATATTATATGCTTTAGGACTAAGAATTAGTGAATGTGTTAATTTAACTGTAAATCAAGTTAATTTAGATGATTTAATAGTTCGTGTAAAAGGTAAAGGTAATAAAGAACGAATAGTGCCTATTCCATCAAGTTCTAAGTTAATTATCAATGAATATTACACTAAAGTTAGAAGCACTTGGATAAAAAAACCTACAAATATATTTTTTATTAATTCTAATGGAAAAAAATTAAATCCAAGATACATACAAAGGGTATTAAAATCAACTTTGAATTCAACAACAATTGAAAAAACAATCACACCACATAAACTAAGACACAGTTATGCTACTCATTTATTGCAAGGTAATGCAGACTTAAGAGTTATTCAAGAGTTACTTGGACATAGTGATATTAAAACAACACAAATATATACGAGCGTTGATAAAAAGACAGCAAAGGGTAATTATCTAAATTCACATCCTTTTAACAACAAAAAATAGCAATTAAATTACAAATATAATAAATAATGATATAATTAGTAGTAGATATTTTGGAGGTAAAAAATGAAATATAAAAGAATATTTACCATAGTAGTAGATTCGGTAGGAGTAGGTTCTCTTCCTGATGCTGCAAAATATGGCGATGAAGGTGCTAACACACTTAAACATATATCAGAAAGTGTTGAATTGTTAAATATACCAAACCTAATCACTTTAGGAGCAAGTAACATTGTTGATTTGAAAAATCATCCTAAAAAAGAAGATACAAAAGGCTATTTCACTAAGATGAAAGAAATTTCATTAGGTAAGGATACAATGACCGGACACTGGGAATTAATGGGATTAAATGTAGATAAACCATTTATTACTTTTACAGAAACTGGATTTCCTAAAGAATTAGTAGATGAATTATCAGAGAAATCTGGATACACATTTGTTGGAAACAAGGCTGCAAGTGGAACAGAGATATTAGACGAACTAGGACAACATCATATTGATACAAAAGAATTAATACTATATACATCAGCTGATTCTGTATTACAAATAGCAGCATGTGAAGATGTTGTTTCTGTAGAGGAACTATACAGAGTTTGTGAAATAGCAAGAGAAATAACAATGAAACCTGAATGGAGAGTTGGTAGAATTATAGCTAGACCATTTGTAGAAGTAAATGGCAAGTTTGAAAGAACTCCTAATAGACATGATTATGCGCTTAAACCATTTGGTAAAACAGTTTTAGATCACTTAAAGGCAAATAATTTTGATGTAATATCTGTTGGGAAAATCAATGATATCTTTGATGGTGAAGGAATTAGTGAATCTCATAAATCACAATCAAGCATCCATGGAATGGAGCAAACAATAGAATTAGCTGATTCTGATTTTACTGGACTATGTTTTGTTAATTTAGTTGACTTTGATGCAAAATGGGGACATAGAAGAAACCCCGAAGGATATGCTAAAGAATTAGAAGATTTTGATATTTTACTTGGTAAATTATTGGAAAAATTAAATGATGATGATTTAGTTATTATTACTGCAGATCATGGTAATGATCCTACATGGCCAGGAAGTGATCATACAAGAGAAATGGTTCCATTTATAGCTTATAGCCCATCAATGACATCAACAGGAGAATTAGAAATACCTGAAACATTTGCAATGATTGGTGCAACTATAGCTGATAATTTTGATTGTACATTACCTGAATATGGAAATAGTGTCTTAAATTTACTTAAATAGATTAAAATAGTGAAATATATTATTTCACTATTTTTTATATTAACAATTTAATTCATATTTACGATAAGATAATATATACTAAGAAAAAGGAGCATATTAATGAAAATATATGACAATGACAAATTCGTAGAACAATATATTGATATGAATAAAGATTATAACAATAAAGAGTTAATAAAAGAGGTATTAAATGTAATACCCTTAAATTCTACATTACTAGAGCTAGGAATGGGGGAGGGTAAAGATTTATTAGCCCTATCACATTATTATAAAGTTATAGGAAGTGATAATTCAAAGTTATTTTTAAAGCTATTTAATAAAAAATATAAAATTGAAACATTTAACATTGATGCAAGAAATATAAAAATAAATAAAAAATTTGATTGTATATATTCTAATAAGGTTTTACATCACCTTAGTATAGATGATTTTATTTTATCATTACACTCACAGTATGAACATTTAAATGATTGTGGATTTATTTTTATGACTTTGTGGTATGGTGAGTTTAAAAAAGAATATATGGAAGATTTTGATATGTTATTTATGTACTATGATGTGAATAACATTAAAAATATAATACCTAATGATAAGTTTTTAGTATATAAAATAAAAATATACACTGAAATAGAGCCTGATGATTCAATGATTGTTGTACTAAAAAAGAGGAAGATAAATGAATAATATTATAAAATCAATCGCTAAAGATATAGAAAAGCATGGTGGAAGAGCATTTTTTGTCGGTGGATGTGTTAGAGATAGCATAATAGGGCTTAAAATTAAAGACTACGATATTGAAGTATTTAATATAGAAATAAATGATTTAGAAATGATTTTAAACAAATATGATGAAGTAATAAAAATAGGGAAATCTTTTGGCATTCTTCATTTAAAAAAATTGAATATCGATATTTCACTTCCAAGAGAAGAATATAAAGTAGGCGATAAGCATCAAGATTTTAAAGTCAGTATTGATCATAAACTATCGTATAAAGAAGCATGTAAAAGACGTGATTTAACTATAAATTCATTGCTTCAGGATATATTAACTAATGAAATGCATGATTACTATGGTGGATTAGTCGATATAAATACGTCTACTATTAAAGCGGTGGATAATACAACATTTATTGAAGACCCATTACGAATTTTACGTGCCTGTAGATTTGCTGCACAATTAGATTTTAAAATTGATGAAAGTCTAATTGAATTAATGCGACTCAATAAAAATATATTGGTTTATTTATCTGTTGAGAGAGTTTTTGAAGAAACTAAAAAAGCTTTATTGACTAATAATCCACAACATTATTTTAATTATTTAAAATGTTGTAGTTGTTTAGATCATTGGTTTGTAGAACTAGATAATTTATCAATGTCAGAGCTTCAAAGTCGTTTAGACAAAATTAAATTAATTTCAAACACTAAATTAGAAGCGAGTGATGACATTTTAATTAAGTTCGTTATAATGTATCAAAATATATTTAAAACGGATACAGAAGCAAAAAAACAATTAAATAAATTAATTTTAAATAAAAATCTAATTAATTCTATTGTTGAAATGTCAAATTTACTAACTAAGATACATGAATACTATCTGAATAAAATAGAAGATTGGAAAATACTTAAATTAGTTGATAATTATCAACAACATATAGAATTATTAAATAAAATTATATATATATACGATGATACAAATTATCAATTATGGTTAAATAATAAATTAAATATATATTATAGATTTAAAAATAATCTAGATAAAATTACAGGTAAAGATATTATTTTACTGGGCTATAAAGAATCAAGTCTAATGAATACTATTATGTTAAGAGTTAAAGACTTAGAATATCAATTATATAATAAGAAAGCTATAATTGATATTATTCAAAAGGAGTTTTAACTCTTCTTTTTTGTCGCACAATATACATTATACGAAGTAAATAATTGAATAAAAAAACCCAAGTATGGGCTTTATATAATCTATTTTACTGCGTCTTTTAAAGCTTTGCTAGCTTTGAATCCAGGAACCTTTTTAGCAGGAATTGTAATTTTTTCCTTAGTTGATGGATTTAATCCTTGTCTTTCAGCTCTTTCTTTAACTTCGAATTTACCAAAACCGAATACATCTACAGTATCACCATTTTGTAGTGAATCTACGATTGTATCAAATAATTCATTTACAAGTTCAGTAGCTTTTGCTTTGCTACCACATTTATCTGCTAATTTTTCTGCTAATACTTTTTTTGTTACGATTGCCATAATTTAATTCCTCCTATATTTTGTTACTATAATAATTATAATAAAATAAACATTGAATTTCTATATATTTATTTAAAAAAAGCTAAATAAAAGCTCATATTTTCTTGTTTTTTTATATAAACACAACTAATGTGTAACAAAATTATCGATTAAAATAAACTAAGTAATTCTTCTTTTATATCTTCTGTATCTAAATGTGAGATATTGATTCTAAATAGTCTCTTTGCCTGGTTATTATCATGCAATTCATATAACTCTAAACATTGATTAAATATGTCTGAAGCACTATTAGTACTATAATTTAGAAGAGTAGAACGATTTATTATTCTGTAATCATCATACTTTATTGAAAGGGTAATCCCCCTTCCCTTTACATTTTTAGCTTTCATTCTTCTAGATAATTCATTACATAATTCATTTAGTGCATCTTCTATTATCTCAAAGTCATTTATATCTTCATTATATGTTTTAGAGATTGAAATAGATTTTCTTTCACTTGATTTATTTATTTTAGTACTTGAATTTCCATTGACACGATCAATCATACTTTGAAAATTAATCCCAAACACTCTTTGTAATAAGCTCTTATTTTCAGCTTTTAATAAATCTTCTATTAATTCAATATTATTTTCTTTTAATACTGTTGTTGTCTTTTTACCTATTCCATACATTTTTTCGATAGGCAGCTGCCATATTTTAGCTTTAAGTTCTTCTTGATGAATTATAGTTATGCCCATTGGTTTTTTCATGTCACTAGCCATTTTCGCAAGAAATTTATTATAGGAAATCCCTATTGAACATTTTAATTGTAATTCATTCAATACTCTATTTTGAATTTCTATTGCAAGATCAATTGGTTTTGCATAGTTTTTTATTATTTCAGTACAATTAATGTAACATTCATCAATAGATGCAATTTGTATTTCATCAGTATATTGATATAAAATATTCATAAATTTGTTCGATAATTCTCTATAATATTTATAATTTACATCAACTACGATCAAATCAGGACATTTTTTTAATGCCGATAATACACTCTCACCAGATTTAATACCAAATGATCTTGCGATATATGATGCTGTTGAAACGACCGATCTTCTTGTACTTCCAGCTACAATTACAGGTTTATCAATTAAAGTTGGATTCTTTATTTCTTCAGCACTGATAAAAAAAGTATTTAAATCAACATGAAATATATAATTATCCATGCTTTTTATTTTGTGAACTTTCATATAATTCAATTGCTGCTTTTATAGCTGCATCTGAAGTATTGGAATTAGATATCATTGCTAATTCATTAATTATTTCATTTTTATTTAGGCGGCGAACATTTGTTTTAGTATTATCTAAATGTTCTTTGTAAACATGATAATGATTATTAGCAAATGCAGCAACTTGTGATAAATGAGTAATTGAAAAAACTTGAACATTTAATCCTATATCATACATTTTTTTTCCTATTGCACTTGCAACTTGCCCACTTACTCCCGTTTCAATTTCATCAAAAATTAAAGTATTAATTCCTTCATATTTAGAAAATATAGTTTTTAATCCTAACATCATTCTAGATAATTCACCACCTGAAGCAACTTTATTTAATTGTTTTAAAGATTCACCTTTATTTAATGATATTAAAAAACTAACATCATCATTACCTAAAGCAGTGGCTTTAGATGTATTATTTATTTCTATTTTAAATTTAGCATGTTCTAAAACTAATTCATTTAGAATACCTAGTATTTCTTTTTCAAGTCTTGTTGCAACTAAAACACGTTGTTGATGTAGCTTCGATGCACTAATATTATATTTTTCAACATTTATATCAATGCTTTGTTTTAATTTCTTTAATATTGCATCTCTATTAACAATTTTATCCAATTGATCAATTAATTCATCTTTTTTCTTTAATACAGTCTCAATAGTTGATCCATATTTTCTTTTAAGTTTTGTAAGAATATATATTCTTTCTTGTACTTCATTAATTCTTTCATCTGAAAAATTTAATGAAGATCGATAGTTATTTATCTCATCAAATATATCGATTAATTCATAGTATGAGTTATTCACCCGTTCATAAAATTTATTACTTTCACCCAATGTTTTAATCACATCAAATAAATTTTCATTAATCCCATCATTTTTATTAAAACTATATAGTGCACTATTTAACGAATCAATTAATTTTTGAGAATTATTTATTTCTTTATCAATAATTAAAAGTTCATCATCTTCACCAATTTTTGGATCAACTTCTTCAATTTCTTTGATTTCTGCTTGTATAAATTCGATAAAATTATCATTTTT
This sequence comes from uncultured Erysipelotrichaceae bacterium, assembly GCA_964371715.1. Taxonomy (GTDB): domain Bacteria; phylum Bacillota_I; class Bacilli_A; order Erysipelotrichales; family Erysipelotrichaceae; genus CAYJNO01. Next base: position 31,207 of record CAYJNO010000014.1, on the reverse strand, counting down.
ACTATCTTCTAAAAGTTTGTCATACTCTTTTTGCAACTTTGTAAATTGTTGATAATAATCTTTAACTTCGTTTATTAGTGATTTATCACTAATAAAATTATCTAAAAGATTAATGTGATTGTTTTTATTTAATAGATAATGAGTTTCATGTTGATTATGAATATCGATTTGTTTATCCATTATTTGTTTCAATAATGATAATGTTACATTTTGATGGTTAATTTTAGTGATTGATTTTCCTAAATTATTGATTTTTCGCATTATAATCAACTCATCTTCATATTCAATATCATAAAGATCTAATAGCTCTTTAATTTTATTATTTTTTGAAATATCATAAACTATCTCTATCGTTAAAGAATCTGTACCAGTTTTAATAAGTGATTGTTCAAGTCTGTTGCCTAATGCATATGAAATTGCATCAATAATAATTGATTTACCAGCACCTGTTTCACCTGTAAATACACTAAAACCATTTTCAAATTCAATTTCTACTTCATCAATAATTATAAAATTTTTAATGTATAGTGTTTTTAACATCGATCTTACTCCTTAATTTGTTCTATTGCTTTTAAAACATCATCTAATGATATATTATATGCATCTTTTAATTTGTTTAAACTGCCAGCTACTACATATTCATCCTTAATTCCAATTCTTACTAAATTTAAAAACTGTGCATTATCACTTAAATATTCTAAGATTGAACTAGCAAGCCCAGCTTTTAACATATCAGTTTCATATACTACAACTTTTTTGTTCTCATCGATTAATTGATTTAAAATATTTGTATCTAATGGGTTAATAAATCTAGCATTAATTATATCTACATTACTAAATCTTTCATCATTACATAATAATTCTACATTGTCACCATAAGTAATAACACAAGTGTCATTTGTTTCATTTTTTTGTTCATAAGTCCAAGTTCCAATTTCAATAATTTCAAAATCTTTTTCTTCATAAAATAAACTACCTCTTGGGTATCTTATTAAAAATGGACCATTATAATTAAATGCTGTTGCTAACATATCTTGTGCTTCATTTGCATTTTTGGGTTGAGAAACAATTAGATTTGGAATACTTTTAAGCATACTGATATCAAATACTCCATGATGTGTTTCACCATCTTCTCCTACTAATCCTGCTCTATCTACACCAATAACGCATGGTAGATTCATTCTACAAATATCATGATTAATTTGATCATATGCTCTTTGTAGAAATGAAGAATAAATACAAACATAAGGATGCTTATTTCCTACAGCTAATCCTGCAGCTAAAGTCATTGCATGTGATTCTGCAATTCCGCAGTCAAATGAACGATTTGGATACAATCTAAAAAAGTTATCAAGCTTACTTCCTTGTATCATTGCAGGAGTGATTGCGACAATTTTTTCATTATCTTTAGCTAAACGACAAAGTGAATTAGACATAACTTTTGACCATGATTCAAAGTTTTCTTTACCTTTTGCTTTTAATGTCCCATCTTCTATGTTAAATGGTCCAATTCCATGCCATTTTCCATCTACATCATTTTCAGCATATTTATATCCTTTGCCTTTTTTAGTTAATACATGTACTAATACAGGCTTATTCATTGATTTCGCTGTTTGTAACGCACTTTCAAGTTCTTTAATATTATGACCATCAATTGGCCCTAAATACTCAATGTTAAATTCACCAAAAACATTTTGATCAACAGTTTCATGTTTTATAAATTTTTTAAAATCACGCATGATATCTAAAACAGCATATCCTATTTTATTAGTTCCCAATATTCCTTTAAGTTCATTTTTGAAACTATTGTATGGTTTTGAAGTTCTAAGCTTAGTTAATCCTTTTGTTAGACCACCTACATTAGCTGAAATGGACATATCATTGTCATTCAATACAATTATTAATTTTCTTGCTTCATGTCCTATATGGTTTAATGCTTCAAAAGACATTCCATTAAACAATGATCCATCACCAATAACTGGAACAACATTATAACTTTTGCCTTCTAAATCTCGTGCAATAGCAAGACCTAAAGCTCCAGATAATGAAGTTGATGAATGTCCAGCTTCCCACGCATCATGCTCTGACTCATTAAATTTTTGAAAACCTGACAAACCTTTATATTGTCTTAACGTATCAAATCTATCTGCTCTTCCAGTTAAAATTTTATGAATATATGCTTGATGTCCTACATCATATAAAAATTTATCATTTGGTGTTTCAAATACTCTATGCATTGCTATAGTTAATTCAACTATACCTAAATTACTTGAAAGATGCCCTCCAGTTGTTGAGACTGATTCAATTAAAAATTCTCTAATATCTAAAGCTAATTTATCACATTCTTCATAACTTAAATCTTTTAAAAATTCAGGATTTTTAATATCTTTAATATTCATTTTTACTACCTATTTCTATTTCTTATATTTTCTATTATTTCTTTTACTTTTACAGAATCAATATTTAAATTATCTAGCATTTCTATACTCTCATTATAACATTTATTCATTAAATTTGTTGCCTCTGATAAGTTGAAAAACTTATTGATTGTCATTTTATCATTAGTAGCATCACTATTGGTATTTTTTCCTAATTCATCTGTTGTTTTTGTAATTTCAAAAATATCATCTTGAATTTGAAAAGCTAAGCCTAGTGTATATCCTATTTCTTCTAAAGTTGAAAGATGTTGTTCATTTCCTGAAATAATTGCCGACATCATAAAACTTAAAGCAAATAATTTACCTGTTTTATTTTTATGTATATCTTTCATATATTCATAACTCGGTAATACATTATTAGCCTCCATATCTAAACATTGACCTAATATCATACCATTTGCCCCAGCAAATTGTGATAGATGGGCTACTAACTTAATTTTTTTATCAGCTGATAATTCTGATTTTAATATTGTATTAAATGCTTCAGTTAAAAGACCATCTCCTGCAAGAATAGCTGTAGCTTCATCAAATTCTATATGACATGTATTTCTACCACGTCTTAAATCATCATCATCCATTGCTGGCAAATCATCATGTATTAATGAATAAGTATGAATCATTTCTAATGCAAGTGCTGATGAATATGCATCTTGAACATCATATTTATAAGCATTTGTCATCTCTAAAAGCAAAGTGCTTCTAAGCATTTTACCATTAGAAAATAACGAATATGTCATTGCTTCTTTTATTTTTGATTGTTTGATATCATTTAATCCATTATTAAAATATTCTTTAAAAGTCACTTTTTTCATCCCCCATATTAACAGTTAACTCTTCAATCTTTAACTCATAACCTTTCAACTGTTTATCTAATTCTTCACTAAGTTTTAGCCCTTCTTCAAACAGTTTAATAGCTTCATCTATTGATTCTTCATTTCTTTCAAGTGTTGAAGTAATATACTCTAATCTTTTAAGTTTATCTTCAAATGTCTTCATTTTTAAGCTCCTTTACTTTTAAAATAGCAATACCATCACTATATTTATTTATAATTTCATCACCTTTTTTTATATCTTTAACTGAATTAATTACTTTTTCATCCTTATATGATATATTATAACCTCTTTTTAAAATTTTTAATGGTGAAAATGCGTCTAATAGTTCAATTTGTCTTCCAAATTCAAAACTTGTTGTTGTCATCTTTTTATTAACATTACTTAACAAACTATTTCTTAATATACTTAAACTATGTGTTTTATTATTTAAAGAATTTAATAGATTAAGTTTCATTCTCATATTGTTTTTTTCTAGAATTTCTCTTCTTTTTGAGAGTTTTGTAGCATAATTAAGTAATTTTTGCTTTTCATATTGTACTTTTAAAATTGGATTTTGAATAATGTGATAATTATTAATATATACTATTGAATTATTTATTTTATTTAAGGTATCTGCATAATAATCAACATATGTTTGAATACTATCTATTAATCTAGACTTTGTAAAATCCAATTCACCTTTAACATCTTCCATATTTAAAGTAGCATAAACTGCAGCAGCAGTTGGTGTTGCAGCACGATAATCACTAACATAATCGACAATTGTTGTATCACTCTCATGACCTACACCAGTTATTATTGGAGTTTTACATTTATAAATTTCATATGCTAATTCTTCATTATTAAATGCCCATAAATCCTCAAGTGATCCTCCACCTCTTGCTAAAATGATAGTATCTACATTTAAGCTATCAGCTTTCTTTAAAGTGGTAATCAACATCTTACTTGCATTTTCACCTTGCACTAGAGATGGAATAAAATAAAGTTTAGCTAATGGCCACCTAGATGTTAATGTTTTTAATATATCGTGATAAGCAGCACTATCTTTACCACATATTATAGCAATTGCTTTTGGGTATTTTTGTATTGCTTTTTTATGTTCTTGATTAAACAAGCCTTCTTCATATAGTTTTCTTTTAAGTTGTTGATACTTTGCATAAAGATCACCTACTCCATCAAGCTTTATTGCTTTAACATATAGTTGTATTTGCCCACTACTTTCAAAAATAGATACTGAAGCATGTAAAAGAACTTTGTCACCATCTTTGGGTACAAAGTTCAATTTACTAGCATTAGAGCTAAACATAACACAATTAATACGACTATTTGTATCTTTTAAAGTAAAATACAAATGATTTGAGCGGTGTTTAGTAAAATTACTAATTTCTCCACTTACTACAATACTCGATAGTTTAGAATCGCTATCAAGTTTAATTTTTAAATAATTTACTAAATATGATACAGTCATTTTAGCATTAATCATTTATCTAAAACTCCGTTCAATAATTTAAACGCATCATCATCACAATATATTTTTGCTATTTCGACTGCTTCATTTATAATAATAGCTTTACTAGTATTGTCTAAAGCAATTTCAGATAGTGCCATTAATATTAATCCTTGTTCAACAAATCCTAGTCTATCAAAAGTCCATTCGTCTAATCTTGAGTTTGTAATTTCAATTAATTCATTTTCACATGATAATGCAAAATCTAATATTTCTTTAGAGAAATCGTCGATGTTTTCAAAACTTTCCTTAAATTGATTTTCAACTAATTCATTTATATCAGCTCCAATTAATAAGTGTTGATATAAAACAATCATTATATTAATTCGTTGGTCTCTACGTTTCATCATCCATCCTCCTAGTGACTAATTTTACCATAATTTATCAAATTTAGCTAGCTACTAATTAATAGTTTATGATAAAATTACGTTATGAAATTTAGTAATTTTTTTAAACATTTAAATACTGTGAATTCTCATCGATTTTTAGTGATGAAATATTGTTTTAAACTAGGTTTGTTCCATCAAGGTTTAGTTCATGATATTTCAAAATATCATCCTGATGAATTTATAAATGGAGTCAAATATTATCAAGGATTTAGAAGTCCGATAGATGAAGAAAGACGTGTTAAAGGTTATTCAACAGCTTGGGTTCATCATAAAAGTTTTAATAAACACCATTATATGTATTGGAATGATAATGGTAATCCAATTGAGATGCCTAAAAAATATCTTAAAGAAATGTGCGTTGATCGCGTATGTGCAGCGAAAATCTATTTAAAAGATAAATACACAAATTCTTACCCACTTGAATATTGGTTAAATGGTAGTGATAGAAGCAAAATGCACCAAACATCTGCTGATACTCTTGAACACTATTTAAAAATAGTTGCAGAAAATGAATTTTCTGATGCTTTAAAAATAATAAAAAAGCTATGATTTATTTTTTAATATAAAATTAAAAAAGATAATATTAATTTTCGATTAATATTATCTTTTATTTTTATTTTGTTAAGTTATAAGTATCTCTAGCAATCATTATTTCTTCATTTGTTGCGATAACAAAAACTTTAACTTTTGAATTTGGAGTACTAATTATACCGTTTTCATCCCCGTTTTTTTCATTAAGTTCTTGATCGTATTCTATACCTAAAGCATCTTTTAATCCATCTAAAACCATAGATCTAATAAATGCAGAATTTTCTCCAACTCCAGCTGTAAACGCTAATGAATCAAGTCCTTTTAACTGAATTAAATATCTTCCAATATAACTTCTAATTCGTCCTGCATAAATTTCAAGAGTTAAATTAGCACGATAATCTCCATTTTTCGCTGCTTCTATTACATCTCTTGCATCACTTGAAATACCTGAAACTCCAAGCATCCCACTTTTTTTATTTAGTATGTCAACAGTGCCACAAGCATCAATACCCTCTATATTAGCAATTTGATCAACTATAGCTGGATCAATATCACCAGATCTTGTTCCCATCATAGCACCACCTAACGGTGTAACTCCCATAGATGTATTAACACTAATACCACCATCAATTGCACAAAGACTAACTCCATTACCAATATGACACGTAATAAGGCTTCTAATTGATGGATCTGTTTGATAAACAACTTCACTTACATAACGATGACTTGTTCCATGGAACCCATATTTTCTGATTTTATAATCTTCATAGTATTTATATGGAATTGGATAAACAAATGACTTTGCTTGAATAGTTGAATGAAATGAAGTATCAAATACAAATACATTTTTGATATTTGGTAAAGCTTCACTAATAATTTCATACCCTTTAAAGTTAACGGGATTATGTAAAGGTGCTAATGTAAATAATTTTTTTACTTCCTGTTCAGCTTTCTCATCTGCTAAATGTGACGCTTTAAAATACTCTCCACCGTGTGCAACACGATGTCCACATGCCGTTATTTCATCAAGTGAATTTAAAACTTTAAATTCAATAAATTGATTTAATACAAAATTAATTGCTTCATTATGATCAGCAAATTTACGATTAATCACATTTTTTTGATTATTAAATTTAATCGTAAACATTCCTTCTTCTAAACCAATTCTTTCTACTATACCAGTTGTAACTAATTCTTCGCTTGGCATTTTAACAATTTGAAACTTTACTGAACTACTGCCAGCATTAATAATTAAAATAGTTGACATATATCCTCCCTTTACTATTTATTTTGTCTATATTTTTCTTTTATTGTATCCATAATTAAATCATAAGCTTCTTTTGTTTCTTCTTTAGAAGTTTCATCCACATTTTCCAATGGATAATCTATTTTCATATTTTGATACTTACTTCTTCCTAATTGATGAAATGCTAAAATATCTATTTTTTTCACTGTATTTAAATCTGCAATAAATAAAGCTAAATTTTTCAAATCTTCTTTATCATTAGTTATACCTCGTACTAAAACATGTCTAATCCATATTGGTATTTTATTTTCACTTAAATATCTTGCAAACTCTAAAATATTATCATTTTTTAAACCTGTAAGATTTTTATGTTTAAAATTATTAATTTGTTTTATATCTAATAATACAAGATTTGTATATTTTAATAGTTTATCTAAAAGTATTGTATCTTGTTTATTAAATGTTACACCTGATGTATCTAAACATGTATGTATGTTTAGTTCTTGAGCTTTTTTAAATAATTCTGTTACAAATTCAATTTGTAATAATGGTTCCCCACCAGTGACAGTAATTCCACCATTTTTAAAGAATTCTTTATTTCTTTGATATTTATCAATTATTTCATCAATTGTTATTAACTTTCCACCTTTTAAGTTCCATGTATCAGGATTGTGGCAGTATTTACAACGCAAAGGACAACCTTGCATAAATATAACTAACCTAATTCCAGGACCATCAACTGTACCAAATGATTCTATCGAATGTATTTTTCCTTGCATATTTTCACCTATAAAAAAAGAAGGTAATAATCTTACCTTCTTTATTGTACTACATTTCTTCGTGGAATGTTCTATTAATTACATCATCTTGCTGTTCTTTTGTTAATTTATTAAAGTTAACAGCATAACCTGATACCCTAATAGTTAATTGAGGGTATTTTTCAGGATGATTTTGAGCATCAATTAAAGTTTCTCTTGTAAAAACATTTACATTTAAATGATGACCGCCTTTTTCAACATAACCATCTAATAAATCTACTAGATTATCAATTTGTTGTTGTTTTACCATTATTTGTCTCCTTCTATATTTATTTCTGTTGGTTGTTTACATGCTCCATCACTACAATCTGTTGAGTTACATGTATCTACGATAATTTCATCACTTTGATCATTTGTTTTAATGTTAATATGACCAGTCCCATCAGCCACCATTTTATCTATCAAAGCTACTAAATCATCAATTTCATTATTTTTCATTTGTCATTTCTTCTTTCAAGCGATCTAAGTCTAGTTCACCATCAAATACTAAATCATCTTTCCCAAGAGCACCTGGTACAATTGAGAATGTTTTAGAAATACCATCTTGTGCATCGTGGAATGGAATTTTAGCAACCGATGCTAACGAAGCTACCGCACCACTTGAATCTCTACCATGCATTGGATTTGCTCCTGGAGCTAATGGCTCCCCTGCTTTTCTACCATCAGGTGTATTACCTGTTTTTTTACCATATACTACATTTGATGTGATAGTTAAAATTGATAATGTTGGGAAACCATCTCTATATGTATGGTGTTTTCTAATTTTACTCATAAAGCTTGAAACGATATTAATTGCAATTTCATCAACACGATCATCATCATTACCATATTTTGGATAATCACCTTCGATTTCATAATCGATAGCAACTCCATCTTCATCTCTAATAACTTTAACTTTAGCGTATTTCATTGCGCTTAATGAATCAGCTACAACTGATAAACCAGCAATACCTGTTGCAAAGTAACGCTTTACGTCTCTATCATGTAAAGCCATTTGAATTTTTTCATAAGCATATTTATCATGCATATAATGAATTACATTTAAAGTGTTTACATATAATTCAGCAAGCCATTCTGTCATAATTTCAAACTTCTCTAAAACATCATTATAATCTAAGTATTCAGTATCCACCATTCTAAATTTAGGCCCAACTTGTTGTTTAGTTTTTTCATCAATACCACCATTGATTGCATATAATAATGCTTTTGCCATATTAGCTCTTGCACCAAAGAATTGCATTTCTTTTCCTACGCGCATCGATGATACACAACATGCGATTGCATAATCATCGCCCATATCAATACGCATAATATCATCATTTTCATATTGAATAGACGAAGACTTAATACTCATTTTTGCACAATATTTTTTGAAATTATCTGGTAATTTTGTTGACCATAATACTGTTAGATTCGGTTCAGGAGCAGGCCCTAAATTGTCTAAAGTATGTAAATAACGCATTGAAGTTTTAGTGACTAAACTTCTTCCATCCATTCCCATACCTGCAATTGATTCTGTAACCCATGTTGGGTCTCCTGAAAATAAATTATTATAATCTGGAGTTCTTGCAAATTTTACAAGTCTAAGTTTCATAATGAAGTGATCTATATATTCTTGTGCTTGTTCTTCAGTAATTAAACCATTTTTGATATCTCTTTCAATATAAATATCAATGAATGTTGATGTTCTACCAAGACTCATTGCAGCACCATTTTGTTCCTTAACAGCAGCTAAATACCCAAAATATAACCATTGAATCGCCTCTTTTGCATTTGATGCTGGTTTAGAAATATCAAACCCATAAATAGTACCAAGCTCTCTTAATTCAACTAATGCTCTAATTTGTTCAGATAATTCTTCTCTTAAACGGATGTTGTCACCAGTCATTCTCTTATGACTAGTTTGTAATTGAAATTTCTTATTTTCAATTAAATAATCAACACCATATAATGCAACACGACGATAATCTCCAATAATTCTACCACGTCCATAAGCATCAGGTAGACCTGTTATTAATCCGTGTTTTCTTACTAATTTCATTTCATCAGTATAAGCATCAAAAACACCTTGATTATGAGTTTTGCGATACTTAGTAAAAATATCTACTACCGATTCATCAACTTCATATCCATATTCTTTACATGATGTTTCAGCCATTCTGATACCACCATATGGTTGTAAAGATCTCTTAAATGGTTTTTCAGTTTGAAAACCAACTATTTTTTCAATTTCTTTATTTAAATATCCTGCACCATGAGATGTAATCGATGAAATAACAGACGTATCCATATCAAGTACGCCACCTTTTAAAGTTTCTTCTTTTGTTAATTCTAAAACTTGATCCCACAATTTTTTAGTTTCTGAAGTTGCTGGTGCTAAGAAACTATCATCCCCCTCATATGGTGTATAGTTTTTCACAATAAAGTCTCTAACATCAATAGAGTTATACCCTTCACTCCAACCGCCTTCTTTAAAACCGTTCCATTCAGTTAAATATTTGCTCATCGCTTACCTTCTTTCTACTTATTTATTATATAAAAATTAGCAGTTAGTTACAACTAAATTGACCATTTTTTAACAAACATTTTTTAAATTTAATATGCAAATTATATGTAAGGGTTTACTTTTTGTTACGGGTGTATTTTTTTGAGCTTTCACCAATAAAAATACCCAAATACATCTTTATAATATCAAAAACTATGAAAGGATAAACCGTAAACCCTAAAGCAATTTGAATAGAATTTAATGTTAATTCATTTAAATACATCACACTAAACCAAACTGTTCCTACAACATATAAAACAAATAGTGCAATAATTGAAGCAATATATTTTGTAACCTTAAATTTAACTAAGATTAAATAAACAATTCCAAGTGTAATAAATCCAAATAAAAACCCTCCTGTTGCACCAAATAAAACATTGATGCCTCCCGATAAATTAGCAAATACAGGAAAACCTAATAACCCCAATAATAAATATAGAAATATAGAATAAAGAGCTCTTACATCATTAAAGTAACTAAGCAATAAATAAATCGCAAGTGTTTGTAGTGTGAATGGTACAACCATCGGTATCGATATTTGTGAACAAACTATTAAAAAGACAGTGAAAATAGATATTTTACATAAATCTATTGTTTTCATGATAAAATTCCTCCAAAGTTACTTCTCCAGAATTGATATGTAATATTTCATTGTCTTCCTTTAATAAAACAAGTTCATTTTTATCTGTAATATCAATTACTTTACCTTTTATCTTCGAGTTGTTATAAGTTATACTTACATTTTTATTTAAAACTAGACTTCTTGAACGATAATTGTTCATGATATTTTTTTGATCATAATTATTATAAAACTCGAAAAAATGATTTATAAAGCTAGCGACTAGTTTATTCTTACAATTTATATATTCACTTTCTAAAAGCCACCCAGCTTTTGAAGCAATATCACTTGGAAACCCAAGTGATGGTTGATATAGATTGACCCCTACACCAATAACAATATTTTCAATCATAGAATTTTCAATAGATAATGATGCTTCTGTTAAGATTCCAGATACTTTTTTCGACTTGTAAATTAAATCATTTACCCACTTAATTGAACACTTTATAAATAAAACATCATCAATTGCTTTACATAACGCAACTGCTGCAATTGATGTAACTAAGCTAATATCTGTAAAATCTATACTTGGGATAAATCCAAGACTAAAATACAAACCAGAGTCTGAGGGTGAATAAAAACTTCTCCCAAGTCTTCCTTTACCTGAACTTTGATGCTTCGATATAACTAACTGTTTTTTATCATTTGTTTTTTGTAATTTATTTTTTAAATATGTATTAGTAGAATCAATAGTATCAAACAGCTCAACCTCAAAATCATTTCTATTTTTCACTAACGAAAGTAATCCCTCTTTTGATAGTGTATCTGAAGACAATGATAAAGAGTAACCTTTATTTGAAATGGATATAATATTATACCCGTCATCCTTTAATTTATTGATAGCTTTCCAAATTGAATTACGAGAAATTTCAAGTTCTGTAGCTATTTTTTCGCCTGATACGAATTGATCTTGATTTTCAATTAACATCAGTAACACTTTTTCTTTTGTAGACATATTACACTCCTTTATATATTATTATATATCATTGTCACATGGGTGACAATGATAAGGTGACAATACATAGTGATTTATAACTAAAAAAGCTAGATTTTGAAGTGAAATCTAGCTTTTTTAAATAATTATATTTTTAGTTTTCTTTTGTTACTTGAACCTTCATTTGATATGGTAATTGTACATATTCCACTCCTGATGTTGATAACATTTTTTTACTTGCTATTACGGCATCTGTTTCACTATATTTATCAGATTCATAAACAATTTTTTTAATACCACTTTGTATGATTGCTTTAGCACATTCATTACATGGAAATAAAGAAACATAAATTGTGCACCCTTTAACACTACCTTTTGAATTTAATATTGCATTTAATTCTGAGTGAACTACATAAGCATATTTTGTATCTAACATTCCACCCTCTTTACCCCAAGGGAAAGCATCATCATCACACCCTTTTGGTAATCCATTATAACCTATACTTACAACTTTATGATCATCATCAACAATACAACAACCAACTTGTGTAGATGGATCTTTACTTCTCAAACTTGATAAATGGGCAAGACTCATAAAGTATTCATCCCAACTTAAAATATTTTCTCTTTTCATGGTAATCCTCCGTATAAATTATAACAAAAATTTTTGCATATATAAAAAAAACATCATATAAAATGATGTTTTACTGATTTAATTTTATAAAAATAGAATTTGCATAACTATCTAATCCAATTTGCTCAGCTAGCGCTCCAAGAACGATTAAATTATTTAGGTTTGTACTTTCATATTTTGGTTGATAATTAATTAAATTAAATGAACAAAATAGTAGTATACCAGCAAGTGCTATTTTTGTATTTATTACAAACATTGATTTCTTTTCTTTACTGAATAAAATAATACTACATAATAATCCACCTACAAATCCACCAATATGACCCTCTAAACTAACACCTGGCATTAAACTTACAATAACACACATCATCACTATATTAATTACACCTCTTTTGATATGTGGAACATTGATTAATCCTGACATATAAATATCTGCAATATAAAGCCCCAACAAACCATATAATCCACCACTTATTCCAACTGTGATAATGTTGCCTTGCATAAAGAACACAACAAATCCACCCATTAAAATCGATGTTAGTAATACAAGTAGATATTTTATAGAACCTAACTTCATCTCAAATATTCTACCTAGGTTGTATAGTGCATACATATTAAAGGCTAAATGTATGAAATCAATATGCACAAATGCATGCGTCACTAATCTATAATATTCATTCAAATACACAACAGCATCCTTATAATATGCACCAAATAATAGAGCCCATAATTCTACATGCGCTGTTGATCCATAGTAGAGTGGTAATGTAGATAAAAAGTTTATCGCTAGAAAAATAATGGTACATATTGCAATAATTGCATAAGTGACTATTGGTTTTCTTTTGTGCATCATAACATGTTTTGGAACTTTAATTGCTTTCACATTAACTAAAACATCTTTCTTAAAGTCCACTAACACTTCATTAATATCATATCCATTGTAATACTTATTATCAATCATAATTGTTTTATATGATTCATCTTCAACTTTTTCGGTCCCAACATGAATATCTAAAAAGTCTATCTTAAATTTATATTTAGGTTGCATTAATTCGATTACTTTATTAATTCTATCTTCGTCAAAATAAACACTTCCTAAGTTTTTATCACTAATTCTAATTAAATTTATTTTTTCGCTGTTTTGATTCATTAACCAAAGTTCATCCATTCGGTTATCTACATTTAATGATACATATTGATAATTATTTTTAAAGTATGCCGCTAATTTGACAACTTTTATATTATGCATCAACTGCCTCTTCTATCTGCGCCAATACATCTTTAAAGTAGTCTGGTAAATCTATTGTAAATTTCATCATTTCATTAGTTGTAGGATGTACGAACTCTAACTCATATGCATGCAATACTTGACCATTAGTTTCTAATGTCTTTTTGTATGAATATTTTTGATCTCCAACTACAGGGAATTTTATATATTGCATATGTACCCTTATTTGATGCGTTCTTCCTGTTTTTAAAGATAATTCAACTAAAGTATAGTTTTGATAACGTTTTACAACTTTAAACTTAGTGATTGCTTCTTTAGAGTTTTTAGCTGTAACACACATTTTTTGACGGTTTTTATCATCTCTACCAATCGGTGCATCAATTGTTCCATATTCATGTGGAATAACACCATGTACTAATGTCATATACTTTCTTGTACATGTTTTATTAGCTAACTGAGCAGCGATAGCATTATGAGCAACATCATTTTTACATATTATCAATAATCCACTTGTATCTTTGTCAATACGGTGTACAATACCCGGACGATACACACCATTGATTGCGCTTAAATCTTTACAATGATGTAACACTCCATGTACTAATGTATGTTCATAATGACCAGGAGCTGGATGAACAACTAAACCTCTTGGTTTATTTACTATTAATAAATCACTATCTTCATAAACAATTTCAAGATTTAAATCAACTGGCGTTAAATCTAACTCTTTAGCTTGTGGTACATCAATAACTATTTCATCATTTAATTTTACCTTATAATTTGTTTTTGTTTTTTCACCATTTACTAATATTCTTTCTTCATCAATTAATGCTTGTGTATAATTGCGTGATAAATCTGTATTGTCACTAACAAATTTATCAAGCCTTTGATGAAGATTCTCTTCATCGATTATAAATACTAATTTATCCATTCAATTCACCTCTTTTAAAATACTCTTGATATAAAGTTAATATTATAAATAATCCTACACCACACACTAAAAATGTATCTGCAAAATTAAATATCGCAAAATCCCATCCAAAGATAATGAAATCTAAAAAATCTCTTACATATTGGTAAACAACTCTATCATATAAGTTACCAAGTGTTCCTGCAATCATTAATAATACTGCAAATTTTTCAAATTTTGTCTTTGAATTTTTAAATAAATAGGCCATAAAAATAAGACCTAATATAGATGTAATGTAGAAAAAAATCATACTACCTTCTAAAATACTAAATGCTGCACCAGTATTGTGAGCATATGTAATATTAAAAAAACCATCTATAATTGTTATGCTATCATATAAATCCATTGTATTTGCTACATAATATTTACTTGCTATATCAATAATAAATAAGATGATAATAATCATTACTTCTTTTATTTTCATTTATATCTCCTTAACATTCTAATATAGTATATCATAAAATGGTAAATTATCTTAATTAAATATACGTTATTCATCTCATTAAAAAAACGAACCTCACTTATGAAATTCGTTTTTTTAGCTAGATTATAAAAATTAAATAATCTGCGCATATTCCAATAAATAATGTTCCAACTGATACTAGGAAAATTACAACTTCGATGTATAATGATTTAAAATGTTTTTTATAACCAGCATTTAAGTTATCAAATTTGCTCTTAGTCGAAAATATTAACAATGCTGAAATCATCATTGTTAATGCACCAACAATAAAACAAACACTTCTGATTGCATTTAGATAACTATAATATTCAAATCCTATGGCCAAATTATATATTAGCACTAATAAACAAATCAATAGTGCAAAAACAATTCCTATTCCTATAGATTTACTTAAATCTTGTATTATATACTTTATTTTATTCATAAAGGAAGCAAGCTACAAAATGATTTGGTTCTACTTCTTTTAAACATGGAGTTGTTTTATGACATTTATCCATAACTTGACTACATCTAGAAGCAAATCGACACCCTGGTTTTAAGTCAATTGGACTTGGAAGTTCACCTTCTAATTTAATACGTGATTTTTCTCTTTCTTTTTCAACTAATGGATCAGGAATTGGAATCGCTCCAAGCAAGGCTTTAGTATATGGATGATAAGGTTTTTCATACAAATTATTTGAAGATGTTAGTTCAACCATTGAACCAAGATACATTACAGCAACTTTATCAGATATATGTTTTACTATTGATAAATCATGTGCAATAAATAAATAGGTTAACCCCATTTCTTTTTGCAAATTAATTAATAGATTAACTATTTGTGCTTGAATTGACACATCAAGTGCCGAAATCGGTTCATCTAGCACCATAAATTTCGGTTCAACTGCAAGTGCTCTAGCAATACCGATTCTTTGTCTTTGACCACCTGAAAATTCATGAACAAATCTTGATGCATGCTCTTTATTTAATCCAACTAAATCTAAATATTTATATATTTTTTCAGTTCTTTCTTTTTTATCTTTAGCTAAATTATGGATATCAATACCTTCACCTATAATGTCAGCTACTGTCATTCTTGGGTTTAAAGAAGCATAAGGATCTTGGAAAATCATTTGCACTTCTCTTTTAAACTGATATTTATCTTTTCCCTTTAAGGTAGATACATCTTTTCCATTGTAAATGATTTCGCCAGCTGTTTTACCATATAAACCAATAATAGTACGACCACAAGTTGTTTTACCACATCCAGATTCACCGACCAAACCTAACGTTTCACCTTCATGTATTTTGAATGAAACATCATCAACTGCTTTTAAAATAGAAGATTTTCCAATATTGAAATATTTTTTTAAACTATTAACTTCTAATACAACTTTTCTATCCATTGTTGTCCTCCATTTTAAATAAATTATCTTTTGTTGGCGCTGAAGGATGATGTAACCAACATGCCGCTAAATGATTATTATCAAAGTTTGTGTATTCAGGCATTTTCTCTAGACAAATTTCCATACAGTGTGAACATCTTGTAGAAAAAGGACAACCAACTGGTGGTGATATTAAATCTGGAGGTGTACCTTCTATTGACGCTAGCTCATTTTTATTTGCTAAGTCAAGTCTTGGCACAGCCTTTAATAAAGCTATAGTATAAGGATGTTTGGGACGATAAAAAATATCTTCACTAGTTCCTTTTTCAACTATTTTACCAGAATACATAACCACAATTCTTTTAGCAACATTTGCAACAACACCTAAGTCATGTGTGATTAACATTACTGAAGTATTCATTTCTTTTTGTAAATCCTTAATAACATCAATTATTTGTGCTTGAATAGTTACATCAAGTGCTGTTGTAGGTTCATCGGCAATAAGTAGCTTAGGCTGACAGGCAAATGCAATAGCAATCATAACCCTTTGTCTCATCCCACCTGAAAATTCATGTGGGAATTGATTAAATCTCTTTTCAGCATTTGCAATACCTACTGAATCTAAAATTTCAATTGCTTTTTTCTTAGCTTCCTCTTTAGAAATTTTATTATGCATCAAAATATTCTCTGTAATTTGTTTGCCAATCTTCATTGTTGGATTTAAACTAGCTAAGGCATCTTGGAAAATAATTGCTGCACTCGCCCCTAAATATTTCTTTAATTGATTCTTATCATAATTTAAGATGTTTTCACCTTCAAATAAAATTTCACTACCTTCTTTAATTTTACCTGGCTCTTGAATAAGACGCATAATGCTTTTAGCTGTAACTGATTTACCACAACCTGATTCTCCAACTACAGCAATCGCCTCACCCTTTTCGATATCAAAATCTATTCCTCTAACAGATTGTACTTCCCCTGCATACGTATGAAAGGAAACTTTTAAATTTTTTACTTCTAATAATTTGTTTGTCATAATTCCTCCTTATTTACGTAGTTTTGGATCAAGTGCATCTCTTAGACCATCACCTAATAAATTAAAACCTAAAACAATAATACAAAGCACTAATGCTGGATAAAACACAACATGTGGATATAAATCTAGGTTTGCTTGACCTTCAGCAATTAAAATACCTAAACTAATTTCTGGTGGTTGTAATCCCATTCCTAAAAAACTTAGTGATGCTTCTGTAAAGATATAACGAGGAATTGATGTCGCAACATTCAAAATCAGTATACTTAAAGTATTTGGAAGTAAATGTTGTATTATAATACGCATCGGACTAGCACCTAAGGTTTCAGCAGCCATAACATACTCACTCTCACGCAATTGTAAAACCATTCCTCTTATTTGTCTTGCAGTTGCACACCATGAAGTAATACACATCGCCACTAATAAAGCATACATACTATTTCCAAGCACCATCATGATAAGAAGTGTAATTAATAGCGAAGGAATAGATGTAATAATTTCAACAATACGCATCATTATTTCATCAACCCATCCACCAAAATATGCCATGACACCACCATATAAACAACCTACAACGATTTGTATAAGTGTACAAGCTAATGCAACAATAATAGAAACTCTTGCCCCAAGCCAAATTCTTGAAAATAAATCTCTACCTAATGAATCAGCACCAAACCAAAACATTGAATTTGGCTCTTCATACTTAAACTCACCTTGTATTTCATATAAATCATATCCTCTAATATATGGTCCTACAATAACCATCACAAAACAAATAAACAATAAAATCAACGCAAATATCGCTACTGGGTTTTTCAATAAACGACGCATTGCATCTTGCCAATATGAGATAGTAGGACGAACAATTGCATCACTATTTAGTGTACTACGATCTACTTTTTTAAAACTATTTTTTGTAATTTCCATTAGTTCATACCTCCCTATCTTTTCTTTCCATGAATACGTATTCTAGGATCCACTACTGTATATAAAATATCTGTTAAGAATACAACTGAAATATATAATGCTGAAATAATAACTGTATATCCCATTACAATTGTTACATCACGACCACTAACAGCTTCAACAAAATAAGCTCCAAGCCCTGGTATAGCAAATATTTTCTCAATAAAGAAAGAACCTGTTATACATAAAGCTATCGATAATGGCAAATTAGTAATAATCGGAATAAAACTATTTCTTAAAACATGTTTAATTATGACTTGTATGTTGTTTAAGCCTTTTGATTTTGCTGTTAAGATATATTCTTGATTCATTACATCAAGCATTGATGATTTCAATAATCTTGAGTATGCGGCAATATAACCAAAGCAACCAGCTAGAGTTGGTAGTACCGTATATTCAAAACCACCAAACCAAATATCATCACCTTTAGGCCACCCAATTACCGGAAACCATCTAAGCTCCCCTGCGAAAAACTTTTGTAAAAGCATGGCAAAGATTAAATTTGGGATAGAAATTAATAAAATTGATAAAAATACAATTAAATAATCGACTATTGTCCCTTTATTCATTACAGCAATTACACCTAATAATAAACCTACAGATACTCCAAGTACTAACTGTTGAATTCCAAGTCTTGCAGAAATCGGTCCTTTTTCAGCTATAATACCACTAACTGTTTCACCTTCAAAAATGATACTTTCACCAAAATCACCTTGCATCATTGATGTCATTGTTATAATATATCTTTCAAAAACAGGTTTATCTAACCCATATTTTTCATAAATATTTTGTTTTACTTCTTCTGGTAATTTATCTGTACGTGCCGTTAAAGCGTCACCTGGAACAGCAGCTAAAAGAAAAAACGTTGCGGTAGCTATTACAAAAATAGTTAATATCATAGCAAAGAAACGTTTAATAAAATATTTTACCATATTTTCCCTCTTCTTTCTTACGGTAAATAACCTTCACAATTTAATGCAAAGGTTATTTGTTTTTATTCTTTATATGCTCTACTTAAATCATAATCTGGACCAAATAAACCATAACTTACATTATGTAAATCAGGCTGTTGGAAGAATTGATAAGTAGTATATGTTATTGGTGCAACACCAGAATTTTCAACAATTAAGTTATCTTCAAGTGCTTTATATAATTCTAATCTTTCTGCATTATCACTTGTTGTATCTAGTGAAGTTAATGTTTCATCATAAACTTCATTAGAGTATCCACCCATGAATTTTGCATATCCATTTCCTGTCTCAAAAATTTCAAAGAATGTCATTGGATCATTGAAGTCTCCACCCCAACCCATGATTACTAAATCATATTCATTTGAGTTTCTTGCTTCAACAAATAGTGAAGTATCAGAGAAAATTGTTATTTTGACAGAGATACCTAATTTGTTTTCCCATGTTTGTTGTAGGTATTCTAAACTTGATTTAGTTTGCGCTGTAGATGATGCTGTAAAGATTTCTAATACAACATCTTCTCTTGCTAAACCAGTACCCTCCTCTTTTAAACCTTCATCAAATAATGCTTGTAATTTAGCATCATCATTTAAATATTCATCACTTAATGCTTTTAATGGAGTTTCATTATAGCTAGCAAATTCTGTATCACCTACTAAAACTCCTGGAGGAATTAAACCATATGCTGGAGTATATAATCCATTATAAATTAACTCATTATACTCATCGCGATCAATTGCAAGAGATAATGCTAATCTAATATTTTCATTGTTCATTAATCCACTTAATCCACCAGTATGTTGGTTATATGCTAGATAAGTTACAGATGGTGCAGTTACAGTAGTTTGAACTAACAAACCTTCATTCGCATCTTTTTCCCATTTATCATAATAATCAGTTGTAGCTAAAGCAATATCTAACTCATCATTATCTAACATAATGCTTTGTGTTGATTGTTCAGCAACTTCTTTAAAATAAATTTTTTCTAATGTTACATTTTCAGCATCCCAATATTGTTCGTTTTTAGCTAAAACCATTTCATTACCTGTAATTCCACTTTCAATTACAAATGGTCCATTAAATACATGCTGCTCATAATCTGTTAAATAACTTTCACCTGCAGCTTCTACAGTATCTAATCTAATTGGGAAGAAACATAAATTTGTAAGTTTATGCGTAAAGTACGGAACTTCTTTCCCTAATGTGATTTCTAATGTTTTATCATCAATCGCTCTAACACCAACATCTTCTGCTGTTGCTTCTCCATTATAGAATGCTTCTCCATTTTCAATATCATAAGCAATAAAAGCATATGAGAATGCGTTTTCTGGTGTTAGTAGTCTTATAATTGAGTCTACATAGTGTTGCGCAGTTACTGGAACACCATCTGACCAATTATGATCTCTTAGTGTAAATGTATAAACTAGACCATCATCTGATACAGTATAGCTTTCAGCCCCTGCTAAAGTTAACTCATCAAGCCCTTCATCATTTTGTAAAATACGGAATAAACCCTCTTGAACATGACTGATTATTTGAATTTCGTTAGAATTTCTAATATCATTAACATCTATTGTTCCTGGATAATTTGTGACAACAGTAACTTCTTGAACTACTGGTTCATCTGAGGTACTAGTATCATCATTACTAGAACAAGCTACTA
Organism: uncultured Erysipelotrichaceae bacterium; assembly: GCA_964371715.1. GTDB lineage: Bacteria > Bacillota_I > Bacilli_A > Erysipelotrichales > Erysipelotrichaceae > CAYJNO01. The sequence goes on along the minus strand of CAYJNO010000014.1, from coordinate 10,057 downwards.
ATGATAATAATAAGATACTACTAATCAATAATTTTGTAATTTTTTTCATATAATCTTGTTGAATTCAATACATGAATTCAATCTCCTTTCCCTTTAATACAATAATATGCTAAATTAGTGTAATTTACAATATGAAATAACAAATTTTGAAAAAATATGAAATGAAATGAAAAATGACATGTATTTTTCATGAAAATATATGTCATTTTCTTACATTTGTTTTAGAATATAAGATTATCGCTCCTATGATATCTAATAAAAACACTAGTTGTAGCAATAACAATAATAAGAAAGCTTTTGTAGAAATAATTCCTTGTTTATAAAATTTAATCATTATTAATATGATATAAGTTGATGTCATAAACATAAAAAAACCTGTAACAATTATTGCTATTATCGCAAATGGCATTGATATTAATCCTATAATCAAAAAGATTGAGAAAAAACCAAAATATAAAATAAAATTAAAGATGAAAAATGGTATAGTAATTAGTTTTACATATAATATTGATTTTCTAAGATCATTAATATTTTCTATATTTAACTCTATATTTCTTATCTTTAGATGTAACATCAACATTGAAATTAAGTAAATTATAAACACAATAACAGTTGCCAATAATGTATATATTAAGATATTATCACCGATGATATCTTTTAATGGTGTAAACATTAACACAAAAGGTAGCTGCATTAAATAAAATGATAATGCAAAAATCAAGCTAATTCTTTTAGTTTTCATTTATTGCACCTTTTTTAGAATTTAATAGTTCATTTTCTAAACTTTCATTAAACTGATTTGTATATAAACGATAATAATGCTTCTTTAATTTCATCAATTCTAAATGACTACCTTGTTCTAATATTTTACCTTTATTAATTACAACAATTTTATCTGCACTTACAATTGTACTTAATCGATGAGCAACAATAAAAGTTGTTTTGTTTTCTATAATTTTTTCAATTGCATTTTGAATTAACATTTCACTTTCAGTATCTATTGATGATGTTGCTTCATCTAATATCACAATGTTAGGGTTATGAATTAATGCTCTTGCAAATGAAAGTAATTGTTTTTGTCCAGTTGATAGAAAACCACCAGCTTCCCCAACTTCGCTATCATAACCTTTTTCTAGTTTCATAATAAAACTATGTGCATCAACGAGTTTACATACTTGAATTATTTCTTCTATTGTTGCATCATTTTTCCCATATCTTATATTATCAGCAATAGTTCCACTAAATAAATGTGGCGTTTGTAATACATATCCTAATTGAGAATGTAACCACCCAATTGAACGTTCTTTATAATCAATATCATCTATTAAGATTTTCCCTTTAGTTGGTTCATAAAATCTTGATAATAAGTTAATAATTGTACTTTTACCACCACCTGTTGCACCAACTAGCGCAATTGTTTGTTTAGGAGATACTTCAAGTGAAAAATTATCTAGCACTAATTCATTTTCGATATATTGAAAACTTACATTTTCAAAAGTAACCTTCCCTTTAATATTTTCAAACTCTTGTGGTTTAGGATTTAAAATTGTACCATATTTTTCAATTACATCCTTTGAATCTGTAATTGAGACTTCTGTATCTAAAAGTGAAATTACTCTTTCAGCACTAGCTTGGGCCAATTGTGCTTCACTTAATATATTTGCAATTTGATATAATGGATCGAAAAACTGAACTGCATATTGACAAAACATCACTAAAGTTCCAAGTGGTATCATTTGATCAAATACCAAATTTCCACCAAACCACAATATTAAAGCCATCGCTATACCGCTAAACATATTAATAATTGGGCGATACATCGCTTGAACTTTACCTGCTTTTATTGACTCATTTTGCATATTCATTGTTTCATATGAAAACTCTTTTAAGTTTTGATCTTCAATTCCAAGAGTTTTAGTTGTTTTTGCACCATTAATACCTTCGTTAAATCCACCTGTAATAATAGAATTAAATTTTCTAATAGTACGATAGTTAACCAGTATTTTCTTTTGAAAATAATATGTAACAGCTACTAAAAAAGGTAATAAAATTATTATTAATATAGCCAATAATGGACTTACACTAAACATAACAATAGTTGAAACTAAAACACTTATAAACCCCCACGTTAAATCAAACATCGACCAACTAACAACTTCAGCTATTCTTGTTATATCGCTTGTTACTCTTGCTAAAATCCATCCAAGCGGTGTTGAATCGAAATAATCAAATGATAAATTCATTAGTTTTTTATATACATAACTTCTAAATTCACAACCAAATGTTCCTTCTATTTTTGCAGTATTTCGAAATAATCCATAAAAAGTTAACGGTTGAAGTATTGTTATCATCAAATAACATACTGTAAAAAAGATAAAATTGTTTTGATTGAATCCATCTCCCAATAAATTATCAAAAGCAAATTTATTTAATAAAGGAAACATAGCCTCACAAATTGAAGCTAATAATGCAAATATAAATAACCAAACCACATTCTTCTTACAATATTTTAAAAAGTAAGCAATTCTTTTCCATAATGTAGTATTAAACCCAGATTTAAATTCTTCTTCTTTAAAAGATGTTATCATACTTCCTCCTTAATCATTTTGCTTTGAATATCATAGATACGCTTATATAATCCAGGTTTATTAATCAATGATTGGTGTGTGCCTACATCGCTAATCTTACCATCTTCTAATATTATTACTTTATCAGCACTCATCGCACTATTAATTCTTTGAGTAATGATTATAGTTGTTGTGTTTCCATTATATTGTTTTAAAGCATCTCTAATACCTTTATCTGTTTCACTATCTACAGCAGATAATGAATCGTCAAAAACGATGATTGGACAATCATTAATAATTGTTCTTGCAATAGCAATTCTTTGTTTTTGCCCACCAGATAAAGTTACACCTTTTTCGCCGACAACAGTGTCATATCCTAAATCAAAGTTTATGATATCGTTATGAACACTTGCATTTTTCGCAGCTTTTTGAACTGTTGTATCATCAAAATTTTGGTTTGATACTTTAATATTATTATAAATTGTTTTAGAAAATAGAAATGGCTCTTGTAATACCATTCCAATGTTTTTACGTAAATGGTGTAAGTTATATTCCTTTATATTTATATCATCAATATAGATATTTCCGCTTGTTGGTTCATATAGTCGATTAATTAGACTAATAAGTGTTGATTTTCCACTTGCTGTTGGTCCAAGTATCGCTAAGGTTTCCCCTTTATTGACTGTAAAATTTAATTTTGATAAAACTTCTTGATTATCACCATATTTAAAGCTTACATTTTCAAATCGTAATTCACCTTTGATTTCAGTACTTAATCCACCATCATATGACTCATCTTCTGTTTCTAAAATTTCTAGTAATCGACTTCCTGATACCTCTAATTTTCCAGCATCAGATAATAAACGACCAATTTGACGCACAGGCCAAACGATCATTGACTCATAACTAAAAAAGATAAAAAAGTCTCCTGCAGAAATTTGTCCATCATTTGTATATAAAACTCCCATAATAACAACAATACCAATCTGCAATATACATATAAAATCGCTTAAACTCCAATAATTACCTAACACATTAATTAATTTAATTACACTATTTTTAAAAGTATTGTTTAATTCAGTAAATTTATTTAATTCTTTTACTTCAGTATTAAAGGCTTTAATAACTCTAATACCACTTAATGCTTCTTGTACATATGAAGTTAATTCACCTTCAGCCTCATCACTATCTTTAAATACTTTTTGCACTTTTTTGAAAAATAAGAATGCAAAAACAAATAAAATAGGCATTAGTGCTACTGCAAAAATAGTTAAAGATACATTAATCGATAAAAGAATTGCAATTGCAATGATTACTAAAGATAAAGAGCTAATAATTTCCTGAAATTGTCCTGCAAAGAATCTTCTAATCATATCTACATCGGTTGTACATTTTTGCACCAACTCTCCTGTTTGTGATTTCACATGATATTCATATGGCAGTTTTTGAATATGTTTATATAAATCCACTCTAAGTCTACGAACTAAATTTTCACTAGTTACTGTTTGAAAATAAATTCTAGAAAAAAAGCAAATTGAATACCCTATAGAAATCAATAACACAATAAAAATAATTTTAATATAATTATCTTTGATATAGTCACTTGTTCCAACAAGTATATCTAATATATTAATTAATGGATTAGATATCTCTTTTGTATCAATAACATGATCTAATACATAACTAACTACTAAACTAGTACTAAGTTTGAAAAAAGCTCCTAAAACACAAGCTATCACACTTAAACACAATGTAAAGTAACTTCCTTTTAAATATTTAAATACTAATTTCATTACTACCCTCCTTATTAAAAAGATAAACATTTTCATGTTTATCTATAATTTATTATTCTGCTATATCACTAAACTTCTTAAAGATAGCAGTATCAGCAATTACTAACAAACGATCTCCTAAAGCTATTTTATAATCTGCTGCTGGTGAAATAGATAGTTTATCATTTGCATTTTTTCTAATACCTAAGACATTTATTCCATAAGCATTTCTTAAGTTTAATTCAATTAGTGACTTATCAATCCACTTTCCAGGTGCAACAATTTCAACAATACTATATTCATCATCAATGTCAATTAAGTCGACGATATTTTGCGATACTAATTGTTTAGCTACACGCTCTCCCATTTCTCTTTCAGGACGTACTACTCTATCAGCACCAACTTTTAATAATATATTCTGAAATTTTTTATTTTTCGCTTTAGCAACGACATATGGTACCCCTAATTCTTTAAGGTTCATTATAGCTAGTACACTTTCTTCTAAGTGTGATCCTGTTGCTACAATAGCTACATCACAATCTGCAACACCTATAGCTCTTAATTGTTCAACATCTGTAAAGTCTGCTTTGATACATACATCTACAGAGTCTGTTATTCTTTCTACACATGACATATCATTGTCAACTGCAATTACTTCATGATTATACAAAGCCAGTTTCTTAGCTAGAGTTGAACCAAATATTCCTAACCCTAACACACAATATGATTTTCTTTGACTCATTTATCCTACCAGTAAATCTGCTTGTGGATATTCCAAAGCATTTACATTCCCTTTCTTATTATTAGCAATTAACACAAGCACCATCGAAATCGGTCCAATTCTACCAATAAACATTAATACAATAATAACAACTTTTCCAAAAGTTGACAATAGTGATGTAATACCTGTTGATAATCCAACTGTCCCTATTGCACTAAAAGCTTCAAATATTATAGATAGTGTATTAATGTGTTGTTCTGTTATTAATAAAGCAAATATTGCAATGAATAATGAAACAAAATACAGAGTTAATACTATTATTGCTTTAAAGAAATAATCTATAGATATTTCTCTATTAAAAGCTTTAGCTTTTCTAACACCCTTTATTCTTGTAAGGAAGTAAAACACTAAAATGGCAAATGTGGTAGTTTTTAATCCACCTGCTGTACCACCAGGTGATCCCCCAATCAACATAAAGAAACACATTAAAAGCAATGTTGATCTATTTAGCATTCCATAATTTACTGTAGAAAAACCAGCAGTTCTAAGTGTAGTTGAGTTAAACAATGAAGCCATAAATCTATCAAATGGACCTAACTCCACTAGTGTATTTTCATATTCCAATATCAAAATTAATAAGGTTCCACTTAAAAGTAAAAACACTGTAATAGTCATAACAATTTTTGTGTGTGTTAATAATTTTCTTGAAAATTGTTTAAATGACCATTTATTTTTTAAAGCATTAATGACATTTTTTCTTATATCTGACCAAACAATAAAGCCAAGACCACCAGTAATAATTAAAAACATAACTGTAAAGTTAATTACAATATTAGTTGAATAATTAATTAACGATGACCCCCCAAGTGTATCAATCCCAGCATTGCAAAATGCAGATACTGATAAGAATATTGATTTAAAAACACCATCAGCTATACCAAATTCTGGAATAAATTGTGTCATAAACAAAAGTGCACCAATTAGTTCTAAAGTGAATGTATAAGTCAAAATAGTTCTTAAAAATTTTCGAACATCAGATATATCAAATGCATTAGTTGCATCTTTAACTAAGTTTTTTTCAATCAACCCAAGTTTTGACTTACTAAGTAATACAAACATAGCCAAAATTGACATTAAACCAAGTCCACCAACCTGTATTAAAATCAGTATAATTATTTGTCCAAATATATTATATTGATCAGCTACAACAAAAGTAGATAAACCTGTTACACATGTCGAACTAACAGCCATAAATAAATTATCAATAAATGGCATTGGTTCCAGTTGATTCGCAAAAGGTAAAGATAATAGTATAGTTCCAACAATAATAACTAAAACAAAACTTAGAACAATAAGTTTTGTTGTGCCTATTTTTTTAATGCGCTCTGTGAGCTCTTTTCTATATGGCATTGTTAATAATCCTTTCAAATGATACCTTTATAATAAACTATGTAAAAAAAAATGCAATACTTTTATAATATATTAGACTTTAGTAAACATTAGTGTTATACTCATCTAGTTAGAAATAGGAGAATTAATGAAATTTACAGAATTAGGTTTATCTAAAGAACTAATTAAAGCAGTTGAAGATATGAACTATCAAGAAGCTACATATATTCAAAGTGCTTGTTATCCAATAATCTTAAGTGGCGGAGATATAATTGGACAATCTCAAACTGGAACAGGTAAGACTGCAGCATTTGCAATTCCAATTATTGAAAAATTAAGTTCACAGAACTCAAAAAAACCACAAGCTATTATTTTAGCACCAACTAGAGAACTTGCATTGCAAGTTACAAATGAAATCAGAAAGTTTTCAAAATACAAGGAAGGATTAAGAGTTGTAACACTTTATGGTGGTACACCTATTAATAAACAGATTCAAGAATTAAAAGGCAACAATGCAATTGTTGTAGGAACGCCAGGCCGTATTTTAGATCATATTAATCGTAAGACTTTACGTTTAGATGAATGTAAAACAATTGTTTTAGATGAAGCAGATGAAATGCTTAATATGGGATTTAGAGAAGACATTGAAGCAGTAATGGATAAAATAGATAGTGAACATCAAACAATTTTATTTAGTGCAACAATGCCAAAAGCAATTTTAGAAATTGCAAAAACTTATCAAAATAATCCAGTGCATATCAAAACTCCAGTTAAGGAATTAACTGCTAGTAAAATTACACAAGAATATTACGAAGTTAATCAAGGAGACAAAAAAAGAGCATTATTTCAATTAATGCAAGTCTACAACTACAATTTAGCAATGATTTTTTGTAACACAAAAAAAATGGTTGATGATTTATGTGCAGATTTAGTTTCTAAAGGATATGCAGCTGCTGCTATCCATGGAGACATGAAGCAAGAAATGCGTATTCAAGTATTAGAGAAATTTAAAGCACGCAAAATTAACATCTTGATTTGTACTGATGTTGCAGCAAGAGGAATTGACGTTGATGATATGGATATTGTATTCAACTACGATTACCCTTCTGAGGATGAATATTACGTTCACCGTATTGGTAGAACAGGAAGAGCCTTTAAAGATGGAATTGCTGTTACTTTATTTACACCAAGACAAAGACATATTATTAAATATGTAGAAGCAAAAACAAAAGTAAAATTAGTTAAAAAAGAATTACCAAAATCAAAAGATATCTTAAATATGCGTTTAAATAAAATGGTTAATGAAATAGAAACATCAATCAACGCTGAAATTCCATCTGAAATCACAACAATGGTTGCAGATTTAAAAGATAAATATGATTTAGAAAAATTAACTGAAGTATTAATTTATAAAGTTTTAGGTAAAGAAGTATTTGATGAAATAAAAGCACCTAATGAATCAAATAGTTTACGAGCTACTTTAAAAGATAAAATTACATTATTAATTAATATCGGAAGAAAACATGATGTACAACCAGCTCATATTGTTTCTGCAATTGCTGAATCAAGTGGACTTGATGGTAAGGATATCGGAAAAATCAAAATTAGAGATCGTGAAACTAGTGTAGATATTCCAAAAGAATTTGAAGAAAAAGTAATAGAAGCATTACGTAATACAACAATCAAATCTTATAAAGTTGAAGTATCTATAGATACTTATCAAGAACGCGGAAGATCTAGATCATCTAGAGGTGATCGTGATTCATCTAGAAGAGATAGAAGTTCATCTAGAGGTGATCGTGGTTCATCTAGAAATGATAGAAGTTCATCAAAATCTGATAGAAAAGATAGAGGCTCTAGAGGCGAAAGAAGAGAACGTTCAAAGAAACGTGATCGTAAAGAAGACTAAAAAAACAGCATATGCTGTTTTTTTTTAATTTATATCTTTTATAAATATTATAGACATTAAACTTGCAACTAAAAATACAAGTAATGCAACAATAAATGGAAATAAACTATTTAATCCATAGATAAATCCAGCAGATAATGAGCCAATTACACTACCCAAAGCTTTAATTGAATTAAACAAACCGACTAACACTCCATCTGATTTTGATTTGATTTGAGATAATACCGCTTGAATAACTGGAGTATATAATGCAATTAATCCATAGATTATTAAATTTTGAATAGTAAACAATAATAAATCATTAATAAATAAAACTACAAATAATGATAATGAAATCAATATATATATGATAAGCATCGATATTTTAATATTTGTATTTTTAACTAAATAAATACAAATAGTCGAATTCACTGCTAAAGCTAAAAGAGCCACAAGCGCTTTTACAATACCGTTATATGACGGGTCAACTAAAAATTGATCATTGATAAAGAAATTAAACACTTGATCATGACACACTACCCCAAAACTTGTGAAAAAGACAATAAACAAGAACAAAATTGATGCTTTATTTAATATCTCTTTACTTGATATAAAAGCTTTAAATGGATTTATATCATTAATTGTAATCTTTACATTCTTATTATTATAAGTATCTTTCATAAAAATAAAATATAAAAAAGACATACTACATAGTCCAATCACTTGTACGATAAATGTTAAAGTTATTGAATAATCACCTAAATAACCACCTAGTAGATATCCAACAGGACCTACTATTGCATAAATTGTAGCACTGATAGTTAAGTTAGTACCAACCATATTTTCCTCAGAATTTTTCATAAGGTATATTAGTTGTGAAACCATTACAGCTGAGATAAAGACTCCTGAAAATAATCTTCCAAAAATTATTTCTAGTGATGTATTTGCTAAGCCAAATATTCCCTGCCCTATTCCATAACCAATAAACCCTATCATACTAACTTTAATTGGTCCAAATTTTTCAATTAACTGCCCCCATAAAGGTGAAAACAAAAAGTTTGTTAAAGACATTGATGCAAATGCCACACCAAACATATAATCTGGTAATTCTAAATTTATAATTAATGTTGGTGTAATTGGATGCGCTAAATTGGCAAATATACAATATATCCCAATCATAATAAACATTTTAAGTGTAGCTGTATTTTTCATAATTTTCCCTCAAGATATATTATACACCTAAATAATAAATTATGTGTTAAAATATTTTAGAGGTGAATAATATGAATAAATTAATACATTATCCAAAATGTACAACATGCCAAAAGGCAAAAAAATATCTTGATCAAGCAAATATCTCTTATATCGAACAACATATCAAAGAAGATAAACTTACTAAAGAGGAAATTATTAGATTACATAAGTTAAGTAAACAACCATTAAAAAAATTCTTTAACACTAGTGGTATTTTATATCGTGAATTAGGTTTAAAAGATAAACTTCCTACAATGAGTGAAGATGAACAATATGATTTACTTGCAAGTGATGGAATGCTTGTAAAAAGACCTTTATTTGTAACTGAAAATGAAGTGTTAATTGGATTTAAAGAAAAAGAATATGCTGAAATAAAATAACAAAAGGAATAACATTATGTTATTCCTTTTGTTCAGACCGTTGACAAAGTACATAAGTATTAGTCGATGGTCTTTTTTTATTATCT
>CAYJNO010000013.1:0-51920 GCA_964371715.1 uncultured Erysipelotrichaceae bacterium | reverse complement strand
CAGAGTTAGAGTGGGTTAGAAGTTCACCTAAAGCTCGTCAAACAAAAAGTAAAGCAAGACTTGAAAGATTTAATGAAATGGAACAAGAGGCATCTAACTTAAAAGAGGCGGATTTCTCAGATATTAAAATTGCTGTTGGTAATCGTCTTGGTACAAAAGTTATTGAAGCTGAAAATATTCAAAAATCATTTGGTGATCGTGTCTTAATTGATGGTTTAACATTCTCATTACCACAAGGTGGTATTGTAGGCGTTATTGGACCAAATGGTGTTGGTAAAACTACATTATTTAAAACAATTGTAGGTTTAGAGGAATTAAGTGGTGGATCACTAGAGATTGGTGAAACTGTAGATATTTCTTATGTAGATCAAAATCGTGCAGGACTAGATCCTGAAAAATCACTATGGGAAATTATTTCTGATGGAGAAGATTATATCAAAGTTGGTAATGTAGAAGTATCAAGTAGAGCATACCTATCAGGATTTGGTTTTAAAGGTGGAGATCAACAAAAGAAATCATCTGTATTATCAGGTGGTGAAAGAAATAGATTAAATCTTGCTTTAACACTTAAAAAAGGTGGTAATTTAATCTTATTAGATGAACCTACAAATGACTTAGATATTCAAACTTTATCAAGTTTAGAGGAAGCTTTATTAAACTTCCCTGGATGTTCTGTTGTAATAAGCCATGATAGATTTTTCTTAGATCGTATTGCTACTCATATTATTGCATGGGAAGGAACTGATGAAGAACCAGGTAAATGGTTCTGGCATGTTGGTAACTTTGAATCATATCAAAAAAATAGAATCGAACGTTTAGGACCAGAAGCTTCTAAACCACGTAGAATGAAGAAAAAACTAACTAAAGCATAAAATTAGTAACATAATTAAAGCTAGAAACAAGTATTGTTTCTAGCTTTTTATTAGCAAGACCAGTAATTTTATTCACTGATATGTAATAAAAAATTAGTGATTTAGATATGTTATAATTTTATAAATAATAATAATGAAAGGAACAAATATGGCACACGATATTTATAAATTTAGTTTTAATGAAATATATCAAATATACATTGCTAAAGCAAAGAGGAAAAATAGAACTATTGACGAAGTAGATACTATAATCAATTGGTTAACGGGCTATTCTGTGGAACAAATAAAAGGTTTTGATGATTGCTTAAGTTTAGAAGGGTTCTTTACATTTGCACCATTATTAAATCCTAATAGAACATTAATTACAGGGTCTATATGTGGTGTTAAAGTACAAGAGATACAAGATTCTACAATGAAAGAAATTCGCTATCTTGATAAATTAATTGATGAACTTTATAAAGGTAAAGCATTGGAGAAAATATTAAGAAAGTAAATTGATAAGTATACTATAATTTTTAATAGTATACTTATTTTTATTTTTATATATATACTAGATAGACATAACTAACTAATTTATGTACAATAGTACAAGTAGAGGTGTTTATGATAAATAAAAGATTAATAAAAATGGTGCCAAATACAACAAAGTATTTAAAATATAATGTTATTTTACAAATACTGGGATTGTTATGTAATATTGGTTTAATGTTTCAAGTAAGTATATTAATTTATAATTTAATAAATAATAGCATTACAAAAAATGATTTATTTCAATCATTTTTTACAATGCTTTGCTTTATTTTATTTAGGGTATTATTTATATATTTAGCTAAGAAACAAAGTTATGATGCTGCAAAATCAGTAAAGTTAATTTTAAGAGAAAAAATCTATAACAAATTAAGTAAAATTGAAAGCAAATATCAGGAAAAGTTAAGTACTGCAGAGTTATTACAGCTATCAGTAGAAGGTGTAGATCAATTAGAAATATATTTTGCAAATTATTTACCACAGTTTTTTTATGCCATGATTGCACCAATTATTTTATTTATAATTTTTAGTAATATGTCATTTAAAGTGGCTATAGTATTACTTATTTTTGTACCATTAATTCCAATATCAATAATTATTATTCAAAAAATCGCTAAGAAATTATTATTCAGATATTGGGGAGAATATGCGGGGTTAGCAGATAATTTTTTAGAAAATATTCAAGGCTTAAACACTTTGAAAATATATCAAAGTGATGAATATAAACATCAAGAAATGAATGTTCAAGCTGAAAGATTTAGAGTTGTGACAATGAAAGTATTATCAATGCAATTAAATTCAATTATTGTAATGGACATTGTAGCTTATGGGGGTGCATGTCTTGGGATACTATTAACTATTTCTGAATTAAGTAGTGGTACAATTAATTTTCAACAAGCATTATTTATGATTTTATTATGCTTTGAATTTTTCTTGCCATTAAGATTACTTGGAAGTTATTTCCATATTGCAATGAATGGAATTGCAGCTAGTAAAAAAATATTTAATTTAATTGATATTGATGAAGATCTAGATGGTAATCTAATGCCGAATGATAATTCAATTGTTTTTAATAATGTTAGCTTTGCTTATAACGATGCTGAAGTATTAAGAAATGTTAGTCTTAAAATTAAACCAAATCAATTCATTTCAATTGTTGGTGAAAGTGGTTGTGGAAAATCTACATTAGCTAAGATCATCATGCAAATAAATAAAAACTATAAGGGTGAAATTTTATTTGGCAATAATGAGCTAAAAGATATAAATCGCAAAACAATTAAAGACAAGATAACGATGATTAGTTCTAATGCCTATATCTTTAAGGGTAGTGTTAAAGAGAATCTATTAATGGCTAAAAATGATGCTACTGATGATGAATTATGGAATGTATTAAATAAAGTTAATTTAAAGGATTTCTTTGTAGACAATGACGGATTAGATACTTTAATAGAAGAAAAAGGTAAAAACTTATCAGGTGGACAAAATCAACGTTTAGCCTTAGCTAGAGCTTTACTGAAAGATACAGAAATATATATATTTGACGAAGCTACATCTAACATTGATGTTGAAAGTGAAAATAGCATCTTAGAAGTAATTGAAAATATTAAGTTTAATAAAACAATAATAATGATTTCTCATCGTTTAGCTAATGTTTTAAGATCAGATATCATCTATGTGTTAAAAGATGGTAATTTAGTTGAAAGCGGAAATCATCAAGATTTAGTAAATAATAAAGCAGTATATTATGAAATGCTTAAAGTACAAAATGATTTGGAGGATATATTAAATGCAAACTAATAAAATAAAAAATATTTTAAAACTATTAGTATTAGTTAAACCTTTATCTTTCAAAATGATTATTGCTATTAGTATGGGTGTCTTAGGTTATTTATGTGCAACTTTTCTAACAATACTTGGAGCCTATGCTTTAATGAATATTATTGGTATTAATGATATTAATTTAAATTATTTAATTGGATTAATTATCCTTGTTGCTATAGCTCGTGGTATCTTACACTATATTGAACAATATCATAATCATTATATTGCTTTTAAGTTATTAGCTATCATAAGAGATAAAGTATTTAAAGCATTGAGAAGGTTAACACCAGCCAAACTTGATGGTAAAGATGCTGGTAATTTAGTATCTATAATAACTAGTGATATTGAATTGTTAGAGGTGTTTTATGCACATACTATTTCTCCAATATTTATTGCAACTATTACAACGAGCATTATGGTTATTTTTATCAGTAATATTAATTTATACTTAGGCTTGATTATTTTAATTGCTCATTTAATAGTTGGTGTTATTATTCCAATAATTGCCTCTAAAAAATCAAATAATAGTGGTAAAGGCTATCGTGCTAAGCTGGGAGATTTAAATACATACTTTTTAGATTCAATTTTTGGCAATCAAGAGATAGTACAATACAATAATATCGAGGATAGAAAAGCGATTATTGAAAGAAAAAGTTTAGCTTTAGAACAAGAGAATAGAATGATTAAAATGAATGCTAATACTTTTTCTAGTATGACCACTTTAATTATTATGTTAAGTGGTATTGCTATGTTATTTGTTAGTACAAATTTATATCTTAATGGTTTAATAAATGTAAATGATGTAGTCATTAGTACTGTTAGTATCTTTTCTTCATTTGGTGCAGTATTTGCACTATCTAATTTAGGAGTAGGATTAACACAAACATTTGCTAGTGCAACTAGAGTTTTAAATATCTTAGAAGAAGAACCATTAATAGAAGATGTTGAAAATAAAAGTGATATTGAATTTAATGAAGCTAATTTTAGTAATGTTAATTTTTCTTATCAAGATGAATTAATATTAGATGATATAACTTTAGATATTAAGAAGAATAAAATAATAGGTTTACATGGAAAATCAGGTAGTGGTAAATCAACAATGTTAAAGTTATTAATGCGATTTTATGATGTGCAAAAAGGCGAAGTTAAAATTAACGATTTAAATATCAAAGAAATTAATACTAAATCACTAAGAGATAATCAAAGCCTTGTCATCCAAAGTACGCATTTATTTCATGACACTATTAAAAACAATATCAAATTAGCAAAGCTTGATGCTAGTGATGAAGAAATAATAGAGGCATGTAAAAAAGCATCAATACATGATTTTATTATGACATTAGAACATGGATATGACACAATGATAAGTGAGCATGGAGAAAACTTATCAGGTGGACAAAAACAAAGAATAGGGATTGCAAGATCATTTTTACATGAAGCTAATCTAATTATGCTAGATGAACCAACAAGCAATTTAGATAGTTTAAATGAATTAGTTATTTTAAAATCTTTAAAAGAAATAAAAGACAAAACAATTATTTTAGTATCACATCGTAAATCTACAATGTCTATTTGTGATGAGATATTTAACGTAAAATCAAATAGAAGTTCATAGTGGAGGTATTTATTGAAAAAGATAATATTTATGATTATAGGATTTATTGCCTTAGCTTTTGGCTTAATTGGCATTTTAGTACCATTGTTTCCTACGGTACCATTTTTATTACTAGCAAGTATTATGTTTGCGAAAAGTAGTGATAAAGTTAATTCATGGTTTAAATCAACTAAGATCTATCAAAATCACTTGGAATCATACGTTAATAAGCAAGGTATGTTATTAAATACTAAACTAAAGATTATGCTAATGGTTACAATCTTATTAGGCATTGCTTGTATAATGATGAAAGATGTCTTTATTGGTCAAATTGTTATTATAGTTGTCTGGATTTGTCATATTCTTTATTTTACATTTAAAGTTAAAACAATATAAAAATAAAAGTCTATTAAAAAATTTTAATAGGCTTTTATTATATATATCACTTAACATCTAAGTGGTTATTTGCTATTATGTTTTAAACTTAAAAAATATGAATTTATAATTGACTAACGTAGTTAGCTATTATATAATGCTAACTAGGTTAGTTAAAAAAAGGAGGTAATATGGCAAGTCAAGAGGAAGTAGTTGAAATCCTAAAATTTATTCAAAAAGGACATCCAAAAAATGTATCAGAAGAAATGAATAAACATGAATTTGGAACCTTTGCTGTAATTAAATATTTACATGATCATAGAGATGGTGTTAAATCAGCAGATATATGTAAAGCATCAAAAATCAGTTCAGCAAGAATGGCGGTCTTGTTAAAGAAACTGGAAGCGAAAGATATCATCAAAAAAGAAGCGTCTTTAACTGATGCAAGGGCTATATTAGTCAAGCTAACGCCTAATGGAGAGCGAATGGCTAAAAAAGCAGAAGAGCATATTTTCGATTCTATCTCACAAGCAATTGATGAAATTGGCTTTGAAGAATTAAAAAATATATTAAGAAAAATGAAACGTTTACATGAAATTTTTCAAGAGAATAGCATAAAGTTAAAGGAGGAAGAAAATGCTTAATTTATTCAAAAATCTACGAAAAACAGATTATATATTTATAGGTGTTGTCTTTATACTTGTTTGTATGCAAGTGTATTTAGATTTAGCACTACCAGATTACATGGCAGAGATAACAAAACTTATCCAAACATCAACTGATGATATGGGTGAAATTTATAGTGCTGGCTTAAGTATGATACTATGCGCTGTAGGAAGTCTTATTTTATCAATTATTGTAGCTATAATAACAGCTAAAATTGCTTCAAATTTCTCATATAAAACAAGATCACAAATTTTTAAAAAAGTAATGAACTTTTCTTTGAAAGAAGTAAATAATTTTTCAACATCAAGTTTAATTACCAGAACTACAAATGATATAACTCAAGTACAAATTTTAATTGTTATGGGATTACAAATGCTTATTAAAGCACCAATTACCGCTATATATGCAATTTATAAAATATCAAATACAAGTGGTGAATGGATGATAGTAACAATAATTGCAATTGGTATTTTGTTAGCAATTGTAAGTGTGTGTTTATCTTTAGCAATACCAAGATTTAAAAAGATTCAATTTTTAACAGATAATATTAATAAAGTAGCTAAAGAAAGTTTAGATGGTTTAAACGTTGTAAGAGCTTATAATGCTGAATCATACCAAGTAAATAAATTTAAAGGTGCTAATGATGAATTAACTAATACAAATTTATTTACTTTTAGAACAATGTCTATATTAATGCCAAGTATTCAAATGATTAGTAGTGGACTTGTATTGTCTGTATATTTAGTAGGAGCTAGTCTTATTAATGAAGCTGTAGGAACTGATAAAATTACATTATTCTCAGATATGATTGTTTTCTCATCATATGCAATGCAAGTTATTATGTCATTTATGATGCTTGTTATGGTATTTATGATTTTACCAAGAGCAAGTGTATCTGCAAGACGTATCAATGAAGTATTAATGACTAAACAAACAATTATTGAAGGTGACTTTGATGGTTCAAATCTACAAAAACATGGAGAAGTTGAGTTTAAAAATGTTAGCTTTAAATATCCAGATGCTGAAGATTATGTCTTAAAAAATATCTCATTTACTGCTGAAAAAGGTGAAACTGTAGCATTTATTGGAGCAACAGGTTGTGGTAAAAGTACAATTGTTAATTTAATTCCAAGATTTTATGATGTAACGGAAGGTGAAGTATTAGTTAATGGAGTTAATGTTAAAAAATATCAAAAAGATAGTCTAAATAGTTTAATTGGTTATGTATCTCAAAGGTCAACTTTATTTACAGGTACTATTAGTTCAAATGTTATACTTGGAGATAATATTGATGTCTTAAAAGATAAAAATCATTTAAGTGATTCATTAAAAACAGCTCAAGCAAATGATTTTGTTGTTGGGTTAGAAAATAAATATGATTCATATGTAGCGCAAGGTGGAAGAAATTTTTCAGGTGGTCAAAAACAACGTATTTCAATTGCTAGAGCAATTTATCGTGATCCAGAATTCTTTATCTTTGATGATTCATTTAGTGCATTAGATTATAAAACTGATAGATTATTAAGAGAAACATTAGAAAATGAATGTAAAGATTCTACTAGATTAATTGTTGGACAAAGAATTGGTACAATTAAAAATGCTGATAAGATTGTTGTTTTAGAAGATGGTGAAATTGTAGGCATGGGTAAACATGAAGATTTACTAAATAATTGTGATGTTTACAAACAAATTGCTTTATCTCAATTATCTGAGGAGGAATTAAAAAATGCGTAATAATGAAAATGTAAATAAAAAAGGCCCAGGAATGGGAAGAGGCCCTGGAATGGGGATGGGTGGTGAAAAACCTAAAGATTTAAAAGTTTCACTAGGAAAACTTGTAAACTATATTAAAAGTTATAAAGTGATAATGATAATTGCAATTATCTTTGCAATGGCAGGTTCGATATTTACGTTGATGGGACCTGATAAATTATCAGAATTATCAGATTTAATTTCTAAGGGAATTGAAATATCATTTAAAGATCCATCAATGGGGATTGATTTAGATGAAGTTTATAATATTGGTTTATATTTAGCGATAATATATGGAACAAGCTATATCTTATCTATTACTCAAGGTATGATGATAGCAACAGTAATGCAAAAAACAGCAAATCGTTTACGTTCAGATATAGCTAATAAAATTAATGTCTTACCGATGGCATATTTCTCAAAAACATCAAAAGGAGATGTATTATCAAGAGTTACAAATGATGTAGACACAATTGGTCAAACATTATCACAATCTGTTGGTAGTTTTATTTCAGCTAATACTTTATTAATTGGTTCAGTAATAATGATGTTTGCTACAAATGTAATCTTAACAATTACTGCTATATTAGCAACAGTTTTAGGATTTGCATTTATGATGTTAGTTATGAAATTATCACAAAAATTCTTTAAAGACCAACAAAAATACTTAGGTAAAATTAATGGTCACATTGAAGAAATGTATACTGGTCATATGGTTTTAAGAGCTTATAATGGTGAGCATCAAGCAATAGAAGTATTTGATGAAATCAATGATAATCTAAAAACTAGTGCTTTTAAAGCTCAAGCATTATCTGGATTAATGATGCCAACAATGATCTTTATTGGAAACTTTGGATATGTTGCAGTATGTATTGTAGGAGCTATCTTAGCAATTGAAGGAACAATCAGCTTTGGTATCATTGTAGCATTTATTGTTTATGTAAGATTATTCACTCAACCTTTAGGTCAACTAGCTCAATCAATGCAAAATTTACAATCAGCAGGTGCTGCTGCAGAGCGTGTATTTGAATTTTTAGAAGAAGAAGAAATGAGTGATGAATCACAAAAAACAAAAACTTTAGCTAATACAAATGGAGATGTTGAGTTTAAAAATGTAAAATTTGGTTATGATAAAGATAAAGTAATTATTAAAAATTTTAGTGCTAAAGTTAAAGATGGACAAAAAATTGCAATTGTTGGACCAACAGGCGCTGGTAAAACAACAATGGTTAATCTATTAATGAGATTTTTTGAAATAGATGGTGGAGATATTTTAATTGATAATGTTTCAATTAAAGATGTAAAAAGAGAAGATGTTCATGATAAATTTAGTATGGTATTACAAGATACATGGATTTTTGAAGGAACATTAAGAGAAAACTTAATTTATGCAACACCAAATGTTAGTGATGAAAAAATGGAAGAGGCAGTTAAAGCCGTAGGATTACACCATTTTGTTAGAACATTAGAAAATGGTTATAATACATTATTGAATGATAAGATTGAATTATCAGTTGGACAAAAACAGCAAATCACTATTGCTAGAGCAATGATTGCAGATAAACCAATGTTAATCTTAGATGAAGCAACATCATCAATTGATACAAGAACCGAATTGCAGATTCAAAAAGCAATGGATACATTAATGCTTAATCGTACATCATTTGTAATTGCTCATCGTTTATCAACTATTAAAAATGCTGATTTAATCTTGGTTATGAAGGATGGAGATGTTATAGAGACAGGAAATCATGAAGAACTATTATCACAAAAAGGCTTCTATGCTGATTTATATAACTCACAATTTGAAGAAGTAGAATAAATTTAAAACGTACAAAATTTGTACGTTTTTTTCATGTTTGCTTTTTCGCATATTTCCAAAAATTTTACTTAGTTATAATTAGTTTATTAAGGAGTGATAACTATGAATAATTTTTATTTATGTTTAGACTTAAAGTCATTTTATGCATCAGTAGAATGTGTTTTAAGAGGATATGATCCATTGAAGGTTAATCTTGTAGTTGCTGATGAAGCTCGTAGTGATAAATCAATTTGTCTAGCAATATCACCTTCTTTAAAATCATATGGTATAAAAGGTCGACCAAGACTTTTTGAAGTAAAAGCTCAAGTAAATAAAATAAATTATAATAAAAAAAGTATTAATAAGTCATTCTATATTGAGGAATTAAATAATGATCAAAATATTAAATTAGATTTTATAGTGGCTAAACCACAAATGGCTTATTATATTGAATATAGTAGTAAAATTTATGAAGTATATTTAAAATATTTTGATAAAAAAGATATTCATGTTTATTCAATAGATGAAGTATTTATCAATCTTGGTCCATATTTAAAATTATATGATAATGATTATTTCAAAATAACTAAAATCTTAATAAATGATATATTAAAATCAACTAAAATTACTGCAACAGCTGGTATTGGTACAAATCTTTTTTTAGCTAAAGTTGCAATGGATATTCTAGCAAAAAAGAGTGTAGAGGATATCAAAATAGGTTATCTTGATGAAGAATTATTTAAATATAAACTATGGGAGCATGAACCAATTACTGATTTTTGGAGAATTGGACATGGTTATGCAAAAAAGCTAGCTAAATATAATATGTTTACAATGGGTGATATTGCGAAATGTTCACTTAATAAATTAAATAATATTAGTTTATTATATAAATTATTTGGAGTAAATGCGGAATTATTAATTGATCATGCTTGGGGACAAGAGTCATGCTGCTTTGAAGATATCAAAAGTTATAAACCAAGCTTTAAATCATTAGGTCATAGTCAAGTATTATTTAGGCCATATAGTTTTGATGAAGCTTTAATTGTTTTTAAAGAAATGATTGAACAATGTTGTTATTCATTAGTAAGTAAGAAAGTTATGAGTAAATCAATTACTTTTATGATTGGTTATGATACTACTAATTTAGATAGTGAAGAGAAAGTTCAAAGATATAAAGGGGAATATCGCATTGATTCTTATGGAAGAAAAGTACCAAAACATACTGTAGTAACCGTTAATTTTACAAGATATACTTCATCTGAAACAATGATTAAAGAAGGCTTAGTAAAAAACTACCTAGAGTGTGTTGATTCTTCTTTAGCAATTAGAAGAATCAGTATTTCAGCTAATAAGCTTGGTTGTGAAAACTTAGAGATTGAAGAAAAGAGAGATATCCAATTAAATTTATTTATTGATTATGAAGAACAAAATGCTGAAAAAATAAAATTAAATATTGAACTAAAAAAGGAGAACAATCTTCAAAATGCAATTTTAAATATTAAAGCTAAGTATGGAAAAAATTCAATTATTAAACTATCTAGCTTACAAGATGGAGCAACTGCAAAAGATAGAAACATGCAAATAGGAGGTCATAATGCATAAATATCAAGATATACTAAATGATTCAAAACCTAATTTAAAAATCTTTAAATTAATGGACTTATATAATAGAGCAGCTCAATTTGCACCATTTGCTGCATTAAATGGCCATGCAGATGCTATATATGAAGCAGGTGTTATCTATGATGATAGAATTAAATTATCAAATGATGAAGAATTAGTGATTAATGATACTTTAATTAAATTAAAAGGAAGCTTAAGTACTTTAGTTGAAGTTGAATTAACATACTTTAATGAATTTCATAATAATGTTGGTAGCTATATTACAAAAATTGTGATGGTAAAAAAGATAATGGAAGATATTGGAATAATTGTTTTAAATAGTAATGAAAAAATAATAATTAAAGATATTATAAAAATTAAAATTAGAGTCTAAGCGATACTGCATATAGATATTGAAATTTAACAAAATAACTAGTATAATCATCTTAGCAATGTTAAAGAAATAGTAATTATTAAAACTATAAAGAGAGGTCATGTTTGGTGCAAGTGACTTAGTAGCAATAATGAATACGACTTTAAGGCTATTTATTGAAAAATAAACGTATACCTGCGTTAAAGGTATTAAGAGATAGTTTAATACTATAATTAAGGTGGTACCGCGAAAATTTCGTCCTTATGTAAGGACTTTTTTTATTTTATAAAGGAGAGAATAAAAATGGGAATTTATGAAGAATTAGAGTGGAGAGGACTATTAAAAGATGTAAGTAGTCCAGAACTTAGAGAAAAATTAAATAGTGGTGGTATGACATTTTATATTGGAACAGATCCAACTGGAGATAGTTTGCATATTGGTCATTTTTCATCGTTCTTAATTTCAAAAAGATTAAAAGATGCTGGACATAATCCAATATTATTAGTTGGTGGAGGTACAGGTTTAATTGGAGATCCAAAACCTGAGAGTGAAAGACCAATGATTACCAAAGAAGAAGTTCAACATAATTTTGATTGTTTAAAAGCTCAAGCAATTAAATTATTTGGTTTTGAAGTTGTAAATAACTATGATTGGTATAAAGATATGAATTTCATTGATTATTTAAGAGATTTTGGTAAATATTTCAATGTTAGTTATATGTTAGCAAAAGATGTTGTTAAAAGACGTTTAGAAGAAGGTATTACATATACTGAGTTTTCATATATGATAATGCAAGCTTTAGATTTTTGGCATTTAAATGAAGTTAAAGGTTGTAACTTACAAGTTGCTGGTCAAGATCAATGGGGTAATATAACAGCAGGTATTGAGCTTATTAGAAGAAAAGAAAATAAAGAAGCATATGGTTTAACAATGCCTTTATTAACTAAAGCTGATGGTTCAAAATTTGGTAAGACAAATGGAGAAGCTATTTGGTTAGATATTAAAAAGACTAGTGCATATGAAATGTATCAATTCTTTATCAATAGTGAAGATAATAAAGTAATAGATTACTTAAAGTTTTTAACATTCTTATCAAAAGAAGAAATTGATGCGTTAGAACAAAAAAATATAACTGAACCTCACTTAAGAGAAGCACACCGTACATTAGCAAAAGAAGTAATTACTTTTATACATGGTGAAGATGCTTATAATTCAGCAATTAAAATTGCTGAAATCTTCTTTAAAGGTGATATCAGAGATTTAACATTTGAAGAGTTAAAACAAGGTGTTGCTGATTTTGCAAAAGTTGAAGTTGTTGATGGATTAACATTAACAGATTTATTAGTAGAAACAAAAATTGCATCAAGTAAAAGAGAATCAAGAGAATTAATAAATAATGGATCAATTACATTAAATGGTGAAAAAGTTAAAGATGTAGAATTCATTGTTGCAAAAAAGGATGCGTTTAATGAAGAATTATGTGTTATCAAAAAAGGTAAGAAACATTGGTTCGTATGTACTTTTAAGTAATGAAATAAATTTTGTTATATGTTAGGATTAGATAAAGAAGAGGTTAAAATATGAAAAAAATATTAATAATATTAACTCTGCTTGTAGGACTTAGTGGATGCGGTAGTGAAGTAGACACTATAGGTGATGCTAGTGCTAAATATGAGCAATTAGTAATTACTATAAATGAACATTTAAACTACAGTACAAAATCAATCTATTTCGATATTGAACTAGAATATGCTGAAATTGAAGAAAATACATATCGATATTATTTAACAATTAATAACCCTAAGATTGCGATGTATAATATTACAGCTGCAGCAGATGATGTGTCAAACTTAAAAGATCCTAGTTTAATCATGCCATCGTCTGGCATCTTTGAAGATGTTGAGTATAATATGATTCCATTTCAATATAATCCTGATAAAGGATATTATGAAGGAATACTATTAAGTGGTATTAAAACTTTTGAAGAAAATGAAAAAATTGAGTTTGACTTAAGACTATATGTTGATTGGTATAATCAAGATCGCTCATTAAGCTATAAAGAGTTTATCAGTGTATATGCAGCTGAAGAGGTGGTTGAGGTAGTGAGTGAAGAGTCTGAATTAACTGAAGAAGAAGGAAATTCAGATGAGTAATAAAATGAAACATTCAGTAATCATTGGTGCTTTAACAAGCACCTTTGGTTTGTTTTTAGCTAAATTTATCGGGCTAATTTATGTTGCCCCATATACTAGTTTGGCAACAGAAGCAAACATGATATTTTATTCTAATGCTTATAGCTTATATGATATTGTTTTAAATGTTTGTGCAGCAGGTTTACCATTTGCAGTAAGTAGTCTTGTTGCAAAATATTATGAGAGTGAAAATTATCAAACAGTATTAATGATAAAAAGATTATCATCTTTTATTTTATTATTATCAGGGTTTATTGCAGCTTTAATATTTGTTGTACTATCAATGCCAATATCAACTTTAATACTTGGAAGTGATGCACCATTAACTGATATAATTTATCAAAAAAATACATTTATTATCTTAGCATTATCAATTTTTACTGTTCCTTATTTAAGTGGACTTCGAGGCTTTTTTCAGGGTATGAAAGAGTTAAGAATATATTCATTCACTCAAGTGTTAGAACAAATTATTCGTATTATCTTTTTATTAGGTTTTAGCTTTTATTTAGTAGAAATATTAAAATATGATCCAATATATGCAATTTATATTGGGATATTAGCAGCTTTTGTATCAGCTTTTATTACTATAGTTTATTTATGGAAGTATTCTAGAAATAAAGTTAAAGAATTAAAAGATTTAGCAGAAAAACAAACAGAAATAGCTGTAAATAAAAAAGATTTATTAAAAGAGATCTTAGCTTTAGGAATACCTTATATTCTTGTAATTATTTTTGGTAGTAGTACTAATATTGTAAATAGCACATTCTTTTTACCTATAATGAGTACTTATAGTGAAGTACCATATGAAACAGCAAAATTAATGTTAGCTATGATTCAGTTTAATGCCTTAAAATTAATTGCTATACCTCAAGTCTTAGCTTTAGGATTTAGTGCAGGTATTGTACCATATATTACGGTTTACTTTATGAATAATAAGCAAGATGAATTAAAGAAAAGTGTTATCGATATTTTTGAAATTGTAATTTATATTTGTTTGTTCTTAAGTTTTATGCTACTTATTTTAGCAAAACCTATTTATAGTCTAATGTATGGTAATGCTAATTTAGAGCTTGGAAGTGATGTCTTAATGTGGTCAAGTATGTTAGCGATAATTGGAACTATTGCTCCAATATCATCAACTATTCTATTAACTATAAGACAGCGTAAAAAGGCAATATTATATTTAATTTGTGCTACAGTTACTAAATTTATTACTTTTTTCCCATTAGTTATTTTATTTGACTTTAAAGGAGCTATCTTATCAACTGCTATTGCTTCTATTATTCATATTAGCCTATGTATTAGAGCTTTAAAGAAAGAGCATCAAATTAATTTTAAAGTATTATATATTGATACTCTAAAAATGTCTTTAGCCCTATTAGTAGTATGGGGTATTAAGTGTGCTTTAGATCAAGTATTAGTATTTGACTATGATTCAAAATTACAATTAACATTCTTATTAGGAATTTATGGTATTGTTTTATTTGCAGTGTATTTAGGTATAACTAGTTTCTTTAAATTACCACAAAACATTTATAAAAAGGCATTAAAAAAATAGAATTATGTTAAACATAATTCTATTTTTAAGTTATGATTTTACTGACATCTACTTCTATGTTAGTAGGTAAGGTTTTATTTGATGAATAATATTCTAGTGTCTCAATTACTTGATTTGTTAGATAAGTTGGAGTACTTGCACCAGAGGTTACACCTACAGATTCTACATCTATTAAATCTGTAATATTAATTTTTGTAGCATCATCTATTAATATTGCTTTTTTTACGTTGTGACTTTCTGCTATTTCTTTTAATTTATTAGAGTTATTAGAGGTTATATCACCAACTACATATAGTAAATCAAGTTTTTCAATATTTATAATTGCATTTTGTCTAAGTCTTGTTGCATTACAAATTTCTTCTTCAATTAGTGCATGTGGATATATTTCTTTTATTCTTACAAAGATAGGAGCTATTTCGATAATTGACATCGTTGTTTGATTAGTCACATAGATTTTATCATTGGTTAAATCAAGTTGTTTTACATCATCTAATTTTGATACTAAATGGATATTTTTATAATCAGATAGTATTCCATCAGCTTCTGGATGATTCTTCTTACCAATGTAGATAATATCATAACCTTGATTTAAATGTTCAGCTACATTGTTTTGTGTTTTAATTACATCAATACAACTTGCATCAATTATCTCTAAACCTTTATCATTCGCTTTCTTTTTTACTCTATAATCGACACCATGTGCACTGAAAATTACGATTCCTTCTTGAATTTCATCTAATAGTTCTAATCTACTTGTATTTTCTTTTTCAACTGTTATAATGTTTAGAGCGCTTAAAGCTTTAGATACATATGAGTTATGTACAATCTTTCCTAAAATATAAATTTTAGAATCAGGATTATCCAGTCGAGCTTTTTTTGCTGTGTTTATTGCATGGACAACGCCTTTACAATATCCTCTTGGAGTTATTTTAATTATTTTCATAAAATTAAGATATCATTTATCTTTAGGACTGTAAAGAACTTTAATTTGAAAATTCATGTATTTAAGCTATAATATATAAGCAATGGAGGAATAATATGTTATTTAAAGAGTATAATTTTAAGAAAGACACATTTAAGTTTATTGAATTAAATGGATTTGATAGACCAACAAAAATTCAACAAGAATCAATTAGAAAAATAATCGAAAATAAAGATTTAGTTGGAATTTCAAAAACAGGTACAGGTAAAACACATGCCTTTTTAATACCTATAATGGAAAAGTTAGATCCAAGTTTAAATGAAGTTCAAGCTGTTATTTCTTCACCAACAAGAGAACTTGCAATGCAAATTTATGATCGTGCTAAAGTGATGGCTAAAGCTAATCCTAATATTAAAATCAAATTGGTAACAGGTGGAATGGATCGTGAAAAAATGAGTGATTCACTAAAAGTTCAACCACATATTGTTATTGGAACACCAGGTAGAATTAAAGATTTATTCTTAGAACAAAAATCTTTACGTTTAGAAAAAACAAAAACTTTTGTAGTTGATGAAGCTGATATGACTTTAGAGTTTGGCTTTTTAGAAGATATTGATAAAGTAATTTCTAAAATGGGTGAAAAATTACAAATGGTTTGTTTTAGTGCAACAATTCCAAACGGCTTAAAACCATTTTTAAAGAAATATTTAAATAAACCAGTAATGGTTAAAATTGAAGATTCTTTAGCTTTAAATCCAAATATTGATCATATTTTAATAAATTGTAAACATAAAAAATATGAAGATGTTTTAGTTGATTTATTAAAAACATTTAAACCATATATTTGTTTAATTTTCGCTAATACACGTGAAACTGCTGCCAATACAGCAAAACTATTAAGAAATGATGGCTTAAATGTCTTAGAAATGCATGGTGGTTTAGAATCAAGAAAAAGAATGCAAGTATTAAAACAATTAAATAGTTTAAAACATGCATATATTGTCGCAACAGATATCGCAGCTAGAGGTATTGATATTTCTGGTATTACTCATGTTGTTAGTTTAGGGTTCCCACAAGATGACGAATTCTATATCCATCGAGCAGGTAGATCATCAAGAGCTGGTAAACACGGTACATGCTTTGCGTTATATCGTGCAGAAGATGATATCCATATTAAAAATCTAATTAAACAAGATGTTGACTTTAAACATACTGCATTTAAAAATGGTGAATTTAGAAGTTTAAATCCATATCAACAAAAAAGATTACAAAAAACAAACGAACGAGAAAAAGAAATCGCTAAAGCGATGACTAGAAAAAAAGAAAAAGTTAAACCTGGTTATAAAAAGAAAAAAGCTGAAGCTGTAAAAAAACAGTTACAGACTGAAAAGCGTTTAATGATTAGACAACAAATCAAAGAAGTTAAGAAACAAAAATATAAAGAAGCAGCAATAAGAGAAAAATTAAAATAAACTAAAATAGAACTAATGGTATATTAGTTCTATTTTTATATGATAAAATTGAGGTGAGGTATTTGTATGAAAACATTATTAAGCGTTTTATTTAGTACAATTTTTATTTTAAATAGTATTAATATTGTAAAAGCTGAAGAGGATATATATACTCTATATGATATAAATCAGGATGTTATAATAGAGCAAAGTAGCAGTTTTAATGAAATTGAAACATCTTTTAATAATTATGTAGTTGATGAAAATTTAGATTTAATCGTTAAAGAAAATGAAAAAATAATTTTAATGGAATATGGAGTTGTATCTTTTCCAACGGGTGATGGAACATGTACTGTTAATTATGAATTTACAAATCTAAAAACAAGTCAAGGTGCTTATGTTAATGGTTGTTATGGAAATGATGCTTTATATCTGAATACAACATCAAATGGGACAAGAGTTGAATTTTTAATTAGTGGGGCCTATGGTAGTGGTGATATATCATCTGTAGAGCTAATTCCATATGCTTATTTAAAGAGTGTTACAAGTTATATAGTTATAAATAAAGAACTATTTCATCAAGTAAAATCAAATGTTGAATCTGATAAATTTGCTACTCTAATATCATTAGGAGAAGCACCGAATTATTTAGTTGAAAATCAAATTTATTATAGTTATGATGGTCATTACTTTTATGATGATTTTATTAAAATGAGTGATGATGTCAGTGATGAGACAGTAGTTAATTCGTTGAATTTTTCAGAACCATTTTATTTTTATTATCAGTATGTTAGTCATCGTAGTATGACAAATATTACATATTCAATGCTTTATGATTATTTAAGAAATGATTTGAAGATTGAATCTAGTCTTAATTATTATGAAGATCAACATAAAGATTCAGTAGATGATAAACTTACAACATCACAATACCTAGGACATGAAGCATCATTTTTTCAATATCAAAACTTATTTGGTTCAAATGCGATGATGATGTTTGCACTATCGATGAATGAAAGTGCATTTGGACGAAGTTCATTAGCATATACAAGAAATAATCTATTTGGACATGCTGCATATGATAGTGATGTTGAAAAGTATGCATCAAGATACCTAAATGTATCAAATTCAGTTTATAGTCATGCGAAAAACTATATTTCTTTATCATATTTAAATCCTAATTCATTTACTTATCATGGTGGATATTTTGGTGATAAAGCAAGTGGTTTAAATGTAAGCTACGCTTCAGACCCATATTGGGGTGAAAAGGCTGCTCAGTTTTATGCCGATATAGATAAAGAATTTAATAGCATTGATTTAAATCAATATGCACTTGGTATTAAAAGCAGTAGTGAATCAATTCCAATTTATGATAGCAGTAATAATATAATATCTCATAGTGGTAAAAATCCACATATGTCATTTATAATTCTTGAAGAAACTAATAATTTATATAAAATACAATTAGACGAAATTATATACACTAATAATACAATAAGTGGATCTTATGATTTTGAAAATAATGTAGGCTATATTAATAAAACCGATATTGATGTCATATTAAATTCAGAACAAATTCAAAATGATGATGAATTTATTACGGTAACATTTAATGCTAACGGTGGTGAATTTTATGGAGAGGTTTCAATTTTAACATATAAAATAAGAAAAGGTGACGAACTAGTAAGTGTTGAACCAGTTAAAGATGGTGCGTTATTTATAAACTGGGATCAAGCGGTAGATAGTATAAATCAAGATACTACTTTTAATGCAATATACCAAGAAGTAGATAGTATAGAGTTTATAAATACACCACCGAATATCGTTGAATATAATGATCGAATTGTTATAGGTGATGGTAGTATAAAAGTCAATTATGCTGATGGCACAAATGAAGAAGTTTTAATTACTACATCAATGATTTCCAATTATAACTTATTAGAAGTTGGTAATTATGATGTTTTAGTAACTTATGCTGGACATACAATATCATATCCATTAGAAGTTGTAATGGAACTTGATACAATAAGAAATGAATTAGATGAATTGATTGATGAAACAATTATTAATTATGAAAATATTGAAGAGTTTGATATAGGTGATTTTAATACTTTATTATATATGCAAGGTAAATTTAAGGATTATTTAACACCATACATTACATTTAATGAAATTAGGGCATTAGATAAAGTATATCAAAGTGCATTTAATGAATATGTTGATACAAGTATCAAAGATAATGATGTTAACCTTCAATTATCTGGTCTATACTATAATACTTATATTGAAAATATCTTAGATGATAAATTTTTTAATGATTTAATAGAATTGGAATACAGTACAAGTGTAAATAAGGATATAAGTGCAGAACTTAGTGATATCGCATTAGCAAATAACTATGAAATTAGTCATGTATTTAGTGTAGATGGTAAATTAAATGGAGATGATATTGAAATTATTGACGATATTCTAATATCGATAGATATACCAAAAGACTTAAGTAATAACAATATAATTACTGTCATTGGATATAATGATGGTGAAATAAAAAAACTATCAACTATTCAAACAAAAAATAAAGTTGTATTTAAGACAAGTGAGTTTACTGAATTTATTTTAGTATATCAAAATACTACAAATTATTATTTAAATGAAGATATTATAGAAAATACAACAGTTGATAATAATGTTACTAGTATAGTTGGATATATTGTGTTAGGGTTAATCTTAATTATATCTATCTTGTTAATTATTATGGTTATAGTAATTAATAATTATAAAAAAGGAGCAAAAAAATGAGTAAAGTAATTTTATATATAGCTACTAGTTTAGATGGCTATATTGCAACAAAAGATAATAATGTATCTTGGTTAAAAGGAGATGATAGTGATCCTGAAAATTTTGGCAGCTATGAAATGTTTTATGAAAGTATAGATACCATAATTTTAGGCTATAATACTTATCATGAAATCGTAAATGTTCTTGCTAAAGATAAATGGCCATATGTAGGAAAAAAAACATATGTATTAACTAGTAAAGATTTAAAAGATGAAGAAGATATTTTCTTTATCAAAGAAAACTTAGAATCACTTATTGAAAAGTTGAAAAAAGAAAGTGAAAAAGATATTTGGATATGTGGTGGAGCAAGGTTATTTAATGAACTACATAATCTTGATTTAGTTGATGAATACTGCATAAGCATGATACCAACTATCTTAGGTGATGGAATTAAATTGTTTAATAGTAATGCTAAATACCAAGAATTAAAATTATTATCTACATGCAACTATAATGGAATAGTTGACTTGTATTATTGCAAAAAGTAACTAAAAAAAAACTATTAGACAATTTTGCCTAATAGTTTTTTTTATGCTGTTTTAGTTTCTACTAATGTAGTTTGATTATAAATACTTTCATTAAATGTATTTTCTGATTTTGCAACAATAATTGATGTTGATGCATCACCTACAACATTTAATGCAGTTACTAACATTTCAACTGGACGATTAATTGCAAGAATTAAACTATAAGCCATTAATGCTAATTCATTTGTATAGCCCATACCACTTAAAATTGTAAATAAAATCACAGCACCAGCTCCAGGAGCAGCTGGTGTACCAATTGAAGCTACTAATGCTAATAAAGCTATTACAGTTATACTGAAGAATGTTACTTCATATCCTGAACTTGCAGCTATAAAGATTGCGGCAATTACTTGCATGATAGCAGTTCCATCCATATTTATTGTCATACCAAGAGGTAAAACAAATGAAGCTACATCACTTGGGACACCAAGTTCTTCAACACATACTTTTTGATTTAATGGTAATGTTGCAGCACTTGATGATGTTGAAAATCCAAATACTGCTACTTTTAAAACTTTTTTTACAAAATTAATTGGATTTAATTTCGCAAGTAAACTTACAAATCCAGCATAACCAAAGATTAAATATAAAATTAATGTTATCACAACAACTACGACATATGATAATGCAGGTATTAAATAATCTATACCATAACTTGCAAAAGTTCTAGTTAGTAAGACAAATACTCCAATTGGGGCAAAGTTGTTAACCACAAAACTTAAGAATAATACAACAATTTTATTTACTTCAACAAGTAATGATTTTAAAATAGTAATTTTATCATTTAAATGATTAACAGCTAATCCTGTACATATAGCTACAAAAACAACTGCTAAGATACTTGTGTTTGTAGTTAGAATACTTGTGATATTATTTGGAATTATATTTAATATTATTGATAGTGGATTTCCGCCTACAGATGTTGAAGCTGTTTCAATTGTTTGGTTAATAGGGTTAAATACACCTGCGTTATAAGCAATCATGCCGATTAATCCAGCAAATAATAAGGCAGTTATTGAAGTTAACAGAAATGTTAATAAAGTTTTTAAAGATATTCTTCCTAATTTTTTTGTATCTGATATATGACAAATTGCAAGTGTAATTGATGTAAATACCATAGGTACAATAACTAGTTGTAAGCAATTTACAAATAATTGTCCAATAATATAGAATATTCCAATACTATTTGGAGAAGATAAATCTTTAAATAAAAGATTGTTGATAAAATCCCATGTTTCACTTTGATTACTGCTTATTAATGACTCTCTTAATGATAAAAATACAATTCCACATATTAATCCTAGTAATAATGCGATGAACATCTTGTGTGCCAATGTTAGTTTCTTTTTCATATTTTCCTCCATAAAAAAACTCTAGAATCCATTAAAAGAATCTAGAGTACATGTAAAAAAAATGTGTACGTCTTATGACCTTAAATGCCTCGCAGGACACTTTTAAAGGATTGCTTATATAAAGTATATGAATATAGTTTTATATTGTCAATATATTATGAAATAAATTATGTATCTTTTTTTGTTATTGAAAATTATTTTTACATATGATATATTTTTATACAAGAGGTGTATATTGATGAAGGGAAATAAGGGATTTACACTTATTGAGTTAATTGTGGTCATTGCAATTATTGCAGTACTTGCAGTAGTATTGGCTCCACAATATATTCAATATGTTGAAAAGGGAAGAGAATCTAATGACTTACAAGTTGCTCAAAATATTATTGATGCAGCACAAATAGCAGTAGTTGATCCAAATAATGAAATACCAGGTGGATACTATGTTTTATTTAGATGGGATACAAGTACAAGTTCAAGAGGGCCTGGAAATGGGCAAGGTAATTTATATTTAGATGCAACTAGAGGTGGACAAAGTGCTGCAACTTTACCATGGTTAACTGTCTTAAATGATAGTGTTAGACATATAATGGGCGTTGACTCTAGTGCAACTACTATAGGAAATGCACAATCTTCTGCTGCTAAGACAGATGATTTATTATTTAGAATTAACACAACAACAGGTGAAGTAGAAGTACATAGTTTATATAAATATCTATGGATTGACCAAATTGGTGTAACAGCAGGTTATGCTAATTATTAAAAAAATGAACATATAGTTCATTTTTTTATTTTATATAGATAACGCGGGATGGATCAAATCTATTTGTTGGTTTAAATTCATCATTTTTTGGATACCCTAAGCCAACTATTGCGAATGGTAAATAGTTATCATCTAATTTATATAAATTATTTATATGTTCCATTCTATCTTTTTCAGGGCATATGCCATACCAAACTGAACCAATGCCCATTTCTGTTGCTTGTAATAAAATATTTTGAGTAGATGCAGCTAAATCTTGTTGCCAATAATCTAAGTAGTGACATCTTTTTTTATTAGCAAATAAAATAATTGCTACATCTGCATTTTGTAGTGAATTTGCATATGGGTTATTCTTCGATAATTCCTCTAAATTATCTGTTCCTTTAACAACAATAAACTCCCATGGTTGTTGATTTGCACATGATGGTGCTTGCATTGCAGCTTTAAGTAATAATTCTATTTTAGAATCATCAATTTCTTTTGTTGTAAATACTCGTGTACTACAACGGTTAAAAATTGCATTCATTGTAAATCCTCCTTTTTGTTA
This sequence comes from uncultured Erysipelotrichaceae bacterium, assembly GCA_964371715.1. Taxonomy (GTDB): domain Bacteria; phylum Bacillota_I; class Bacilli_A; order Erysipelotrichales; family Erysipelotrichaceae; genus CAYJNO01. The sequence continues at coordinate 28,383 of CAYJNO010000013.1, read as the reverse complement.
ATTTTTCCATAAATAAATTATAACTTGATTATATATATAAGTAAAATAAATAGTAATATTGATAATATTGTTTCTATTTAACTTAAATATTAGTCATTTATAGTATATTACATTACTTATATTTATAAAGGTGCTATGATTAGTGTAAGGAGAAAAGCAATGTTACTTTACGCTGGTACTTACACAAAAAAGGATAGTCAAGGTATATATACTGTTGAACTTAAGGATAAGACTTTAAAAAAAGTAAGTCTTAAGTTAAATGTTAAATCGCCAAAATACTTGAGTTATTATAATGGTACATTATTTTCTATTTACGAAGATAATAATAAAGCAGGTGTTTTAGCCGAAAATGACAATGGATTATTTAAATGTTTATTTGAAGATATTGCTTCTACATATTTAGCTTGTTTTGATAATTATATATATACAGCTAATTACCATCTTGGAAGTATTTCTATGTTGAAGTTTCAAGATAATGAAATACATCATCTATTAACAGTAAAAGATATTAAATTTTTAGGAGCACATCAAATTATTTTACATGATAAAATAATCATTGTACCTTGTCTTAAAACGGATGAAATTAATTTTTTTGATAAAGAATTAAAATTGATTAATACAATAAAAACTAATAAAAACTCTGGTCCAAGACATGGCGTTATAGTTGATAATAATTTAGTAATAGTTACTGAATTATCAAATGAGTTATTAGTTTTTGATTTAAAAAATAATCAATTAATTCAACAGATTAAACTTAGTGAAGATTTAATTGCAGTAAGTGCTGGTATTACTTTTGATAATAAAAGAAGTAATTTGTTTATTTCAATAAGAGGAATAAATAAGATATGTTGGCTAAAGTATAATGGTTCTTTTAAGGTTTATAAATATTTTTCATCATTTGGAGATCATCCAAGATTTATCCATTGGGTTGAAAAAGAAGAATTATTATTGATAGCTAATTTGAATTCAAACGAACTTGTAAGTTTTGATGTTGATAATGAAATTGTTACAAGTAAAGTTGAAATTTTTGAAGTAATAGTTGTAAGTGAAAAAACATGAATGATATTGGAGTAGTAGGACTTGGAACAATGGGGAAAGCGTTAACATTGAATATGCTTGATAAAAAGATACATGTTGCAGGTTATAATCGTACTAAAAGTGTTGTTGATGAAATGAACAAGCAAAATTATTATAATTTTACAGGTTTTCATGATTTAAAGGAATTTGTATCATCTTTATCATGCCCAAGAAAAGTGTTGTTAATGGTTAAAGCGGGTGATGTAACTAAATCGATGATACAGCAATTAGTAGTTTATTTAGATAAAGGTGATATTATTATTGATGCAGGAAATTCTTACTATAAAGATACAATTGAAATGACCAATTTTTTAGAAAATTATGGTATTTATTTTTATGGAGTTGGAGTATCTGGTGGAGAAAAAGGTGCACGTAATGGGCCTAGTATTATGCCAAGTGGAGATGAAGCATACTACAAACATATAAAACCTTTATTAGAACCAATTGCAGCACATTATAAAAATGAAACTTGTTGTACTTTTATTGGACCAAAAGGTTCAGGACATTATGTAAAGATGGTACATAATGGAATAGAGTATGCTGATATGCAACTAATTGCCGAAGTATATTTGACATTAAAAGCAAATGGTTATAATAATGCAACCATCTCGAATATCTTTAATGAGTGGAATCATACTTATGCTAAAAGCTATTTATTAGAAATATCATCTAAAATTTTAAGAGTACAAGATAAAAAATCTAGATGCGAACTAATAGATTTAATACTAGATCAAAGTTCTCATAAAGGGACAGGTAAATGGACGAGTAAAGAAAGTATAGACTTAGGTGTAAATGCTACTTCATTAATTAGTGCTTATATGGCTAGAGTTACATCAACAATGACAAGAGAAAGAGATTTTTTACGTAAGAAAAACACTAAAGAGTCAAATATAAACTTAACTAAGTTATTTAATGCATACTATCTTGCACGATGTATTGCGTATGTACAAGGGTTTTTATTAATGAAAAAAGCAAGTGAGAATTATGAATGGAATTTAAATTATCGTGAAATAGCTTCGATATTTAGAGCAGGTTGTATTATTCAATCAGAGTTATTAAATGTATTAATGAAGGTGTTTGAAGAAGAGAAAAGTACTAATTTGTTATTAACAAATTGGTTTAAGAATATGTCTAATGAAAAATATAAGGATTTAAAAGATATTACAATTGAGACCTTAATGCTAGAATTACCAATACCAATTTTTTCAAGTAGTCTTATTTATCTAAATCAATTAGCAAATAAAACTGTAGGTGCTAATTTAATCCAAGCTCAGCGTGATTTCTTTGGAGCACATACATTTAAACGTAAGGATGCAGAAGGAGATTTTCATTATGAATGGGAATAAAGCAATAGTAATCTTTGGTGCAACAGGGGATTTAACATATAGAAAACTCTTACCATCTTTATTTAATTTATTCATGCTAAAAAAATTGGATGAAACAAAAATTATTTGTTTAGGTCGTAAAGATTATTCTCAAAAGTATTATCAAAACTTAGCAAAAAAGTTAATTAAAAAGTTTTCTCGATTTAAAGTAAATGATGAAAACTTAGAAGGATTCTTTGGACAAATGATTTATCACCAAATGAATATTACAGATATTATTGAGTATCAAACATTAAAACCATATTTAAATGTAGATGAAGTAGTTTTTTATTATGCAGTTGGACCATCGTTATTTGAAATCATAACTGATGGTATCGAAACTTTAGCTTTAAATATTACTAAAAAAGTTATGGTAGAAAAACCATTTGGCACAGATTTAAAACAGGCTGTTTTATTGAATGAAAAACTAAAGAGACTATTTGGTGATAATAATATTTATCGTATTGATCATTATCTTGGTAAAGAGATGGTACAAAATATTTTTATTATTCGCTTCAAAAATAAATTGTTTGAATTAGGTTGGAATAAGACCGGTGTAAAAGAAGTAGAAATAGTAGCCTTGGAAGAAGATGGTATTTTAAATAGAGGACGTTATTATGATGAAACAGGTGCTCTTGCAGATATGGTTCAAAATCATTTATTACAAATCTTAAGTTTAATTGCAATGGATAAACCAATAGGTGATGAAACTATTGTAGATAAACAACTTGAAGTATTTAAAAGTTTACAACCTGTAGAAGATATAGATGTGTCTAAACAAGTTGTGCTTGGACAATATAGTGGGTATTTAAATGAATTACATGTTGATCCAATGTCAAGAACAGAAACATATGCTTATCTAAGGTTATTTATTGAAAATGAAAACTGGTATGGAGTTCCTTTTGTGGTTAAAACTGGTAAAAAAATGGCAAATAGATTATTAAAAATTGTTGTTAGGTTTAAAGAGATTGATGGCTATACAGATGAATTAACAATTCATGTTCAACCTAAAGAGGGGATCTCATTTAATTTCAATATTAAAGAACCAGGTAATGACAATATCATTAAAGAGGAAATGGACTTTTGTCAAAGCTGTAATGATATTTACAAGATAAATACACCAGAGGCTTATGAAAGATTAATTGAACATTGCTTTGAAAATGATCAAACGTGGTTCTCTAAATTTGAACAAATATATTTAAGTTGGGAATACATTGATAAATTAAAACAAAAATATAGTGATGAAAAGCATGAATTAATGATATATTAGTATTATTATCAATAGGAGGATAATAGTATGCGTATTGGATTGATTAGTGAGAGTTCACAAGCTGTAAAAAATGAACTAGTATATACTTCATTAAAAAAAGTTTGTGATGAAAAGGGGTTTGAGTTATTTAATTATGGAATGCTTGATGAAACGAGCCCAAATTTAAGTTATGTACAAGCTGGCTTATTAAATGCTATTTTAATAAATTCTAAGGCAGTAGATTTTATAGTTACAGGTTGTGGTAATGGACAAGGAGTAATGCTTAGTACAAATAGCTTTCCTAATATGTTTTGTGGATTAATTCCACATGATACAATGGCTTATCTATTTGCTCAAATAAATAATGGTAATGCAATATCATTACCACTGGCATTAGATTTTAATTATGCAGCTGACTTAAAACTAGATAGTATTTTTAGAGCTTTATTTAAAGATGAATTTGGAATTGGTTATCCAAAAGAACGTGGTGAAATCATGAGGACTCACCAAGATATTTTAAAAAATATTAAAAATACTGTTTGTGATGATTTTTTAAATATATTAAAAAATATTGATAAAAATTATCTTATTGATACAATAAATCGTGATAATTTCAATCAATATTTTTATGAAAATGCAAAAGATGAGAAAATTAAAGAATATTTAAAATCTATTCTTTAATCATTAATAGGATTTCTTCTTTAAGGGTGTTAACTAGATCTTTTTGATCTACTGATTTAATCATTTCACCTTTTTTGAAAAGAAGTCCTTTTTCTTTACCACCAGCTATCCCAATATCAGCTCTTTTTGCTTCTTGAGGACCATTTACAGGACAGCCCATTATCGCAACTGTAATATTTGAATTGATTGTTTTTAAAAACTCTTCAATTTCTTTTACAACAGGAACCATATCATATTGGATTCTTCCACATGTTGGACAACTAATTAAGTTTGGAACATCATTAACTAAGTCGAAACTTCTTAATAACTGTTTAACAATAGTTAACTCTTCTTGAGGGTCACTTGTAACAGATACCCTAATAGTATCACCAATTCCCTCATATAATAGTGCTCCTAAAGCGGCACTAGATTTAATTGCGCTACCAATAAATGTTCCAGCTTCTGTAACTCCTAAATGTAAAGGATAGTTAAATATCTTTGCAGCTTTTTTATATGTTTCTATTGTTAGTGGTACTTCACTTGATTTAAATGATAAGCAAATATCATAAAAATCTAAATCTTCTAATATCTTTATATGATGCATTGCACTTTCAATCATTGCATCACTACATACATCACCATATTTATTTAATATTTCTTTTTCTAATGATCCACCATTGATACCGATCCTAATTGGTATATTTTTTTCTTTACATTTATTAACTAAAACTTTTAATAAATCATAGTCATTGATATTACCAGGATTAATACGAATTTTATCAATTCCATTTTCTAGAGCAATTAATGCAAAATTTATATTGAAATGAATGTCTGCAACTAAAGGGATATTAGTGTATTCTTTAATGATTTTAATAGCCTTTGCATCTTCTTCATCTAAAACTGCTAATCTAACTATTTGGCAACCTAGTGCTTCTAATTCATTGATTTGGTTTATTGTAGCTTTAGTATCTTTTGTTTTTGTATTTGTCATTGATTGGATAATAACCTTGTTTTGATTACCAATTTGTACATTGCCAACCATTATTTTTTTAGTATTTTCTCTAATCATAAGTTCTCCTTTTTTTGATAAATTCATTTAATATTTTATCAAGTAATTACATTATAAATATTTATTTAATAATATGCTAGTAATTTGTTAAAAGGTATGCTATTATTTATTAGCAATGTTTAGGAGGTAAATCAAATGAGAGACGATATAACTTTTAAGTGTACAGAGTGTGGTGAAGAGAATTACATCGGTACTAGAAATAAACGTAAAAATCCAGAAAAAATGGAAATTAAAAAATACTGTTCAAGATGTAATGCTAAAACAACTCATAAGGAGAAAAAATAAGCCTAATGGCTTTTTTTTGTATTTAAGCTATGATAAAAACATTAGTACAAGGAAATTTACAAACAAATACTTATTTAATAAGTAATGAAACGCAAGCGGTTTTAATTGATCCTACAGGTAATTATAAAGATTTAATAAATGTATTAAATAATAAAGAACTTATTGGTATTTTATTAACGCATGGTCATTTCGACCATTTAGGTGCAGTGGATGATTTATATGATGTATATAAATGTCCAATTTACCTACATAAAAATGACAAAGAATTAGCAACAACAAATGTATTTAAAGAAAGTTTTGGTAATTGTCCAATAATTACAAAGCCAATTTTAGATATGCCTTTTGATAAGTTTAATATTGGTGATTTCACTTTTGATGTTCATCATACACCTGGTCATACACCTGGTAGTATTTTAATTCAATATAAAAATTCATTATTTACAGGTGATACACTGTTTAAAGATTCAATAGGAAGAACTGATTTATATTTAGGAGATTTCAAACAAATTAAAGAATCACTTAAATATATCCAAACAATGGATAAAAACCTAATTGTATATCCAGGGCATGGTCCATTAACTTCAATAGAAGATGAAATAAGAAATAATCCATATTTATAAGTAAACTCAAATTTAGATTTGAGTTTTTTTTATGTTTATTAGGAAAAATTAAAAATAATTTTAATAAATATATAAAGGAGTACAATATGGAAGATAGATTAGAAGAAATACTTAGATTCGCAATAAAAAGAAAAGCTAGTGATATTCATTTTACTTTAAAAAATAATACTATTAAGATTGATTTTAGAATTCATGATGCAATTGTTAATTTAAAAGCAGAAAAAGATGATTATCGCTTAATTCAATATTTACAGTTTAAGGCTAATTTAGATATGTGTAACTTAATTAAGCCTGCAAGTGGTCGATTTGAATTAATAATTGATAGTAATGTTTTAGCACTTAGATATTCAGTTATATATTCAAACGGTTTAATTAATGGTGTATTGAGGATATTAAATTATAATTTAAAATTAAGTGTTAATACTTTATCTTGTGATATTGAACAAAATGAATATTTTAAGCATCTGTCAAATCGAAAAAATGGTCTAATATTAATTTGTGGTCCAACTTCAAGTGGTAAGACAACTACTTTATATACTTTACTTGATTATTTAAGTACTAAAAAAATTTTCACAATAGAAGATCCTATTGAAATTTATTCAAGCAAATATTTTCAAATACAAGTTAATGAAGCACAAAATCTAAGCTATGATGAAGGAATAAAGCAATTATTAAGACATGATCCAGATATTATTATGATTGGAGAAATAAGAGATGAAAATGTAGCAAATCTTGCTTTAAGATCAAGTCTTACAGGACATTTGGTATTAGGTACAATTCATGCCTCATCACCAGCTGGAGTGATTAATCGTTTGCTTGATTTAGGAGTAAATAAAATGCTTTTAGAAGATGTATTAGTAGGTATTATTAATCAAAGACTTTTTATGACATATAAAAAAGATGAAAGGAGGGCAATTTATGAAATATGTGATGAAAAGGATATTAGATACTACTTTAAAAATCAACAGTTTACAAAAACTTATAGAAATTTGGACTACTATATTTCTAAGGCGGTTAAAGAAAAAGTTATTAAGCTTGAATGATCTTCTAGATATAAGTCGATTATTGAATAATGGTTTTAATATAAGTGAAGTACTATGTATCATTGAATCAAAAGAAAATATAATTATTGTAAATGAAATCAAACAGGATTTAAATAATGGAGTAAATATTGAGGAAAGTTTTAGAGAATTTATTCAAGAAGATATAAAAAAATATTTTGATTCTTTTATCATTTTTATACCATTCTCTATGGCTTTAAAACTATCTTTAGATTTATATACTAAAAACTTGGAAAACAAAAATAAAATAATTAATAAAGTTAAATATCCAATTGTTATGTTGATTTTAAGTTTTATAGGAATAATATTATTTTATCAATTAGTATTTAATAAATTAATGGAGTTTGCTTTAACATTTGATGTCGATTTTACGCATATATTTTTAACAAAAAATTTAATTTTAAGCTTTGTGTTAGTAATAATAACTGTACTTATAATTATTCTCTTAATATATGTTTATTTAAGATTTAATCATGATAAATACTTACTCTGTTATATTATGATCTGTAAGTATTTTAAGGGTAACTTCTTTGTGAAAATCAACACTTATAGTTTTGTAAGTTTTTATATTGTATGCTACAAAAATGGAATTAAAACATTAGATACCATTAATTTATTGAAAAGTTTAAAATCAAAGATAATTGTATCTTTTATAGCCAATCATTTAGAAATAATATTAGTAAAAGGAAATAGTTTTAAAGATGCTTTAGTTAATGATTATGTTGATAGTAAACTAATTAAATTTATTAATATTGCTATGTATACTGATACATTTGATAAAATGCTTGAACAGTATCTACATGATAGTGATGAATTGTTTGAAAGGAATAGTAAATTAGTTACTAATTTCATTAGTTTTGTAAGTTATAGTTTAATTGCAATATTAATAGTAAGTGTTTATCAAATTATCTTACTTCCATTAAGTATATTAGGTAATTTTTAATTTAGAAAGGAATAATGGAATAACAAATCCATTGGTAATTTATTATGAATAAAGGTTTTACTTTGTTAGAAATGGTAATTGTTGTAAGTGTTTTATCAATATTATTTTTACTGGCAATACCAAATATTCAAACAGTAATGAATATGATTGAAAATAAAGGATGTGATGCCCAAGTAAAGGTGGTCGACACAGCAATAATTGAATTTAAATTAATATATGGTGATTATCCAAAGTCTGTAAATGATCTTATTAATGCAGGTTTAATAACTCAAAAACAACAAAAGTGTCCTGATAATACAAATATTAGTATCAGCAATAATCAAGCATATGTCAGATAAAGGTTTTACTTTAATTGAAATGATATTGTCATTGTTTTTAATGTCAATAATTAGTGCATTGACATTATCATATCTAGTTATTGACTTTAATGATTTAGTTATACCGAGTGAATACCACTACATACAATCGGAAGCAATCGCTAAAAAAGAAACTCAAAATTTTAGTTTTTATGGTCAAAATATTTATTTTAATTATGATGGAAAGGTGAATCAAGCACAAAGTATAAGTGTAAAGCAAAAGGTATATGTAATAAGGCTTGGTTTTGGTAATTTGAGATATGAATAAAGGGTTTATATTAATTGATGTATTAATTTGTATGATTATTTCATTTATGATTGTTCAGATATTTTATTTTAGTTTTTATATGGTATATAAAGTCGATAATAATTTAGAAAACTATCAACAAAAGATTGATACTTATTATATTAGTTATACTTTATATGAATAAGGGCTTTGTCTTAATAGATTATTTGTTATTGATCTTTATATTAATGATTTCATTAACAATGATGATGAATATATTTATGATAATGGATAATTATAGTTTTCTAAATCAAAAGGTACAAGATGAAATAATGTTATATCAATTAAGAAAAATTATGGTAACAAGTAATGAATTTGAAATAAATAACAGTATGCTTGCATTTGATTTTGATAATAAAAGATGGGAGCTATATCATACAAATAATAAAGTGATTTTAGCCCCTGGAGTTCAAGTAGTATTTGACGACATTGATGAAGTATATTTTAAGCATGAAAATAACTTGATTTACATTTGTTTTAAAAGAAATGGTCAATTTGTAGAGAGGGTATTAACAAATTATGATTAATAAAGGGAATGTTATATTTATATTTCTAATATATTTAATAATAGTTTTAGAGTTTATAAGTGTCATGCAACTTCAAATAAAAAATAATATTATGACATTAGAGAATATTGAAATTGCATATAATAATTTAGCTTACGAAGCAAAAATAATTAAAAGCGTAGAGGATTTATTGTTAAGTGATACTATTCAAAATGAAACTTATTATATTGGTGCAATGCAGTTGGATGTTTATGTAATTGATGAGTATATTGAAGTTGATGTTGTCAATGAAACATTTAAATTAAATATATATTATGAAGATAGAATAATAACTAATTACAAATATATAAAAAAATGAGCAGCTTGAATTTATTTCAATTAACTGTTCATTTTTTCTTTAAAATCATAAGATGAAATTACAATAATTTCGCGCATTTTATGTTAAAATGAGTATAATTATATGATAAAGAGAATAAAGTTTTAAAATTACTTATATATTTATTTATGATTTTAATGCTAGTAGTAATATAAATATACTAATATTAATTTGTATTTTGATTATAAAAATTATTTATAAAGCTTTATAATATTAACAAAATAATATATAATTACGTTTGAGTAAATAAGGAGGAGATACATTTGAGAAGATTTATATATGTGCTTTTTTCGATAATCATGTTCAGTGGATGTACTTCTTCAGTAATAAGTGAAGATGAGTTTGCCAAGCTTAATGAAGGTATTGAAAATGAGAAATCACAAACACCTACAATAGAAGAACTTTTACTTCCTGAGTCTTTGGGAGAAAGAGTTGGTGGAGATAGCCTTATTGAAGTTGATTATAGTAACAGTGAACTTGGCTATATTCAAGCTAAAACATTAAGTGAAGAGCATAATCGAATTAAGTTTAGAGTTGAGAAAGATGAAGTCTACACTTATGATATTAATTATGATTTAGAATATGAAACTTTTCCATTAAATATGGGAGATGGAGTTTATACGATAAGTGCATATGAAAATATTGAAGGAGATAGATATAGTCCATTATTTAGCTTTGAAATTGATGTGGTACTTGAAAATGAAACTTTACCATTCTTGTTTCCAAGTCAGTTAAGTGATTATGATGCACAAACTAAAGCTGTATTAGAAAGTTTTGAGTTAACAAAAGATTTAGATACTGAACTTGAAAGAGTAAAAGCAATATATGATTATGTTGTTACAAACTATGAATATGACTTTGAAAAACAACAAGCTGTAAGAGGCGAATATGTCTTGCCAGTATTAGATGAAACATATGATTTAAAAACAGGGATTTGTTTTGATTATGCATCAATTACAACCGCAATGTTAAGAGCTATTCACATTCCTACAAGACTTGTAACAGGATATGTAGAAGAGGGATATCATGCATGGGTTGAAGTTTATATTGAAAATATTGGATGGATAAACCCAAAAATTTACTTTGAAAATAAAACTTGGACTTCATTTGATCCAACGTTTGATTCGATGGATAGTGATTATGATGGGGCATATGATGTTAAATATAGATATTAGGAGGGTTTATGAAATTATTATCAGTAAAAGAAACTAGCATGTTTTGCGAACAATTAGGAATGATATTAGATTCAGGTATTTCGCAAAGTGATGGAATAAGAGCAATTGCTTTAGAAGTTGAGAATAAAGAATATCGTGACGTGCTTTTAAGAATAGCAGAAGAATTAGATTTAAATATATTATTAAGTGATGCATTACAATCATCAGGTATTTTTGATGAATATATCATAAATATGATAAAAGTTGGTGAAAAAAGTGGATATATGGTTCAAGTTATGAGCCAATTGGCAGTGTATTACCAAAGAATGGATGAAACAAAAAATAAAATAAAAGATGCAATTGTTTATCCAAGTATCTTAATTTTAATGATGTTAATTGTTATTATAATTTTGATTGTTCAAGTATTACCAATCTTCCAAGATGTTTTAAATGATTTAGGTACAGGTCTATCAAGTTTTGCTTTAACTTTAATGAACTTTGGACAAATTTTAAGTCAATATGGTTTATATATCTTAATTGCCTTAATTTTAGTAATTGCAGGTGGATTTGCAAGAGTATTCTTTAATAAAAATAACCATTCATTACTAAGTAATTTGGGGAAATTACCATTTACAAAAAAATTAGGTAATGATTTAGCTATAGCACAATTCTCATTCGCAATCAGTTTATTAGTAAATAGTGGATATGCTATTGAAGATTCATTGGATATTATTCCTAATATGATTAATAATAATAATGTAAAAGAGAAAATTGCTACAGTTAAAAGTTTAGTAAATGAGGGAATATCGTTTGATGAAGCTTTAATTAGAGCTAATATTTTTAAAAGTTTATATAATAGAATGTTAACAATAGGTGTAAAAGCAGGTAGAGTTGAAGAAACAATGTCAAAAATTTCACTGGAGTATGAAAATGAAGTAAACTCGAATATTAATACTTTCTTAAATGTAGTAGAACCTACTTTAGTTGCAATTTCATCAGTTATTGTAGGATTTATATTATTATCGGTAATGCTTCCGTTAATGAGTATAATGTCTAGTTTGGGGTAATTAAGTGAAAAATAACAAAGGATTATTTTTATCATTAATATTTAGTTTATCAATAATATCAACAGTAATTATCGGGTTTTATGAAGTTGAAGAAGACATTGATTCAACTGAAGTAGAAAGATTAGAAAGCAGTCTAAAAGATGCTGCGGTTCACTGTTATAGTATTGAGGGTTTTTATCCTGCAGATATAGACTATTTAATTGATAATTATGGAGTAGTAGTTGATTTTAAGGAATTTAATATCTATTATGCAACTATTGGATCAAATATATTACCTGAAATAGAAGTGTTTAGAAAGGGTGGTAACTAATGCGCAAATCATATGTAATAGAAGTTTTATTTATGTTAGTTTTATTTACAATATTTGTCTTAGGGTCCTTTATCATCCTAATATTTGGAGCAGATAGTTATAATTCATTAGTACAAAGCCACAATGGAATAGAAGAATTAAGACTTACACAAGCATTTATTGGAAATAAACTTGCACAAACTAGTGTTAATGAGGATGTCAGTATTGAATATATTGATGGTGGTGATGTTTTAGTTATTAAAGAATATATTGGTGATAATGAATATGCTACTTATATATACTATGAAGAAGGTAAACTTTATGAAGTATACGTTAAAGTGGGAGCATTTGATAAAAAATACGCAAATGAAATAACAGAAATAAGTAGTTTTGAAATGGAAGATAAAAATGGTGTTTTACAATTTAGTATTGCTAATAGTGATGATAAAGAGCATACATTTATCTTTAATTTGAGGTAATTAATTATGCAAGTACAAAAAAAATCAAGATCATTTAATTTTTTATTAGAAATTTTAATCAGCTCATTATTTTTTGCATTTTGCTCGATAATGTGTGTTGAACTTTTTATCTTTGCGAAAAATAATAATGAATATGCACAAGATCTTACAATGGCAACAATGATTATGCAATCTTATGTTGAAGAAATTAGAGCAGATAATCAAATAATGATTGATGATGCAATTGGTCAAAAGGAAGTAATCGCATATGATGATCGATATAATGTTGTGATTGATGTTGTGAATATTATTGATAATGAAGTAACTTATAAGATAGAAGTAGTTAATTCAATTGATAAATCGATAATCACTTCTATTGAAACAAATGTTTATAGAGGAGGACAAGATGGCTAGTAAAAAAGATAAATCTATGTTCTTTGGTGTTGGGAGTACACCGATAATGATGACATTTATTATATTATGTCTAACAACTTTTGCTTTATTAACTTTAGTATCTGCTAGAGCTAATGTAGCTAATGCAAAAAAATACAATGAACAAATACAACTTTACTATGAAGCAGATAATGAAGCAATATTAATAGTTAATGATCTAAAATATTTAATTGATAATAATGGTGATGTTTTAGCTTATTTAAGTGATAATAACTTAAATATTAATGATAATATTATTGAATATAATATTACTGTAAATGATTATTCATATTTAAAAGTTCAATTATTATATAATGTAGAAGAAAATGCAATAGATATTGTTACTTGGAAACAAATTATTGAATTTGGTGGAGACTATGATACACCAGGTTTTGTATTCTAAATAGGAGGATGAAATGTTTAATATCGAGCAAATATTAGAAAAAGCAGTTAATCTTGGATGTTCTGATATATTTATTATTGCAGGTGCACCTTTATGTTTCAAAATAAAGGGGCAGATAATAAGGATAGATGAAAATTCATTAAGTTCTGATGACACAGAGAATTTAATTAGACAAATATATGATTTAAAACCTAATAAAAGCATTTTAACATTGACTGATAAAGGTGAAGATGACTTTTCTTTTACATTGAACAAATTAGCACGTTTTAGAGTAAATACATATTTACAAAGAAGTTCAAAAGCAGCAGTATTAAGAGTTGTTAATTTTGAATTACCAGATCCTAAAGAATTTGGGATTAAAGAAAATATTTTAGAGTTTTCTAAATTAAAAAAAGGGTTAGTATTAATTACAGGTTCTGCTGGTAGTGGTAAATCTACAACATTAGCATGTGTTATTAATAAAATTAATGAAGAAAGAAATGCTCATGTTATTACGATTGAAGATCCAATTGAATATCTTCACTCACATAAAAAAAGTGTTATATCACAAAGAGAAATTGCACAAGATACATCATCGTATTTAAATGCTTTAAGAGCTTCATTAAGAGAAGCTCCTAATGTTATTTTGATTGGAGAGATGCGTGATTTAGAAACGATACAAGTTGCATTGTCAGCAGCAGAAACAGGACATTTAGTGTTGTCAAGTTTACATACACTTGGTGTTGCGGAAACAATAAATCGTATTATTGATGTTTTCCCACCATCACAACAACAACAAATAAGAGTTCAATTATCAATGGTTCTACAGGCTGTAGTTTCGCAACAACTAATTGAATCAGAAGATAATAAAATGGTTCCTGCATTTGAAATCATGACAATGAACAATGCAATTAGAACCCAAATTAGAGAAAATAAGCTACATCAAGTTGATAATACAATTTCTTCAAATAAAGCTAGTGGGATGATATTAATGGATGATAGTTTATTAGAATTATATAAAAATGGAAACATTAGTAAAGAAAATGCGCTTTTACATGCTGTAAACTTTGAATTGTTATCAAGAAAGTTAAATAGTTAAATGTAATTATTGCATTTTAAGGTATAATTTGATATTATATTACAGGTAAGAAATTAGGTGAGAATAATGAAATGGCATAAAAAAGAAATGCTAACAAAGAAGAATATTGAATTTTCTGAAAACCCCATATTTAAAACTAATCTCTTTGCTACAAATTCGCTTATAAATGGTTTGAAAGATATCGCTGTTGATGGAGTAATAAGTTATAATGCTGAACAAGACATTGCAACTGTCTCATTTGATATAGGTGGTATTATGGTTTGCCCTTGTGCTATAACCCTTCAAGAAGTGGAAGTTCCATTTAATGTCGAAGTAGATGAAGTATTTAGTTTCTTAAGAGCTGATGAATATGATGCAATCCCTATTAAAGGTGAAGAATTAAATATCGGACCATTAGTGTTTGAAACTATTATGCAAGAAGTTCCATTAAAGGTTGTCAAAGAGGGAATCATTGACTATCCAAAAGGAGATGGTTGGAAAATTACCAGCGAAGAAGAATATGCTAAGAGTAAAGAAGAAAAACTTGATCCACGATTAGCAGTATTAAAAGAATTTAAATTCAGCGATAAGGAGGAATAAAGACATGGCAGTACAACAAAGACGTAATTCTAAAACAAGAAAGGCAAAAAGAAGAACACATTATAAATTACAAGCACCAAGCATTGTAAAATGTACATCTTGTGGAGAATACAAAAGAACGCATCACATTTGTGAATGTGGTCAAAAATAAACCATTGATAGCTGAATAGCTATCTTTTTTTTACTAAGTTCAGAGTAATCTGAACTTTTTTTATTTAATTCAACACATATTTTTTAGTGCTATAACTGTAGTAAAAAAGATTTTTATAAAAATTGTGCACATATTCAATATTTATATATCAATTTTTTATATTATAGTGTAATTTCCTTTACAAACATTAAAAATAAACATATAATAGTGGTATAAAGTGGTGGAAAGTGGTGGAAAGTGGGTGATTTGATTGTTCTATGGTGAATATCATCATAATCTAGATACTAAAAACAGAATTATTATTCCTGCAAAATTTCGTGAAATTTTAGGAATATCTTTTATTGTTACAAGAGGTCTAGATGGATGCTTAACTGTATACACTCATGAACAATGGAATACTGTAATGGATAACATTAAAAAACTACCAAATTCAAAAGCTGAAACAAGAATGTTCATTCGTTTTTTAACATCAGGAGCAAGTGAATGTGAAGTAGATAAAAATGGTAGGGTACAACTTCCTTCAATTTTAGTTAAAGAGTTTAATATTGAAAAAGAATGTGTAATTATAGGGAATGGAGATCATATTGAGATATGGTCTAATAATAAGTGGGAGAGTTATATGAATAAGGCAAATGAATCATTTGAAAATATTGCAGAAAGTTTAGGAGATTTTAGCTTCTAATGAAACATTATAGTGTACTTTTAGAGGAAAGTATTAGTCTACTTAATGTTAAAGAAGATGGTATTTATGTAGACGGTACTTTAGGTAGAGGCGGTCATAGTGAGGCTATTCTACAGAAATTAAAAAATGGTCATTTATATGCTTTTGATTTAGATTTAACTGCAATTGCTGAATCAAAAGAAAGATTAAAACCTTATCTAGATAAAATAACATTTATTCATAGTAATTATGCCAATATAAAAGAAAAGTTAAATGAATTAAATGTACATACAATTGATGGAATGATCTTAGATTTAGGTGTATCATCACCACAATTTGATGATCCTACAAGAGGGTTTAGTTATCGATTCGATGCTAAATTAGATATGCGTATGAACATTGAACAAGAATTTAGTGCATACAATATTGTAAATGAATATGAGTTTAATGATTTAATGAGAATTCTGTATAAATATGGTGAAGAAAAAAATGCCAAGCTAATAGCAAGAGGAATTGAAAAAAATCGAGAACTTAAACCAATTACAACAACATTTGAATTAGTGGACATTATAAAAAGTAGTTTACCAGCAAAAATATTATCAAAAAAGGGACACCCTGCAAAACAAACGTTTCAAGCATTAAGAATTGAAGTTAACAAAGAATTAGCTTCGCTTGAAAAAGTGCTAGAAGATGCTACTAAAATGTTAAATCTTGATGGAATAATGATGATCATAACATTTCATTCTTTAGAGGATAGAATAGTTAAAGATTATTTTAAAGAATTAGCAAGTGTTGAAAAAATTGATAAACATATACCGATAAAAGCAGTAGACATAGAAAAACCAGATTATAGTTTAATAACAAAAAAAGTAATATTACCAAGTGATGAAGAGCTTAATGAAAATAAAAGATCAACATCAGCTAAACTTAGAGGAATAAAGAGGGATAAATTATGACAGTGAAAAGAAGAAGAAGACGTAGATTAAACTTTCAAAAATTGAGTGCATTTTTATTTTTTGTTTCAGTAATTGCATCAATTTCTTCAAGTTTATTCTTACAAGCATATAATAATGATCTTAGTACGCAAATACATTCAACAAAAATAGCAATTGCAAATGCAACTGAAACAAACGATTCATTAACGTTAGCAATTCAAGGTTTAAGTTCAAAAGATCGTGTTCTTGACATTGCAGGTGAAGCTGGGTTAGTATTAGATGGATCTAATATAGTTTCGTATGTAAATGAGGAATAAATGAAAAGAATATCATGGGTTAAAGTTGTACAAGCAGCAGTTTATTTAATATTTATTATACTAACAATAAATGCATTTATTGTTAGTTTTTCTAAGGTTCATATTAATTCACAAACATCATTAGAACCATATATCAATGATGCTAATATTCAAACAGAAGTCCTAAAAGCAAATCGTGGTACAATATACGATAATAATGGTGAAATAATTGCACAAAATATAACGACCTATAATATTGTTTGCATTTTAGATGAATCAAGACCTGCACCTGAAGGTCAAGTAGCATATGTCGATGATATCGCAAAGACAGCACAAGTTTTCAGTGAGATTTTAGGTGGTGAAGTTGGTTACTATAGTGATTTACTTAGTAAAGATGTTTACCAAACAGAACTTGGAACATATGGACGTAATATTACAATAGAACAAAAAGAATTAATTGAAGAGTATGAATTAAATGGTGTAGAATTTAATGAATCTGTTGAAAGATATTATCCATTTAATACTTTTGCATCTAATCTAATAGGTTTTGCATCTGGGGATGAAAATGGTAATCCAGTTGGGATGATGGGGTTAGAGTTAACACATAATGAAGAAATGACAGGAATTGATGGGCTTAGAACTTATCAATCAGATAAAAATGGTATTGTATTACCTGGAATGTATGAAGAAATTATTGAACCAAAACACGGTGATGATATATATTTGACATTAAATAAAGGTATTCAAGAATCACTAGAAAATGCTTTTATAGAAACTGTTGATATACATGGTGCATCAAAAATATGGGGAAGTGTAATGGATGTTGATACAGGTGAAATTCTTGCTTGGGGACAATATCCAAGTTTTGACCCTAATGTCAAAGAAATAAATGACTATAATAATTATGGTTCACAATATGCATATGAAGCAGGAAGTGTTGTAAAAGTAATTACTTACGCTGCAGCAATAAATGAGGGTGCATACAATGGAGAGCAACTATATAACTCAGAACCATTTTGTTTTGTGGCAAATGGTTATACACCTGAAAGAACATATGGAAGTGATGCTATTGCGTGTATAAATAACTCAAGAAAACAAGTGTTTGGAAATATATCTTTAAATGAAGGTTTATATTTATCTTCTAATGTTGCAACAGCAACGCTAATTACAGAAGTAATTACACCTACTATTTTTGAGGATTATATAGATGGATTTGGTTTTTTTGAAAATGTAGATACTGACCGAATACCTGAAGTTGAAGGTACAAAAAACTATACATGGCCTTTTGATAAATTGGCATTAAGCTATGGGCAAGGTTCAGCTACTACAATGCTACAACAATTACAAGCTTATAGTGCAATTTTAGGTGATGGAACAATTATTAAACCATATTATGTTGATAGTATTAAGGATAGTGAAACAAATGATATTTTATATCAAGCTACAACAACAAAAGGAGAACAAATTATTTCACCTGAAGCTGCTAAAGCAGTACAAGAATTGATGTATGGGGTAGTATATGACGAAATAGGGACTGCAAGATTTTATGCAATTCCTGAAATTGAGATTGTTGCAAAAACGGGTACTTCACAAGTAGCAGAAGATGGTGGATACAGTGATTCATTAGTTTTATCATCAATATTAATTGGATTACCAGCAGATGATCCAAAATACTTGATATATTATGCATTTGAATCAGAATATACAATTAATCTTCATTACTATACATCACCAGTTCAAAATATTATTAGAAATGTAGCGATGTATAATACAATTAATATTAATAATTCTAATACAGAGTATATTAATATTGAAGAATATGAAATGTATGATTTCACAAATAATACTGTAGATTATGCAATAAAAAAATTAGATGGAAAAACAACTAATATTGAGATAATAGGTAATAAAAATACGATAATTGAACAATGGCCATTACCTGAACATAGTTTAGTTACAAATCAACGCGTATTTTTATTAACGGATAAAGAAAATATGGTGATGCCTGATATGACAGGGTGGTCAAGGAAGGATGTTAGTGAGTTTTGGGCGATTACAGGCGTTCCTACATTGATTTCAGGTGAGGGGGTTGTAGTAACACAATCAATACCTGAAAATACCACAATTGATGAAAATAGTTTATTGCAAGTAGAATTAGAATAATCTTTTATAGATTATTCTTTTTTATTACAAATTTAGACAAATGAGTATATTTTAGTTTTTTTATAATGGTAATTATAACAACTTTTGTATTTAAAACATTAATAATATAGTCTTTTTGATAAGGAGGACTTTTTATGAAAAAGAAGTTAAATGCATTCGGATTTTTTGCGATCACTGCTTCGATGGTAATGACAGTATATGAATATCCTGTGTTTGCATCAAGTGGGTTTGCAACATTGTTCTATGCGGTTATTGCTGGGATTTTTTGGTTTATTCCAGTTGCACTTATTGCTGCGGAATTCGCTTCAATACAATCTTGGCAAAATGAGGGAATTTTTACATGGGTATCAAAAACATTAGGAAATCGTTATGGTTTTTTAGCCATATTCTTTCAATGGTTTCAAATAACTGTTGGATTTATTACAATGATTTTCTTTATTGTTGGGGCACTATCATACATATTTGATGCGCCGATACTTATATCAAATACACTTGTTTATTTTATTGTGGTAATTTGTATTTTATGGTTAATTACTATATCTCAATTTCTAGGGACTAAATTTACTGCAAAAATAGCAAAAATAGGGTTTGTTTTTGGAATACTAATTCCAGTAAGTATTATGTTATTAATGGGGATTCTATATATTGCATTAGGTAATCCTTTGCAAATTAAATTTTCTTTAGATACTTTGATTCCAAATTTTACTGAGGTAAATACAATTGTTGTTTTTGCTGGTTTTGTTTTAGCTTATATGGGAATAGAAGCTTCTGCATCTCATATAGATGAAATTGAAAATCCTAAAAAAACATTTCCTTTAGTAATGTTGATGATTGCTGTTTTAGCAATTGTTTTGGATAGTCTTGGTGGTATTGTTTTAGCAAGTGTTGTTCCATCAAGTCAATTAGGAGCAAATATTGGAGTTATACAAGGGTTGGAATTTTTATTTAAGTTTACATTTGATTTTTTTAATATTTCTGATTCTGCAAATTTGGCTACTATTTTCTCAAAAGTCTTTGCAATATTAATTTCTTTAGGAGTAATTGCAGAAATTTCAAGTTGGGTTGTAGGACCATCTCGTGGTATGTTTAAAGCTGCAAAAAGAGGTTATTTACCAAAAGCTCTTGCCAAAGAAAATAAATATGGAGTTCCTGTAAACTTTATTGTAGTACAAGCTTTAATATCATCAATTTGGGCTGCAGTACTTGTTTTTGGTAGTAATGGTTCAGGTGATATGTCATTTTTATTAGCTATAGGATTAACTGTAATTTTATATTTAATTGCATATTTGCTTTTCTTTATAGCTTATATAGTGCTGATTTTGAAAGATAAAGCGTTAGAAAGAGGTTATAGTGTACCTGGTGGAAGAATTGGCAAATGGTTGTTTGCAATACCAGGATTAATATTATCTATTTTAACTTTAATTATTTCTATGCTACCACCAAGTAGTTTAAGTAATAGTGAACATTCGACATATTTAGTATTGATTGTAATATCAACTATTGTTTCGATTGTTGTACCAATGTTAATTTATGAATTATATAGTAAAAAAAATATTATTGAAGATAACAAAAATGAGTAAAAGGAGAGCATAATGTTATACGGAAAAAAACATAAAAAAAATAATAAATATGTAGAACCAATATTTGGTTCTGAATATGAAAGAATGGATATACCATTATATACATTAAATGGTGAATCTATTGACCCTAAAATAGCTTATCGATTAGTAAAAGATGAACTAATTGATGAAGGAAATGCTAGACAAAATTTAGCAACATTTTGTCAAACATATATGGAAGATGAAGCTGTTAAGTTAATGAGTGAAACAATGGAGAAAAATGCCATTGATAAAAGTGAATACCCTAAGACTACTGAACTGGAAAATAGATGTGTTAATATTCTAGCGAGTCTTTGGAATGTACAAGATGATGATAATTATTTAGGAACATCAACTGTAGGATCTAGTGAAGCATGTATGTTAGGTGGGATTGCTTTAAAGTTTTCATGGAGAAATAATGCGATAAAGTCTGGTCTTGATATCAATATAAAAAAACCAAACTTAGTTATTAGCTCAGGCTATCAAGTATGCTGGGAAAAATTCTGCGTGTATTGGGACATTGAATTAAGAACAATTCCAATGGATATTAATAATTTAAGTATTGATCCAAAGGTATTGTTAGATTATGTCGATGAATACACAATTGGAGTTGTAGGGATTTTAGGAATTACTTATACTGGAAAATTTGATAATATCAAAGCCATGGATGAAGTTATTGAAGAATATAATAAGGTTGCAAAAATTCCTGTTTACATTCATGTTGATGGTGCAAGTGGGGCAATGTTTACACCTTTCATACAACCAAATTTAGTATGGGACTTTAGACTAAAAAATGTAGTATCAATTAATACTTCTGGACATAAATATGGATTAGTTTATCCAGGTATAGGATGGGTTCTATGGAAAGATGAAAAATACTTACCTAAAGAATTGATTTTTGAAGTTAAATATCTTGGTGGTACTATGCCAACAATGGCAATTAATTTCTCAAGGAGTGCTAGTCAAATTATTGGTCAGTACTATAACTTTTTAAGATTTGGATTTGAAGGGTATAAAGAGATTCATCAAAAAACCAAAGATGTTGCTTTATATTTAGCTCATGAAGTAGATAAAACAGGTTATTTTGATATTATTAATGATGGTGACAACTTACCGATAGTATGTTATAAAATGAAAGAAAATATTGAAGTTAATTGGACGCTTTTTGATTTGTCTGATCACTTGTTAATGAAAGGATGGCAGGTTCCATCGTATCCGATGCCAAAAAATATTGATAATATCATAATTCAAAGATATGTATGTCGTGCAGATTTAGGATTTAATATGGCAGTTTCATTTATTGAAGACTTTATTGAGGCAATAAATACATTAAATAATAAGGATAAAAGTAATAAGAAGTCACAAGGTTTTACACATTAAATATAAAAAAAGCTAACTATTTAGATAGTTAGCTTGCGTTTAATATAACTGGCAGGGGTAGAGGGGATCGAACCCCCATCCGCGGTTTTGGAGACCGATATACTACCATTGTACTATACCCCTGTATCACCAACGCTAGATAATAATATCATAGAAATACTGGCATTTCAACCCCTAATTTAATATAATATTTATAGAAAGTAGGTAAATTATGGCAGATTACACACAAGGTTCGGGTAAAGAGTATCATATTGGCGTTGGTAAGGGAGAAGTCGGAGAATATGTATTACTTCCTGGCGATCCAAAGCGCTGTGCACTTATAGCTAAGTATTTTGAAAACCCTGTTTTAGTTGCAGATTCTAGAGAATATGTAACATACACGGGTATATTAGATGGTGTTAAAGTTTCTGTAACTTCAACTGGAATTGGAGGAGCATCGGCTTCTATTGCAATGGAAGAACTTGTAAAATGTGGGGCTAATACATTTATTCGTGTTGGTACATGTGGTGGTATTGATCTTGATGTTGTTGGTGGAGATGTTGTAATTGCAAATAGTGCAATTAGATTTGAAGGTACAAGTAAAGAGTACTGTCCAATTGAATTTCCAGCAGTAGCGGATTTAGATGTTGTGAACTCTTTAGTTCAAGCAAGTAAAAATTTAAACATGAAATATCATGTTGGTGTTGTTCAATGTAAAGATGCATTTTATGGTCAACATAAACCGAATGACTTACCAAATCATGTAGAACTAAACTATAAATGGGATGCATGGGTTAGAATGGGCGCAAAAGCCTCTGAAATGGAATCAGCTGCTTTATTTATTGTTGCTTCATATTTAAGAGTGAGATGTGGTTCATTATTTTTAGCAGTTGCAAATCAAGAAAGAGCTAAAAAAGGTTTAGATAACCCTCAAATTCATGATGTAGATGCACCAATTAGAGTTGCTATTGAAGCTTTAAAATTATTAATTAAGGAAGATAAAAAGACGAAATAATTCGTCTTTTTTCTTTGAGATATTGTATGATATTATTATGAGAAAATTTAGTATAGTTTTACATTTTATAATAGTAATTTGTTTAAGCGTATATCTTGGTACATTTAATGATATATATATAAATAATTTTTCTGATTTAATTAGTCAAAGCAATTATTTAATATATATTTGGTCAATTATATGTAGTTTATTTACTTGTCGTATTCTTTATGATATCGATAAAAAGAGATATCAAACAATATTTGTTTTTATTTCTTTAAATATGGTAATTTTTTTCCCATATGATATTAATAATCATTTAATTGCAACTATACATATTTTAATTGCCTACTTTAATTTTGGTTTATTAACTTATTTAAATATTAAATTATTATATTTTCACACAATGATTAATGGAAGATATGCTAATTATTTAAACTGGTATTATTTAGTATTTAATGGCTTACTTATATATTTATTTAGTAAATATAATATGGTTAATAGTTTATTTGAAATTACATTCACACTTGGTATATGTTTGTTCCTTTTATGTTTATATTATGTAAAACACCAATCTAAATAAATAGTTTTACTGTTATAATAAAATTAGGAGAATAGATATATGGTTAAAATACTTCATCTAGCAGATATACATTTAGAGACAAGTTTTTCAAACATAAAAAATGTATACACAGCTAAAACATTAAGAAATGAACAGTACAATACATTGATAGAAACAATAAAATTAGCTGCAAAACAAGGAGTTGAAATTGTTTTAATTGCTGGAGATTTATTTGATAAAACAATTTTTGATTATAAAGTATTAAATGCACTATACGAATATATAAGAAGCTATGAACATATTTACTTTTTTTTATGTGCAGGAAATCATGATTATATAAGTGAAAACTCACTCTATTTAAACCTAGAAAAACCTGATAATTTACATATTTTTACAAGTAATAACATAGAAGCTGTTGTATTAGAGGATTTAAAAACATATGTATATGGATGCAGCTTTAATTCAAGTTTAGAAGAAAACAATTTACTAGAAGGTTTTTGTAGTGAAGATGATAAATATATTAATATAATGTTGATGCATGCTGATTTTCAATCAACTACTTATAATCCCATAACAAAGCAGGATATATGCTTATCTAAGCTTGATTATTTAGCTTTAGGACACCAACATTCATTTAGTGGTATAAACAAAGTTGATAATACATTTTATGCATACTCTGGAGTTTTAAGTGGTAGAGGATTTGATGAAACTAACGATAAAGGCTATATCATTGGTGATGTTGATAAGAGTTATATAAATTTAAGGTTTGAAAAAACAAATGCACGCCAATACCAAATTATAACAGTAGATATTAGTTCAATTGCCTTTAGTTATGATTTAACTGCTTTGATAGAAAGTAGGTTATTAAATCTTAAAGATATATATCGTATTGTTTTAAATGGTGAAAAACAAAATACTTTATTAATAAATAATGAAGAACTAAATAATTATTTTGAAGATAAAGTATTCTATATAGAATTTGTTGATAATACATATCAAGTAATAAATTATGACGAAATTAGTAAAGAACATAATCTGAGAGGATTATTTGTCAAAGAAATGATTGAGGCAATTAATAATTCAAAAAATAGTAAAGATAAAAAACAAAATGAATTAGCTTTAAAAATAGGCTTAGAAAGTTTAGGTTATTATGATTGAAACTTTAAATATAATATCATTTGGAAAATTTAAAAATAAAACTATACATCTAACTGATAATATTAATATTATATATGGTGAAAATGAAGCAGGTAAATCGACAATAGGTGCCTTTATTAAAGCTATACTATATGGATTTAATAAAGGTTCTAGAAAAATAAATGAAAGTGACAGAATAAAATACCGACCATGGAGTGATGATGAATTTATAGGATCATTGATTTATAATCATCAAAGTCGTCGTTATTTGATCACTAGAAAATTTAAAAAAACAAATGCACAAGATATATTGAGCGTAGTAGATTATATAACTGGTGAAGAAATAAAAGAGTTTAGCGAAGAGTTCGCAAATATATTTTTTAATATATCACTTGATACTTTTGAAAATACATCATTTATCAAGCAGGGAAGTTTGCATGTAAAAAATAATGATGAATTAATAAAGAAAATGACTAATCTAATTACTAGTGCAAATGAAGAGCATGGATATCATCAAACACTTAAAGTTTTAGAACAAAAAAAATCATTGTTATATAAAGGTAAATCAGGACAAATAAATAAATTAGAACAAGAAATTGAAGGTTTAAGTAGTAGATATCATACATTGAATAATGAATACTTAGAATGTATAAAAAAAGAAGAAGAATTAAAGCAAATTAATATTCAAATAGAGAGTTTAAGTGTCAAACAAAAACTTTTTATCGAAAATGAAACAATCGAACTATTACAAAAAGATTATAGTTTATATAATCAATATTTAAAAATAAATGATAACTTATTGATTGCGAAAGAAAAAAGAGCAGAATATTTAGAGTTTTTACAGATTAATAATAAAATTATTGATTATAAAACGCTTGAATATCTAAAGCATAGTTTGGATGAATATCAAATCAGTCAGATACGATTAAATGAATCAAGTAAAGTAAATGATTCTAAGTTAGAAGAAGTTAGAAATATTAAAATAGAAAATGATTACATTCGTTTGAAAGACTTAGAAAATATTATAATGCAATTAGATAAAGCTATTGAAAATAATGAAATAATTGATATTAAATTAGAAAATTTAAGAAATAAAAATACGAGATTATTAACATATACTATATCGATATTAATTATGTTTTTTGCATTATATTTATTAATAGTTCAACAAACTCTATTCGCTTTTATTCCTCTAATTATTAGTGTTGTTGTTGCGATAGCTGGGATAATTTTACCAAAAGATAAAAGAGGTTTAATTGATGAACTAACAGATCAATTAGTTGATATTGATGTTAATTTATACAATGAATCAGTTCAAGAAAAAAATAAGATATTAAATGGCAGAACACTAAATGATGTATTTAAAGAGTATGATGAATATAATAAATCATTGATAATTCATGAAGCAAATACAAATAACTTAAAACAAAAACAAAAAAATTATGCAGAAATTATAAGAATCTCTGAAAGTAAGTTTAATACTTTAATTAATGATTTATCAGTAATTGGATATTTATATCAAGATATAAAATCAACTAAAGATTATTTAAATCGGTTAGAAAACATAATTATTAAATTTAATCAAAATGAAGAATATATAATTGAATTAACAAATATTCTAGAAGGAATTATTGCTAATAATGATATTGGAAAATTAAGAGAACTTAGTATTAAATATGAAAACTATGAACAAAGTATAAATTCAATTGATAATTATGATTATTCAAAAGATATTAATAAATTAGTTGAAGAAAAAATACAAGTTGAAACATTAATTCAAAAATTTTATCCAAGTAAAGAAGAAAAAGATGACCTTAAATGGTCATTAGATCAAAAAAATGAGCTATTAAAAGAACTATATTTTGAATATGATGCTATTAACATAGCTATTAATAAAATAGAAGAAGTAATGAAGTTTATTCAATTAGATTTTGCACCTAAATTAACTAGTAAAGTAGGTTATTATTTAGACATATTTACTGATGGTAAATATAAAAAATTGATGATTGATCAAAACTATAATATTAAGATTATTGATGATAATAATGTGTTTTATGAACTAGCATATTTCTCGATTGGAACAATCGATCAAGTCTATTTAGCTTTTAGAATGGCCTTAATTGATATCGTTGATGAAGATGAAAAAATGCCTGTAATTTTTGATGATAGTTTTGCAAATCATGATGATAAAAGACTAAGTTTAACTTTAGAACATTTAGTTAAAGTAAATAATCGTCAAACATTAATTTTTACATGTCATAAAAGAGAAATTGAAATATTAAAAAATACACAAAATGTTAATTATATTGAATTGTAAATTTGACTATACTTTTTAGTGTGATATAATATTTTAGTGAATGCGAATAGGAGGATACATGGTTAAATTAATAATCGATAGTACAGCAGATATAAGTATAGAAGATGCAAAAAAATTAAACCTTACGGTTATACCGTTAGCTGTAACTTTTGATCAAAATACATATTTAGATCAAGTAGAGATAGATACGGAAACATTTTATAAAAAATTAGAGGAAAGTGATGAATTACCTACAACATCACAACCTAGCCCTAGTGCGTTTTTTGATGCTTTTGAGGCTCATAAAGATGAAGAAATAGTTGGAATATTTTTATCTTCCAAATTATCAGGTACGTTTCAATCAGCAAACATTGCTAAAAATATGTTAGATGATTCTTCAAAAGTATTTTTAGTAGACTCAAAAAATGCAACAGTAGCAGAAACAATTTTAATATATGAAGCAATTAGATTAAGAGATGCTGGTAAATCAGGTAAAGAGATTGCTGAAGAAATAACAAGATTAGCAGACAAAGTAAAATTAGTTGCTTATATTGATACAATTAAATATTTACAAATGGGTGGAAGAATTAGTGGAGTTAAAGCTCTATTAGCTAACTCATTAGGAATTTCTCCTATTATTGCTATTGAGGATGGCGCTATTGCAAACTTATCAAAAGTAAGAAGTAAAAAGAAAGCTTATGAGTTTTTCACTAAATTCATGGAAGAAAATCCAGTTGATACAAATTATAAATTTGGTATAGCTGGTTCAAAATGTCCAGAAGAAATAGAGAAATTATTAAGTTATCTTGGTAAAAGAGATTTTGTCGTAAATGAACTAGGACCAGTTATCGGTACACATGCAGGGCCAAAAGCCTTTGCAATAGCTTATATTGCTAAGTAAAGATTAAAAGATATCATT
>CAYJNO010000012.1:1953-56977 GCA_964371715.1 uncultured Erysipelotrichaceae bacterium | reverse complement strand
TAACTTCTGATGTTCCTTCAAAGTTAGTAGGGTCATTTTCACCATAAACTTTACTATCATTATTTACAGTTACTGGTACATTTATTTTATTAACTACAAATGTGTTACCAGACACTGTCATTGTTTTGTCTGCTCCATACACATCAGCTGGGAATGTAACTATATAACTAAAGCTTAATGTTCCTGCATCTGTGATAGATAGTTTATTATCAAGGATATTAACAGTAATGTTTCCATAAGTATCACCAAGCATAGCTTCTACTTTAGGTAACATTAAGTGTGGATTACCATTATAATCTTCACTATCATTTAATGTTGATAATGTAGTTGGTAAATTTTTAACCCAATTTGCAGTTAATTTAACATTGCCATATGATCCTGCAGCTACATCAATACTTAAATCAGTATCTGTAGTGTAATCAAAGTTATCCACATTAGCAAATTCAACTGTATATCCATTGAATGTATATCCTTCTTTTACTGGTGTATCAATATTTAGCGTTTGTAAGAAAGTATATGTATCTGGATAGCTTCCATCAACTACTTCACTACCACCTACTAAATCATAAGTAATTGTAAATTCTTTTAGTTGCCATGTAGCAATTAAATTCAAATTATTTTCAAGTAATGGATATGTATCAACACCACCATTTAATCCTGTTGGGTGATAAGCTTGAGTTCCAAATTCAGAATCACCAGCTCCATTGTTTCTAAATTGCCATGCTTTAAATTCATAACCTGGATTTGGAGCAGGGAATGTGTCAACTGCAGCTACTTCTGGTTGATTAATAACTGTAAAGTTATCCACATATGGACCACTTGCTAAACTTTCAGTTGCTGCATCGCTTAAGTTAGCAATTCCTTCATAGTTTTGGTTATAAGTTAATGTTAAATCTTTAGCTACATAAGTTGCTTTTAAAGTAACATCATAATTAATACCTGCTAAATCTACACCTGATGCATACGTTACTGCTGGATCACTTCCAACAAGTTCCCATTTAGAGAATTCATAACCATTAGCTGGTGTAAATGGACTTGCTATAGCAACATGAGTATCACCTTTATTCTCATTAACAGTTACATCATTACCAGTTCCTTCACCTGCAGTATAAGTAACTGTATATTCATCTTCCATTAAGTAGATATCAAATACTGTACTTACTCCTAATACTTTTTCATAAGTTCCATTAGGGTCAACAATTAACGAACCAGTATTTAATGCAGTAATTGCATCTGTAACTCTTTGTACATTTAATACATTAATTTCATTAAATCTTGTATCATCGATTGTTAATGTTTGAGCTGGATTTACAGCATCTGGTAAATAAATATTTACTTTATACTCAACACTATAATCTAACTTAGTGTATTCGAATACGATAATATTATTTTTTGTTAAATCTTGTTGCACAATCATATCAGATACTAGTTTGTATCCATTGATATAACCTGCAACTTTAGTAACAACACTTGCATCATTATCTGTAATTTCTTCACTTCCTAATGGAATACGATTATTAGGATCTGTAACATCTACTGTTTTAATTGTATATGGATAGTTTCCTGCATCTACCATTTTATAAGTAAATGTTACTGTTGCTGTATTATCTGCTTTTACAGTTACTTC
Organism: uncultured Erysipelotrichaceae bacterium; assembly: GCA_964371715.1. Taxonomy (GTDB): domain Bacteria; phylum Bacillota_I; class Bacilli_A; order Erysipelotrichales; family Erysipelotrichaceae; genus CAYJNO01. The sequence goes on along the minus strand of CAYJNO010000012.1, from coordinate 55,350 downwards.
TTGAGTAGCCATATCAGCTTCATAATATCCAGCTGGCCATCCTTTTGCCATTAATTCAATAGATACATGTGGATATACATCAACGATGTTTCCAGCTTTTTGATTCAAGAATGTATCTTTAAAGCTATGTTCTTTTCCACTAGCATCAATATATTTATGTTCTACTGTAAATGTTGATAAATCAGCAGTTTCCCATTCAGCATATAAAGTAATATCTTCTGTGTTTACTTTATCGAATAAGTAACGAACTAAAGTTCCATTTGTATCTTTAATGTACCAACCAACAAAGTTGTAACCTTGTAATTCAGGTTCATAACCTATTGGTGAATAGATTGGATCATTAAGATCATTTTCTAAAGTTAATGTATCAAGTGTTTTTACAACAGCACCTGTTTCATCTTTTTGTACTAAATCACCCTTTGTTGCATCAAATGTAATTGTTGGTGTATTCCATTTAGCATAAATAGTTAATGTACTATCATTTCCACCTGGTACATTTGGCATAATATCGCTGTCCCATTTAACTGGAGTCAAGCAATCAGCTTCATAATACCATCCACCAAATGTATAACCATCTTTTTCTGGCATATCTGTTGGATTAAATTTAGATAACGATTGTTCATACATAATGCTTGTCGCATTAGGTATATCATTTGCTCCATTATACGTTCCACCTTGTAGATCATAATCTAGGTTAAATTTATAACGTTTATAGATAAACGTATTAGTCTTATATTCCACACCAGCGAAAGTGCCTTCTAATTGTTTTGCTGATAGGTTACCAGCAATTAAGTCTTGAGTATATGCTTCTACTATATGATAAATAATACCCTCATTATCTGTGATTGTATCTTCTGAAGTTGCTCCAGGTAATGCTTCAATATAGTATTTTGCAGTTACCACACTTTTTGTATCATAAATAGCATTAAATGTAATTGTAGTTGCTGCTATATTTCCATCATCATCTAAAGGAGGTAGCATTTCACTTGTTACTGAATATCTATGTGATACAAATTGATAACTACTGTAAATTGTAGACCATCCTCTTAATTTATAATCGTCACTAGAATTACTTGTGATTGTAGTATTTTTAATTGATGGCCAATCATTAGTAATATCTTGCTCGAATTTTACATTTAAGGTATATGGTTTAGTTTCATCATAAGTTTCTTTATCAAATACCATTTCAACATCATATTTGTTGTATTGAGTACATGTAAACCATTTCCATTTCACGCATTCCTCTATTTTTCCAATCTCAAAATTCATAGTATATACATCTCTTGTATAATAAACATTGATAATTGTTGATCCATCCGCTTCAATTACAACATCTTTAGAATCATTCCAACTATATGATGCATAATCAATTCCTACTAAATCATTTATATTTAAATTAACTACTTCTCCTGATTTTTGACCAGAAATAGGCCCTGAGATTTCAACATGTTGATAGTTATCTAAATTTGATAATTCTTCTTCTTTAGTATTTAAATTAACTCCTGGTAATACATTTGGTTTTTCTACCCAATATGCAATACGATATGTTGTTTCTGTACCTTCCCATATTCCAGTATAATGTAAATCATTTGCTGGCATTGTAGTAGGGAAATTTGTCAAGTCTTTATTAACAGTTGTATTATCACTTCCTGTAAAACCATTAAAGATGTAACCTTTTCTTGTAGGCGCACTAGTTGGAAGTAGTGTAGATAAATCTTGTTCAAATTTAGCTTCTATTGTTCCAATAATGTCACTACTTTGTGTATTAAATGTAATTAAGTAAGTATTTCTAGTATAATTTACATTCAATTCTGATGTTCCATCATTTTTAACTACAACAGTAGCATCACCTGAATTATTTGTAAATCCTGGTAGATTGAAATCGATATCTTTAATAGCACTCATTGATAAAGTTGTTCCAGCTTTTGCTTGAATTGTAGTAGAACTATGAAGTTGGTCTTCACCATTTAATCCTTCAACAATCAAATTAACTTTAACATTAACTTCTTCATCAATTTTTTCATAATATACTTTTACAGTTTGAGCTCCATCATTCCCAAGAGTAATTTTAGCTTGATTTGCATCAACTAATCTTGCTCCTGCTACATCAGGACTTTCAACATTATGTTGTTCACCTGCTGCTAAAGAAATAACTGTAGATGGGTATGCTGTTTCATTTGTTCCTTCATAAAGGTATTGAACAGTATATTTGACTACACTTGGCGCATCTTCATAAACTGCATATAAATTTGTAGCTTGATTTAATGTTGTTGGTCTATAGCCTGAAAAATCATCAATAATAGTTCCATTACTTGTTAATGACCATCCTACAAATATTTTACCATCCATATCAACTGTTGGTACTAATACACCGTTAACATTTCCACTTTCTGGATATACAAGACCATCCCCTGTATAGAAAGGTACATTGTTTACATCTATTTTTTCTTGAACTTCTTTAAAGTTAATTAGGAATAGTTGCTGTACATTTCCATCAGCTGCCATTTTAAATTGCGGCAGCATTCCAAACAATGTTGGCAAATACGCAATTTCAGGTTGAACTGTTGGCTCTGGTGTATTTTCTACAACAGGAGTTACAGTCGGCTCTGGTGTATTTGGCACAACTGGTGTTGGCGTTGTTACAGGCACAACCGGTGTTGGCTCTGGTGTGTTCACCACTTCTGGAGTCGGTGTTGTTGCAGGCACAACTGGTGTTGGCTCTGGCGTATTCACCACTTCTGGAGTCGGTGTTGTAACTGGCACAACTGGTGTTGGCTCTGGTGTGTTCACCACAACTGGTGCTGGTGTCGCAACTGGCACTACCGGCGTTGGCTCTGGTGTGTTTACAATAACATTGTTATTGCTGGTATCTACTGAGTTTTCAGCAATAACGTTATTTGGTACTATCATATTTAATAATAATAGTAAACAAATTGATATTTTTGAAAACCTTAAACTAAAATTAGCTATCATAATTTTTCCTCCTTTTATAATCTTCTTACTATACATGCTTTCTAACGGTGATTAATAAAGCTCATATCATGTGTAAATTATAGAATGTATTTATTTATAAAAGTGGCAATTTGTTGTGAAATGACAATTTTATGTAGTAAACAACATTTTTATACATTATTTTACTCTATTGTATAGCAACTTTAATAAAAAGAAGCAATTTTTCTACATTTCCGTGTAATTTATACCAATTTAGTTTATGTGTAAATTTCTTTAACTATTAATATACATTATTTGATTTTTGTATATTTTATAACTAAATTCTAATTTTTGTTTAAAAAAGAAGAAAAGTGTGTAATAATTCTTACACACTTTTTTTACTATTTTTGAATATATGCTGCAGCACTATCTCCTGCAATTAAACCAAACACAATAATATCTGTTACAGCATTTCCACCTAAGCGGTTTCCACCATGTACTCCACCAGTTACTTCACCAGCAGCGTATAAACCTTCAATAACATTACCATCAACATCAATTACTTCAGCATTAGTATTTATTTCTACTCCACCCATTGTATGGTGTACACCTGGAGCTATTGTTGCAACATAATATGGTGCAGTAGTTAAGTCTGAATCATATCCATCCATACCAGTACGACCAAAGTCTACATCTTCATTAGTACTTACTGCTGTAGCCCATTTTGTCATTGATTCTTCAACTACACTAACTTCAACTCCCATAATATCAGCTAATTCTTGATAATCAGCAGCTTCTTGCATATACCCTTTTTCAATATAGCCTGCAATTGTACTTGATTTTTCTAACATTGTTGAATCTACTACTAAGTAAGCAAATTGTCCATCTTGTGCTAATATGTTTGCTGATACTACATCACGTGTTAACAATTCATCAGTAAATCTTACACCATCAGTATTTAATAAAATCGCACCAGATCCTCTTAAACTTTCAGAAATTAAATATCCATCAGCTTGGTTAACTGTAGGATGAATTTGAATTTGATCAATATCAACAAAGTTAGCATTAATATTTCCTAAAAATTCTATTGCATCTCCTGTAATTGTTGGTGCATTAGTAGTTACAAAACCTTCTAAATCTGGATTGATAGAAGCTACATAATCTAAGTCACCACCAAATCCACCAGTTGCAATAATTACAGCTTTTGCATTTACAGTTACTTTAGCGCCATTATTAACGCCTACTACTCCTACAGCTTTTCCTTCATCATTTAATAATACTTCATTTACTTCAGTATCATAAACTACATTTACTCCTAATGTATCTAGTTCATTAGATAACTCTTGAACTAAATAAGATCCTACAGGTATTTTTTTACCTTCTTCATCAACAGGTGCATGCGCTCTATTTACTGACGCACCACCAGCTCTTCCAGGCTCTGGTAAGTAAGTATCGATTGATTCTAACCATTCTAATGCTTCATTTGAATTTTCTGCCATTACAGTTACTAAATCAATATTATTTAAATTATATCCACCAGCCATTGTATCTTCAATGTATAATTCTACTGAATCTTCAATGCCTGCTTCTGCTTGATAACTAGTTTCTGCAGCATTCATTCCACCAGTTGCACGAGAAGTATTACCACCCGCAATACTTCCTTTTTCTACAACTACTACATTTAACCCTTGTTGAGCTAAAGTAATAGCTGAAGTCATACCAGCACCACCTGCTCCTACAACTACTACATCTGCTTCAATAGTTTGATCTTCTGTTATTGTATCATCTATCACTGGTGTTAAAGTTGTTACATCAACTCCAGCTTCTTCTAATGCTACATTTACCGCATCTAATAATCCTTGAGTTGATACAGTTGCATCAGTAATCGTATCAACTTGTGTTGATTGAGCACTTATAATATTTTCAACCATTTTATCTAAAGCCGCATAACGATCTTCCGAATCATTACCAGGTACATATGTAATGTCTTCAATCTTATCAGCACTTAAAGTTACAGTTGCACTTAATTCACCATTACCAAAGCTTGTAGCCGTCCCAGTATATGTCCCTTCTGCAAATTTAGTTGTTTGTTCATTACTTTCTTCACTACATGCTACTAAACTTAAGCTTAGTAATGCAATCATAAATATTTTTAATAATTTTTTCATCTCTTCCTCCAAAAGTTAGTTTTATCACAAATTAACTTTATCAAATAATTATTAATATATTATGATTAAATTATGAATATTTATTCATAATTTTCAAATATTATTGTAAAGGTACTACCTTTATTTATTTCACTAATAAATGTAATATTTCCTCCTTGATTTTCTATAATTTTTTTACAAATATTTAACCCTAAGCCTGTACCATCTTCTTTTGTTGTATAAAATGTATCAAAAATTTTATTTTTCATTTCTTCGCTAATTCCAACACCATTATCACTTATATTAATAATTACTTTTTTATTAGAAGAACTTGCTTCTAATTTTATTTCTCCATTACTACTACCAATTGCAGCAACTGCATTATTAATAAGATTTATTATAACTTGCTTTAAACCTATTTCATTACTCATAATATTCATTGTATCAACACTGATATCTACTTTAAATATAATGTTTTTAGGAATTAAATATTTTATAAATTCCATATTATCTTTAAGCATCTTATTTAAATTTATGTTCTCTAATTCATTTTCAAAATTATTATACTTTTTTAAATCCTTCAACTGCTTTACATAACTTGATGCTTGAGTTATTGAAGACTTAATCTCATTTAAAATTTCTTTATTTTCATCTTTTTCCTCTTTGCTATCTAAGATATCAGTATATATTAGTGCAGGTGTTAATACATTAGATATTTCATGGGAAATAGAGCTACTCACTATTTCTAATTCTTTTATTTTTGCATAGTTTAACATTTTATTTTCTTGTTCAATTAAAGATTTTTCATACATTGTCGTTTGTAAATTAAACTTTTGTTTATACCATTTGATAAGTATAATTATAAAGATAACTACTAAAGCAAAAATAATGCTAATTATAACTTGTACTACTTCTTTTATAGGATTTACTACTTCATAGTAATCCACTACATTTGTTGTGACAAAATAATGATCATCTATTATTAATGAAGCAAATGCTATTATTTTTTTTCCATCAGGTTGATTATCTATATGCCACCATTTTGAATCAACAATTTCATAACCACTTTCTAGATTATATTGTGAGTATAATAAAACATCATTGTTTCCTCTATCATTATAAGTATCAACTCCTATTTGATTTTCTGCTAAGTGCATTATAACCACACCATTTGCATCTTTTAAAGTACAGTACCCTAGAGATCCTAATTGGATATTTGCCATATATAATTCATATAAATCATTTAGCTCAATACTTAATATAACTTCATAACCATTTAATGGTTTTTTAATATCTAAAACATATCCATTATTTTGTAAATACCACTCATTAATATAACTATCACCAATTATACTATTGCTGTTTTCCTTTAAAATAACTTGTTCTTTTTGATCGATTAAATATATAATAATTTCTTCATAATTATTATGACTTGCAAATATATCATTTAATAGATTCATTTTAGTATTGATATACTCTTCAATATTATTGATATTGTTTTTTGCAATTACAATATTTTTTTCACTTTCAGCTTCTATTAATGATTTTTCAAAATAGCTAACAGTATTCATAATTCCAACTACTGCAAAAAAAATTAGAACAGCAATGATGATAATGTAATTTAATAATCTTACTTTTTTCATAACATGATTATACCATTATTTATAATTTTTGCTTAAATTTTGCTATAATTATATTATGAAAACCAAATTATTAATTCTAGAAGATGACATTGCCATTCAAAAAGCTTTAAAGTATTCATTTAATGATTTAGACTACGACTTATATCAGGTATATTGTATTGAAGATGCCCAAAAAATGATCACTAATAATAGTTTTGATATCATCTTAATGGATATCAATTTACCTGATGGTTCAGGCTTAGATTTTTTAGAGCATATTAGAAGTCTAAATATTTATACTCCAGTTATTTGTATATCTGCTAATGACGATGAAATGACAAAGGTTTTAGGACTTGGTATCGGTGCTGATGATTACATTACAAAGCCATTTCATTTAGAGGTATTAAAATCCAAAATTAAAGCTATTATAAGAAGAAGTAATCAATACAATATAATATCAACAAGACCAAACGAAAAATTTATCTTTGATAATAAAAGTATGACGATTCTTATGAATAATAAAACATTAATTTTAACATCTAAAGAGTTGTTACTACTTAAATACTTTATTGATAATCCTAATCAAGTTTTTAGTAAAGAACAACTACATACACTTATATGGAATGATTCAATTGTTGATGATAATACAATTACAGTTTATGTAAAAAGATTAAGACATATTATTGAAATAGATCCTAAAAACCCCCAACATTTACTAACTGTTTGGGGAATTGGTTACAAATTTATAAACATATAAAAAGCATTAATCACTGATTGATTAATGCTTTTAGTTTATTTAACTTATTTGTTACGCATGAAATATGGTACTACTGTCTTAATAATTCCATTTTCATTGTATTCAGTTGCTGGAGAACCTACGATTAATGGTTTCATATAATCGATAGCTTCTTGGGTAATTCCTCTATAGTTTTCTAACATCCATTCTTTAGGGAAATGTTTTACATGGTTTGCAACTTTATTAGCATCAATAGCAATGAAATCAACATCATAAGCTTCTTGATCTAAACGTTTTAATCCAACCATTTTACCTGTGAATTCTTTGTTAGCACTTCTCATATGAGCAGACATACCTAATTGGAATGACTCTTCAACGTCAACTTTAGATTGACCAGCTGCATGTGATCTTTGAGCAGTTGATAAGTCTTGAACTTTAACACGATCAGCTGCACCATTTTCTAAAATTAAGTTTTTAATTGCATTACCAGCTCCACCTAAAACTGCATGACCAAAACCATCATTTTTAGCTTCACCAGCTGCAACATATGTTCCATCAGGATATTTGATACCTTCAGAAACTACAACATAACATTTATTTTTTTCTTTAATTGATTTTTTAACTTCTTCTAAGAATACTTCTTTATTGAAAGGAATTTCTGGTAATACTACTAAGTCAACCATTCCTGATAAACAAGAACTAGCTGCTAACCAACCAGCATCTCTTCCCATTGTTTCTAATACGAATACTTCTTGGCGAGTATATACGTTAACATCTAACCAAGTTTGAGTTACTGTAGTTGCAATGAATTTTGCAGCTGAACCAAATCCTGGACAGTGGTCAGTTTGTTGTAAGTCATTATCAACTGTTTTTGGACAACCAACAAATCTTCTTCCTGTAATATTATTAGCTTTTGCATATTCGCTTAAAGCCGCTACTGTATCCATTGAGTCATTACCACCAGTGTAGAATAATGTTTCAATATCATATTTTTCCATAACTTCAAATAATTTTTCGAAGTCTTTTACGTTTTCTCTTTTTAATTTATATCTACAAGAACCAAGTGCACTTGAAGGTGTTTGTCTTAAAATACGATTCTCTTCATCGCTCATATTTGTTAAATCAACAAATCTTTCTTCTAAGATCCCTTCAATTCCATTTAATCCACCATAAACTGTATCATAGATTGGGTTTAATTGATTTGCTTTTACTACTCCAGCAACAGTTGCATTGATAACTGATGTTGGTCCGCCTGATTGCGCTACTAAACAATTTGCCATTTTTTTCTCCTTTTATATTTCCTCATAAATTATACTACATTTTTTATCCACTTCAACATCTTTAAAATGTATACATATGGTTTTTTGCATTTTTTTACTTATTTTATCCTTAAGGAGCTAAATTAATATCTAAACCAAACTCAGTAGCCCAAAGATTTTTCACACCATCTCCTGATGTATAAGCTAATGAAACTTCACCAGTTGATGTATGTACATGAAATGCAAAATTAGCTTCTTTGGATAAAGCTGATTCTCCCATACCGATAACTCCATATTGGTCATGAGTCCAAGATGGTGATGCTTCAACACCTAAAAACTCAATAATACCCTCAGCTAACTTTTCTGTATCGAATGTATTAACAACATACCCTGATGTAGGATTTACTAGTGTTGATACTCTTCCTCCAAGTGCTGGTCTTATTAATAACCAACCCCTAAATCGATCATCAATATCCGCTGTAGCCCATACAACTTCTACCACATAGCCTCCACCTGGTGAATATTCTGGATCTGCTAAAGCTAGCATTGTTGAATTAATTATTTCACTAGCTATTTGTAAATCATTTGACTCTCTTCCTCTTTCAACATATTGAATATACTGTGGTGCAAGCACAACTGCTAAAACTGCTATAATCGCAATAACTACTATTAACTCAATTAATGTAAACCCTTTATTATCTTTCATACTCCCTCCCTTTAATACTCAATTGTTTATATAATGATTTTATCATAGTTCGTAATTTTTGTGTAATAAAAAAAGATAATATTTAAATTAAATATTATCTAAAATTTTTAACTGCTTTTTGTAATTCTCTTTTAACTGAACGTTCTTTATCAGTTTGTCGTTTATCATAAAGATTTTTACCTTTAGCTAAAGCTATTTCTAATTTTGCTCGTCCATTTTTTAAATATATTTTAGTTGGTACAATAGTATAGCCTCCAAGCTTTACTTTTTGTTGAAGTTTTTTTAATTCCAGTTTATTTAATAATAATTTTCTTTCACGTGTTTCATCATGATTAAAGATATTTCCTTGTTCATAATGTGATACATGCATTCCTTTAATAAAGGCTTCATGTCCGACAAAAGAAATAAAGCTCTCTTTTAACTGTATTTTTCCAAGTCTTATAGATTTAATCTCTGTTCCTGATAACACAAGTCCAGCCTCATAAAAATCCTCTAAAAAATAATCATGTTTTGCTTTTTTATTAAATGCTAAAATTTTTTCTCCCATTAGATCCACCTATTGCGTTTCTTTCTTTTAAACCTTACTAGTTCAAAATCTATTTTACCATTTTTTCGATCAACTTTACTAACTTTTACTTGAATTTTTTGTCCTAATTGATAAACATTTATTGGCATATTATTTTCATCATACATTTTTAATGATACAGTTTTTTCATCAAATTCATAATGTCCATCTAATGTTCTTATGTGAATTAAACCTTCTATTGTGTTACTTAATTCAACAAAGAAGCCAAAGCCTAACACCGAAGATATTGTTCCTTCAAATATTTCACCTACATGTTTTTCCATGTATTCAGCTTTTTTCATATCATCAACTAACCGTTCAACACTTACTGCTTTTCTTTCATTTTCACTTGATTTTTTCGCATAATCCATCATTAATTTATAATCTTTATCAATGTGTTTCATATTATCATTATTTATTACATATTTTTTTAGCATACGATGTACGATTAAATCTGGATACCTTCTAATTGGTGAAGTAAAGTGTGTATATTCTTCTAAACCTAAACCAAAATGTCCAAGACACTCTTCACTATAAATTGCTTTTTTCATGCTCTTTAGTAATAGCTCTTTGATTACTGGATATTCATCATGCTCTTTAAATTCATTTAAACAGTTTTGTAAAGCAATAGATGTTATATTTTTACCTTTAAATTTGTAGCCAAAGATATACATGATATCTTTAAAGCGTTCTAATTCTGCTTCTTTTGGCTCTTCATGAACACGATATAAACTTGGTATATTCATCCATTTCATATGACGAGCTACACATTCATTCGCTAAAACCATGAAGTCTTCAATTAACTTTTCTGCTTCATCTCGTTCACGTAATTTAATATCAACTGCTCGTCCTTTTTTATCTAAGATAATTTTAGCTTCATCTTTTTCAAAATCTATAGCACCTTTATTAAATCTTTTTGCTCTAATTTTTAAAGATAGTTCTAACATTGTATCAACTGTATCTTTAATATCTGCATATTTATTAACTTGTTCTTCATCATTTTTTAAGATTTTATTTACATTATTATAAGTCATTCGATAATCACTATTAATAATTGCTTCATAGAATCTATAATCTTTTATATCACCATTAAAATCAATATCCATATCACATGTTAGAGCCATTCGATTAACATTTGGCATTAATGAACATAACTCATTTGATAATTTAAAGGGCAACATTGGTACAACTCTATCACATACATAGATTGACGTCCCTCTTTCATAAGCTTCTTTATCAATTACATCATTAAATTTAACGTAATGTGTCACATCGGCAATATGTACTTTCAAATTATAGTAGTCATTATATTTTTGAATACTAATTGCATCATCATAGTCTTTAGCATCATCACCATCAATTGTCATTGTTAAGACATTTGTTAAATCTTGACGGTTTTTATTAGCACTTACTTTTATTTCTGTTGGATAATCTTCTAAAGCATTATTAATCTTTTTAGAAAACTCCATTCTGACATCATTTTCTAAAAGTATTGAAGTTATATCCATTCCTTTATCATGAATATTTCCAATTATTGAATTAATCTTTAAGCATATTTCATCCGAAGTTACTTTACCAATTTCTGCTTTTACTTTCATATCTTCTTTAAATCTTAAATTTAAAGGATTAGTAATCTTAATATCACGATGATCTTTAATATTATCTGGTATAAACTTTAATTTACCTTTTCGATATTTAAATGTTCCAACCATATAATCTTTATGTCTTTTAATAACTTCAATTATTTCCGAATTATCATCTGGCTTTAACAAAACTAACACTTCATCCATATGTAAAGCTTTATTAATGTTTTTATCTTTTATAAAATATCTTTCATTATTTACTTCTACAAAACCACGATATTGCATATTAACACGATATCTTGCTTCAAATACATTATTGTTTAAAGCTAATGAGTAAAAATTCGAATTATTTCTAATTATTTGATAATTCATTTCTAAACTACTCATTGCTTTATTTAATTCAACAAACTCTTTAGTTTTTTCCATTTTAAAATGTTTTGCAATCATTTTCATATCAAAACTATAGGGTTCATTATTGCTAATTAAATCTAATATTTTTTCTTTTAGCATTTTTTTATTCACCTCCTAAAAAAAAAGGGCATCGCCCTTTAATTAACCTACTACTCTTATAACTATTACTAATACAAAGAATGTAATTCCTACAAACATTGTTAAGTTTGCGATGATTTTTTCTGGTCCTCTTTCTTTAACATTAGAGAATAAGTTTAATCCTCCACCTGTAAAAGTACCTTGAATTCCTTCAGTTTTACCACCTTGTAATAGAGAAAGAAGTATTAACGTTCCAGCCACTATCATTAATAAAATATCAAGCATGTTTTAATCTCCTTTTCTTTATGCCCTAAGATTATAACAAAATATTATAATAAATGCAAACATTAGCGATATTTTACTAATGTTTGCATTTGTTTATTATAAACTAACTGTTTCTTTTAAGTATTCACTTGAATTTTTACCTACACAGATATCAAATTCACCACTTTCGAAAACATATTCCATTTTTGCATTATGGAATTTAAGCATTTCTTTTGTAATTTCAAATTCTACAGTTATTTCACTATTAGCTTCTATTGATACTTGTTCAATAGCCTTAAGTTCTAATACTGGTCTTACTACACTAGCTTTAATATCTCTAATGTAACATTGAACTGTTTCAATCCCTTTATGTTCACTTGTATTTTTAACTTTAACACTAGCTTTAATAGTTTCACCAACTACTGCAACATTTAAGTTTGAATATTCAAAGTTAGAGTACGATAAACCATAACCAAATGGATATAATGGTTCATTTGGACAATCTAAGTATCTTGATACATATCTCATCTCAATAGTTCTAGGTCTTCCTGTATTATAGTGATTATAATACACTGGTATTTGTCCTACAGTTTGTGGGAAGCTCATTGATAATCTTCCTGATGGATTATATTCATTAAATAATACTTGTTTAATTGCATTTCCAGATTCTGTTCCTAAATGCCAAACTTGCAATATTGCATCAACATCATTAATAATTGGATTTAGTTCTAATGGTCTTGCAGAGAATAATAAAACAATAACTGGTTTATTTAATTGTTTTAAGTTTTTAATCATCGCTTCTTGATTTGCACTTAAACGAATATTTGCTCTACTTGCCCCTTCACCTGTATCTTCTTGGTTTTCACCAACACAAGCTAAAATAACATCACAATCTTTTAATTTACTAACTTCACTATAATCAATATCTACATCAAAGATTTTTTCTTGCATTGAGCCTAATTCATTATTCATGGCAACTGTTATATCGATATTTGAATTTTTTAAACTATCACTTAAACTTATTGCGCCTTTTTCAAATGCCCATGTTCCAATAACATCTTCTGAAGTAGCAAATGGTCCACATAAACCAACTTTCATATTTGGATTTAACGGTAGTACATTGTTATTATTTTGTAATAAAACAATACACTGTCTTGCTACCTCTAGAGCTTTTTGTAAATTTTCTTTTGATTTTAAAGTATTCTTTTCAATCTCAATATTTGCATCTTTATAAGGATTATCAAATAAGCCTAATTCTTCTTTTAAATGTAATACTTTTAATACTGATTCATCAATTAATTTTAAATATTTCTCATCATTTGCTGCAATATCTTTCATTGATTTTAAATAATGTGGAGACATCATTTCAATATCACATCCTGCTTCTAAATATGCTTTAGCTGCTTCTTTTGCATCTTTGGCAAAGCCATGAACCATTGTTTCATCTAATGCTGCATAATCAGAAATTACACTTCCTTTAAAGCCCCATTCTTTTCTTAAAATATCATTATATAAGAATGTATTTGCCCCTGATGGAATACGATCAAAGATATTGAAAGCAGTCATCATCATTTTTACATCTGCATCTACACATGCTTTATATGCTGGTAAGTAAAAATCTCTTAATACTCCTTCAGACATATCTACTGTATTGTAATCTCTTCCACCCTCAGGTGCCCCATAAGATGCGAAATGCTTACAACAAGATGCAATATTACCATATTCTTTAATATCTTTTCCTTGATATCCTTCTACTGCAGCTACAGCCATAATTGAGTTTAAATATGGATCTTCTCCTGTTGATTCAGCAACTCTACCCCATCTTGGATCTCTTACTAAATCTACCATTGGTGCATATGTTAAATGAATACCTGAAACACTACTTTCTAATGCAGCCGTTTTTGCCATTGTCTTCATAGCTTCTGTATTAAAACTACATCCTAAAGCTAAATTTATTGGGAAAATTGTAGATTTACCATGAATAATATCCGCCATAATCAATAATGGTATTTTATGTTTACTTTTTTCTAAATAATTTTTTTGAATATTAATATTCTTTTCTGCGCTAAATGAATTTAAAATGCTACCAACACTATTAATTTCCTCTTCACTAAACTCTAGATTGGCAAATGGTCCTGTTAAATCAACGTTATTTTCTTTATCAAAAAAATCAGGAACTAATAATGTCATTTGTCCAAGTTTATCTTCTAGAGTCATTTTACTTAATAACTCTTTTATTCTATCACTATACATTTGCTACCTCTTTCTTATAAACGATTAATTCATCAATATTTATACCAGTTTCACTAAAATAGATTTTAATAAAACTATTTATTGATACATGTGCTACAAAATTTACAACTTCTTCAATATTTTGATTAGCTCTATTTAAAGTAATTGTTTTTACAATTTGATTATTATTAAAAATTGACATTGATAGTTGCGCTTCATTATTGATTTGAGATGATAGTTTAAATTTTAAAGAATACATTCCTTTTTCTGTAGTATCAACATTAAATTCAATACTTGAGTTTTTTATTGCTTTTACATTAGTTAGATCAACCACTGTTCCATCAATTGTAGCTTCTACATCATTTAATGTAGTACTATTTCTTTCAGCTACCTCATATTTATTAACTTGTTCTACTTTGTCATATTCTAGGTTATAGAAGCGATTTAATACATTGGAATTTAACATAAAATTACAGATGTTTTTAGCATTTCTGATTAAATGTTTTCTTGTAATAATATTATTAGTTAAACCTTCTTTATTATTATCATTTAATGAATTCGCTACTGCATTAGCATTAACCATATTTAAATCATTTTGAGCTTTAATCATTAATGTAGTATTTTGATGATTTCCTTCTTCATTTTCTTCATTCATTTTTGCCCACCAGTCAGTCATAACAATTCCATCAAATCCCCATTCTTCACGTAGAATTGATGTATTTAAGTCATAATTTCCTGCTGTATATAAACCATTTAATAGACCATAAGTAGTCATAATACTCATTGTGCTATTAGCTTTTACAGCTCTTTCAAAACCTTTTAAATATATTTCTCTTAATGCTCTTTGTGATACTAAACTATCTGTTTCTGTTCTTTTAAACTCTTGATTGTTACAAGCAAAGTGCTTAATTGTTCCATAAACTTGATATTTTTTCATACCGTTTAACTGTGCAGTTGCGATATCACCTGTTAAAATAGGATCTTCTGAAAAGTATTCAAAGTTTCTACCATTTAAAGGATTACGGTGAATATTCATACCAGGTCCTAAAAGTGTATCTACATTATTTAATCTTAATTCTTTCGCAACAAATTCAAATAATTCATTGTTTAATTCTTTATTAAATGTGCAACCAAGTAATGTACCATTTGGTATTGAAAAAGCAATATCTCCACTATCTAATCTAAGACCTGATGGTCCATCAGCACAACATGCAATTGGCATTTTAACAGCTAATAAATCAGGGCTAACTCCACCAAAGCATCCTGCAGTTCCTGTAGTTACTTTTGGTGAGCACATGCCTTCTCCTCTTGATAGATAAATTAGATTATCATCATCTATTTGTGCTAGATAATCATCAAGAGTAATTTTATTTTCTTTGACATCTAATAATGTATAGTTTTTATTCCCCGTATATGGGAGTTCAACTAATTTATTATCATATTCGTATTTAACATAACTATCATTTCTTTTAATAACATTTTCATATGAATGAGAAACTACATTATTTTCAAAACTTGGTGTTAATACCTTAAAATCAACTATAGGAGCACATCTTTGTGTTAATTGTTCTATAATTTGTGTTTTATTTACTTCATGTAAACATACAAGTTCACTTGAACGAACATCTCCACCAAGGTAGAATTCATACTTTCCACTTTCAAGTATATAAGCACTTATTTCATCATCAAATGATGATAACTCATATGGTGTAACACTGAATTTAAAGACTTGTGATTCATTAGGTTTCAATTCTTTTGTTTTATCAAAATAGATTAAATTTCTTAGTGGTTTTTTTAGTTTATTTTGTGGAGGATTAACATATAATTGAATTACCTCTTTACCACTAACTGCTGATATATTTTCAACCTTAACTTCAAAGTTGTAATTATTGTCATAAGTAAAATTTAATAACTCTATTTTAAATTTTGCATATGATAATCCAAATCCAAATGGATATAGTACTTTTTCAGGTGCAAAAGTTTCAAAATAACGATAACCTACAAAAATATCTTCTTCATAAATATTAGTTTTTTCATGACCATAGTTTTTTGTCGAAGGATAATCTTCGATATCAAAAGCTATCGTATCACTTAGTTTTCCACTAGGCGAAGTATATCCCATAAGGATATCTTTTACCCCATTACCACCTTCAGCTCCACCTTGCCACACATACATTAAAGCATCGACAGAACATTTATTTATAAATTTCATATCTATAATATTACCAACATTTAGTAATACTATTGTTGACTTAAAGTTATCACTTACAAGTTTCAACATTCTTTCTTCTTCATCAGTTAAAAGATAGCTACCTTTTGTTGCACTATTATCTTTATCTTCTCCAGCTAATCGCCCAATAACCACTATTGCGATATCAGAATAACTTGCAGCATCTTGTACAATTTTTTCATTTAATGTCATTTCTGTTTGGCACCATGGTTCTTGAGCCCACCCTGTACCATAGTCAAAAGGATTATCTTTTAACCATTCTTGATAAATATTATCTAAGTTTTCATTTATTGCTAATTCATCTTTTAAAGCAGTTTTAATATCGACAATATATGGTGTATTAACCATCCCGCCAGAACCTGTTCCACTTTTAATATAGTTATATTGGATACGTCCAAATATTGATACTTTAGTCTGCTTTTTTAATGGCAAAATATCATTATCATTTTTTAGTAAGACAATCCCCTCACTTGCAGCTTGTCTTGCTTTTTTGGCATATTTATCCCAGTCTAATATAATACTCATTCACTAAACTCCCTTTGCCATATGACAGCGTATAAATTGATTTGGTGATACTTCTTTTGCTTCTGGTAAAGATCTACCACATTCCTCTATAGCTACAGGACAACGTTTAAAGAATGGACATCCTGTAGAATTTGGTGTCCACATCGTAACTTCACCTTCTTCATTTTTGACAACTGGTAAGTCCACTTTTTCAGCTCTTTCAGGATCTGGAGCAGCACTAACTAAAAGTTTAGTATATGGATGCTGTGGGTTTATAATTACACTATTTACATCTCCCCACTCAACCATATGTCCGGCATATAAAACAATAATGCGATCAGCTACATATCTAGCTGTTGCGATATCATGAGTAATATAAATAAATGATTTATTATATTTTTCTTTTAAATCATTCATTAAATTTAAAACTCCAAGACGTATTGAAACATCCAGCATTGAAGTTGGTTCATCAGCAAATATTACATTTGAACCTACAGCTAAAACTCTTGCCAGATATGCACGTTGCCTTTGTCCACCTGATAATTCATGTGGAAATTTATTACCTTGCTCTTCAGCGGGAACAAGACCTACTAACTCAAGATATTCATTCATCTTTTGTTTGCGTTCTTCTTTAGTATAGTTATGATATAACTTTAAAGGTCTTTCTAAATGATAATAAATACTATGTAGGGGATTTAATGAAGAAAATGGATCTTGAAATATCATTTGTGATTTAGAGCGATAATTTTTTAATCCTTCACCTTTAAGCTCATGGATATTATTACCTTCAAATAACATTTCACCACTACTAGGATTATGAAAACGCATAGCAAGTCGACATAAAGTTGACTTTCCACATCCAGATTCACCTACAATTGCAAGTGTTTCTCCTTCTTTCAAATCAAATGAAACATCATTTAAAGCTCTTAATATTTTCTTTTCTTTAAATAGTCCTTTTGACCCTACATTAAAGTCCATACATACATTTTTTACTTCAAATACAGTATTTTTTTCATTCATAACTACACCTTCTTCTCTTCTTTTAAAGGGTGATGACAATAGAAAAAGTTATCACCATTATAAGTACGTTTTGGTTGTTCTTTAAAACATTTGTCTGTTGCTTTAAAACATCTTGCTTGGAAACGACAACCTTGTGGAATGTTTTTCAAATTTAAAGGATTACCTTTAATTCCTTCCATATAATGGATTTCTCCTTGTAAAGATGGAAACGAATTTTTTAAACCATAAGTATATGGATGCTCTGGGTTATATAATATTTTATCTGAAGTACCCTGTTCAATAATTTTACCAGCATACATAATAGCTACCGTATCGCAAAACTCCATCATCAAACTTATATCATGTGTAATAAATAGAATTGAAAATCCTAATTCTTTTTTAAGTTCTGCTATTTTCTCTAATATATCTCTTTGTACAACAGTATCTAATGCCGTTGTTGGTTCATCTAATATTAATAATTTAGGTTTTAAAGCTAATGCCATGGCAATAACAACACGTTGTCTCATACCACCTGAGAATTGATGTGGATAATCACTTAAGCGATGACCTGGAATTCCTACTAACTCTAACAACTCTTTTGCTTTAGTAGCTGCTTCTTTTTTATCTTTTGTAATATTGTGATATTTATATATTTCATAGAATTGAGTTTCTATTGTTGATACTGGATTTAAAGCATTCATTGCCGATTGGAAAACCATACTACATTTTTCCCATCTCCATTTATTTAACTCTTTTGGACTCATATCTAAGATATCTTGATCATCCATAATTATTGAACCGCCAGTTATCATTCCAGGTGGCTTATGTAATCTCATTAAAGAATATGCAATAGTTGATTTTCCACATCCTGATTCGCCTGCTAATCCTAAACTTTGACCTTCTTTAATTTCAAAGCTGACATTATCTACTGCAGTAACTGTAGTTGCATTACCAGTTACATATTCAACTTTTAAATTTTCAACTTTTAGTAATGTTTTCATGCAGTTACCTCTTCTTTAATCTTTTCATTATTCATATTTGATTTTCTTTTTTTATCTATTTTTTTCTGCATACGATAGTATTCCTTCATAAGTCTTTGTGCACTTAATTTAGGATTTGATATTTCATCAATTGCAAAGTTTAATAAAGTTAAGCCTGTACCTAACATTAATAATCCTGCTATTGGACCTGCAAGTTCCCACCATGCACCAGATAAGATTGCTCCTGAAGTTTGAGCATTATATAACATAGTCCCCCAAGTTATTGCTAAAGGATCTCCAAAACCAATAAATTCAAGAGTAGCTTGGGCCATAATTGTATAGATAATTGTACCTACAAATGAAGTTGAAATCATTGCTAACATATTTGGCATTATTTCTAAGAATAATATTCTGAATTTAGATTCTCCAAGTGTTTCTGCAGAATAAATAAATTCACGATTTCTAATACTCATTGCTTGAGAGCGTAAAACACGTGCACCACCAGTCCACGATGAAAAACCGATGATTAAAGCAATTACAAGAGGTGATACACCTTCAGTTAATGATGCAATAATTAGTAATAATACAATGTTTGGAACACATAGAATAATATTGATTACAGTACTTACGATACTATCATAAACTCCACCAAAGTATCCTGAACTAATTCCAAAAAATAGACTTAATACTGTTGTGATAACAGCAGCTAATAAACCTACTAAAATTGATTGTCGTCCACCAAATAAAGTTTGTGCAAACACATCACGACCAAGTTGTGTTGTTCCTAAAATATGATCTGCATTAGGTGCGATTTGATATTCACCGCTAAATCTAAATAGTGGATCAATATTTGTGAATAATTCTGCCCCTAGTGTCATTACTAACACTGTTATTATCATTAATAATCCAACTATTGTTTTTGGACTTGTTTTTAAATATTGAATAAATTTTGAATTAATTATTTTCTTCATATATTATCCCTTTCTAATACGTGGATCTAAGAATAAAATTGCAATATCAGCAATAAAATTAGATACTAACATTAATATTGTAGACATCAATAAAATTCCTTGCATTAATGGATAATCACGATTGGCAATCGCTTTAACCATTACATTACCAAGACCTGGATAATTAAATACTTGTTCTATAATTAATGAACCACCTAATAAAAATCCAATTGACATAGCTAGTGAAACTACAACTGGTAATACTGCATTACGTGCTCCATAAGCGAACATAATTTTTCTTTGAGGAACACCTTTTGCCGTTGCCATTGTAATATAGTCTTCACCTAATTGATTTATCATATTGGCTCTCATCCCCATAATGCCACCTAAGCTCATAACTAAAATAGATAGTACTGGTAAAAATGCATGATATGCTACATTCATATAATAATCAAAAGTTGTTTGTGGTATATATAAAGGCGTTGTTGCATTACCAATAGGGAAATAACCATTTCTAGCAAGTGTAATACTTAATAACATTGCAATTACAACTGCAGGTACATTTGCAAGTATTTGTCCACCAAGTGTTAATACTGTATCAAGTTTTGATCCTCTTCTCCAAGCTACGATAATTCCTAGAATATTATTTATTAAAAAACCTATGATTAAAGCAGTACCCATTAAGAATACTGTCCATCCAAGACCTTTGGAAACAACTTCAAACACTGTTTCTGGATAATTAGAGAAAGATATTCCCCAATTACCTGTAAAAATGTTGCCAATATATTTGAAATAACTCACAATAAGTGGTTCATCTGTATTCATACCAAATAGTTCTTCTACGGCACGAATTGTTGCTGGATCTATATGCCCTCCTGATTGATAAAGCTCTGATAAATAAGCTTGTACCGGATCTCCAGGCATTAATCTTGGTAAAAAGAAGTTTAATGTAACTGCACTAAAGAATGCAGCAATATAAAATCCTAGTCTTTTTAATATATAATTCATAAATTAGTCCTTTCCCTAAATTATAAAAGTGCGATTCACCCATTTTTGGGTGAATGCACCTATTGTTTTTTTTATTCTACTGGTTCTAATGCTAATAACTGTAGAATTTTAGTATCATGCGTTACTAATGCAGGTTGTACAAATGGATTTTCATCTGTTGCCCATCCAGTGAAACGGCTAGTATTATACACAAACCAGTTTCCGTTATATAGAACAGGAATATTAATCATATTTTCTGCAAAATGAGTTTCAATAGTTTTTGTAATTTCCATTACTTCTTCTTCTGTAGCATTTGGTAATTGACTAACTAATGCTGTAATTTCATCATTTAAATAGTTATTTTGTGTTATTGACCACCATGTAGAAGTTAATGCACGTGATTGATCTCCTAATGAATCAAAATAGTAACGATAGATATCTGAACTATTTCCATAAGCAGTATATAATGCATCATGTCCTCCAGTTTCCCAAGATTCTATTACTAATGATAAATCAATTGCTTTCGCAACAACATTTACACCAATAGCTCTCATACCTTCAGCAGCGATAGTTGCCCCATCATTCCAATCAGTCCATCCAGCTGGTGAAATAATTTCAAATTCAATTGGTGTTCCATCTGGATTTTCTACAAATCCATCACCATCTACATCAACATATCCTGCATCTGCTAACATTTGTTTTGCTTTTTCAAGATCATATGTTGTATATTCAAGACTTGCTTCGTATGATGCATCGTCTTTATAAACATCATGTAGCGCTGGTGGTAACCCTGTATTTGTTGGTACTTCATTTACTAAATATCCATAAACTGCTGAATCAATTATTCCTTGACGATCTACCGCAAGTGATAATGCTTGTTTGAATATTGGATCATTAAATGCCTTTAAATTATCTTCATTTTCACTCATATAGTTAAATGCAATACGCACTGCATCATTTTGACCATACCAATATTGACGAGTTTCATCACCTTTGATATATGTTTCTTCAATGTTTGGAATAAAGATATGTGCCCAGTCAACACTTCCTGTCGCTAATAATGCTAATGCAGCATCATTTGAGTTATATTGAGGTACTCTTAATTCATCTACTTCTAGTTCATCTGCTTTCCAATATGTTGGATTAGCTCCTAGTTGTACCATTTCAGGTGTAAATGAAATTACTTCTGAGAAAGCCCCTGTTACTACTGGTTCTTCTAAAATATATGATTCTGGATTTTCAATTTGTGAGAAAATGTGTTCAGGTACCATCCATTTAAATGCAAATACTGTATTTCTATGGAATCTATTTTCTTCTTTCATAATGATTTGAACTGTATAATCATCAATTATTACTACATCTTCAAATATTCCATTTTCTCCCCATGCTCCTGTTTTATCAATTGCTGGGTGATCTTTTGAATATGTGAATGAGAATGCAACATCTTCTGCATTAAAGTCTTCTCCATCACTCCATTTAATTCCCTGTCTTACTTTAATTGTTAGTGTTTTATTATCTGGTTCACTAATAATATCTTCCGCTAACCACATTGTTTCAGCATTACCATTTAATGTATCAAAGATAACAAGTGGTTCATACATAAACCCTGACATATACTGTGGTTCTTGTGCAAATAGATTGAAGTTTCTTACCCAACCATCACCTTGTTCTGCCATTACAGTTAAGTAATTAACACTTTCCCCATCACTACCTTCAGTATCAGTAGTTACCTCTGGAGCACACCCTGTTAAACTTAATGTTAGTAATGCAGTTAAAAATAAAACTAATAACTTTTTCATTCTAATCTCTCTCCTTATAAATTTATCGTTTCTGATTTGTTAGTGCTTACATTATTCTTTAAAAAAAATAACTTAAACGTTTAAATAACTTTTCAAAAAAAATTAAATAATGCACTTAAACAAATACTTAAACGTTTAAGTCAAGTATAAAGCTATACATTTATCTTGTCAATAGTTTTTGCAAACGTTTTCATTATTTTTTTAAAAAAAACAATAATTGTATAATTAAATACTATTACTGTTTTTATTGTTTATTTTCGATACAGATTCGCCAACAAGAAGTTCTCCTTCTATATAAATTGATTCTATTTCTACATTTTCTTTCTTTACAAGTTGAATTAGTTTTTTCCCTGCTAATGTCCCCATATCAATAGAGTTTTGATGATATGTTGTAATTTTGGGTGAAATAAATTGTGATAAGCTAATTCCATCATAGCCAACTATTGATATATCTTCTGGTATTTTAAGATTTAGATCTTTCACTAAATTATAAGCTCCTATTGCTGCATTATCATCAGAACATAAAATACAAGTTGGAGGATCTTTTAAATCTAACAACTTTTTTACTGCATCATAACATTGAACGCTATTATTATACTGAATTTCTAAAAGGTAGTCTTTTTTGGGTTCAATATTATATTCTAATAATGTTTCATTATATGTTTGTATCCTTCTTTTTGTTACCGCCCCTTCTTGTCCATGAATAAATGCTATTTTTTCATGACCTAAGCTAACAACATAATCAATAAGTGCCTTATATCCTGCTCGATTATCTGACATAATAGCTATTTTATTATCGTATTTTCTATCGATTGTCACTACTGGTAAACTTGATTCAATTAATGGCAGTACACGACCTTCATAATGATTACTGTTGATTATACATACACCATCTAAATTTGATGCTTTAGAATACTCATAAAAATTAACTTTTTCTTGGTACTTATGATTAAAAAACACAACTTCGTATCCAGCTTTTTCAATCGTTTCTTTAAATGAAATTAGAATATTTACAAAAAATTCGTGAGTTTGCCCTATAGCACTTTCAACCATATAAATAACACCAATACGTTTACCATACCCCATTTTTAATCTACGTGCACTTAAATTAGGTGAATAATCTACAGCAATAATTGCATCTTTTACTATTTTTTTTGTTTTATCACTTATATCATTATGATCATGTATTACTTTTGATACTGTTGCAATAGACACATTTGCTTTTTTTGCTACATCTTTTAGTGACGCCATTATTATCCTCCTTTTTTATTTAAACGTTTACTAAAATATAAACGTAAAGTTTATATTTGTCAAATTTTCAATCATTATACATTGATACACTTTTTATTACACTTATCTAATACACATCGAATATATCTTGTGATTTTTTTAATTAATTCTTTTAATTTATTTCCATATCATCTATAATATTAAAGTATGTCTAAGGGAGGTAACAAATATGAATATGTTTAAACATGAATCACGACAGTTTAAATTTGATGTTTTACGAGAAGTTGCAATAAGAGGATTTGAAAAAAGAATCACTCCTGATATTGCGAATGAAATAGCACATTTGCTTGTGCAAAAGCATGATGACAAATTTAGATGCTGTTCATATAAAGAAAGAGCAATTATCAGACGCCGCGTCCGTTTAGCTTTAGGTCAATTTCCAAATTTAAGTTTTGAGGAATCACAAAATAGAAGACAAATTATCAGAGTTGTTGAACCAGCATGTGATGGCTGCACAATACAAAATATTTTAATCACCAATAATTGTCGTAAATGTATGGCAAAATCATGTCAAAGTGCTTGTAAATTTGATGCTATTGTAATGGGAAACAATCAAGCAGAAATCGATCAAAAAAAATGTGTATCATGTGGAGCTTGTGTTAAATCATGTCCATTTAATGCCATAGTTAAAACTGAAAGACCATGTAGAAACGCCTGTCCTGTTGATGCGATAAGCTACGATCCATATGGTATTGCAGTTATCAATGAAGATAGATGTATTAACTGTGGATCTTGTTTAGCATCATGTCCATTTGGCGCAATAGAAGATCTATCTTGGATGAGTGAAGTAATTAAAGATATCGTTGATGGTGAAAAAGTTATTGCCATGTTTGCACCTGCATTACAAGGTCAACTTGATAATACAACACTTACTCAAATAAAAGGTAGTTTAATTCAAACAGGCTTTGCAAAAGCGTATGAAGTAGCAATTGGTGCCGATGCGGTTGCTAATGCAGAACATGAAGAATTACTTGAAAAAATGGCTAAAGAAACACCAATGACAACATCATGTTGTCCTGCATTCTTAAATATGGCTAAAATTCATTATCCAAAAATATATGAAAATAATATGTCAACATTAGTTTCTCCAATGATTGCTTTAGCACGACTATTAAAAGCAAAATATCCAGATCATAAAATTTGCTTTATTGGTCCTTGTGCTGCAAAAAAACAAGAAGCACAAAATGAAGACTCTTGTGTTGATTATGTTTTATCTTTCGAAGAGATTATCGCAATGTTTGTTGCTCGCCGTATCTATCCATCTGAGGTTAACTACTCTGATGATCACTTAGCTTCAAATCCAGCAAGAGGTTTTGCTCAAGGTGGTGGAGTATTTGGAGCTGTATTAAGAGCTCATGAAGAAAAAGGTTATCAAACAACTGTTAAGGGATTATATGCTGATGGTTGTAAAGAATGTAAACGTAACTTATTATTAATGGCTAATAACCGTTTAGACATTAATATATTAGAAGGTATGTCTTGTGTTGGTGGTTGTATTAATGGACCTTTAAACATTGAAGATCCAATCAAAGCAAAAGCACGCGTTGCTTTAGAAAACCAAGCAAATAAAGATGTATTAATTAAAGATGTACTAAATCAATTTGATTTTAGCGACATTGATTTACATCGTCACAAATAAAAATAAGATAGTTCATAGCGAACTATCTTATTTTTATTTACAATTTTTAATTTTACTTGCTAACCCTTCAACTTTTTTTATACTTATAGCACAAATACCAATTCTGATTCCAAGATTTACTTTAACTGTAAAAATATTGTTTTCCATTAATTTTTCATGCCATATATCTCTTATTTCATTATTATCACATTTAACTGTAATAAAGAATCCATCACTATATGGATAGATATCTAAACTACACGCTTTTGCTTCATTTATAAAAATTGAACTTCTTTTCTCTAGTAGTCTAACATATTTATCTTTTTCTTTTAGATAATCTTCTTTAGATTCTTTCATTACTTTGTCAAATGTAACCATACCTGCATTTGATACATTTGACCATATAGTAC
Source organism: uncultured Erysipelotrichaceae bacterium (assembly GCA_964371715.1). Lineage (GTDB taxonomy): Bacteria > Bacillota_I > Bacilli_A > Erysipelotrichales > Erysipelotrichaceae > CAYJNO01. Next base: position 29,049 of record CAYJNO010000012.1, on the reverse strand, counting down.
GACAACCTTTTTCTAAAACATTATATACGCTATTAATATTAGTTTCATTTTTATTAATTATATATAGTGCACCTAGTCTTACCCCATAGAAAGTAAAGGACTTAGATAGACTATATGCCATTAATATCATTATGTTATCATTTGCTTGATTAAAACTTTGCATATAATCTTTCGCATCATCCTTAAATGCATAATCAATATATGCCACATCATTCATTAAGATAATTTCTTTGTCAACATACGTGTTTAAAAATTCGATGATTTTATCCCAATTTTCTTTTCCCATACTAAGACCTGTTGGGTTATGTGCTGGATCATTTATGATTATATAGATTTTATTCTTTTGATTCAAAGCATTATTAACACATTCTTTAAAGTAAGTTAAATCAAAATCATCACCTTTAATTAGATTATATGTTTGATATTGTAACTTAAATTGTTCAGCCATTAACTTATATGAACCCCACGCAATATTAGGTGCTAAGACTATATCATCTTCATCTAGCATATTTAATAATGATAATGAAATCGCTCCACTACCACCTGTTGTAGCTAGTGCTTTGTATGGTAGCTTCATGCTCGTATTATTAAAAAGCCATTCATTTAAAGATTGTATGAATTCTTGATTACCTGCAAAACTATTTGCATATTGTGCTTTATTTTGATTTGGTAAGTTATCATATGTGTTAAACACGCTATCATAAGCAACTAATTTTAAATCTTCATCAAAAAGAGCTCCAATAGTTGCATTAACTACTTTTTCTTCTCCATACTTTACAATTGCTTCTTTAGCAAGTCTTGATACATGAAATACATTATCGACAATAACTTCATCGCTTAAACCTTGTTTTATAAATTTCATTTTAATCACCTCTTATTTATTCTATCACTATTTTATTATATAATAAGTACTGAGGTGAAATTATGTTTAAAAAATATTTTATTCCATTATTATTGATTCTATGTTTATCATTTTTAGTTCCACTACTTGAAACTTATTTATATGGTGAATTATTTAGAGTCTTATTTATAATTATTAGAGCTTCTATTCTTTTTGCTTTAGGAGTTAATTTTAATTATCATCATCGTTCGAAAAATCAATCTTGGTTTAAAAAAGTAGTAATATCTTTTTTAGTTGTATTCTTTGTTTTAAGTCAAATTGGTGTTATTTTTGTATCTGGTCTAAATGAGTTCTTTAACATCATTGGCTTTAATGGCTACATTATTTACTTCTTATACATTTATTTTGGTTGGGGATTTTTTGACTAATGATTAGGGCTGATTTACATATTCACTCTGATTATAGTTTTGATTCTCAAGAGAGTGTAGATAGAATTGTAGATTTAGCTAAGAACGCTAACCTTGATTACATTGCTATTAGTGATCACAATATGACTTTAGGTGCAATAAAATTAAAAGAGTATGATATTAAATCCATTAGTGCAATTGAAATTGATTGTTACATCGATGATACAGTGATACATCTTTTAGGTTATGGAATTGATTTAAATGACAGTAGATATCAAAAACTATGGTCTAATTATGAAAATGAATTAAAACGTATTGCATTTACCCGTGTTAAATTAATCGAAGAACGATATAATATTAAATTAAATATTGATAAGATTAAAAACTTAACTCATCGTAATTACCCATTTACTAATGTTGAAATTACTAAAGTTTTATTAGAAGATCATACCAACGAAGAATTAGCTTTATACCAAACTGGTATCTATAGTGATAACCCGATTGCTAATTATTATTGGCAAAATATGAATGTAGGTCATTGGGGTTATGTGGCAATTGATTTAATTGATTATCAAGCTGTTATTGATTTAATTCATGATACTGGTGGTGTTTGTATTGTCGCTCATCCATTTCAAACTATTAAACAAGATGATGCAAAGATTAATAAATTAATTAATTCAGGTGTAGATGGTTTTGAGGTTTATTGTAATTATCATAATAAAAAAATATCTAGTTTTTATCTAGATATTTGTCAAACTCATAACTTATTATATACTGCTGGTAGTGATTATCATGGTATTAATAAACCTAATATTAAACTTGGACAAACCACTTATGATGGTGATGCTGCAATATGGTTAAATCCTTTATTAAAAAAACTTAATATCTGATTGATTAACATATCCTTTTTTCTTTAAAATTGGTAGTAACATTTTAAATACTACAACAAGGACAGCTATTTCAATTGGTAATAATATTAGATTCTTTATACTTTGTTGGCCTAAATAATATAAATAGCCATTAGAATATAGTAAATATGACCAAAATGAATTCATCATTATATTACATATTACATTTACTAAAGTCTTAGTTATGGCAATTCTAGCAATACTAAGTCTTTTTTTATAAAATCCTAATGCATAAATAAGACATGTTACAATTGTTGTTAAAGTATAACCAAAAAAGTAAGCACCAAATGGATGAACCATAAAAGCAATTGTATCTGCACAAAAAGCAAAAATTACTGACCATAAGGGTCCCCCAATAACGCCAACAAGTGCACTTATAATAAATGTAAACATGATTCGTGTATTATCAAATACTTGAATATAAAATGTACTAATAACAACATGGATTGCTATAAGTACTGCAATAATTGTCATTTCTTTAATATTTAGTTTCTTCATCTTTTCCCTCATTCTCTCGTTAATTACTATATTTTATATGTATTGTTTTGTCAAATATGATAAAATGTTTACGAGGTAAATATATGTATAAAATTTTAACTTTCAGTAACGTTGAAATGTTAGAGAATTTAACTAAATATAATATTAATGGTATTATTGTTGGTCAGATAGGTTTTTCTAATCGTTTTAATCGTTATTTTGATAAAAATGAACTTATAGATCTTAGCTCTAAGTGTAAAAACTTAGGACTAGATTTATATATTAACCTTAATAATATCTTTTTTGAACAAGATATTGTTAAGGTTGAAGAGAACTTAAAGTTTTTAAAAACTTTAAACTTAAAAGGGATCTATTTTAATGATTTAGCAATCTTTAGTATCGCTATTGCATTAGAGATGGAACATTTATTAATTTATCATCCAGATACTCTATTGACAAATACATTAGATATTAAGTTCTACTTAGATAAGAAACTAAAAGGAATTGTATTATCCAATGAAATTACTTTAGATGATATTAAATTAATTAGCAGTAATATAGATAAGGGATTACATTTAATCATGCATGGCCGTATTAATTTATCTTATAGTCGTCGTCGCTTTATCAAAACATATTTTGAACAAATTAATAAAAAGTATGATTATGATAATCAATTAAATTTAAGTTTAATTGAAAGCACAAGAGAAAACAAAATGCCAATCTTAGAAAATGAAGATGGTACTAGTATCTTTAGTGATTTCACTTTACAAAGCTTTGAAGAATTATCATCATTTAATGTTGATACATTAATCATTGATGATATCTTCATGGATGAAGCTGAACTTGTTGATACTTTAAAATTATATAATAATGAAATTTTATTAGAAGAATTCACAACTAAATATCAACATAAAAATTATAGTAGTGGTTTTTATTATCAAAAAACCAACTTAGTGAAGTAGGTAGTTATGAAAAAAATAGAATTATTAGCACCAGCAGGTGACTTAAAAAAAGCTAAAATTGCTATTATGTATGGTGCAGATGCTGTTTTTATTGGTGGAAAAAAGTTTTCTTTAAGATCTAGAGCTAGTAACTTTGATATACCAGATATTAAAGAAGCATGTGATTTTGCCAAAGCATATAATGCATGTGTCTATGTTACAGTTAATATGATTCCACATGATGAAGATTTTGTAGAATTAGATGAATATTTAATAGCCTTAGAAAATGCAGGCGTTAAAGCTTGTATTGTAGCGTCTATGTTTATTGCTACAAGAGTAAAGACATTGACATCGATGGAAGCACATTTATCAACACAGATGAATACAACAAATGCAAAAGCTATAGAAACATTTAAAGCATGGAATATTGATCGTGTTGTATTAGCACGTGAATGTACAATTGATGAAACAATAGCAGTAAGTAAAAATAGTGTTTTGCCACTTGAAACATTTATCCATGGTGGGATGTGTTCAAACTATAGTGGTAGATGTACATTAAGTAATTTAATGACTTTAAGAGATGCAAATCGTGGAGGTTGTGCACAATCTTGTCGTTGGAAATATCATTTATTAGAAGATGATAATATCCTAAGCAATGCAGATGAATTATTCTCAATGTCTTCTACTGACTTATGTGCAGTTAGACATGTAGAAGCTATGATAAAATGCAACATTGCAAGTCTTAAAATTGAAGGACGAATGAAGAGTGAATATTATATCGCAACTGTTGTTAAGACATATCGTGATTTAATAGATGAAGTATATGCTACTGGTACACTTAGTGAAGATCGAATAACATATTATACTAATGAATTTAAAAAAGCTGAAAACCGACCAACAAATGATGGATTTTTAAGTGGAATGCCAACTATTAAACATCATTTATATGGTGTTAATGGCGCCGGTGTAACCCATGAATTTGTAGCTTATGTAAAATCATTTGATGAAGATACGATGACTGCAACTATCGAAACAAGAAACTATTTCGAAGTAAATGATACATTAGAAGTATTTGGTCCTTTAAATAATAATCAACGTTTTGTAGTCAATAAACTAGTTAATAAAGATAGTGAAGAAGTATTAATTGCCAATCAGCCTATGACGCTATTACAAGTAGTAGTTCCATTTGTTGTCTATGAGCATGACATGATAAGGAGAGTCAAAATATGATATATGAAGGTGCAATAGCTACAAAAGCCATCTTAGAAGGTAAAAATAGAGAAATAGAATGGGTTATGATTGATGAAACAAAGGATGATCGTAATACTCGTTACATTATCAATTTAGTTTTAAAAAATAATATTAAATTAATTAAAACAACTAGAAGTGAAATTGATAAACTTACAATAGGAAAGACACATGGTGGAATAATTACTTCAGCATTAGAACGTAACTATCAATCTTTATCTAAATTAAATCTAAAAAAAATGAATACAATTATGATTATTGATGGTATTGAAGATCCATTTAATTTAGGGTATGCATTAAGATCATTATATGCTTTCAATATTAATACTGTAATTATGAAAAATTCACACTTAATAAATAGTGAGAATATCGTTGTAAAAAGTAGTGCAGGAGCAAGCGAAAAAATGAATATCATTTTAAGTGATGATTTAGTAGCTGATATTAAATTCTTAAAAACTAAGGACTTTAAATTATCATTACTTAAAAGAAGTGATGAGAGTGAAATATACTTTAACACTGATTTAACTACTAAGCAAATTATTGCAATTGGTGGAGAGAAACGTGGTTTATCTAAAGATATTGAATCATTAGCTGATATTAATTTATATATCCCTTATTCTAATGATTTTAGAAATTCACTTAATGCTACAAGTGCTATTGTAACAATAGCAGCTGAAGTACAAAGACAAAAATTAACAAAGGAGACTAAATAGTCTCCTTTGTTTTTAGTATAAATAAAAAAACTGCTGAGGCAGTTTTTTATAAGGGCTAAGCCCTTGGGGGGAAGAAATTGAATTCGTATGAATTCTAAAATTATTAGCTTACACTCATATAATATTACAACTTTGTGAAAACGTTGTGTAATTATTAAAAAAAAGCAAAATAATTAAATTTTGCCTTATTTTTTGTAGTTTTTTGCGTCCTCAAAATGTTTTTTACCTATATGGCAATAACCATTTGGATTTTTAACTAAATAATCTTGATGATAATCTTCAGCAAGAATGTAATTTATTAAGGGACTAACTTCAATAACTGAATTATTATTTAAGCTTTCCTCAAGGTTAGCTAATGAAGCTTTAATAACATCTAAATCATTTTCATCAGTATAATAAATTCCTGTACGATATTGTCTACCTATGTCATTACCTTGTTTGTTTAATGATAATGGATCAACAATTTGATAATATAAATCTAAAATCTCATTTAACGAAATTTTACTATCATCATATGTTATTTTAACAGTTTCAGCATGATCTGTTGTCTTAAGTATTTTATAGTTAGTTTCACCATCACCATTGGCATAACCAACACTAGTTTGTGTTATACCATCAATTAAACTAAAATAATGCTCAACACCCCAAAAACAACCACCTGCTAAATAAATTTCTTTATTCATTACATTTTCTCTAGGAAAGCAACATATCCTCTATATGCTTCATAAATATCTACTTTACTAACAACTTCAGATGGAGAATGCATGTTTTGTACAGCAACTCCAGCATCGATTACCTGCATATTTAAATTAGCTAAAATATAGGCGATAGTTCCTCCACCACCTTGGTCAACTTTTCCAAGTTCAGCTGTTTGGAAGATTACATTTTCTTCATCAAAGATTCTTCTAAGTTTTGCGATAAACTCAGGGTTTGCATCATTACATCCTGATTTACCACGAGCTCCAGTGTATTTATTTAAACATAGCCCATGTCCCAAGAATGCTGTGTTTTTCATTTCATTAACACTTGGATAGTTTGGATCATAGCCAGCTGATACATCACTTGATAACATTGTACTATTCTCAAATGATCTTCTAACATTTAATTCACTATAATCACCCATTAAATTCATAACTTCACATACTGTGTTTTCAAAGAATTTAGAGTGCATACCACTAGCACCATTTGATCCTACTTCTTCTTTATCAACTAAGATACAGCAAGAAGTTTTAACACCTGCTTTAGCATTAAATATCGCTACTAATGATGAGTATGAACATACACGATCATCATGCCCATATCCCATTACCATTGAACGATCTAATCCATAATCTCTAACTTTTTCAGCAGGAACTAATTCAAGTTCACTTGAAATAAAGTCTGCTTCTTCAATATCATATTTTTCTTTTAATAGTTTTAAAATTGCTTTTTTAGTTGCTTCTTCTTTTTCATCAGCTAATGGAATTGAGCCTACTAAAGCATTTAAGTCTTCACCTTCAACAACTTTTGCTCCAACTTTAGCCATTTGATCTGCACCTAAATGTGGTAATAAATCACTGATACCAATTACTGGATCATTATCATCTTCACCAATTACAACATTAATTGTTGTACCATCTTTTTTGCACACAACACCATGTAATGCTAATGGACGTGCTACCCATTGATATTTTTTAACACCACCATAGTAGTGAGTATCTAATAATACTAAACCTTCATTTTCATATAAAGGGTTTTGTTTGATATCTAATCTTGGAGAATCAACATGTGCTCCTAAGATATTCATACCATCCTTTAAAGGTGCTTCACCAATAACGAATAATACAATATTTTTATCCATATTAGTTCTAAATACTTTATCACCTTTTTCAAGTTTTACATTATTTTTAATTAATTCATCTAAATCTTTATATCCTTTAGCAATTGCTAATTTTTTTGCCTCTGCTACACATTCTCTTTCAGTTTTTGAATTATATAAGAAAGTCTTATAACCTTCGCTAAATTCCATTACATCATTGATATTACAGTTTTTCCATGCGTTCATCTAAAAACGACCTCACTTTCTTCTACTTTAAATTTTACTTTATATTACTTAACTTTACAAGATTACATCATTTTAATCTATTGGTTTAATCATTAACTCTTTACTAAATTTATTTAAATTTTCATATCCATCTTTTGTAACGATAATGATATCTTCTATTCTAATGCCAAATTTATCTTTAACATAAATTCCAGGTTCAATTGAAAATGCCATATTTTCTTGAACTTTCATATCATTAATACCATTAACATCGAATGGTTCATGAGTACTCATACCAATACCATGTCCTAATCGATGTGTGAAATATTCTCCATAACCTGCATCACTAATAATATTTCTTGCACATGCATCTAATTCTTTAAACATGATATTAGGTTTTACTAATTTTATTGCTTCTTCATTTGCTTTTAATACTAGTGCATATTCTTCTTTAATATCACAATCACCAATAAAGAAAGTTCTTGTCATATCACTACAATATCCTTTGTAAATACAACCCATATCGATAATAATACTTTCATTAGCATTCAATTTTCTATTACTAACTCTTGCATGAGGATCAGCGCCATTTTCTTTAAAGGCAACAATTGGAGTAAATGATAAACCATCAACACCATACTCATTAAATGTATCTTTAATAAAATCACTAACTTCAATTTCCGTAACTCCAATATGTAAAAAATCATATACTTTTTGCATAACAGCATCATTAATAGCACTAGATTGCCTCATGATTTCAACTTCTTCATCAGATTTAACTGCCTTTACAAAATCAATAATATCTCCTCTTACATAATTTAAGTTAGTGTTAATTTTTAGATAATTCATTAAATATCTTCCTGGTATTAATGTATCTATTGCTAGAAGTTTATCATTGACAATATCATTAATAATTTGCATAGGATCTTGATGATCATAATAGAATATTACCTCATGATTTTTAATATCGTAGATATCAAATAATTTATTAACAATTAATGTACTACTATTTTGACTAACTAATAAAGCTACTAATCTTTCTGCTACACTATACTTAAATCCTGTAAAGTATTTAAGTTTTAAACTATCAGTAATCAAACAATAATCAACATTGTTTTCTTTCATTATGCTTTGTAATTTTTGTACTCTCATTTTTCACCTCTTATAAAAAAAGGATTGCAATTGCAATCCTTAACTTTGTTATTCGTCTTTTGAAGTTGTTTCTTCTTCAGTTTCTATCGAAATAATTTCAACAGTCTCAGCTTCATCATCTTCTAAAACTTCTTCAGTTTCCTCTGTAATAACTACAGTTTCAACTTCTTTTATTTGGTTAATAGGCAATCCCTTAACAATATTATCAATATCTTCTGAAGTTAATGTTTCATATTCAATTAAAGCTTCAGCTATATCAATTAATGTTTGTTTATGTTCTTTAATTAATTCAATTGCTTTATCATGACAACCATCAATAATCTTTTTAATTTCACTATCAATAGCAGCTGCTGTTACAGCTGATACATTACTTGGAGAATTATAATCTCTTCCTAAGAAGACATTTTGTGATCCTCTATCGTATTGTACTAATCCTAAATCACTCATACCATATAAAGTAACCATATCACGTGCAATTTTAGTTGATCTTTCAATATCACTAACTGCACCTGTAGTTACATCATCAAAGAATAATTCTTCAGCACATCTACCACCCATATAAGATGTAATCGTAGCTAATAAATCACCTTTAGTATGCATCATTTTTTCTTCTTTAGGTGTCATTAAGTTATATCCACCTGCTTGTCCACGTGGAATAATTGTAACTTTTTGAACAATTGAAGCATCATCCATAAATAAACCTATAATTGCATGTCCTGCTTCATGATATGCTACTAATTTCTTAGTTTTTTCATCATATACACGTGATTTTTTTGCAGGTCCCATCATTACACGGTCAATTGCTTCATCTATTTGTTTTGTTGTAACAACATTTAATTTTTCTCTTACTGCTAAAATACTTGCTTCATTTAATACGTTTTCTAAATCTGCACCGCTAAAGCCTGGTGTTCTTTTTGCTAATGCATCTAAATCAACATCAGCACCAATTTTTTTATTTCTAGCATGTACAGCTAATATTGCAGCACGTCCTTTACGATCTGGTAAAGATACTGTAATTTGTCTATCAAAACGTCCTGGACGAAGTAATGCTGGATCTAATACATCAGGTCTATTTGTTGCAGCAATCATTACAATTCCACTGTTATCACCAATACCATCCATTTCTACAAGTAATTGGTTTAGAGTTTGTTCACGTTCATCATGACCACCTCCCATACCAGCTCCACGTTGTCTTCCTACTGCATCGATTTCATCGATGAAGATCATACATGGTGCAGTTTGTTTAGCTTTTTTAAACATATCACGAACACGACTCGCTCCAACCCCAACAAACATCTCAACAAAGTCACTACCTGAGATTGAATAGAATGGAACATTAGCTTCACCAGCTACAGCTTTAGCTAATAAAGTTTTACCAGTACCTGGCGATCCTGCCATTAAGATACCTTTAGGTATACGAGCACCCATTTTTGCAAATTTCTTTGGAGATTTTAAGTAATCAATTAACTCTTCCATCTCTTCTTTTTCTTCATCACATCCTGCTACATCTTCAAAACGTACTTTTGTATCACCTTCAAGTTTTGCACGTGATTTTGCAAATTCAAATGCTTTTGAATTTCCTCCACCACTACTTAAGCGGTTGAACATAAATACAGCAAATACTCCAATAATAATAAATGGTACAATGCTAAATAGAATGTCGATAAAAACATTTGATTCTTCAGCATTAATTACATTTATTTCTGCAGCTTCTATTGATGCCATTAAATCATTATATACTTCATCAGTATTAGGTGTAGTTGAGCTAAATTTAACTTCTTGTCCTTCAGCATTAACATATACACCACTAATATCTACTACGTTGTTTAATGGTGTGATTTTAACCTCTAATACTTCTTCATTTTTAAGAACATTTTGTAATTCATCATATCTTAGTTCTTCTGAAGCTCCTGTATTACTAAATAATGAAATACTTAACATTGCAGCTAACAAAATTAATATTGGAAAGTAACTAATTAAATTTTTGTTTACTTTGTTCATTGTTTCCTCCTATTGATAGTATTCTTCTTTTAAAATTCCTATATATGGTAAGTTACGATATTTTTGATTAAAGTCTAATCCAAATCCTATTACAAAGAAGTCTTCAATTGTAAAGCCAATATAATCTGCTTGAATTGGAACTTCTCTTCTAGAAGGTTTGTCTAATAATGTTACTACAGTAATTGATTTTGCTCCTTTGTTTTTAAGCATTTCAATAACATTTGTTAATGTGTTACCTGTGTCCACTATGTCTTCTACTAATACGATATCTAAACCATTTATTGATTTATCTAAATCTTTTAATATTTTAATATCTCCAGTACTTTTAGTACCTTCATAACTTGATACATCCATAAAATCCATTTCCATCTCTAAATCAATGTGTTTAATTAATTCAGCTAAAAATGGAACTGACCCTTTTAATAAAGCTACAAAGATTGGTGCATTTTCATAGCCTTTAAATTTATCTGTTAAAGTTGCCCCTAATTCTTTACATCTAACTTGTATCTCTTCATTAGAAATTAATATTTCTTTTACCTTATTATTCATCTTATCCTCCACATAACATATATTATTTTATCACAAATAAATTAGGATTGTTAGAATAATGAAACAAATCACATCCTATTTCTGGTACTAAGATTACTTTTCCATCACAATTAAGTACAACTGGCCATATAAGCCTATCATATCGATTGATTTTACGATCTATAAACCAACGATTTAACTTCTTTTTTCCAAATCTCATTTCTATATAATCATGTGATTTTGGACTTCTAATTGTTATTGGAAAATCACTTTCACTAACTGTAGCACTAAATATTTTTTCGGCTTTATCTACTATTTTAAAATAAGGTGTTTTTAAAAGTTCTATACTTGTTATTACATATTCATAATCGGTGTTTATATCTTTAATCATTATATTTTCACCATCATTTATTACATAGTATTTTTCTAATTTAATAAACGCATTTGGCAATGAAATTTGTCTATAAAGTTCACTAACATATTCTGGTGATTTATAGTATAATTCATCCTTTAAAAAAATACGCATTAACATCTGATAATCTTGATACTTAATAAAGATATCATGCTTAATTGAATTTTGTGTGATTATTTCATTTGCTTTTTTTAATCTATTTGCTAAATTTTCATTTTCTTTATTTATTTCGGCTAATAACTTACTTACTTCTTTTTTATTTAAGTTATTAACCTGTTCAATTCTAATTTTATTTCTTAAATACTTTGTACTTTGATTTGATTCATCTTCACCATATTTGATTTTTTTATTTACTGTATAGCTATATATTTCTCTTTTACTATACTTCAGTAATGGTCTTATTATTAAAATATCATTTACAATATTCTCTTCTTTTAATCCATAATAGTTAGGTATTTGACCTCTATTTTGTTGTATTAAATATGTTTCTATATGATCTTCTAATTGGTGAGCTACCATAACACCTTTGGCATGATATTGTTTTATCAAATCTTTAAAACATTTATATCTAAAGTTTCGTGCTAGACCTTGAAAGTTACCTTTCTCATCATTTTTATAATCATATACATGCAATAAAAGATTATTGTCTAAACAATAATCTTCTACGATTTTTTGATCTCTATTTGCACTAGTTCTTTGATGATAGTTAATATGGCAGACAATAATATTTACTCCAGCTTGATTCAACATGTCTAATAAAACCATTGAATCACTACCACCTGATACTCCTACAATATATTTATCAGTATATTTTTTCATAGATTAAACATTAAATCTGAAGTGTAAAATATCCCCATCTTTAACAATATAATCTTTTCCTTCTAGACGAAGTTTACCAGCTTCTTTAATTGCTAATTCTGATTTATATTCCATTAGATCCACATAATTAAATGTCTCAGCTCTAATAAATCCTCTTTGAAAATCAGTATGAATTATTCCTGCACATTCAGGTGCGCTCATTCCTTCAGTAAATGTCCATGCACGACATTCTGTTACTCCTGCTGTAAAGTATGTTTTTAAACCTAAAATATTGTATGCTTCAAATATAACTTTATCTAAGCCACTTTCTTCTAATCCTAAATCTTCTAAGAACATTTGTTTTTCATCAGCTTCTAAAGCTGATAATTCTTCTTCAATTTTTGCACTTATGGCAATTACAGAGTTATTCTCTGCTTTTGCATATTCAACAACTTTTAAATAATTAGGATTATTTTCTGGTTTCGCAATATTTTCTTCTTCTATATTAGCAATATAAATCATTGGTTTAATTGTTAATAAATTATATTGTTTAGCAATTTCAACCTCTGTATCATATAATTCTACACTTCTTGCCATTTTACCTTCTAATAATGCTGGATGTAATTTCTTTAATACAACAACTTCAGCCATAGCTTCAGCATCTTTTTGAGCAGCTTTTCTTTCAACTTTTGATAATCTTTGTTCAATAGTATTTAAGTCAGCTAAAGATAATTCTAAATTAATTATTTCGATATCTCTAATAGGATCAACACTTCCTTCAACATGTGTGATATCTCCATTTTCAAAACATCTAACCACATGACATATTGCATCTGTTTGTCTAATGTGTGATAAGAATTGGTTTCCTAAACCTTCACCTTTACTTGCACCTTTTACTAAACCTGCAATATCAGTAAACTCAAATGTCGTATAAATTATTTTATTTGGTTTAATTAAACTTACTATATCTTCCATTCTTTTGTCTGGTACACTTACTACTCCAACATTTGGTTGAATTGTTGCAAATGGGTAGTTTGCTGCTTCAACATTTGATTTTGTAATTGCGTTAAATAATGTAGATTTACCAACATTTGGTAATCCAACAATACCTGCTGTTAATGCCATATATTTGTCCTCTTTTAATTTCTATAATCACGCAATATTATAACATATTTAACCTAATATTTCTATACAATTTATAGTGATTTTAGATTATGAAACGCAAATAAAAAAATCACTATTTCTAGTGATTAATTATGGATCACATCTTCCACATGGATCATAACCCATGTTAATTATTTGTTCTCTTGTTGACACCATTTCTTTTTTGTTTGTTTCTGACATTTGATCTACCGACGAACACGAAGGATAATGAAACTTATCAGTGTTTGTATTTAATATGTAGTTAATACCTTCAACTTCTACGGTAGCTTCAATTGTAGGTTCAATATTAGGGATTGGTGTTGACTCATCACTTGGCTTGATCTCTTCACTTTTCCCTGTTTGATAATCTATTATAACTGATGGTTCATTATTATAGATATAAACATTAAAACTAATACCTTCTCCTTCATCTTCTACAGAATAAGCTTCTAGTTGAATACCTCGTGCTACTAGTTCATCATCTTTAAAAATTGGTGTTACACGATACATAACATGATTATTTGTTTCTTTAATGTAATCAGCCACCATATTTTCAAACGGTAACATCCCATCTACGTTAAAACTTCTAGTACCTGTCATTAAATTTAATTCATTAGCATTTTCACCACTTAATTGGAAACCAATCATATGACTACGATTATATAACCAACCTCCATCTACACTCTCATAACCAACATTTATAAAGCCAGTAGGATAGACTTCACTTATTGATTCTCTATCTTCTGTTGGCATTAATTCAACACCAAGACATGCATTAGCAATACCAACTCTACCTAAACTATCTAAGTCTGAAAAATCTTCATACGCAGTTGTTGTAATTGATGTTTGATTAAAATTTGGTTCATTATCAAACACTGTAATATATAGCTGTCCATTATATTCAGCGATATTATCAACGTTCACAACTTGTGGTACATATTCATCAACTATTGGAGTTGGAGTTGGAGTTGATTCAACACTTGACTCTATTGTCGGTTCAATACTTGGTGTTATTGTTGGTTCAGCACTTGGCTTAATTGTCGCTTCTATTGTTGGCGCAATAGTTGTTTCAATAGTTGCTGTTGGTGTATTTGTAGCATCTTTATTACTCGCACTACTTGTACACCCACTTATTAACAATATAAATGTTAATAGGATAATCATCATCTTTTTATTCATCTTCTTATATATACCTCTTTAGTTATTTTTTCATGTGAGAAACCTTTAAACTCTTTGGATTCTTTTAGCTTAAATTCAAGTAAAATATTTTTATCAAAATATGTATCCGCAGGATATCTACGATTCCAATAATATAAAACAATTTCATTTATTTGACTTAAATAATTTATAAAGCCATTATCCTCTACAAAATAATAGTCATCACTTGTCACATTTATTGTTTTATAGATATTTACAACATCTTCTTCAAATAGAATTTTTGCTTCTTTATCAATTTGTAAAGTATTAACATAACTCATAATATCTTCATAGATCATTCTATCTCTTGATAAGCGTTTACCATTGAACTTTAATCCATTATTGTCATCAATACATAAAATTATTTTCATACTCCTCCTTATACTCATAGGTGCATTTTAGCCCTTATATATATAATTGTCAATTTATTATTTGCTTTTATATATTTCAAAGCTTTTATCAGGCTATTTTTATTCGTTAGTCTTTTTATATTATTAATATGCTAATTGATTATTGAATCATTTAATTTCAAAAAAAAAGCATAATTTACTAAAATTATGCTTTTCTATATTTATTTTATTTACCCTAAATCTGCTGGATCTTTGATAGATGAAGATGTATAACTTTCATAAGACGTTTGTTGAGCATTATTGATCCCTGACCATTTTAATGCTAATTTTCCAATAAATGGAAGTCCTTTTACATTGTAATTAAATGCGTTATATGCCATAAATACAACACAACCTAATACAAATAAACCAAATATAACTAATACTGCACTTAATGCTAATACTGTTGTTGCAAGAGTACTAATTGATGATGAAGCTACTGCTCCAACACTAAGTAACCCAATAATTAATCCTAAAACAAATCCAACTGCTTGTAATAATCCGTATTGAATTGCATAGAACTTAACAAATGGTGAATCTTTTACTACAAAAATTAAAATAATTACTATCAGTTGTAAAATCGTTCCCAACGTATTGTTTATATATGCTGCAATTGTCGGTAAAACTAACATAATAGCTGCAAAAATATTTGCTTCAACTCCAAATAGTGTATGATTTTGATACTTCATTTAGACTTCCTCTTTTCTTCTTTCAATTTTGGCTCCTAGAGCTGTTAACTTTGAATCTAAAGCATCATAACCGCGATCTATATGATATACATCCTCGATTATCGTCTCTCCACTTGCCAATAAAGCAGCAATTACTAATCCAGCACCACATCTTAAATCTGTTGCCACAACTCTTGTTCCTTTAAGTTTTGTTGGTCCTTTAATTAGTGATTCTCCATCAGCAAGTTCGATGTTTGCCCCCATTTTATTTAATTCAACACAGTTTTTAAATCTAGCAGGATATATCGTATCTTTAACTTTTGATTCTCCACTTGCTAGTGTTAACAATGTTGTTAATGGTTGTTGTAAGTCAGTTGCAAAACCTGGATATGTTCCTGTTTTAATAGAACATGGTTCAAGTTCATTACCACCTCTAACTTTAACACTATCTATATCTACTTCAATATCTACTTTCATTTCTTTCAATTTTGAAAGTAATGAATCAATATGTTGTGGAATTACATTTTCTATTACCATTTCTTCAGCACAAGCTGCAGCTAAAGTAATATATGTACCAGCTTCAATTCTATCTGGAATTATTTCATGAGCACAACCATCAAGTTTATCTACTCCATCAATTGTAATTTCAGCAGTACCAGCACCTCTAATTTTTGCTCCCATTTTATTTAACAAACTTGAAATATCAATAATTTCAGGTTCTTTTGCAGCATTTTCAATAATTGTACGTCCTTTCGCAAAAATTGACGCCATAAGAATATTAATTGTTGCTCCAACAGATGCAATATCTAAATATATTTTCGTCCCTATTAATTCTTCTGCTTTAATATGAATGTATCCATCTTTATCTTCGATTGTTGCACCTAATGCTTCAAAACCTTTCAAATGTAAATCAATAGGTCTTGGACCAAGATAACATCCACCAGGCATTTTCATTTTTACTTCTTTATGTTTACCAAGTAATGCACCCATTAAATAATATGATGCTCTAAGCTTGGTTACATATTCACTCTCTAGTACGATATTTTTCATTTCTCTAGGATCAATGATAATATGATTGTTATTATTTCTTGTCACTTTAACATTTAGTGACTCTAATAAATGGCTTAAAGATTCTACATCTGAAATGTTAGGTACTTCTCTAATTGTTACAACTCCATCGCTTAAAATTGCAGCAGGTATTAAAGCAACAGTAGCATTCTTAGATCCACTGATTCTTACAGTTCCATTTAATTTGTTTTCGCCTTTTATTACTAAGACTTCTTTCATCTACCTACCTCCAATTTACTTTCTACATACTTTAAGAAACTATACATATCATCTACAGTTCCATCTGCTTCACTTTGATTTAATCCAAATTGAATATCTTTTCGTGCTAATGTTAAAATATTAGCTGTTTTTCCAGCCTTAATTCCACTATACGAATCTTCTAAAACAATTGCTTCATTGCTATTTATATCAAAATAATTTAAAGCATAAAGATAGATATCAGGTGCAGGTTTTCCATTTTTCATATCATCACCTGTGACAACTAAATCTACATAATCGTTTAATTTAATTTCATCAACAAATCTATCAATTTCTTTTTTTGATGAGCTAGAACATATTGCAATTTTAAGGCCTTTTTCTTTAAGTGCCCTAAAAACTTCTAATACTCCTTCAAATACATTTTTATTTATATCTAATTTATTTTCTTTAAAATATGTTTCATTTATTTCTTTTAGTTCTTCATAGGTTAATTTATGGTTTAATAAGTCTAATATAATTTCGTACGTTTTATCCATTGTGGTTCCAATAATAGATGATACTGCATTTATATCTCCAGTATATCCATGTTTTTTCATAAGCTCATATGTACCACTTAAGTAGTGAGCTTCACTATTTATTAATGTTCCATCCATATCAAAAAATATAGCTTTTATCATAATTTAACCTCGCTAGAGTATTATATCAAAATTCTATTTATTTGTACATTATATATTTCTTATAATTTACACAATATACATAAAAAAAAGTACCCTAGTTGGGTACTTTTATAATTGAAATTAAGCTTTGTTAGCTGAACCAAATTCTTCCATCATTGCTTTAGTTTGAGCAGTGATAGCATCAGCACCTGGTGCTAATAATTTACGTGGATCGTATCCTTTTCCTTCATTGTCTTTTCCAGCTTCTACATATTTTCTTGTAGCTGCTGCAAATACTAATTGAAGTTCTGTATTTACATTGATTTTAGATACTCCTAAAGAAATAGCTTTTTTAACTTGATCTTTTGGAATTCCTGAACCACCGTGTAATACTAATGGACAACCAGTAGTTACATTTTTGATAGCTTCTAAAACTTCAAAATTTAAACCAGTCCAGTTTTCTGGATATTTACCATGGATGTTTCCGATACCAGCTGCTAAGAAGTCTACTCCTAAATTAGCAATTGTTTCGCACTCTTTTGGATCTGCAAATTCACCAGCTCCAACGATTCCATCTTCTTCTCCACCGATTGAACCAACTTCACATTCAACTGAAATTCCTTTTGAGTGTGCTAACTCAATGATTTCTTTTGATTTAGCTAAGTTTTCTTCGAACTCATAGTGAGAACCATCAAACATAACTGAAGTGAACCCAGCTTCGATTGCTGCTTTTGCTCCTTCAAAGCTTCCGTGATCTAAGTGTAATGCTACAGGTACTGTAATATTCATTGCATCATGAACATTTTTAACCATATCTGCAACTTGCTTAAACCCGCACATATATTTAGCTGCACCTTCAGATACACCTAAAATAATTGGAGATTTTGATTCTTCTGCAGCTTTTAATACCGCTTTTGTCCATTCTAGGTTGTTGATATTGAATTGCCCTACTGCGTATTGACCTTTGTGTGCTTCTACAAGCATCTCTTTTGCTGAAACTAATGCCATTTTTTTTCCTCCTAATTTCATACAGTATTATTGTACTAGATTATTAGTATAAATAAAAGTTATTTATTTAATAATACTACAGCTTGTGCTAATACTGCTTCTTCTTTACCAATTATTCCTACTTTTTCACCTGTTGTCGCTTTTACATTAACTTGGTCTACCTCTATATTTAAGGCTTTTGCGATATTGACTTTCATTTTCGGGATATGTGGTAACATCTTTGGTCTTTGTATCATTATTAAACTATCTACATTAACAATTTGATATCCTTCTTTAACCATCATTTCATTTACTTTACTAAGTAAAATCATTGAATCAATTCCTTTAAATTCATCACTTGTATCCGGAAAAAATGTCCCAAGATCACCTTTTCCCATCGCTCCGATAATTGCTTCTGCAATTGCATGCAATAAACAATCAGCATCACTATGACCTAATAAACCTAGTTCATGTTCTATTTTAACTCCACCTAGTATTAAATCACGTCCTGAACATAATACATGTAAATCACTTGATTGACCTATTCTATACATTCTAATACCTCACTTATATCGTTTAATACAATTTCATTTGCTAATTTTAATCTATCATAACTTTCATGACCATTTGCCACTAAAATACATTTTGCATTAATACTTTTCGCAACTTCTGCATCATGAGTTGTATCCCCAATAAAGTATAGTTCATAATTACTAAATCTCGATTCTTTAGACCATTTTATTGCTCTTTCAACTTTACTACTAGCATAGATATTATCAATACCTATTATTTCATCAAATAACCAATCTATTCTTAAATTGTTAGTTTGGTCTTTTAAATCACTTTGTTTACTTGCACTTATAATGACATTTTTATAGCCCTTTGCTTTTAAAGCTAAAATTGTTTGCATAAAATTATCATGTAATCTAATTTCACCAAAAATACTGTAATATCTTTTCATATAGATATTAGCTAATTCTTCAAAACTATTTTTTTCAAAATCTATTCCTGCTCTATGATAGTAATCGATAATTGGAAATCCAAATACCTCTTTATATTCATCTAGACTAAACTGTTTTGGATTACCTTGATAACTTAGTAATTCATTTAATATTTCTAAACAGTACTCAACATCGTTTAAAATTGTGCCATTAAAATCCCATATTATTGTTTTCATATTTAAAAAAAGTGGCTTTAGTAGCCACTATCATCTTTCTCTTGTGTTTCAATTTCTTCTTCAAAGATTAATTCTACTTCATCTTCATTTTCATCATCTTCGATTATAATTGCACTTGTATCAATATGAATTTCTTCAAACTTACGTCTTTCTCTTAAGTCCCATTTATTTTGTTCAACCGATACAAATCGATTATCTAACATTATATTATTATAGAACTGAACTAACTTTCTATTAGCTTCTGTTTCAGAGTATTCCATTTTTAAAACTACTTCTTTCCACAATGCATCAAAAGCTACACTTTTCTTTTTGCTTGATAATATTTTATATGCTACATCATTCATTGACTTTTTCATTAACTGTTCCTCCCTAGTTTTTTAGATCCAAGATAAACTTAATGTGTGATATTACATCATTATTTTCCAATAATTGATATTCTATCTCAAAATAATCAGGTGATGTTAATATTTCAATTGCTTTTGTTGTAAAATTCATATTGCCATAAGGTGATTTAACTTCACACTTTCCTTCTTTACCCAAACTTAATTCAATTGTCGTATAAACAACTCCATCACGGATAATACTGCAGCTACCTCCATTGAAATTAATTTTCACTAGTGCATCATCCTCTTTATACACTAATATATCCTCTTTTTTTTCAATTAATTCAATTTTGAAAATTGTATCTTCTTTATTTAAAACATCTTGATATTTTGCCTTCATATTTATCACTCCAATTTATTATATCTATATCAACCCAATTGTCAATAATACAACTTAAAAAAACACAAAACTTTCACAAAACTATTTTTTTAATCAAATAATATAATTATTTATATAAAAATTAAAACAATATTATCATAAAATATTTGATAAAAAAAAGCACTAGTGTGCTTTTAAATATGATCAATCTCAAACCCTAAATATTCACATTTTAAACCAAATGTTATATTTGCAGCATTTAGTATTGTATCAATTAATGAACTATCATCGCTTATAAAGATTTCTTTACTAATTTTAATCGTAGAGTCTACATATTCAAATTCATTATTATAACCTTCATCAATAAATGTTTTTTCAATTGAATCTTTTCCAATCTCACTATAATACTCTATTTCGTGAGAAATTAAAACATTAGTTCCTTTTTCAAAGTTTTCTGAAAAATCAAATTTTAAATATGTAAGCTTCTCTATGTACTCTTCACTAACAAAAGGATATTTCTTTTGTAAATCTTTTACTGAATCATCAACTACATGTAAAAATGTATAGTCTAATTCATCATTGGCTATATCATTAATTACTGATTTAGTTTCTGCTTCTTCATTAGTATTATCTTCGATAATAACTTCGAAATCTTCTAAATAATCTATTGTTTCTTGTATATCATCTTTATCTTCTAAAACTTCTTCAACACTATCATCATTTATTGTTTCAGTTTCTTCAATCAATTCACTTTCTTCAACAATAAAGTTTTCTTCATCGCTAATTACTTCGTCACCGTTTTCTTCCTCAATAATAGTTGAATATGTTTCTCCAATAAATTCCTCAACCACAACGTCTTCGTTTAAATTTATTGGGTTTATCTGGCCTTCTTCTTCGTCTTCTTCTGTATTTTCTTCAGTTGTATCAAATGAGTCATTCTTTGTATCTGTAAACTCATTTTCTAATGTTATAAATTTCTTTTCTCCAACTGCTTCTCTTGGTTCTAACTTACTATAGCGGTGTGCTAGATATGCTCCTATTCCTGCTATTGCAGCAATCCCTAATATTTTTTTAAATTTCATCAGTGTTCTCCTTCTTCTTTCGTAAAACTAATATTCCATCACCTATATTTTGGTAATATTCATTTTCAAACCTTTGGTCTATAATTATTTTATCATAAAATTTCTTTATTTTTTTAACTAAAGCTTTAGTATTTCTATTTTTAGCTAAGTCAGGATTTTTTACAAATCCATGAAATTCCATGTTATCACAAATAAAGACTCCACCCTCTTTAAGGTTAAAATATAGTTGATCAATATATTTACCATATTGTGCTTTTGCAGCATCAACAAAGATTAAATCATAGATCTTTGTTGTTTTATAATCATCAATATCCATATTGAAAGCTGTAATTTGATTTTCTTTACTCTCTTCTATAATATGCTTTTTTGCAAGTTCATATAATTCTGTCTTTTTTTCAATAGTATCGATTCTTATATCTTCATTTAGTTTAGCCATATTTATAGATGAATATCCAATTGCAGTTCCAAGTTCTAATATATTTATACTTCCTTCTTTTTTTACTAAGTTTAAAAGAAAGTTTAACCCATCATCTTGAATTATTGGCACATCATTTATAGCAGCATAATTCTTTATATTTTTCATGTATAAATACTAACATAACTATAGTTATTAGACAAATTAAAAACGAATAACTATATAAATAATTATTCGTTTTTACACTATTTAAAATATTTTTTTGTACTATTTGCAATTTTTATTAAAACTAACATAACAGGTACTTCAGTTAATAGACCAACAATTGTTGCTAAAGCGACTGGTGAAGTTGGACCAAACAATGCAATAGCTACTGCTACTGCTAACTCAAAGAAGTTACTTGCACCAATCATTCCAGCTGGTGCTGCAATATCATGTGGTAACTTTAATATTTTTGCCCCAAGATATGCTACAAAGAAAATAAAGAATGTTTGAATTGTTAGTGGTACTGCAATTAATGCTATATGTAATGGATTATCTAAGATAACATTTCCTTGGAAACTAAAGATAATAATTAACGTTAATAATAAACCAATAATTGTCACATTATTAAACTTTGGAATATAAACATTATTTAAATAATCTAAACTATGTTTTTTAATAATATAGTTTCTTGTTAAGATCCCAAAAGTTAATGGAATTACAACAAATAATACTACTGTTAAGATTAAAGTAGACCATGGTATACTTACACCTCCGACACCTAATAAAAACGCTACAATTGGTGCGAATGCTACTAAGATAATTAAATCATTACTAGCTACTTGAACTACAGTGTATGCAGGATTACCTTTAGTCATTACTGACCATACAAATACCATTGCAGTACATGGTGCAGCACCAAGTAAGATAGCTCCAGCAAGATAATCTTTTGCAAGCTCTGGACTAATTAAATTTTTAAATACTACATAAAAGAAGAAATAAGCTATACCAAACATTGTAAATGGCTTTATTAACCAGTTTACCACCCAAGTTAAAAATAAACCTTTAGGATTTTTACCTACATCTTTAATACTTTTAAAATCTATTTTAAGCATCATTGGATAAATCATTAACCAAATTAAAAAAGCAATCGGTAGTGATACATTATAATATTCAAACTTACCTAATACTTCTGGAATAACAGGTAAAAATTCACCAATTAAAATTCCAATCACCATACAAATAACAACCCAAATTGTTAAATTCTTTTCAAAAAAACTAATATTACTTTCTTTTTTCATACTTTCCTCACTTCTATACATCTAAATATATCGATATATTAGTTAAATAAATAACCATCTATGATGGTTATTTGCATTTTTTTAATTTATTACTGTCTGCTTTTAAATTTTCTAATATATCTTGTGCTTGATCTAATAATTCATTATTTACACTATAATAAATCCATTTACCATCTTTTTTAGTTTCAATTAACCCAGAATCACTTAATACTTTCATATGGTGCGATAATGTCGATTGAGCTAACTCTAAACTTTCAAGTATTTCACAAGCACATAGAGGCCCATTTTTAAGTAATAATAAAATTTCTATACGATTTGCATCACATAATCCTTTAAAAATTTTTGCTTCACTCATTGTCCACCTCTTAAATCGATATTCATCGATATGTTTAATATAACATATTTTATTCTATTGTCAAATAGATTTTTTCTTTTTATCACAACTTTTTGATAAGGAACATCCAACACACTTAACACCACGTCTTTTTTCTCTAAGAAAATACGCAATTGAGCTACCAACTATTGCAACAATAATTAATAATACAATGATGTTTTCCATTTATGCCTCGCATTCAATTATTTCAGCAAGTTCATTATCTATACTATATCTAGCACCTTTTACAACAACTACTAAATTATCACTATTCCTAGAAACAACTTTAATGCTTTCGCCAACATAGCAGCCTAATGATTTTAAAAATTCATAAGTTTCTATATCTCCTTTATCAATATTTTTAATATTGTATAATTCATTTATCATAACATCATTTAAATTCATATAAACCTCCATTGTTAGCTTAAACTAACAATTTTATTCTATACCTATTTTGTGATATTTGCAATAGAAATCTACTTACTATGCCACTTCTGTATTAGCTGCTAAGATATTTACTGAATCAACGCCGCTAATATCAAACAACTCTTTTTCAATACTAATTACTTCTTTTGTATTTGGCATTACTTCATAAACTAATTCATAAGAATCTTTTAATAAATTTTTGGCTTTTACAGTCTTATTTTTGTAATTAGTATCAATTGTTTTTTCAATTTGATATATATCACTACTTGAACCTCTAATTACTAATAATAGAGTCTTTTCATTTGTTTGATTACTAGTAAAAATCATATAGACACATGCCACAGCGGATAAAATTAATGCCATTTCATAATGCCCTGCTGAACATATAATCCCAATTGATAACGACCATAATACAAAGACTATATCTCTTATATCTTTTATATTTGTTCTAAATCTTACTATTGATAATGCACCTAACATCCCAATTGATACATTCATATTCCCTTCAATAGCATCAAATAATACTAATGTAACAAGTGAAATCATAAATATTGTTACGTTAAAATTTTTATTATATGAAAGTTTTGAATGTACTTGATAATATGTAAAATACATTATACTAGCGATAACTCCTGTTATTCCTAATTCTAATATGTTAAATAATAATGTTTCTAAAGTCATTTCTATATCCTCTTTTCCTCTAATTAATAATAATATTCGTTTAATAAACTTCTTGATGATCCATATTTACTTGCAGGTTTAATACTCATATCTACTTTTGCTAAGATATCTTGGATTTGTGCAAATAAAAATCGATTGTATTTAACTTCTAATATTGTCTTATCAGATGATAATACTTTTTTGAAATTTAAATTTGTACTATATAAATCATAACTAAAATTTGTATAGCGTAGATTACTATCTAAAGTTATTCTTGTACTAAAGCTTGGATGAGTGTATGCTCTGCGGTCATATTCAATAATCGATACTGGTCGATAATTTTGTGTTGTCATAATCTCATATAAATAGTTAGCAACTTCACTATTATAGTTCTTTAAAACCTCAAATTCACAATTCATCATTTTTAATGCTTCATCTTTTGTAATCACTAAGCTTACTTTACTTTGTCTTCCATAAGATTTTCTTTTGAGTTCAATTTTAGCTGTTTGATCTTTTACTGTATATATTCGCATTCTTATTCTTTTTTGTTCTAAAGCCTTGTTTTTCTTTGCATTTATATCATCGTTATTAATACTATCGAAATATAAACTTCTTACTGTATAACCATTGTATCCTCCATATGCATCTGGTATTAATAACTTATCAAAATTATCAATTAAAAATAAACGATCTTTTAGATTCACTTGACCCTTAAATTCTTTTCTTGAAACTTCTATTGGTTGCATAATCTACCTCCTTAATTTCCATCTACACTATACTAATATTTAAATTAGTCATTTTATTGCATTAAAATAAAAAAAAGTGACTTTCATCACTTTTAGTACTGTTTTACGTTAATAATATTTGCCCCAAATGGTAATAGAGCTAGCTTAGCAATTTTAAAGCATTGTATCCCAAATGGAATACCAATTATTGTAACACATAAAATTGCACCGATTACAATCGCTTCAATTGCAAGAAATATTCCACCAAATATAATCCATAATACATTTAAGAAAAAAGAACTAATCTTTTCGCTGTATTGAATATCTTTACCAAATGGAAGTAACGACAACATTCCTAGTTTAAAGCATTGTAAACCTATTGGTATACCAATAATAGTAATACACCAAACAAAGCCTACTAAAAACCAACCAATCCCTAACCATAAACCACATATAATAAACCATAATATATTTCCAATTGTATTCATACTTACCTCCTACTATATAATTCTAACACAATGAATTATTATTTTATTTGTTTATAATTCATTGTGATTCTAATAAAAAAAATAGAGTATGAAACAAATAGCTAATTTAACTATTTGTTCATTACTCTATTTAATTATTTTTAATTATTAACCTTGATAAGAAATTTCATTATCATCATTATTTTCTTTATATTTTGGCATAAAGATAAATAATATAATTTGAACAACTAATATTACCGCAAAAATAATACTATAAGAATCAAATATTGTCATTGGTAATGTTAAATCTTGAGTTAATACAAATAAGATAATGCTAGAAATTGTGAATAATCCAATTATTCCAATCGATAATTTTCTACGTTTCAATTCAGTTTTATCTTCTTCATCATTTGACTTTTTATAGACTACATAAGCCACTAGTAAAACAACTGTGATTAATGTTGTAATTAAGTCAAATAAACTCCATGATCCATTATTATTTGCTTGCTCTGGAGTTTCACCATCTATGATTGTTTCATCATCAACATTGTCATTTTCTACATCCGTTGTTGGAGTAGTAGTCGGTTCAATGCTTGGTGTAACTGTTGGTTCTACTTCTACAACAGGTGTTGTTGTAGGTGTAGGAACAATTGTTGGCACAACTGATGGAGTTGGCACAACAGTTGGTGTTGGAGCGACTGGTCTATTATTAATAGATAATTTACCTATATTTATTATGAAATTATAATTTGGATTATCTTTAACCTCAATTAAAAGATCATAACTTCCCGCATTTTCTCCCGGTACACGAGTGATTGTATATTCAAGTTCATCAGCGCCAACTAACCCTTCAATTAATGCTTCAATTGTTGGATCTTCATCTCCAGTAAATTTATCATAATTTCCTACTGTTATTTCCACATCTATAGGTTTAATTTCAATAGTGAATTCCTTCTCTACTGTGTCATGTCCTGGCTTTTCAATTACTACTTTATATTCTGTATTGTCATTTACATTTTTCTCTGTAATGT
>CAYJNO010000012.1:0-1853 GCA_964371715.1 uncultured Erysipelotrichaceae bacterium | reverse complement strand
CTTGTTCTTCACCATTATATCCAAGTTCTGGATTTGTTATTGTTAATTCTTGTTCAAGTAAAGCAGTTTTCGTCACTAAGAATTCTGCTGTGTTAATTTTATTATCTAAATTAATTTCAACATTTACATTAGCTGGATATTCTGAATTTGCATTATAGAATTCATATCCGGTTTCAACTAAAGTCGTACCATCAACATTGTAAATACCTAAATTTATATTAGTGTATCCATCCACAATATATGGTGTTTCATATGCAAGAGCATTAGTTTTATCAGTTATATTTCCTTTAGCATCAATAAATTGACCTTCATCATTAACTAAATAGTATTTTACATTAATACTTCCTTTATTAACCTCAAGTGTAGGTGATGCAATTTCTCCAGGATTTTCACTATTGATACTACCATTTGTTCCATCTAATTGATTGTATGTTAATTCAGCATAGTCATTTGTTTCATAATCTCCTTCAGGAATATTATTATCTTTTAATTTAATTGGAATAATAAATGTTTCTGTAGTACTAGATATTTTATCAACATCTATTGTTACTGTATTACCTACAACTTCATATCCTTCAGGTAACACACCGCCCGGAAATCTACTATAGTCAATTTCAAATTCATCACTAATTACATCTGTTAACACTGCATTTGTTAATGAATAATTAATATGATTTTTAATACTATCCAATATTGGACTTAATTCACTTATATCTTTAAGTACAAAAGATAATCCATCTGTAGTTCCAATTTCATTTTCTAAAAATGATAAGGCACTGTCGTTTATTTCACCACTATTATTTATTGCTACTGTATGGATAGTAGCTCCTAATTCTTTAAGTTCAGCTGCTTGTAATGACCCATTCCAATTTGTTGAACCTAATGATTCGCCATTTACTCCAGGTTTTCCATCAGACATAAAGATTATATGTAATGCTCTATCTCCTATTTCAGGATTCGAAGCATATTCAAGCGCTTTTATTAAAGCTGAAGAATAATTTGTTCCACCGCTAGAGCTTAAACCATTCATCACTGATTTTAATGATGAACTACTACTAGTTAGATTATGACTCCCTATAACATCTAAATCATATGAGTATGGTGATAGGTTATTCCCAAATGCTCCAGAAAAAGGCACAATGGCAACTCTATTTTCTGATCCAGATACTAATAAATTATCAATTAATGTATTAGTTGATTTTACTGCAGTTGACCAACTATCACTTTTTTCCATACTACCTGATTTATCAAGTACTATTATTATATCAGCACCTACTGTAATAGAATCTGCTGAAAGCTCAAATTTAATTTCCGCTTCTCCATTTGCACTATCAGTCCATGTTGATTCTTTTGTTGCATATGCATTTGCTATATCATCACTTCCATCATTTGGTACTGTACCAAGTATATCTAATTTAGGGTCTACAACATTTACGTAAAAATACTTAAATTGACTCTCTACTTCAGCATCACCTTTAACTTGATATGTATATCCACCAATATAATTACCTTTTATAGTTAATTCTACTGTAGACAAATTAGAATCAGTAGGTAGTTCACAAGATGCATAACATCTAACACCATTGTAATGAAGAGTGTTACTTCCATTACTTGGTATTGAGTATTTATAAGAACTAAAGATTGCACGAATTCGTTGTCCATAGTCTACAGTTACCTTGATTGTTTGTCCTTTTATTATTATAAATGGATCTTCTTCTGTACCACTACCTTGTGCAGTTGATGATACAAAACTTGATCTATTATCTGCAGCAGTAAAAGCAGCTTCAGATGAATCAATTGTTGGCTCAACTGTTGGTTCAACTGTTGGCTCAACTGTTGGTTCAACTGTCGGT
>CAYJNO010000011.1:0-59984 GCA_964371715.1 uncultured Erysipelotrichaceae bacterium | reverse complement strand
CACAGCGCCCTTTCACGGCGTCATTCACGGGTTCGAATCCCGTACGGGTCACCATATGAAATCAACGTGATGAATAAGTTATCACGAAGCTCCTATTAAAGGAGCTTTTTTTTGCAGTGTAAATAAAGGAATGATAAAAAAGTTACAAAGTGAAGAATTATTAACTTGTAAGTAAGCAATATAATTATAATTTATAATATTATTAATGAGGTAGTTATTATGGATAAATTGGTTGAGGAGTTAAGATATAGAATTATTGATTGTAAAGGAACAAAAGAAATTAGAAAATTATCAAGTGAATATTATAAAAAAATTAAAGGATATACTAAAGAAGAAGTGTTTAGTGTAAGTGAGAAATTATTAAGTATTTAAGATAAAGGATATGGATTATTGCATTTGATTTTGCACATCGAGTAAAAGAGCAATATGATGAAGACGCATTTTTCATATTTGAAAAGTCGTTATTTGAGTATGTAAGAGATTGGATAGATTGTGATAATTTCTGTGAACATGCACTTGGTGATTTAATAGTACAATACCCTAATTTATTTTTTAATCTTATTAGATGGACAAAAAGAGAAGAATTTTGGGTTCGAAGAGCTGCTGAAGTTGTCTTGATTCCTGTTTTAAATAAAGGTATCAAGATAGATTCTGATCCATTTATCATTAGAAATGAACTAATTAATGATGTACATTATTTAGTACTTAAAATGAATGAATGTTTATAATATAACATAAACATAATCATATATTAGTGTAAGAGTGTTTGATTAAAAATTATAAAAATATACCTTGTATAGCATTTAGATATATAATTGAAAATATTTGTAACGAAGATAAAATTATTTGTTTAATTTATAATTTAAAACTTTTAGTATTAATTTGTTAATAAAAGTAGTATCATTATAATTAAGTTTAATGTATACAAGGAGGTTTGTAGATGAATAATACTGAAGCTTTAGGTATTGAAAAAATATCAAAATTAGTGTGGAAATTAGCGATTCCATCAATTATTGCGCAACTGGTTAATTTGGTATATAACTTAGTTGATCGTATGTACATAGGTAATATTGCAGAAATTGGACAATTAGCTTTAACAGGAGTAGGTGTTACTTTACCTGTTATTATGATTATTAGTTCTTTTGCAGCTTTAATTTGTTTTGGTAGTGCATCTAAAGCATCAATTGCATTAGGTAGTAAGGATATTAAAAGGGCTGAAAGAATATTAGGTAATAGTTTTACTTTACTAATGGCTACTGCTTTAATATTAACATTAATTTTTAGAGTATTTGGAACGGATATTTTATTAACATTTGGAGCTAGTGAAAATACTATAGCCTATGCATTGGACTATATGAATATTTATGTATTAGGTACAGTTTTTGTACAAATTGCATTAGGGTTAAATGTTTTTATTACTGCACAAGGATTCCCGAAAATAAGTATGTTAAGTATTGTGCTTGGAGCTGGTCTAAATATTATTTTAGACCCGATATTTATCTTTGTATTTGATATGGGGGTATCAGGCGCTGCTGTTGCAACTGTTATTTCGCAAGCAGCAAGTGCAATTTGGATATTAAGATTCTTATTTAGTGATAAAGCAACTATAAAAATTACAAAAGAAAGTTTAAGAATTGATTGGAAAGTAATTGGTCCATGTTTATTACTTGGAATATCACCTTTTGTTATGCAATCAACAGAAAGTATCCTATCAATTGCATTTAATCAATCGTTATTAAAATATGGTGGTGACTTAGCTGTTGGTTCAATGACTGTTATTAATAGTGTAATGCAATTAATGATGCTACCAATTATTGGGTTAACACAAGGTGTTAGTCCAATAATTAGTTATAATTTTGGAGCAAATAAACTACTAAGAGTAAAAGATACATTCAAATATTTAATTGGTGTAGCGATGTTATATACATGTATCTTTTGGGTTGTTATTAGAATAAATCCAGAGATGTTTGTTATGATATTTAATCAGGACCCTGTATTTGTAGAATTTGCATCTAATGCTTTATTAATCTATATGGCAGCTACATTTATGTTTGGTATTCAAATGTCATGTCAACAAGCTTTTGTGGCGGTTGGTAAAGCTAAAATTTCTATGTTTTTAGCACTGCTTAGAAAAATAATATTATTAATACCATTAATATATATATTACCAAACTTCTTTGAGGATAAAACAAGTGCAGTATTCTTGGCAGAACCTATCGCAGATTTTATCTCGGCGTCTATTGTTTTGGTGTTATTTATAGCTACATTTAAACATATTCTTATATTAAAGGATAATGAAGTAATCGATTAAAAGATTGAATTTATATTCAATCTTTTTTAATTTACACAGAAATATTTTATACACGTAATTTTATTTTTTTAAATAAATTATATTGAAAAAAATGCTATAAGAGTGTATGATTTAATCATTAGTTGAATATTCAACTATTTGTGAAAAGAGGACATATTTATGAGTAGATTATTATTGAATATATCGACATTACATCGATCAATACACAAATATTTGGATAGAAAATTAAAGGATTTTAATTTAGGTTCAGGACAGTTTTTCTTTTTATTAGAAATTAATGAAAATGAAGGAATAAGTATGAATGAACTTACTTCAAGTGGAAATTTTGATAAAGGCACAATAACAAAAACAATTCAGAAACTTGAAGAAGAAGATTATATTAAAATTATTGTAGATCAAAATGATCGTAGAAAAAAGCAACTTTATACAACCAATAAAGCAAGCGTAATAATGCAAGAGTTATATGTACTAAGAAAGAATTGTAATGATAATTTGTTATTTGGGTTAAATAATCAAAGAATATTAGATGACATTACAGTAATGACAAATAATTCAAACACATTTTTAGAACTACCTAATCGTAAATTAAGAATTGGTGGAATGCAAAAGATTAGTTTAGTTGATTATCCAAATGAATTAGCATCAACTATTTTTCTAAGTGGTTGTAATTTAAAATGTCCATTTTGCCACAATAAAGATTTAGTCTTTGTTGATGCAAATGCATCTTTTATTGAATCAAGCGAAGTAATGGATTATTTAATAAAAAGACAAAATAAATTAAAAGCTGTATGCATTAGTGGAGGTGAACCATTGATGCAAGATGAAGTTATAGATTTTATTAAAGAAATAAAAGAACAAGGTTATAAAATAAAGCTTGATACTAATGGTTTTTATCCTGATAAATTAAAATTGGTTATTGATGAAAAATTAGTTGACTATATTGCAATGGATATCAAGAATAGTTTAGACAAATATGCAAAAACAATCGGGCTTGAAGTAAATGAAACTATTGAAAAGAATATAAAAGAATCAATAGATTTAATTATGAAAAGTGATATAGATTATGAATTTAGGACTACGGTTGTAAAAGAATTACATACTAAAGAGAATATCGAAAATATTTCAATATTAATAAAAGGAAGTCGTAAGTATTGTTTACAATATTTTAGAAACAATGAAAATGTGATAAACAATGAACTAAATAGTATTGATGAAGAAACAATGACAGAATTTTACAATATTGCAATTAAATATATTGAAAATGTAGAAATAAGAGGAGAGGGCGAATGTATCAAGTAGTAAAAAGAGATGGACAAGTAGTTGAATTTGGAATTGGGAAGATTGTAGAAGCATTAAAGAAAGCGTTTGTTGCTAGTAACACAAATTATCATGATAGTGTAATCAATTTATTAGCAATACAAGTTACAGCACATTTTGATGCGAAAGTTAAAGATCATAAGATTTCAGTTGAAGATATTCAAGATAGTGTTGAAGAGATTTTAATTCAAGCTAACTATGCGGATGTTGCAAAATCATATATTTTATATCGTAAACAACGTGAAAAAGTTAGAAATATGAAATCAACAATTGTTGACTATAAGGCATTAGTTGATAGCTATGTTAAATCCATTGACTGGAGAGTAAAAGAAAACTCAACAGTAACTTATTCGGTTGGGGGCCTTATTTTAAGCAATAGTGGAGCAATAACGGCAAACTATTGGTTATCTGAAATTTATGATAGAGAGATTGCTGATGCACATCGTAATGCTGATATTCATATTCATGATTTATCGATGTTAACAGGTTATTGTGCAGGATGGTCTTTAAAACAATTAATTCAAGAAGGTCTTGGTGGAATACCTGGTAAAATTACAAGTGCCCCTGCTAAGCATTTAGCAACCATTTGTAATCAAATGGTAAACTTCTTAGGTATCATGCAAAATGAATGGGCTGGAGCACAAGCGTTTTCTTCATTTGATACTTACTTAGCACCTTTTGTCAAAGTTGATAATTTAAGCTATGAGCAAACAAAAAAATGTTTAGAATCATTTATCTATGGTGTAAATACACCATCACGTTGGGGAACTCAAGCACCATTCTCTAACATTACATTAGACTGGGTTGTTCCAAATGACTTAGCTAATTTAAACTGTATTATTGGTGGTAAAGAAGTTGACTTCACTTATGGTGATTGTAAAGCTGAAATGGATATGATTAATAAAGCATTTATCGAAATTATGATTGAAGGAGATTATAATGGAAGAGGGTTCCAATATCCTATTCCAACTTATTCAATTACAAGTGATTTTGATTGGTCAGAAACTGAAAATAATAAATTGTTATTTGAAATGACTGCTAAATATGGAACACCATATTTTTCAAACTATGTAAATAGTGATATGGAACCGAGTGATGTTCGTTCAATGTGCTGTCGTTTAAGATTAGATTTAAGAGAATTACGTAAAAAATCAGGTGGCTTTTTCGGTTCTGGAGAAAGCACAGGGTCAATTGGTGTTGTTACAATAAACTTACCACGTATTGCTTATTTAGCAACTAGTGAAGAAGATTTCTTCGAGCGTTTAAATAAATTAATGGATGTTAGTGCAAGATCTTTAAGAATGAAAAGAGAAGTTGTATCTAAACTACTAAAAGAAGGGCTGTACCCATACACTAAAAGATATTTAGGAAACTTTGAATCACATTTCTCAACAATTGGTATTATCGGAATGAATGAAGTTGGTTTAAATGCAAACTGGTTAGGTTTAGATATGACAAATTCTAAAACAATAGATTTCGCTAAGAAAGTATTAAATCATATGAGAAATCGTTTAGCAGATTATCAAGAAGAATATGGTGACTTATATAATCTGGAAGCAACACCTGCAGAATCAACTACTTATCGTTTTGCAAAATTTGATGTTGAAAGATATCCAAATATCATCACAGCAAGTGAGAATAATTCTGCATACTATACAAATAGTACTCATTGCCCGGTTAATTTCACTGATGATATCTTTGATGCGTTAGATATTCAAGATGAGGTTCAAACTTTATATACTTCAGGAACAGTATTCCATACATTCCTAGGTGAGAAATTACCAGATTGGAAAGCAGCTGCAAATCTTGTGAAAACAATTGCAGAAAATTATAAATTACCTTACTATACTTTATCACCAACTTATTCAGTGTGTGAAAACCATGGTTATTTAAGAGGTGAAATATATTCTTGTCCAACATGTAATGCTAAAACTGAAGTTTATAGTAGAATTACAGGATACTATCGTCCAGTACAAAACTGGAATACAGGTAAATCTGAGGAATTTAAAGATCGTAAAGTATATCAAGTTACAGATGGAAAACTAGTTGTTAATCAAATTAATGAGGAAACAAAATCTAATGACTTAAGTAAAGTTAGTAAATTAATGTTATTTACTACCACTACTTGCCCTAACTGTAGTTTAGCTAAAGATGTCTTAAATAAAAATAATGTCGTATATGAAATTTTAGATGCAAATGAAAATGCTACTTTATGTCAAGAATTAGGGATTATGAATGCTCCAACTCTTGTAGCAATGGATGATCAAAATTTTGTGAAATATGATAATGTTTCAAAAATAATACAATATCTAAATAAATAAGATGTATAATATAAAAGGTGCTAAGGCACCTTTTTAAAATGGGAGAAAATATGTTTAAAAAATTTATCGGAGATAAGAAATTTTATACTCTAGTTTTGTCGATTGCAATACCTTTAATGATTCAACAATTAATCGCTACATCAGTTAATTTAATTGATAACTTAATGGTTGGCCAACTTGGTGGTGATGCAATAAGTGGAGTTGCTGCAGTAAATAGATACTATGTTATTGCAACATTTGGAATTAATGGCTTACTAGCTGCATGTACTATCTATATGGCGCAATATAATGGTGCTAAAAATATTAGTAAACTACAAGAGACTTTTAGATTTGCTATTATATCTAGTTTATTATTTATTTTAGTTTTCTTTGCTGCAGGATTAATGTTTCCTCAACAAATAATATCGTATTTCACAACAGATCCTATTGTTATCGAAGTTGGAATTGAATATATGAAAATAGCAATATTTACATATTTACCAACAGCCTTTTCATTTGCTATTGCTACGGCATTTAGAGCTATTGGTCAAACTAAAACACCAATGTATATTGGGATTGTGGCCGTTATTGTGAATACTATTTTAAATTATTGTTTAATCTTTGGTAATTTCAATTTTCCTCAAATGGGAGTTAGTGGAGCTGCTTTAGCAACATTGATTTCTAGATTTGTTGAATTAGCAATCTATTTATTTATCTTAAAGAAATCAAATGTAATATTTAAAAGTAATATTAGTAAATTATTTAATGTATCAAAAGATTTAATAGGTAAAGTAACTGCTAAAGCGCTACCTTTATGTACTAATGAAATACTATGGTCATTTGGGGTTTCAAGTCTATTTAAATTTTATGCTACAAGAGGGAATGATGTTATGGCAGGATATTCAATATCGACGACTGTAGCAGATATCTTTTTTGCTTTATTTGCTGGAATGGCTGTAGCAACTACTGTTTTAGTTTCTGCACATCTAGGGGCTAATGAGTTAAAAGAAGCTAAAAGTAATGCATATAAAATTCTTGGATTTAGTGTTATGTTAGCATTATTATTTGGTGCAGGTTTATTTATATCTTCATATATTGTACCAAATTTCTATAATGTTAATGATGCAGCAAAAGATGTTGCTCAAGATATTTTAAAAATACAAGGAATTATGTATTGGGTCTATATGTTTACAGCACAATGCTACTTTATTTTAAGAGCAGGTGGTGATACTAAATCAACATTCTTTATGGACTCAGGATTTATGTGGTTAATCAATTTACCAATTGTTGGCTTTTTTGCTTATTTCACGAATGTTGATATAATAATGTTATACTTAATAGGTCAATCTACAGACCTTGTAAAGTTATTAGTTTCATATAAATTGTTAAAAAGAGAGAAATGGTTAGTTAATTTAGTAGCCGAACATTAGGAGAAGAAAAATGAAATTTATTAAAGTATTATTAAGTAGTATATTAATTTTTTCAATTGTAGGGTGCAGAAAAAATGATGAAGAAGTAAATGATGAAGTAGTTGAAATAGATAATGAAGAGTTCAATACTTTTTTAAATGAAGCTTTTTTAGAAATTATGTATGGTGATATCATTACTTTACATTTTGGTTTAATTGATTATGAGTATTATGATGCAGACAAACCTGAAGTAAGTTTAGGAGAGTTTGATGATTATGAAACATTAAAAGACGATCATGAAGAAGATGTTGAAACATTTTCAAACTTTGATCGTACAACTTTATCTGCTTCTCAACAATTAATTTACGATAAAATTGCATTTAATTTAGAAATAAATGAAGAATTTCTTGAATATCAAGAATACGAATTTTTATTTAGACCATCTAGTAGTATTATCGAAAATTTAAAGACAATTTTTAATGAATATCGTATTTTAGACCAAGAAAAATTAGATGATTATATTACTTTATTAGAAGATTTTGACCGTTATTTAGACGATGCATTAGTCATAACAAAAGAACAAGCTAATTCAGGTATATTTATGGAAGATTCAATTATTGATTCTACTGTTGAACAAATTGAAAATTTATTATCGGAAAATGGAATCTCAGTATTCACTAAAGGCTTTAATGATAAATTGAATACTGTTGATTATTTAACAGAAGATGAAAAAAACTCTTATATTACTAGAAATGAAGAAA
The DNA here is from genome assembly GCA_964371715.1 of uncultured Erysipelotrichaceae bacterium. Classification (GTDB taxonomy): domain Bacteria; phylum Bacillota_I; class Bacilli_A; order Erysipelotrichales; family Erysipelotrichaceae; genus CAYJNO01. The sequence goes on along the minus strand of CAYJNO010000011.1, from coordinate 51,886 downwards.
TTGTTTATAATGAAGTTATTCCTGCACTTGAAGAAGTAAGAGATGTTTTAATATCTTTAAAAGGTTCAAATCAATATGGTCCTGCTTTAGCTAGCTATCCTGAAGGTAAAGAGTATTATGAAGTAATAAGTAAATATAATACAAGTTTAGATTACAGTATCGATGAATTATATGAGTATTTAGAAACATCGTTTTATGATGGAATTGCAGAGTTATATACTCTCTCTTATGATACAACAGTATTTGAAGATACTAATGTTGAAAGTGATCCTTATGTTTTAATTGATACATTCTTCGATAATTATGAATCTGCTTTCCCATCAATTGGTGAAGTTGATTATAAAATTGAATTTTTAGATCCAGCTTATACAGATCCAAATGTATTAGCATATTATTTAGTGGCACCAATTGATGACTATAATTATAATTCAATGAAAATTAATGAAGCAGCATTACTAGAAAATCCAATTGGTTTTTATGAAACTCTAGCCCATGAAGCAGTACCTGGACATTTACTTCAAAATGTTTATGCAATAATTAATGATTCACATCCAATAAATTATCATTTATCATATCTTGGAAGTGGAGAAGGTTATGCAATGTATGTATCTAAATATGCTTATATGTGGGCAACTGATTATGATGAGGATACAATTAGAGCATTAACACTTAATACTAAAATTTCATATATTGCTAATGCAATGATGGATATTGGAGTAAATTATTATGGATGGTCTATTGAAGAATTGCAAAAGAACTTTGGACTTATATTTAGCTTAGATGAAGAATCTGCTACTGAGTTATACTATGGATTGATTGAAAATCCAGGTAGCATATTATCATATGGAGTTGGTTTTGCATACTATGAAGATTTATATGACAATGCTAAAGAACATAAAGATTTTGATATTATAGAATTCCATGAAGCATTACTAACAATAGGCGAAGCTCCATTAGAAGTAGTGAAACAAGAAGTAGAAAAATTATATAATTAAGGTGAAAAATGGATTTTAATGAACTAATTAAAATTGAAAGTAATAAAGAGTATTTTATTAATTTGATGAGCTTTGTAAATGAAGAATATCAAAACAAAAAAATTTATCCAGCTAAAGAAAATATTTTTAAGATGTTTGAAGAAACATCTTATGACGCGCTAAAAGTTGTAATTTTAGGGCAAGACCCATATCATGGTGAAAACCAAGCTATGGGTTTAGCTTTTTCTGTACCAAAAAGTCAATCTAAATTACCTCCATCTTTAAAAAATATCTTTAAAGAATTAAATAGTGATTTAGGTGTTGAAATAAGTAAACATGGTGATTTAACAAAATGGGCAAAACAAGGTGTCTTACTAATGAATACAGTTTTAAGTGTTGAGGAAAAAAAGCCAAACTCCCATGCAAATAAAGGTTATGAAAGATTGACAGATGAAATTATTAAATATATAAATTTAAAAAATGATACAGTTATTTATATTTTATGGGGTAATAATGCAAGAGTTAAAAAAGCATTAATAACAAATGAAAAACATTTTGTGATTGAAGGTGTACACCCAAGTCCACTTTCTGCACATCGTGGATTTTTTGGTTCTAAACCATTTAGTGAAGTAAATAGATTATTAGAGTTAAATAATAAAGTTAAGATAGATTGGAGCTTAAATGATGATTAATGGTATATTAATACATAATGCTAGTTTAGTAACAAAAAAATATTTTGATATGTATGACTTATATTTAAAGGCAGCAAATGAATTAAATATAAATTTAAATATAATTGATAATAGAGAAATAGTATCATGTATTGATAAAGGTGAATTAAAGTTGTTGAATTTTAATTATACGGTTGATTTTATTTTATTTCTAGATAAGGATTTAACTTTAGCAAGGCATCTAGAAAAACTGGGATATAAGGTGTTTAATAGTTCTAAAGCCATTGAGATATGTGATAGTAAAATTGATACTTTTCAAGCTTTAAGTAATGCAGGGATAAAGATGCCAAAAACAATATTTGCACCAAAGTTATTTAATAGATATGTAGAAACTGATATGAATTTTATAGATGTAATAGAAAAAGAATTAACATATCCTTTAGTGATTAAAGAAGCTTTTGGATCATTTGGTGCTCAAGTTTATTTAATTAATAATCGCAAAGAATTAATTGATAAAAGAAATGAATTAATAGCAGTACCACATTTATATCAAGAGCTGATTAAAGCAAGCTATGGAAAAGATGTAAGAATTCAAACAGTTAATCATCGTGTTGTAGCAAGTGTACTTAGAACATCTAATGATGATTTTAGAGCTAATGCAAGTAATGGTGGTAAAATGCAAACTTATAATATCTCTAAAGAATTTGAAGATATGGCAATTAAAGTATCTAAAATATTAGATTTAGATTTTGCTGGTATAGATATTTTATTTGATTATAATGATGAGCCAATTTTATGTGAAGTTAATTCAAATGCACATATTAAAAATTTATTTGAAGCAACAAATATTAATGTTGCAACATCTATATTTAAGTATATTTTAGAGGTAATTAATGATTAAAAAAGGTTATCTAATCTATGAGAGAAGTCACTATGAAAAGAATAAATGGTTCGCAAATAAAGTTATAAATGATGGTTATAAATATGAGTTAGACATTAAATTAATATTTACTGATGATAAATGTGATTTTAATAATATTGATTTTGTGATTAATCGCAGTCATGACTTTAAACTAAGTGATAAAATTGAAAAATTAAATATCAAAGTTTATAACGATGCCTTAGTAGCTAAGCTTGGAAATGATAAAAAATTTATGTATGAATATTATAGTGATTTACCAATGATGGAAATTCTTGCATATGATAAACTAGATGATATTTCATATCCTCTTATTGTAAAAGGTCAATATGGTTATGGTGGAAATCAAGTACACTTCATATCTAATAAAGCAGAATTAGCTAATTTACTTAATGTAATTGATTATCCATACATAATTCAAAAATATAGTAAAAATGCCAATGTTGATATACGTGTTTATATTATAAATAATAAGATTATTAAAGCAATTAAAAGAGAGAGCAATGAAGGTTTTAAAGCTAATATTTCAAGTGGTGGTCAAGCAAGTGTTTATGAATTAATAGATACTGAAATATTAGATGAAATTTTAAAAAGAAATAAATTTGACTTTGTTGGTATTGATTTTATTTATGATAATAATAAAAAACTAGTGTTTAATGAAATTGAGGATGTTGTTGGAACACGAAGTATTTATGAATTAACTGATATAGATATAATTGATTTATTTTTAAGGCATTTATCATCTGATCTAATAAAACTGTAATTAAAGTTACAGTTTTTATTTTGATAAAAATTATATATCTAGGTAATGTAACTATAAAAATAGATAATAAATAATGTATAATAATTATATGGAGGTCTTACTATGAATACAAAGGTTTTTATTTTAGAAAATTGCCCTCACTGCATTAGAATGCGTGAATACTTAAATGAATTATTGAAGGAAGAAAAATATCGTAATATTGAAATTGAGATGATTGATGAAAGTAAAAATGTCGCTTTAGCAAACAGTTATGATTATTATTATGTTCCAACATTTTTTTTTAATGATGAAAAAATATTTGAAGGAAGTATGACTTACGAAGATGTGAGAACTACTTTAGATAAAATTGTTGGTTAAATGAAGTTTAAAAATAAATTGATTGATATTAATGATGTTGATTTAGTTTTTAAAAGTACATTTTTTTTAAATTTTTACGATAATGAAGATGAATTCCTTTATGATATTGTCATTAAAAATTCGAAAACAAAGGTTGGTCGCTTAGAGATAAGGACAAATATAAATGAAGAATTACTTTATTTTGGACAGATAGGTTATAGTATATTTCCAACATATCAAGGGAATAACTATGCATATAAAGCTTGTTTAAAAGCATTTAAATTATGTAAAGAAGAGTATGGACTTGATGAACTAATAATTACATGTTCACCTGAAAATATTGCATCTTATAAAACATTAGAAAAACTCAAAGGCGAATTAGTTGATGTAGTAGAAGTTCCAAAAGATCATGAACTATACATGAGAAATGAAAAAATAAAGTGTATATTTAAATATAAACTGTAGGAGAAGGATGCAACGATTAAACTCAATTTTCACATCGCGTTTATTTCATATTGTCAGTTTAATAATTGCACAATTTGTTGTAATTATTGTTTTAATAATGATTTTAAATAGTTTTAATGTTTTTGCAGCTATTGCGTTTCAAATTTTAAATGCAATAGTTTTATTATATGTAATTAACAGGAATGATAATACAACTTATCTATTAACATGGGCAATATTAATATTAGGTATACCCTTAATTGGTGGTACTCTTTATATTTTGGTAGGTGGTAAGAAAATCCAAAGAAATTTATCAAGAATCATTCCACAAGAGTTAAAGAAAAATAAAGTATTAGTTAGTAAAAATATATTAAATGATAATGGTTATACAGAAGATATTGTCAGAGTATTTAGGTTTATGGAAAAAAATTCATATTTCCCAGTATATAAAAATACTATAGTTGACTACTTAAGCACAGGCGAATATGCTTTTAAAAATATTTTAGAAGATTTAAATAAGGCTGAAAAATTCATTTTCATTGAAACATTTATTCTTAGTGAAGGTGTTATGTGGGATGAAATATTAAAAATCTTAATAAAAAAAATAAAAACAGGTGTTAAAGTGTATTTAATGTATGATGATGCAGGTTGTATTACAACATTACCAGCTAATTATCATAAAAAATTAGAAGGATATGGCATAGATTGTACGATCTTTAATCCTATTAATATAAAAATTGAGTCAAAGATTAATAATCGAAACCATCGTAAAATATTTGTAATAGATAATAAAGTAGCTTATATGGGTGGTTTTAACATTGCAGATGAATATATTAATGAATATAAAAGATTTGGCTATTGGAAAGATACTGGTTCACGACTTGAAGGAGAAGCTGTATGGAATTGTACAGTTATGTTTATTCAATTTTATAATGCAATGAATAAAAATAAACAATTGGATTATTTAGATTTTAAGTTATATCATTCATTAAAGTCTGATGATTTGGTATTACCTTTTAGTTATTCTCCAAAAGAGAGTGATTTAATTGGTTATAATTTTCATTTATATTTAATTAATAATGCAAAAAAAAGTATTTATATTCATACACCATATTTAATCATAGATTATACAATGACAACTGCATTAAAAATAGCCGCGAAAAATGGAGTAGATATTTTTATTACAACACCATATATTCCAGATAAATATTATGTTTCTGAAGTTACAAGAAGTAAATACCAAGAATTAATAGAAAACAACATTAATATATATGAATATTTACCAGGTTTTATTCATTCGAAACTATGGATTATTGATGATAAATTAGCAACTATTGGTACAATAAATATGGATTTTAGAAGCTATCATTTAAATTTCGAATCAAATGTTTTATTTACAAATAAAGAATGCATAAAAATGATGAAACAAGATTATGATGATATATTAAATGTATCTAAACAAATTACAATACAAGACTGCTACAAAGTTTCAGCAATAAGAAGATTTATAAGGGCTATTTTGAATGTTTTTTCTCCTTTAATGTAGGGTTGATTAATTTAGTTAAGAACTTTATAATGATATAGTTATAGTGAGGTAATGATGAATAAGATAGGGTTAGTTTTAGAAGGCGGAGGAATGCGTGGTGCTTATACAGCTGGAGCATTAAGCTGGTTGATAGATAATAATATAGAAATGGATTATGGTGTTGGTATTTCTGCCGGTGCAGTAAATATCTGCTGTTACTATATGAAGAATAAAGAATATCTTTATGATATTACAGCTGTACATACAGCAGATAGTCGAAATGTAGGTATCAAACCAATAGTGAAAGAGGGAAGATATGTAGGGTATCGATTTATGTTTGATGAACTATTAAGAGAAACTTTAAAGTTTGATGTACAAGAACTAAAAGATAAAGATAGTAATTTTGAAATTGGATTATATGATTTAGATAAAGCAGAAACATTTTATATTAAGGCAAATGAATTAGATAATGATTTAGTATTACTAAAAGCAGCATGTACTTTACCAATAGCTGGTAATATTGTCGAATATCAAGGTCAAAAATTATTAGACGGTGGAATTACTACTATGATTCCATATGAAAGAAGTATTGAAAATGGTAATGATAAACATTTTGTAATTGTTACAAAACCTGAAGGTTATGTAAGAAAAGCAGCTAGTGGATTTATGCGTTGGTTTATGAATTTTAACTATCCAAATTATCCAAAACTTGTTGAGCAATATTCTAATAGACATGAAGCATATAATAAACAAATGGCGGCTATAGAGCAAGGTGTAAAAGATAATAATACTTTCTTACTAAGACCAAGTAGTGATATTCCAGTAAAAAGATTTAGCGGAGATCCTGAAAATTTAAAGAAATTATTTGAATTAGGATATAAAGATATGGAAGATAGAAAAGCTGAAATATTAAGCTTTATAAAGGGGTAATTAAATGAATTTAAAAGTAATATTTATGGGTACTCCAGAATTTTCAAAAGGGGTCTTAAGAGGTTTAATTGAAAGTGATTATAATGTGCTTGCTGTTGTAACACAACCAGATAAACCAGTCGGAAGAAAAAGAGAATTAGTACACTCACCAGTTAAAACTTTGGCTATTGAGCATAATATTCAAGTTATACAACCAAATAAAATTAAAGAAGATTATCAAAGTATTGTAGATTTAAATCCTGATTTGATTATAACTTGTGCATATGGTCAAATAATACCTGAAATAGTTTTAAATACACCAAAATATGGATGTATTAATGTACATGCATCTTTATTACCAAAGTATCGTGGCGGTGCTCCAATTCATTATTCTATTATTAATGGTGAAAAAGAAACCGGAGTAACAATTATGGAGATGGTTAAGAAAATGGACGCTGGTAACATCATTTCACAAAAAGCAATTGATATTGATATTAAAGATACAACAGCTACGCTATTTGATAAATTAATGATTGTTGGAAGAGATTTATTACTTGAGACAATTCAACCTTACGTAAATAAAGAGATAGAAACAATTGTTCAAAATGAAGAAGAAGTTACTTTTGCCTTTAATATTCAAAAAGATCAAGAGTATATCAATTTCAATAACAATGTTCTAAGTGTGTATAATAAAATAAGAGGTTTAATTTCATGGCCTGTAGGCAATAGCTTAGTTGATGATATTAGAATAAAATTTCATGAAGTTGATTTTAAAGTTTCAAGTAACACAAAGGCTGGTTTTATCTATGGATTAGAAGGTGATGCATTAAAAATAGGTGCAATTGATGGATATATCTTAGTTAGTAAATTACAAGTTGCAGGTAAAAGTGTTCAAACTGCTAAAGAATTCTACAATGGGTATAAAAACAAGGTGTTAGAAAGAGTTTTCTATGAAAATGACAACAAATAAAATTGTTTTATCAGCATTTTTTATAGCCGTTACCTTTATTGTAACAATAACAGCTAGTTTTCCTTTACCGATGGCACTTGGATATATTAATTTATCTGATGTAATGGTAATGTTAGTTGCTTCAGTAATGGGTGGTCCATTAGCTTTTTTTATTGCAGGTGTTTCAACGATGATGGCAGATTTTGCTTTAGGTTATGCAAATTATGCATTTTTCACTTTTTTTATCAAGGGATTTGAAGCACTTTGTGCTTATATTATAATCAAAAAATTTAAAAATCACTGGTTAGCCTTTATCAGTGCAGCAATAGTAATGCTAATAGGTTATGGTTTAGCAGATATAATGCTGACATCAAATATTGAATACTTTATATTATCTGTAAGTTATAATTTTCCACAAGCAGTAATTTGTGTTATAATAGCTTCATTAATTTATAAGCCTTTTAAATCAATATTTAAAGGACAATAGTTTATAAGGAGTAAGGATGAAACAGTCAAACATAAGAAATTTTTCAATCATCGCCCATATTGATCATGGTAAATCTACTTTAGCCGATCGTATTTTAGAGATGACAAAAACAGTAGAGTTAAGAGAGATGAAAGAACAAATTTTAGACTCTTTAGAACTTGAAAGAGAAAGAGGCATTACAATAAAACTTAATGCTGTACAACTTAAGTATATTGCCTCAGATAATGAAGAATATATTTTACATTTAATAGATACACCAGGTCATGTTGATTTTACATATGAAGTATCTCGTTCACTTGCAGCTTGTGAAGGAGCTGTTTTAGTAGTTGATGCAGCCCAAGGTATTGAAGCACAAACATTAGCTAATGTTTATTTAGCATTAGATAACAATTTAGAAATCTTGCCAGTAATAAATAAAATCGATTTACCAAGTGCAGATGTTGATCGTGTAAAACATGAAATTGAATCAGTTATAGGTTTAGATACAGATGGAGTGCCTTTAATTAGTGCAAAAAGTGGACTGAATGTTATTGATGTCTTAGAATCAGTAGTTAAAAATGTTCCTGCACCAAGTGGCGACGTTAATGCACCATTAAAAGCTTTAGTTTTTGATTCAGTCTATGATACATATCGTGGAGTAATTGTTTTTGTCTGTGTAAAAGAAGGCAAAATTAAAGTAAAAGATAAAGTTAAATTCATGGCTACTGGAGCTGAATATGAAATAGTTGAAGTAGGTATCAGAAATCCTAAAGAAGTTAAAAAAGATGAACTTGTTACAGGAGAAGTAGGGTGGTTTTGTGCAGCAATTAAATCATGTGCAGATGTAAACGTTGGTGATACTGTAACCAATGCATTAAGACCGACAAAAGAAGCATTAGGTGGGTATCGTAAATTAAATCCAATGGTATATTGTGGTCTTTATCCAACTGATAATAATGATTATAATGACTTGAGAGATGCTTTAGAAAAATTAAAGTTAAATGATGCTTCATTAGAGTTTGAAGCTGAGTCTTCACAAGCACTAGGATTTGGATATCGTTGTGGATTCTTGGGTTTATTACATATGGATGTTATTCAAGAACGTATTGAAAGAGAATATGGTATTGGTTTAATTGCAACAGCTCCAAGTGTTGTATATCATTGTTATTTAACAGATGGAACTATGATTAAGATTGATAACCCTGCATTTATGCCTGTTCCACAAAAAATCCAAAGAGTTGAAGAACCGTATGTACACGCTACAATTCTTGTGCCTAATACATATGTTGGTCCAGTTATGGAACTATCACAAAAGAAACGTGGTATTTATGTAAGTATGGATTATATTGATGATACTAGAAACTCATTAGTTTATAAATTACCTTTATCAGAAATCGTGTTTGATTATTTTGATAAACTAAAATCAGTATCAAAAGGATATGCATCATTTGATTATGAATTAGATGGATACCAAGAAAGTAAACTAGTTAAGATGGATATCTTGTTAAATGGTGAAATTGTCGATGCTTTAAGTACAATTGTACATCGTGACTTTGCATACTATCGTGGTAATGCAATCACAATTAAATTAAAAGATTTAATTCCTCAACAACAGTTTGAAATACCTGTACAAGCAAGTATTAATAATAAAGTAATTGCAAGAACTAACATAAAAGCCTTAAGAAAAAATGTATTAGCCAAATGTTATGGTGGAGATGTTTCTCGTAAGAAAAAATTATTAGAGAAGCAAAAAGAAGGGAAAAAACGTATGAAAGCTGTAGGGTCTGTTGAGATACCTCAAGAAGCATTCATTGCAGTTTTAGCACTAAATGATGAATAACAAAATAGTAGGAAGTGCAGATGCATTATATCTGCACATACCATTTTGTAAAACTATATGTCACTATTGTGATTTTAAGAAAATGATTTATAATGAATCATTTTTTTATAATTTCTTTGAAAATATAAAAAAAGAAATAAATAGTGAAGTAGAAAACAAAAAATTAAAAACAATATATATAGGCGGAGGTACACCAACTGCTTTATCATTAAACCAATTAGAAGAAGTATTATTGTTATTAAAACCATATAGTTATGATGTTGTGGAGTATACTATAGAAAGTAATATTGAAAATATTAATTATGATCTATGTAAGTTGTTAAAGAAATATAATATAAATAGATTATCACTAGGCGTACAAAGCTTAGATGAAAAGATTTTAAAGTTAACTAATCGTAAACATACTAAAGAAACTGTGTTTAAAGCTTTAAATACATTAGCTAAATATGACTTTAATAATATAAGTATAGATTTAATATATGGTTTTAATGAATTAACAAATAAACAATTTATCAATGATATTATCTCTTTAAGTAAGTTTGATAATGTAAAACATTTTTCAATTTATTCATTAACTGTTGAAGAAGGAACATATTTTAGTAAAATAAAATATGAATCATTGGTTGATGAAGCAACATTTTACCTTGATGGAAGAGATACACTAGAAAAACTTGGATATCAACAGTATGAAGTTGCTAATTATGCAAAGAAAGGCTATGAATCTAATCACAATAAAGTATATTGGCAATATAAAGATTATTATGGTATTGGAAGTGGAGCTAGTGGTAAAATTAATAATATTCGTTATAGTAAAATAAATGATATAAATAAACCAGAACTTGAAATTGAAGAGTTAAATAAAACTGATATTATATTTGAACATTTAATGATGAATTTAAGATTATTAGAAGGAATTGACTTAAGAAAGTTTAATAATACATATGATATCGATTTATTAAATGATTATTATGATATATTCAAAGATCTATTAAATACAAATTTAGAAGTAGTAAATGGATATTTAAGATGTAAAAAAGAGAAAATAATAGTATTAAACGATATCTTAGTCAAATTATATACGATTGTGTAATCGATTGGTAAAAACAAACAAACTAAATAGACAAATACACACATATTAAAGAAAATCATTGCTTAATTTTAATTAAAGTGTAATAATAAGCATAGATATAAGTCTTGCTCTGTATATAAAGCTTAAATCTTTGAGGAAATTACTGTTTATGTTTATAGGAACAATGATAAACAAGGAGGTAATTTATGATAGTATTGTACTCATCACCAGGTTGCGCTTCATGTCGTAAGGTGAAAGCATGGTTGAATAACCATAATTTAATGTATATAGAGAAAAATATTTTTAATACTGTTCTAAGTAAAACTGAGGTTAAATACCTTCTTTTAAGAACGGAAAATGGCAGTGATGATATAATTTCAAAGCGAAGTAAAGTTATTTTAAATGGACATTACGATATTGATTTAATGTCTACAGATGAATTAATTAACTTTGTTATTGATAACCCATCTATCTTGAGAAGACCTATCATTGTTAGTGAGAACTTTTTTCAAGTCGGCTATGATGCTGAAGAAATTGACGCTTTAACTAAGTTAACTAAATTAAGCGATTCAAGAGAAGGCTTGCAGGTATAAACTATATCTATTATAATAGACATTATAGGTAGGTAATTATGAAAGTATTAGTAGGTTTATCAGGTGGAGTTGATTCGGCAATAGCTGCACATTTATTAAAAGAACAAGGACATGAGGTTTCATGTCTTTTTATGCGAAATTGGGATTCAACACTTAATAACGATATCAAAGGAAATCCCACATTAAATGATTATATATGTCCGCAAGAACAGGACTACAACGATGCAAAGAGCGTTGCAGATTCATTAGGGTTACCATTATTAAGAATGGATTTTATTAAAGAGTATTGGGATTATGTATTTGAAAGCTTTTTAGCTGATTACACTAAAGGGTATACACCAAACCCTGATATTTTATGTAATAAGTATATTAAATTTAAAAGTTTCTTTGACTTTGCAATGAAAAAAGGTTTTGATGCAATAGCAATGGGACATTACGCTAAAGTTGTCCATGAAGATGGAAAATCATATATGTATAAAGGAGCAGATGAAAATAAAGACCAATCATATTTTCTATGTCAAATCCCTTATGATGCATTAACTAAAACTTTATTTCCACTAGGTGATATTGATAAAGCTTTAGTTAGAAAATTAGCTTTAGAATTAGATTTAAGTATAGCGAAAAAGAAAGATTCAACGGGTGTTTGCTTTATTGGTGAAAGAAATTTTAAAGAATTTTTAAACAACTATTTACCTGCAAAAAGTGGTAGAATAATTGATATAGATACTAATGAAGAAATTGCTAAACATGATGGAGTATTTTACTATACAATCGGACAAAGAAAAGGTCTTGGAATCGGTGGATTAAAAGAGCCTGTCATGGTTATAGATAAAGATGTTTACGATAATATCTTATATGTTACTAAAGCAACAGACCAATATTGGATTAAAAGTGATTCTTGTTTAGTTAGTGGTGTAAATGTCTTAGTTGATATAGATAAAACAATTGAACATGATGTAACTTGCAAATTTAGATATCGTCAAAAAGATATACCGGTAACAATAAAATTTTTAACAGATACAACAATATTAGTTAAGTATCCTAATGGAGTTGATGCTGTAACACTTGGACAATCTGCAGTCTTCTATAAAGATAGATTATGCCTTGGTGGTGGAGTTATTGATGAAATTTATTTAGACGGTAAAAATAAAAAAGATTTAATTAAAGATAAATTAGCAACTTTTAAGGATTAAAAAACATGGAAAATGAAATCATAAAAGGTCATTTTCAATTTGAAAAGTTTAGAAGTGCAGATTATGCAATCTGCAATTTTAAATTATATGAAAGAAATGAAAAAACAATTGTTGTTGTAGGTAATATTCCTGATGTAAGCAAGGATTTATTATATGAATTAAGTGGTTTTTATACAGAACATAAAAAATATGGAATGCAATTCCAGGTTAATCATTGTCAAGTTGTAATGCCAGAAGATGATGATATGATTATAAAATATTTATCCTCACCACAGTTTAAAGGAATTGGTAAAAAAACTGCAAAAATGATTGTCGAAGCGTTGGGTGAAGATTGCTTAAATAAAATACGAGAAGATAATTCAATATTAAACAGCTTAATGTTTTTAAATGATGAAAAAAAAGAAACAATACTTGAAAACATAAGTTTAGATATAGATGAATTTGCTCAAAATTTAGAACATTTTTCTTTGTTAGGATTATCATATAATCAAATTAATAAAATCAATTTTATCTATGGTGCTAATGCTATAGATATTTTAAGTAAAAACCCATATCAGTTAGTTTACGATGTACCAGGTATAGGTTTTAAAACTGCAAATGCTTTAGCAAATCAAATGAAAGATGAAGTAGAGGATATAAAAAAGAATGAAGCCTTATTGGTTTCGTTAGTAATGGAAAAATCTATGAATACAGGATCGACATATATCTCAATACAAGAAGTTGAAAATTATGCGGTAAAATATATGGATGAAGTAAGTTTTGATTTAGCTTTAAACGCTGCAATTACAAATAAGTATTTAACTAAAGTTTCAGATGATGTTTATCATCATACACAATTTACATCGGAATACTATAGTGCAAATTATTTATTAAACTTTCCTGTTTCAAAACTTGAACCTGTTAATAATGATTTGATAACACATTATTTAAATGTACAGCAAGTAAAGTTAAATATAGAATATAGTGAATTACAAAAAGTAGCTATTACTAATTTCTTTACCAGTGATTTTTCAATAATAACAGGAGGTCCTGGAACTGGTAAAACAACTGTAGTAAAAGCGATGGTAGATATATTTAAAGAAATTTACCCAAATAATAGTATTACATGCATAGCACCAACTGGAAGAGCTAGTAAAAGATTAAAGGAATTATGTGAAGTTAATGCTACAACGATACATTCCTTGTTGATGTATAATATGGAAAATAATAAATTTACTAAAGGTGAAGATGACCCAATAGATTTTGATGTACTTATAATAGATGAAGGATCGATGATTGATTCATATTTATTTTATAACTTATTAAAGGCTTCACACAAAGTTAAGAAAATATGTATATTAGGTGATAAAGATCAATTACCATCGGTTGCTCCTGGACAAATCTTGGATGATTTAATTGCTTCTAATTGTTTTAATACAACAATATTAGATAATGTTTATCGTCAAAAAGAGGGTAGTGATATTATTAATCTTGCTGGTAAAGTAAATAAAAAATTAGAGTTATTTGATGAAGAATATAATGATGTTAGGTTTTATAATTTTAATCAACATGATGCTTTAGAGCAAATAAAAAATATTATTAAGTTAGCATTAGATAAAGGGTATACTTTCAATGATATACAAGTATTAAGTCCTATTTATCGTGGTACACTTGGAATTGATAATTTAAATAATACACTTCAAAAGGAATTTAATAAAAGTGAGCCAACAAAAAAAGAAGCAAAAGTAGGGATGTTTACATTTAAAGAAAATGATCGTATTTTACAACTTAAAAATCAGCCAGATGATGATGTTTATAATGGTGATATTGGAATATTAGAAGAAATTATCTTACCAAGTGAAGCGCATGATAATAAATTACGATTTGTAATTAACTTTGATGGAAACTATGTTGAGTATACTAATGAAACGTTTGATAGGATTACCCATGCATATTGTATGTCGATTCATAAATCTCAGGGTAGTGAATATCCAATTGTTATCTTAGTTTTAAATGATCAAGCAAATCATTTTATATCAAAAAAATTGATTTATACCGCAATTACAAGAGCAAAAAAATCGTTGATTATTATTGGAGATAAAAGAAATTTTATAAATATTTGTCAAAAAGAAGATATAAAAAGAGATACAAGACTTGTATCTCTATTAACTAATACATAAGTGATAAGTGATTTATCACTTTTTTTATAGACCAAATAATATTTTGACAGCAATCATAAGTAGAATAAATGAACCAAAATAACCAGCTTGTTTATTAAGTTTTGTTCCAATTATTTTTCCTAACTTTACAGCAAGTAAACTTAAAACAAATGTAATTATACCTATAAATAATGAAATATAGATTATTGTCTCACTATTTAAATAATTATATGTTATTCCAACACTTAAGGCATCAATACTTGTTGATATTGCTTGAATAATAATAATATTTGTAGTTATGCTAATGTTTGAAAAGCTACAATCTTCACTATCACTACTATTAATCGTATCATATAACATTTTAATAGATATTAATACAAGTGTAATAAAAGCGATGATATTTGTGTATTCCATTATGTCAAATGGAATTAAATTGATTAAATAATAACCAATTAAAGGCATTATAAATTGAAAAAATCCAAAGCTTAGTGCTAGTTTTAATCCAAAATATTTACTAGGTTTATACACTAGTGTGTTACAAGTACAGACTGTACATGCATCTATACTTAATCCAATTGCAATTAAAATAACATTAATAAAATTCATATTTTCTACCTCGAAAATTCATTATACTATATCAAGTCATTATATTACAATATTTTTTAAGATTAGGTTAAAATAAGGCTAAATAGGAGTGGTTTTATGAAGTTATATATTAAAGCAAGTGAAGAGGAATATTTTAAATATTTAAAAGATAACATTGTGATTAGTGATATTGAATTTGGTTTCATTAGAGGTATTGCATATATTGGTATTAATAGTTCAAATATTACAAGAGTAATTGATGTATATGAAAGTATATTTGAAATAAAAGATAAAGTGTATTTATTAAATAGTAATGATTTTGAAATTAAATATAAAAATGATTATCGTGACTTAACAAGTATACAAAGAGGAGTTATATTTGATAATAAAACAGAAGCACCTTTTACTAATGAATATCATAATACTGAGGAAAAGGGAATTTATATTGATATATTAACTAAACAACCATTATTTAGTTCTAAAGATAAATTCCAATCAGGTTGTGGATGGCCATCGTTTTCTAAACCAATAGATGATCGTCTTTTGATGAATAAACTAGATGTTTCTCATGGTATGGTTAGAGAAGAAATTAGAACTAATAATAGTGATATTCATTTAGGACATGTTTTTGAAGATGGTCCTATAATAAGTGGTGGCTTACGTTATTGTATTAACAGTGCTGCATTACGCTTTATACCATTAGATGAAATGGAAGTTGAAGGTTATGGTGAATATTTAGATTTAGTAAAATAATATTTTAGTTTAAATCTAAATTATGTTAGTATAAATTTATGTACGAATTATATGAAAGATTAGATGATCTAAAAAAACAAGCACAAAAAAGTAATCGACTTATTACAACTACATTTTTAAATGAAATGGAATATGCATTGGCTATTAAGTATTTTAAAAATGTTTGTATTAGCTCAACAATACCTTTAAATGCAACAAAAAAACTAATTGGCTTTAATGGTGATGTTAATAATAATATTGCATGTATGGTTTCACACTATAAAAATAATTTTATAGACCTTAGACATCAAGATGTTTATGGAGCCTTAATGAAATTAAATCTTCAAAAAGAAGTAATTGGAGATATATTAATTTTAGATAATATGATATGTATCTATGTTATGAAGCATTTAGTCAAAGATATTAGAGAGAATTTAACAAGAATAAATAAACTAAATTTGAAATTTGAAGTGAGTGATGTAAATTATAGTCATGAACAACAATTTGAGGAGTTAGAAACTAATGTGTCTAGTGAAAGGTTAGATAGCATTGCTGCTGGTATTATGCATACTTCACGCAAAATTGCACAAGAACATATAAAAAAACAAAATATAAAAATTAATCAAATCATTAATGATAAGCTAACTTATAATGTAAAAGTAGGAGATATTATATCTTTAAGAGGTTATGGTAGGTTTATCTATGATGGAATTAGTAAAAGTACAAAGAAAGATCGTTTGATTATCAAATATCGTCGCTATACGTAAAAAAAGGCTAATAATAAAGTGGTTCACTTCATTATTAGCTTTTTAATTATTTATTTGTTTGAGAAATATCTTTCTAATAAACCTTCGAATGCTTTACCGTGTCTTGCTTCGTCTTTTGCCATTTCATGAACTGTATCATGAATTGCATCTAAGTTTAATTCTTTAGCTCTTTTAGCTAAATCAAATTTACCAGATGTAGCTCCAAATTCAGCTTCGATTCTTAATTCTAAGTTTTTCTTAGTTGAACTTGTTACACATTCACCTAATAATTCAGCGAATTTAGCTGCATGTTCTGCTTCTTCTAAAGCAGCTTTTTCCCAGTATAAACCGATTTCTGGGTAACCTTCTCTATGAGCAACTCTTGACATAGCTAAGTACATACCAACTTCAGTACACTCACCTTCAAAGTTAGCTCTTAAATCAGCGATGATATCTTCTCTTGCACCTTGTGCAATTCCGATAACATGTTCAGCAGCCCAAACTTTTTCTCCTGCTGCTTGTTCCATAAATTTATCAGCTCCTACTTTACAAAGTGGGCAGCTTTCTGGTGCCATTTCACCTTCGTGAACGTATCCACATACTGTACATACAAATTTCTTAGACATTTTTTATTCTCCTTTTAGTTTAGTTGTTTTGAAACACAATCATTACATTGTCCATAAACATTTAATTTAAATTTATGAGCACTAAATCCATGTTTCAGATTTAAATTAGTAATTAGATTTTCATCATCAATAGGGGTGTCAATATCAATCACACAACCACAATTTTCACAAATAAAATGTGAATGTTCTGTTAATTTGGCATCATAACGTTCTTGGTTATCGACAGATGTAACTTTAACGATATCGCCATTTTCAACAAAGAGAGCTAGATTTCGATAAACAGTACCTAAACTTAAATCTTTAATTTCAGGTTTTAACTGATTATATATCCATTCTGCTGTAGGATGTGTTTCAGTATTTTGGATAGTCTTTAATATAGCTTCACGCTTTTTACTATTTTTTCTTACTTGTTCCATTTTACCTCCAAAACAATAATGATAATCATTACTGTTTTACTATAACATTATATTAGACTGCTGTAAATAGTTTTTTTAAAATATTTTAAAATTATTAAATGTTCAATTTACTTAATTCTGATGGTGTTGAAAAATAGAATCCTTGAGAGTATTTAATTTTATGTTGTAATACTAATTCTTGTAAGTTTAAGTTTTCTACATGCTCAGCAACTATATCTGCGTTGATTATACTAGCTATAGCCAGTATCAACTTTAAAGTTCCACTTATTTCTTCATTATTCAATGAATTAACAATTATTGAACCATCTATTTTTATAATATCTGGTGATAAAGCTATAATAGACTTTAGTGATGACAATCCAATACCAAAATTATCTATGGCAATCTTACAACCCTTAGTTTTAAGTTTATAAATAAAATGTTTTAAATTTTCGTTTAATAAATAATCTTGAGAATCAACAAATTCAATAATTAAATGATTAGTATTTTTATAATGATCTAATTTATTTAAAAACCACGCCTTAAATTTTAAATCATTGATATCAGTTAAAGATAGATTTATACTTATATCAATGTTTTTATTTTCAAAATCCTCTAATACTTTAGATATAATGATTTTACTTAATTTATTATAATGATTATATTTTTTTGCAATATCCAAAAACGTTGATGGTTTGTGAACTCTTTTATGATGATCTTTAATTCTTATTAAAGTTTCATATTTATCTATTCTATTTAAAGAATTATTATAGATACCTTGGTAATAAGGAATTACAGAATCATTATTAATTGCATAATTCATTAAATCACTTATTACATGTTCATTAGTAATTTTAGAATCAATTGTTGTATGATCATCTTTTACAATGATGTAGTTTTGAGTATTACTAATATTATTATAAATTGCACCTTTAGCTCGTTTAAGTAAATCATTACCATTAAAAACTAATGCATATTTATATTCACAATCAAACTTATTCAAATTAAAATTTTCCTTTTTAATCATCGTAATGATTTCTTTGATGAATGATTCAAATTTATAATCACAAATACAATCATTAGCACCTATTACAAAGTCTTTATATGTGAAATTATATATTTTCAGCTTAAAAGAAGGATTTTCTTGTATCTTTATGGAAATATAATCATATATTTTTTGATAAACATTATAATAAGTGCTAGATCCATAATAGCTTATCAATAAATCAGCATTAGATATTTCTATTAAACATATTTTATTCAAGATTTGTTTAGAAATATCTTCTTGTAGTAATAGATAATCTTTAAAATTTAAAGTTAGAAGATGGTTTTTCATAATAATCACCTCAATCTAATAAATGAATTACATCTATACATGATATATACCATAAAAAAAGATAATATAATGTTATGGAGATACAATTTAGCTGAATTTAATTTTGCAATAGGATAGGTAACTACAAACTATATTGAAAATTACAAAGAAAATAAAATCACTTAAAAAGATAATAAAGTGTTGACAGAATAATTAACATTTGATAAACTAATTTAGTACAAAAGCTACAGAAAGAAGAAATCTCGTTTTCTCACCTGATATCCTTAGGATTTGGGTTTGCGCTGAAAGTTAAACTATTAATTTTATGTGTAAAGCGAGATAAAAATATCTCGCTTTTTTATAAATTACATTGGGAGGTGTTATTATCACAAAAAGAAATCAAAATGAAGATTTAGTAAATGAAGGAATTTACTTTAAAGAAGTCTTAGTTATTGGAGCTGACGGAGAACAATTAGGTGTAATGTCAAAAAGAGATGCATTAGCAAAAGCTTATGACCTAAATCTTGATTTGTTATGTGTTGCTCCAAATGCAAATCCTGCTGTGTGCAAAATTCTAGACTATGGAAAACATCGTTTCGAATCACAAAAGAAAGCAAAAGAAGCTAAAAGAAACCAACATACAACTGAACTTAAAGCAATTAGATTATCACCAGTAATTGATAAAGGTGACTTTGATACTAAAGTAAATCAATGTGCTAAATGGCTTGAAGCTGGTATGAAAGTAAAAGCTGATATGCGATTTAGAGGAAGACTTATCACAAGACTTGAAGTTGGAAAAAAAGTAATGAATAGTTTTATTGAAGAGTTAAAAGAAGTCTCAAATGTTGAAAAGAGACCATTATTAGAAGGAAATACAATGTCAGTTGTATTAGCTCCTAAAAAGAAATAGAGAGGATTTTAAATTATGCCAAAAATGAAAACAAAAAAGACTTTAGCAAAAAGAGTTAAAGTTACAGGAACAGGGAAATTAAAAAGAGGACATGCTTATACATCACATTTCGCTGCTAACAAAACACATAAGCAAAAAGTAAAACTTAGAAAAGCAGGAATGGTTTCTAAGAGTGATTACAAACGTATCAAAGAGTTATTACAAGGTTAATTAGGAGGAAATATACAGTATGCCAAGAGTAAAAGGATCAACGCCAACGCGTAACAGACGTAAAAAAATATTAAAACTTGCCAAAGGTTATTTTGGTTCAAAACACTTATTATACAGAACAGCTAATGAGCAAGTAATGAGATCATTAAGATATGCATATATCGATCGTAAAAAATTAAAAAGAGAAATGCGTAAATTATGGATTGCTAGAATTAACGCTGCTGCAAGAATGCACGATATTAGCTATTCAAAATTAATGAATGGATTAAAATTAGCTAACATTACAATCAACAGAAAAATGTTATCAGAAATCGCTATTAGAGATGCTGAAACATTCAAAACTATCGTTGAAACAGCTAAAGCTGCTATTGCTAATCCAACAGCAGTTAAAACTGAAGTTGTTGCTGAAGAAGCTCCAGTAAAAAAAGTTCGTAAAACTACTAAAAAAGTAGTTGAAACAGCTGAAACTACTGAAGAAGCTCCAGTAAAAAAAGTTCGTAAAACAACTAAAAAAGTAGCAGAAGCTGCTGAATAATATAATTACTCTTAACTTTATGTTAAGAGTTTTTTTTAATTAATAAATGATGTTATAATATTAAAAAAGGAAATAATATGAAAAAAAATCAATTTAGTTGTAAACACAATTTAAAAAATATTAATGACTTACAAATAGTACCATTTGAAGATGGATTAGTAATTGATGATGTATTAAACTATTTTTTATATTTAGCACCTAGTATCACCTCAATACATTCAGAAGAGATAGATTTTAATGATATTAAATTATTTGATGAATTTATTAAGGCAGCTAACATAAAACCGATAATGATTATGAAGCATTATTCCACAGCAAGTTATCAAAAGATGGGTTTATTTGGAGATAATATCTGCATTAAATGTAATCGTTTCATCTTAACGATTACACAAAATGATGGGGTATATGAATCGTTTTTGGAGTCATTATTAAGGCATTTAAGGAATGCTATTGCACATGGATCTGTGTATTATTATCGTGATGAAGATGGAGATTTTATGTTTTTTGAAGATAAAAACTATCGTCAAAATTTAACATCTAGAATTGTATTAGACAAAAAATCATTGGAATTGTTAAAAAGTTTAATAGAGAAATATGATACGAATGAAAATAATAATTGACTTGTATAGCTAATTTAACTATAGTTAATTAGTATTTATATATTTTAGGTTCTTAAGTAAAAGAATAATAGGGAATAAAGTTAAAAGCTTTAACTACCCCAGTAACCGTAAAATGGACGAAATCTAATTAATCACTGTGATTACATGGGAAGATAGATAGTAGGGTGAAATTGAGTCGGGAGACCTGCCTAAAGTATTAATACCAATTCTTCTGGGTGAAGGTTTTGGAGTTTTTTTAAACTTTTAAAGACCCAAAGAGGTCTTTTTTTTGGAGGTAAATATGGATTATCGTTATTTGGCGTATAGTTTTCTTAAAGAAGAATCAAACTTATGTGACTTTGAAATATTAACTGATCTTTTAAGTAGTGACATTGCTTTGGCAATTCATTATGTAAAGCATATTAGTGAACTAGATAGATTAGTTTATTTAGTTTATCATGCAAATGGGTCATTAAGAGGGAAAAATGCGATAAGTGATGATGATTTATTGTGGTTAAGTAATATTTATGACAAATACAATGAATTAAATGGTAAGATTACAAATTTTTATCTACCAAAAGGTTGTTTAGGTGCATGTCATTTACATAAATTAAGAGCTAGTGCTAAAATCTGTGCTAGATTAGCACATCGCATCGAATTAAAAGAAAAGATATTTGAAGAAAATATTATTAAATTTTTTAATTTACTAGCTAATGTTTTGTTTTTAATGGCAGTTTATGAAAATAATATAGAGGGATATAAAGAAGAAATATTTATATCAAAAAGTTATGAAGGTTAAAGACTTAACAAAAACTTCATTGTTTGGTTGTTTACAATTTCTAGTATTTTATTTATTTTCAGATATTTTATATTTAGAGATGATTACCATTACAACAGTATTGATTGCTTTAGTATTTCCAAGAAAACAAAGTGTTTATGGTTCAATAGTCTTTGGTGTATTAAATATCTTGCTAAAACAAGGACTTACAAGTTGGTCAATTATGTATTTATTAATTTATCCAACATATAGCTTGATTACAAGTTTTATTAAAAATAAAAAATTAAGAAATAACATATATTTTATAGCTTTTATAGCCTTTTTCTTTTCATTTATGACTGGTCAATTAGTACAGTTACCATATATGTTAGTGGCTAAAAATATAACTTATATCTATATTTTAATTGGTTTAAAAACATCAATCATCCAGGCTTCAATTACAGGTATTATTACTTTATTCTTATATAAACCATTATATAAAACATTAAAGAAGATAGAAGGAAAAAAAACATGAAAAAATTATTTAAATATTTATTTGCATTAACATTAGTATTAACTTTAGTAGGTTGTTCAAATGAACAAGTAAATGAAGAAACTACTAGTGAAACTAAAAGTGAAGTAAAGACAACAACTTTAAAAATTACAATTATAGATCAATCAATAGAAGATGAAGAAGTTATTTTATTTGACGGTGAAGTTAGTGTGGATATAGAAGTTACAACATTAGAAGAATTTTTAATTACACAAACTGCATTTAGTGTTCAACATGAAAAAGGTCAATACGGGATGACAATTTTAGGAATGAATGATGTAAGTGGAGATTGGGATAAAGGACCATGGTGGTTATATGAATCTGAAAATAATTCATCATGTCAAGAGGCAGGATATTGCCTAGGTGCAAGTGAACTTGAAATTGCAAATGGTGATCATTTTATTTTTACTTTAACTTCAAATTTCTAATTATTATCTATTTTCCAAGTTTTATGACATAATTAAATAGGTGATATATATGATTGACAAAATAAAATTCAAAAAGATTATAGATAGTTTTGATGATATTAATGTAAATGATAAAAAGATAGGTGTTTTAACAGAAAAAGAAATACATAAAGTATTAAAAAATTATTATTCAAAATCAATTGAACATCAAGAAGTTCAATTATTTAAAATGTATGCTGATATTTTTGATGGTGAACAAATAATTGAGATCCAAACAAAACAATTTAATAAGATGAATAGTAAGTTAAAAGTGTTCTTAGAACACTATCCTACAACCATTGTTTATCCATTAATAATAAAAAAAACAATTATACTATATGATGCAGATGAGAAACTATTAAGACAGCGAAAATCACCAATTAAACGACATGAATTTGAAATTTTTAAAGAATTATATCGTATAAAACCGTATCTAGTTAACAGAAAACTAAAACTTAAAATTTTAACCTTAGAAACTGTTGAATATCGACGTTTATTAAAAGTAATTAAGTGGCGAAAAAAATTTGCTAAGTTAAATGAGTATCCAATTGATTTGTTTGATGAAGTCACAATAGAATATCCAGGCTATTATTTAAATATTATAGACTTCAATGAAGCATTTACATCTACGGATTTAGCTAACAAATATCAAATACCAAATAAGTTGGCTACTGTTATGCTTAATGTATTAAATGATATTAAGATAGTTAAAAGAATTGGTAAGATTAAAAATAGTTATTTGTATGAAAAAAATGAGGAATTTAGATGAATTATTATCAAGAAACAATTAAAAGAATAGAAGAATTAATTGATGAAAAAAACTATGATTTAGCCAAATCATTAATAGAAGAAGAACTAAGGATGCCATATATTCCATCCGATGTTTTAGAAACTTTAGAAGCCTTAAACTGTGAGATAAAGATTAGTCAAAAAGGAAATGAAAGTTTAAGGAAATTAAGTGATGAAGAAATAAGGGAGTATTTATTTTTAGATGATTTTAGTCAATATTTGGCAGTATATAATTTGAAAGATCAAAACCTTCGTAATTATATTAGTGAAATAAAAAAGTATTTAAGCAAGTCATTAAATAAACATTGTAGTGCAATAATAATTGATGAGTTGATAAGACAAGAAATTAATGATGAGTTTGAGTATACGTTAAATGGTCAAACAATTACCTTTAATCCAAGATATATAGAACCATTTGAAGATCTAGATAGCTTCAAACTAGCTCATCAACTATTAAGTGATGAAATGGAGAATGATAATCCTTCAATGTATGAAATGAGTAAAAAAATACTTGTTGAAGAGTTTTATCTAAACTTACCAATGCATTTTGATGAATTAGAAATTGAATATCTAATACATAGTATCATCTATTATATCTATGGATTATTTGATGAAAATTTAAAATTAAAATATCAAAATAAGCACAGTATTGATTTAAGGTATTTAATTAAATTAAATATTGAAAATGAACAATAAAATAGAGTAGCTGATATATAATTGAAGACAATTGTGAATATAAACTGAAATATATATATTTTAACAGTTTAAATGTTGTATTATTCCTATAGTTTGGTATAATTATATAGCTATTATTTATTAATACGAGGAGGAAATCATGTCAAATTGGACACTAAAAGAAAAATCACAAGGTGAATTAACTGTTACAATAGAAGGTGCTACTTGGACAAGCGCACAAGAAAAAGCTTTTGATAAATTAGCTAAAAATGTTGAAATCAAAGGATTTAGAAAAGGACAAGCTCCTAAATCAATGGTTGAAAAACAAATTAATAAAAATCAAATTTTAATTGAAGCTGTTGATTTTATAGCTCAAGAAGCATTAATTACAGGCGTTGAAGAACATAATATAACTTTAGTAGCTAGACCTGAATTAAAATTAGATGAAATTACAGAAGAAAAAGTTACATTAACTTTTGTATGTACTGTAAAACCTGAAGTTACATTAGGAAACTACAAAGGGTTAACTTATGAAGTTAGTGCTGTAGAAGTAACTGAAGAAGAAGTAAATGCTGAAATCGCTAGATTACAAGAAAGATTCGCTGAACTTGAAGTAAAAGAAGGTGGAGAAGTTGAAAACGGAGATACAGCTATTATCGACTTTGAAGGTTTCTTAAATGAAGAAGCATTTGAAGGTGGAAAAGGTGAAAACCATCCTTTAGTAATTGGATCTAACCAATTTATCCCAGGATTTGAGGAACAATTAATTGGTGCAAAAGAAGGCGCTGAAGTTGAAGTCAACGTAACTTTCCCTGAAGAGTACCATGCTGAAAACTTAAAAGGACAAGCTGTTGTTTTCAAAGTTAAAGTAAATGAAATTAAAGTAAACAAATTACCTGAGTTAAATGAAGAATTTGTTGCTGAAGTAAATATGCCAGAAGTAAAAACTGTTGAAGAATTAAAAGCAGCTATTACTAAAAACATGACTGATTCTAAAACTGCAGAAGCAGAAAATGATGCTACTAATAAAGTATTAGATGAGTTAATGGAAAATGTAACTGTTGAATTACCAGATGCAATGATTGAAGAAGAAAAAGAAGAAATGTTAAAAGATTATGGAATGCGTCTACAACAACAAGGGTTCTCTTTAGAACAATTCATGCAAATGACAGGTCAAACTGCAGAAACAATGAAAGAACAATTCACTGTTGATGCTGAAAAGAGAATAAAATTAAGATTAACTTTAGAAGCTATCGTTAAAGCAGAAGATATTCAAGTTGAAGAAGAAAAAATCAATGAAGAATATACTAAAATAGCTGAAATGTATGGTATGGAAGTAGATAAAGTTAAAGAGTTAATTCAAGTTGAAGTTTTAGCACAAAACTTAAAAATGGAAAAAGCACTTGATATCGTAAAAGGAAAATAAAAGACGCTATGCGTCTTTTTCCGTAAATAAAGGAGGTATATTATGAAAGAACAATTATATACGCTTGAAGTACCTGTTATATGTACTAGAGGGTTTGTTTGTTTCCCAAATAATGAGTCAACAATAGATGTAGCTAGAGAAATGTCATTAAAGGCAATCGCTCAATCAAGAGAATTATATGATGCACATATCTTTGTTGTAACACAAAAGGAAATTGAAGTTGGAGTACCAACTTTTGATGATTTATTTAATTTTGGTACTTTTGCTCAAATTACAAATATTCGTAAAGGAGCAGAACATACTAGATTAACATTATTAGGTCTTGAAAGAGCTAAAGTTTTAGAATATACAATGCATGACAATGTAATGTTTGCTAAAATTGAATGGGTTAGTGATGTAGCAGGTGATATTACAGAAGAATCTTTATTGATTGAAAAATTAACTAGAGAACTTGCGCAATTAAAACAAAGTGTTCCAATTCCTCAAGAAATTACTAATCAACTTGAAAAAGGAACTACTGCTGGTCAATTTACTGATAGTTTTGGTCAATATTTTAATCTGTCATATTTATCAAGACAGAAAATATTAGAAACTGCTAATGTCAATGATCGATTAATGTTAGTTTTAAGCTATATAGAAGGTGAGAAACTAAGAAGAGATATTGAAATTGAATTAAATCGCAAAATAAAAGAGCGTAGTGAAGATAATCAAAAAGAATATTATTTACGTGAAAAATTAAGAATAATAAAAGAAGAATTAGGGGATGTATCTAATGTTAGTGATGATGCTGAAGAAATTAGAAATACAATCTTCTCAAATCCATATCCAGAAAATATAAAAAATAAAGCATTAGAAGAATTAGCTAGACTTGAAATGTTACCAACTGGTAGTGGAGAATCTGGTGTAATTAGAACTTATATTGACTGGTTATTAAAAACACCTTGGTATCAAGAATCAGATGATAATAATGATTTAGATCTAGCAGCTGATATTTTAGATGGTGATCACTATGGATTAGAAAAAGTAAAAGAGCGTATCTTGGAATACTTAGCAGTAAAACAAATGACAAACTCTTTAAAAAGCCCAATTATTTGTTTAGTTGGTCCTCCAGGTGTTGGTAAAACATCACTTGCAAAATCAATTGCAAAAGCATTAGATCGTAAATTTGTCAAAGCGTCACTTGGTGGTGTTAAAGATGAATCTGAAATAAGAGGACATCGCCGTACATATTTAGGATCAATGCCTGGTAGAATCATTCAAGGAATGAAAAAAGCTGGTGTAGTAAATCCAGTATTCTTAATTGATGAAATTGATAAAATGGCTAGCGACTATAAAGGTGATCCAAGTAGCGCAATGCTTGAGGTATTAGATCCTGAGCAAAATGAATTCTTCTCAGATCATTACTTAGAAGAACCATATAACTTATCTAAAGTTATGTTTATTGCAACAGCAAATTATATTGAAAATATTCCACCAGCATTAAAAGATCGTCTAGAAGTAATTAGCTTATCTTCATATACTGAAGTTGAAAAATTACATATTGCTAAAAATCATTTAATTACTAAACAAGTATTGAATACTGGTTTAAAACCAGCGCAATTTAAACTTGGTGATGCTGAAATTAGTTATATAATCAGACACTATACTAAAGAGTCAGGTGTAAGACAATTAGAACGTATTATGGGTACTTTAACAAGAAAAACTGCTTTAGTTATCTTAAGAGAAAAAGTTAAATCAGTTAAAGTAACAAAAAAACTAATTAATGAATGGTTAGGAAAAGAAATATTTGACTTTGGAAGCAAAGAGAAAAAAGACCAAGTTGGTGTTGTAACAGGGCTTGCTTACACTTCATATGGTGGTGATGTATTACCGGTTGAAGTAACTTTCTTTGAAGGAAAAGGGAAATTAATTGTTACAGGTCAACTTGGGGACGTAATGAAAGAGTCAACAGAAATTGCATTAGATTATATTAAATCAAATGCTCAAAAATTAAAGATTAATATGGAATTCTTTGCAAAAAATGATATTCATATTCATGTTCCAGAAGGTGCAATTCCAAAAGATGGACCAAGCGCAGGAATCACTTTAACTACGGCTTTAGTATCAGCTATTACTGATACTAAAGTAAATAAAGATGTTGCAATGACAGGTGAGGTTACATTGAGAGGTAATGTATTACCAATTGGTGGATTAAAAGAAAAATCTCTTGCCGCTCATCGTTCTGGAATTAAAACAATTATCTTCCCAAAAGGTAATGTAAAAGACTTAGATGATGTACCATCAATTGTTAAAGAATCAATTGAATTTATTCCTGTCTCATCAGTTAATGAAGTATTAGCTAAGGCGTTAGTATAGTATGAAGTTTTATGATGTAAACTTTATTAATAGCTCACAAGATAAAAGTAATTGGCCCGAAACTGATTTGCCAGAATTTTGTTTAGCAGGAAGAAGTAATGTAGGCAAAAGTTCGTTTATTAATACATTAGTAAACCGTAAAAATATGGCGTTTGTAGGAAAGCGTCCAGGTAAAACTCAACTACTAAATTTCTTTGATGTTGATAATAGATTAATGTTAGTCGATGTTCCAGGTTATGGTTATGCTTCTAGGTCACATTCTACATTGGTTAATTTTGGTAAAATGATGGAAGAATACTTTACACATCGAAATAATCTAAAAGCTTTAATTTTAATTGTAGATTTAAGACATAAACCAACAGTTGATGATATTACTATGATTGAATATGCTAAAGAAAATCATATTAAAGTAATTGTTGTTGCTACAAAACATGATAAATGTAAAAATAGTCAATTAGTTAAATTAAAAAAACAAATAGCTGAAACTTTAAATTTAAAAGTTAGTTCTATAGTGATGTTTTCATCATTTACTAGATATGGACATGATGATATTTGGAATAAAATTGAAGAGTGTATTGAACAATAATAAAAAAGGAAACTTAGAATATAAGTTTCCTTTTTAAATATACACATATTAGTATCTTACCTTGAAAAAATATACAAAATATATTATTATTAAATAGATTGGAGAATTTAAATGGGATTTATTAATGATACACTTTTTTATATAGTTGGATTAACAATTTTTTGTTGGTATCAAACAGTTATTTTTGAATATGCGTCTAATATACTTATTGATTCGATTACTAATAAATTTATTTTTGCTTTGATCTCTGTTATTAACTCTATTATCTTTATTGCATATAATTTGCTTGGGATTCCATTTTACTTGTTTTTCCCATTTATTACTTTAGTTTTATTTTTAGAGTTTAAATTAATTTCACATTCAGATTATATTCAATCATTATGTGGCGCAACAATTTTTGGAATTAATATTGGAGTAATTACTTTACCAGTAATTTTAGGTTTATCTTTTTTCTATGAAATAACACCTATTGAGGTAGTTGATGGTGATAATTATAGCTATTCAATATTAACGTTAATGATAACAAGTTTGATTTCGTATCTTGTTTTATCATTAGTGCGCAAAGCAATTGATTTTAAATCAATAAGAAGAATAACAATGAGAAGTAAATATTCAGTATTATTGTTGGTTTGTACAATGATTATTTTGATGTACTTATCTTTGAATATCTCCTTAATTGTCACTGATGTACTTACACGTGAACATTTTATTATTGCTATTGTGACTACTATTTCAATAATATCGATTTTCTTTTTTATTTTCGTTTATTCTATGAATTTACTTGATGCTGCAATGTTTAAAAGATATTCAGATAATGCAATTAAAGAAAGAGATGATATCTTACAAATTAAACAAGATTTAGCTCGTAAGATAAGTAAAGATGATTTAACGGGTGTATATAATCGTAAATATATAACTAACTATTTAGAACAACTTTGTCATGATAAAAAAAGTGAATTTAGTGTACTTTTTATAGATATAAACGGTTTAAAATATATTAATGATACCTTAGGTCATGATAATGGAGATATTCTAATTATTGCAATTGCAAAGGCTTTAGAAAATGCACTAAGGGATGAAGATGTAATTGGAAGACTTGGTGGCGATGAATTTATTGCGATATTAATTGATACTGTTGATCCAAACTTAGATGTTATAGTAAGTCGTATAAATGAAAATATAGAATATGAAAATATTAAACATGACTTTTTAGTTTCAGCTAGTATTGGTGGTTTATATATTACGAAAGAAGCTAAAGAATTGGGTGTTAGTTATATTATGACTGAAGCTGATAAACTAATGAGAATAAACAAACAAAAATTCTATGAAGATAGAGAAGGAGGTAATTAATGACGACGATTTTAATTTTAATTATTGCGTTTTCCATCTATCATAATACATACTTTTCATATGCTGCTTATATCTTTAACTATAATAAAGACTATATGAATTTTATGCTAGTAACAGCAATGATAAACTTCTCATTTTGGCTAATTTATATTTTATATTTTTACCAATATACTGAAGCATTTGCCATGATTGGTTATTTTATCTTATTATTTATCCAATGTATGATATTCTTTAAATTGAATTTCTTACATAGTATATTTATTGCAGTAACATTTGCACTAAATTTATTTGCTAAAAGATTTATTATAATTGCTATTTTAGCATTAATCTATAATGAATCAATGCGTGAAATAGTTTCTGATGTGAATACGAGATTTTTTATTTTAGCTATATCTTCTGCTGTTTCAATAAGTACAATAGAGTTTGCTCGTAAAAGAATTGAAAGAGTTTATTTGGATACAATTTTATCAGAAGAAAAGAATATTACTTTTATCACAATAGTATTTGCAGTAATATACATAAGTTTAATAATTTTTGGTTTAGTAATGTATTCAAATGTTATTGATAGTAATTTTATATATCACTATTTGCTAACAGGTACAATGAGTATTGTCTTATTTTTTATCTTTATTCTTTATGCATATAACATTGCAGATTTAAGAATAAATACTGATACTTATCATAAAATTAAAAAAACTTTAGAAGCTGATAAAGAACATATTGAAAAACTAAAAGAAGAATCAATAACTGATGTTTTAACTAACTTATATACTCGAGATTTTATTGATGAGAAAATTAGAGAGTATATGACTTTAAATGTTGATTTTTATGTAATCTTTATTGATTTAGATGGATTAAAATTTGTAAATGACGTATTTGGTCATGAAGAAGGTGACCGTTATATTAAAATGACATCAGAAATCATTAATAATTATTTTAATGATGCATCCGTTGGAAGGTATGGTGGTGATGAAATAGTTGTCGTAGGTCAATATTCTTCAGAAAATTTAGTAACAGCTAATATTGTTAAATGTTATAACACAATAAATAAATTAAGTAACAAACAGTTAAAATATGAATCAAGTATAAGTTATGGTTTAGTGTTTAAAAATCATCATGAAAATCTAACATATGATAAATTAATATCATTAGCAGATGAAAGAATGTACAATTTTAAAAAGTTAAAGAACAAAAGTAGAAAAACAATATCTATTAAGTAATATTAATTTACAATAAAGTATTATTATTTATAATAATAAGGAGGAGGTACTAATATGTGCACAGCTTTATATATTAAAAATAATGATACTTTTTTATTTGGAAGAAATATGGATATTCCATATAATTTCAATCAATCACCAATAATAGTTCCTAGAAATTATCAATATACTAATAAAGTTGATGGAAGTGTAGTAACGATAAAACAGGCTATTATGGGGATAGGTACTGAATTTGAAGGACATCCTTTATATGCAGAAGCTATGAATGAATTTGGTTTAGCAATTGCAGGCTTAAATTATCCAAATGCAATTTGGAATGAAGTAAAAGAGAATAAAGATAATATAGCACCATATGATTTAACACTTTGGATTTTAAACAATTTTAAGACAGTTAAAGAAGTAATGGGTAAAATAAATGATATTAATCTAGTAAATATACCTGTTAGTGATAAATTGGCACTACCAACATTACATTTTATAATTAGCGATTTAAAAGGTGATTGCATCGTAATTGAACAAGATGAAAACGGCTTTAATTGCTATGATAATCCATTTGGCGTTTTATCAAATGCACCTAATTTTAAATGGCATTTAGAGAATGTAAAAAATTATTTAAATTTGAGCGCTAATGATATTAAGCAAAACAATTGGAATAATATAAATATAAAAGCATATGGAACAGGAAATGGTTTAATTGGTATGCCCGGAGATTTTTATTCATCATCAAGATTTATAAGAGCAGCATTTTTTAGAGCTCATTTGAAATTTGATAATAGTAAATATGCTGATATTAATGGTTACTTTCAAATTTTAGATAACGTAAAAATGATTAAAGGAAGCGTACATACTGAACACTTAAATAGTTTAACCGTCGATTATACACTTTATTCAAGTTGTTTAGATTTAAAAAATAGAATTCTATTTTATAAAACATATGAAAATCAACAGGTATCAATGATTAGAATGGATAATGAAGTATTAGAAGGAAATAAATTAATTAAGTTTCCATACTTAGTCATACAAACATACAACGAACTAAATTAAGGATTTTTCTTTGTTTTACTTAATAATATTATAGAGGTGTAATATGAAAAGTAAAGTTATCAAATTTTGTTTATTTATCATTTTTATAATTGGATTATATGCAATACATTTATGGAGCATAGACTACTATAAAAATTATCAAACTATTTACATTGCAAATTATGATATATCTGCTAGAACACAAATAGATGATAGTATGATCAAAGCTATAAAGGTACCAGATAATGATTTAATTGACAACTATTATCAAAGTGAATTAGAGATAATAGGTAAATATGTGAAAAATAACAATGTTATATATCAAGGGCAAGTTATCTCTAAAGTAGATGTTGAAGATTCTAAAGATATGATTGATTTTGACTATTTGACATTAGAAAATAGTTATAGTATTTATCCAATTATATTGGACGATGAAACAATTGCTAGTAATAATTTAGTTGCTGGACAAAAAGTGAATTTATTTGTTGGCCTTATAAATGAAAAAAATAATTTAATTGTCGATGAATTAATTAAAAACGTAGAGATTAAAAGTATTAAAGACCGTAATGGTTTAGATATTAATAAGGAAGATAGTACATTAATTCCTTATATTATCAATATATCAGTAAAATCTGAATATTTAAACTTATTGATTATTGCTGATGAACTAGGCTTTATCAAGTTGTTTGGTGATAATACTACATATAATAAAAATGATTCTTCTGTATTAAAAGAAGAATCATTAGTATTAGGTTATTTATTAAAATAAATTAATTGGTCTTTTAGACCGTCAGTATATATAATATATAAATCATTTAAATAAATGCCATTGGGATGTTCGATGGCATTTTCTGTTTCCATCACCCAAATTGCTTCAAAGTTATTAAATTCTTCATAAATCTTATAACCTTCTTCAAATGACATTGTGAATAATGCAGTAGACAATATATCAGCAATTTCATTATCAGCTGTAATAATTGATACTTGACGATGATAATTTGCTGGATATAAAGTATTAAAATCAATTAAATGATGATGTGAATCTCCATTTGTATCAATATATCGGCGATAGCGATCACTACTCGATACAACTGAATGATTAGGCATCATATATAATCCTAAATCTAACTCTTCACCATTTGGGTTTTCAAGTTGTGTCACAAAATAACCTTCAGGTTTTTGACCTAAAGCAATATTATTTCCACCAGCATTTACAATTCCATTTTCTAATCCCATTTCAGTTAGTTCTTCACTTACTAAAGCTGCTGAATAACCTTTTGCAACCCCACCTAAATCAAAGCTAACATTAGGATCTTTGATAAATACTTCATTTGTTTCTTCGTTAATAAAAATATTATCGAATGAATCAGCATTGAAGGCTTCATTTAAATCCTCTAGTATTGGAACAGGTCCAATTCCATTTATTGATGCTTCATCACGATATTTATGCCATATGCTTAAAAGATTCCCTTGTGTAATATCAACTTTACCATCTAATAATTCGTTATATTCTTTAACAAGAATTATTAAATCAATTATTTCATCAGGAACTATAATTTTAGAACCTACAACTTCTCCGTTTTCGACAATTGCATAATCTAAGTCACCTGCATGGTCATTAACTGTTTTAATGTTTGTAATTCCTTCATAGTTGTTATAAATATCGTAGTATTGATGTAACTGATAAAATCTTTGACTCATATAATTAAAGTATTGATCGAACTG
The DNA here is from genome assembly GCA_964371715.1 of uncultured Erysipelotrichaceae bacterium. Taxonomy (GTDB): domain Bacteria; phylum Bacillota_I; class Bacilli_A; order Erysipelotrichales; family Erysipelotrichaceae; genus CAYJNO01. Next base: position 17,539 of record CAYJNO010000011.1, on the reverse strand, counting down.
TTCTTCACTATCAGCATAACCGATTAATGTCATTACAGTATCAAATCCTGAAGTAATAGATGAGCTAGAATATCTTTCCTGTTTGTTTGTTTTCATATTTTCACTACTTGTACAGCCAGAAAGCGTACACAAAAGTAGCGAAATTAGTATTAATAATTTCTTCATTTGTATTCTCCTTTCGACATTATAACATAATGTTAATTTCATTAATATATTTTATGTATTTGTGATATAATTACTAATGTTGAAAGGAAGGTGTTTTTGTGTCGCTTTTTATTGGAAGTATGAAAAAACGAATTAATGGTCATAAAGAATTAACAGACCATAAAGAAACTATATCTTATTTTAAGTCAGAATTGATATATATACCATTAACACATGGCGGTAAAGCTGCCGAATTATTAGTGAAAGAGGGAGATCATGTAAAGGTTGGAACGTTAGTAGCACAACGTTTAGATCATTTTTTTGTTCCGTTTTTTGCTTCATGTTCAGGTGTTGTTAAAGGGATTGAAAAGAGAATGCATAGTAGCTTAACTATTGCTGATCATTTAGTAATTGAAAACGATTTTAAATATGAAGAAGAAAAATACGAAGGCATTAATTATAAAGATACTACAAAAGAAGAAATTATTGATTTCGTAAAAAGAAAAGGTTTTGTTGGCCAAGGTGGAGCAGCATTCCCTACATATATTAAATATGAAGATTCAACTAAAATTGATACATTAGTAATTAATGGAGTTGAATGTGAACCATATATCACTGTAGATTATGTAGGGTCAAAAGAATATGCAGATGCTTTAAAAGATGGTGTATTAGCACTATTGAAAGTAAGCGAAGCAAAAAAATGTATCATTGCAATTAAGAAGACTAAAACTAGTTTAATTGCTAAATTAAATGAAACATTTGCTGATGAATCAAAAGTTAAAATAGTAGGAGTACAAGATGCATACCCTATGGGATGGGAAAGAGTATTAATCTATGAATTAACAAAGAAAAGATATAAAAATATTCCAATTGAAATTGGTGTTGTTGTAAGTAACATTACAACTGCAATTAATCTTGGAAAAACTATGTTAACTGGTATCCCAACAACTGCAAAAGTTGTTACAGTTAGTGGTGATGGTATTAAAAATCCATCTAATGTTCATTGTCCTATTGGAACACCATCAAGTGAATTAATCGAATTATGTGGTGGATTTACTGCTGAAGAAATTCAATTAATTGCTGGTGGACCTATGATGGGTAAAGCTATGACTACTGATAAAGTTGTTATTGCTCAAGCAGATTCTGCATTAACAATTTTAAAGTATAAAGAAGTTAAAGAAATGGGATGTTTAAGATGTGGAGCATGTCTTGAAAATTGTCCTGTTGGCTTACAACCTTTACATATTAATGAGGCAGAAAGAACTAAGAATACAACAAGACTTGAAAAGTTAAATTACAATAACTGTATCGAGTGTGGTTTATGTACTTATGTCTGTCCTTCAAAAATTGCTGTTACTGAAGGCATTAGAAGAGCTAAAAGAATGATGGCTCTAAGAAAGAAGTAGGTAGTTATTGATGAAATTTATATTTAAACCAGCACCAAACTATCGTAGTGCTGATAAAACGCAAAGAATAATGTTAGATGTAACAATTGCTCTATTATTCGTTTATGCATTTAGTTTATATTATGCATATACAGTAAGCATGAACAATGTATTGAACATTGTTTACTTAACAATTGCTTCATTATTAACTGCATTTATAACTGAAGCTTTATTTGCAGGATTTATGAGAAAAAGAATTGGTGATTTTATTTCAACTTCTTTTCCATGGATTCCATCTTTAATTTTAGTGTTAATCTCACCAACTAATATCAGTATTTATGCAATAGTAATTTGTACATTTATGGCAATTGCTTTTGGTAAACTTGTATTTGGTGGTTTTGGTAATAATATCTTTAATCCAGCTGCTGTAGGTAGAGCTGTAATGGCTTCTTCATTTATGGCTAGTGTTAGTGTTGATGTTGTAACAAGTGCAACACCTACATCTAGTATGGCTGGTCTTGGTTGGGTTGCTGATGCAACTACGTTTGATTCATTTATTGAACTATTTGGTGGAATGTCAAATATGTTTATTGGATTATATCCAGGTGCAATTGGTGAAACAAGTGGATTAGTTATTTTAATTGCTGGTATCTATTTAATTGCTAGAAATGCAATTGACTTTAGAATACCATTAGTTTACTTAGGTACTATATTCTTAGGCGCATTAGCTATAGGTATGTATCATGGATTAGGTATTTATTATCCATTATTTCACGTATTAACAGGTGGAGCAATGTTTGGGGCATTCTTTATGTTAACTGACCCTGTAACAAATCCAACTACTGTTGCTGGTAGAATTATATTTGCTTTAGGTGCAGCGTTTTTAACATTATTAATTAGAATTCAAGGTAACTTACCAGAAGGTGTGTTATTCTCTATCTTATTAATGAATATGATGACTCCAGTTATCGATCGTCTATTAGAAGGTCAACAAATCTTTAGAAATACAAAAAATATTATTTCAATAGTTACAATTTTTGTTATTGGTATGGGAATTACTTATGCAGTAGGTACAACTTTAGTTGCAAAAGAAGATCCAAATCAATATCTAACAGGACCAGTTGTAAAATTAAGTGATGATTTCTCAAGTAATAATGCAACAATTGTGCAACAAGATGGTGATGTATATACTGTTACAACAAAAGGATTTGTAGGAGATAACACAATTTTAGTTGAATATGATGGAGCAAATGTAAAATCTGTAAGCTTTAAAGAGTTTGTAGATACTCCAGGTATTGGTGATTTAACATTAAGTCCATATTATTTAAAACATTTGGTTGATGTTGATTATAGTGATGCAAATGTTGAAATTGATACTGTCGCATCTGCTACAGTTACATCAAAAAGTATTGTTTCAGCAATCAAAGCTGTAGTTGCTAAGTAATAGATAGGAGTAATTATGAAGAAATTTTTAGAAAATAAAATTGTAAAACTAGTAATTTTCTTAGCTATTGTTAGTGGAGTTAGTGGAGGTGTATTAGCATTAGTTAATGGTATTACCGCTCCAATAATTGAAGAACATGCATTAGCTGCAGAAAAAGCAAATTTAGAAATTATATTCCCAGGTGCTGATTTTTCACCGGTGGAATTTGAAGATGAATCAGGTATTGTCCAATCAATTTTCTCAACGAGTGATGGTGGATATGCATATAAAATGAGTGTTGGAGGATATGGTGGAGACATCGTCTTTATGATTGGTGTTGATGCTAATAACTCTATTGTAGGATATACAATCTTAAGTTCACTAGAAACAAGTGGTATTGGTGATGCTATTGAAAAAGATAACTTTGTTAATAGTATTGTTGGTAAGCCATCTAATGGAACATTTGATACAATCACTGGTGCAACTGTATCAAGTACAGCAATTATTAAAGGCTTAGATGCTGCATTAAGTATTCATAATACAAATGCAGGAGTTAGTGGAACTGTTGAAACACCAGATGATAACAATGAAGAAGAAATTGAAAAAACATCAGTTTCTGAAATCGAATTAGTATCATCTACTGATGGAATTAATACATACTCAGTTAAGGCTGAAGGTATGTATGAAGGAAATACTTTTGAAGTATTAGTAGATACTAATACGAAAACAATTGTTAGTATTACTTACACTAAAGTTGAAGATACACCAGAATTTGTTGAAGCTGTTAATAATGAAGAATATTTAAGTAAATTTGTTGGTGTAGATATCGAAACAGTTGGTTCAATCGATGTAGTATCAGGGTCAACTTTATCTTCTAATACTGTTATTGATTCAGCTAAGGCTGCATTAAAAGATTTAGAAGTTGAAGTACCAAGTAGTGTTTCAAATATTGAATTAACATCTGAAGATGATTCATCAAAAACATATAATGTAACAGTAGAAGGTATGTATGAAGGCAATGTAATTGAAGTTGTTGTTAATACTACAGATAATACAGTTGCAAGTGTAAGTTATGTAACAGCAGAAGATACACCAGAGTTTGTTGAAGCTGTAAATAATGAAGAATATTTAGCTAACTTTGTTGGTAAAAATATTAATACATTAAATGAAGTTGATGTAGCATCGGGTTCTACATTATCATCTAATTCTGTAAAAGATGCAGTTACAGCTGCTATCATTGGTATCAATGATACTTCAAATGATGAAACAGGTCTTGTAAGTGAAGATGATACTACTAGAACATATGAAATTACAACATATGGCTTCGTTGGTGATAACACATATACAATTGTTGTTAACAAAGAAGATAATTCAATCGCTAGTGTTGAATTTAAAACTATTGGTGATACTCCTGAATATGTAGCAGAAGTAAACACAGTAGAATATTTAGAAAGCTATATTGGTCTTACAAGTGCTGATATTGAGTCAGTTGATGTAGTAGCTGGTTCATCAAACACAGTTAGATCATTAAAAGAAGCTTTAACTGCTGCATTAGTAGCTAGTGAAGGAGCACAATAATGAATAACTTTAAAAGTGGTTTTATTAAAGAAAATCCAGTATTAGTTCTTTACTTAGGTATTTGTTCGGCTCTTGCAATTTCAACATCATTAGATAATGCTGTTGGGATGGGTCTTGCGGTAATCTTTGTATTAATTATGGCTAATACAATAATTTCATTATTAAGAAATTATATTCCAACAGAAATTCGTATTCCTGTTTATATTGTAGTAATTGCATCTTTAGTTAAAGTTGCAGAAATGTTAATCCAAGCATATGTTCCAGCATTATATGATGCATTAGGGGTATTTATTGCTTTAATCGTTGTTAACTGTATTATCCTTGGTAGAGCTGAAGCTTTTGCTTCAAAAAATCCAGTATTACCATCGATATTAGATGGTTTAGGAATGGGGCTTGGATATACATTTAGCTTAATCTTAATATCTGTAACAAGACAAGTATTAGGATCGGGTATGATTTCAATGTCAAATCCATTAAATCCAGAACAAGTATTCTTTAATATCAGATTAATTCCTGAAGGATTTGAAATTGGATTATTCTCAACTCCTGCAGGTGCATTTATTACATTTGCATTGTTCTCAGCATTATTTGCCTATTTAAAAGAACGTGAAGAAAAAAAGGAGGTTAAATAATGGATATTTTATCAATTTTCCTTGCTGCTGTTTTAATTAATAATATTGTAATTACAAAATTCTTAGGGATGTGTCCTTTCTTAGGTGTATCTAAAAAAGCATCATCTGCTATTGGGATGGGACTTGCAGTAACATTTGTTATTATGGGAGCCTCAGTATTTACATATGCATTATATTACTATGTTTTAGTTCCATTAAAATTAGAGTATATGGATTTAATTACTTTCATTTTAATTATTGCATCATTTGTACAGTTAACTGAAATGATTATTAAAAAATTCTCACCTGCACTTTATAAGTCATTAGGTATTTATTTACCTTTAATTACTACTAACTGTGCGGTATTATATGTAGCTTTAGATAATATTTCTTCTAGCTATAATTTTGTTGAAATGCTAACTAGTGCACTAGGTGTATCAGTTGGATTTACATTAGTATTATATATTTTCTCATCTATTAGAGAACGTTTAGATTATGCTGATGTTCCAAAATTCTTTAAAGGTAATCCAATATCATTAGTAGTAGCTGCTTTAATGGCTCTTGCATTTATTGGATTTGGAGGTTTAGTTTAAGATGACTGCTGTATTATTTGGTGGTGTTTTAGCAGCAATTTATGCAGCTTTATATTACTTTAATCATAAAACTCCAGCACCTGAAGGAATGGAAAAATTAAAGGCTGAATGTAAAGGATGCCAAATTAAAACTTGTGGTAATAACCCAGTTCATACTATGGAGGTAGATAACTAATGTTAGAAGCTATATTAATGATGTTATTAGTTGGAGGAATTCTAGGTGGAATCTTAGGACTTGCATCAATTGTTTTATACGTAAAAGAAGATGAAAGAATTGTTACAACAACTGAAATGCTACCAGGTTATAACTGTGGTGCTTGTGGTTTCCCAGGCTGTAGTGGTCTTGCTGAAGCATTAGTAAGTGGAGAAGAAACTAATGTTAGTGCTTGTAAACCATCAAAACCTGATCAAAGACAGGCTATTGCTGAGTATTTAAATAATGCAGAAAGTCCAAATGGTGTTGCATTAGCTGTAAAAGCATAATATCTAAAGTGATTTATCATTTGATAAATCACTTTTTTATATGTACTTTTGATACTTAATGATTTAAAATAGATTAGTGTTAGCGAGGTCCATTATGAAACATACTAATCTATATAACAAAATTACAAAATATTTATTAATCACAATTGCTTTAGTAATAACAACAATTGCGGTTTATTTCTTTATGATACCAGCTAATATTATTATTGGGAGTGTTACAGGTATATCAATGATATTAAATGAGCTACTAGGTTTTAATATTGCACTAACTTCACTTTGTATAAATACAATATTAGTATTTATATCTTATGTTTTTGTCGGTAAAGACTTTGCGATTAAAACAATATATGCTTCATTATTAGTGCCATTACTATTATTTGTTTTTGAAATATTATTTCCAAATCCTTCAGCTATATTGAATGATAGATGGTTAGATTTAGTTGCTTTTATACTAATCTTTTCAGGAGCACAAACAATTCTATTTAATGCGAATTCATCATCAGGTGGATTAGATGTAATTGCCAAAATAACAAATAAATATATTGGAATGCCAATTGGTCTTGCAGTTTCAATTGTAGGTTGTATTGTTTCTCTATCTGCTATATTTGTTTATGATATTGATATTGTAATATTAAGTGTTATTGGTACCTACTTAAATGGAGTAGCAATAAATCATTTTACGGATTCTTTTAATCAGAAAAAAAGAGTGTGTATTTTATCAAGTAAATATAGTGAAATTTCAGATTTCATTATGAATGATTTAAAAAGAGGTGTATCATTATATCCAGTTATTGGTGGGTATACTAAAAAAGAAGGATATGAAATTCAAATAGCAATTGAAAGTAGTGAACTTATGGAATTACTAAATCATGTAAAATCAGTTGATGAAAATGCATTTATTAGTATTAGTAGTGTCCATAGTATTCATGGTAATTGGAACTCAAGACACGAAATAAAAAAATTGCGTAAACAAAATAAAAAAGTTTGATAAAATATATATGAAAATTAATGATTATATTATAGAAAAAGGTAATTATGAATTATAAAATACATGAGTTTCAAAATATGAATCTTAAAGATAAAATATTAGCATTTAAATCATTAGATCAAGAAAAATTAGATGAACTAGGAGATTTTAGTGAAACTTTAATAGAAAATAAAGCACCATGTCTTGATAAAGCAAAAGAGAGAATCATTAAAGCGAAAGAGAACAATGAGAAAGTTTTTATTGCTGGTGATTATGATTGTGATGGTATCATGGCTACTACTATCATGAAATACTTATTAAATCATTTAAATATTGAAAATGGATATTATATTCCAAATAGATTTACTGATGGCTATGGACTGACTAAAGAAATTGTAATAAAGGCACATGAAAAAGGATATAAACTCATAATTACGGTTGATAATGGGGTAAAAGCTTATGGTGCCTTAGCTTTAGCAAAAGAATTAAATATTGATGTAATAGTAACAGATCATCATCTTATAGAAGATGACTTAGACTGTCATTGCTTAGTGCATCCTTCATTAATGGATAATTATTTTCATAATCTTTGTGGTGCAGGTGTTGCATATGAATTAAGTCGTAAATTTTTAAATGAAGATAAATTATGTGTTTTCGCAGCTATCGCAACAATAGGGGATATGATGATATTATGGGGTGCAAATCGTAAAATAGTAAGAAATGGTATAAAATTATTAAATACTAAGAAGTTTTTGACGATACAAACATTTTTGAAAAGTACAAAAATCAATGAAGAAACCCTATCATATGATTTAATACCTAAAATAAATAGTGTAGGGCGCTTAGAAAATATTGGAAATGCCAATAATTTAGTTACGTTCTTTTTAATGGATGATAATAATATTGGTAAAATTGAAAACTTTAAAGAACAATTAATTAATTTAGATTTAAAAAGAAAAGATTTGGTAAAAGAAATGAGTGAGAAAGCATTAAGTTTAGTTGATGATTCTTCAAACATCATTATTGTAGAAGCCGATGATTTTCATGAAGGATTATGCGGTTTAGCTGCTGCTGCTATTACTAATAAATATCATAAACCTTCATTAGTACTATCTAAAAATAATAATGAATATAAAGGCAGTGGACGTTCAATTGATGGTATTAATTTATATGAATATTTAAATGTAAAAAATGATTTATTTATAAAATTTGGAGGTCATAGTGCAGCTGTGGGCTTAACTATAAGTACTGATAGCTTAAAAATATTAAAAGAGTATGCTAGAAATACTCCAATAGCTAAAATTGAAAAGGTAGAAGAAGTCATTAGGCTTACTCTAGATGATTTAACTATTGATAATATAAAAACACTTGATGATTTAAGACCATTTGGAAAAGGATTTGAAATACCAGACTTCTATATGGATAATGTAAGTTTTGAAAAAAGAGTATTATTAAAAAAATTATATTGGAAATGGACATTACAATCTTTACCAAAAGTTGAAGCTATAAGTTTTGATAGTAATATAGACGGTAATTTAAGTGAATATATGGTATTTAAGCCAACTATCAATGAATTTATGAATAAAGAAAGTGTTAGCTTACTTGTGAAAAAACTTGGATAGGATTATAATAGAATAATAAGGAGAATTAAAATGAATTTAAAAGATTATATTGCAGAGATAAAAGACTTCCCAATAGATGGGATTTTATTTAGAGATATTACACCACTAATGAATGATGGTAAGGCTTTTAATTATGCGAATAAACAAATAGAAGAATTTGCAAAAAGCGTTAATGCTGATGTAATAGTAGGCCCTGAAAGTAGAGGATTCATTTTCGGATGTCCTGTTGCTAACAACTTAGAGATTGGGTTTGTTCCAGTTAGAAAACCAGGTAAATTACCTCGTGAGACTGTTAGTTATAAATATGATTTAGAATATGGTTCAAATGAATTACATATGCACTCTGATTCAATTAAAAAAGGTCAAAGAGTTTTATTTGTTGATGACCTATTAGCTACTGGTGGAACAGTTGAAGCTACTGTAAAATTAGTAGAAAAATTAGGTGGAGAAATTGTAGGTTGTGCTTTTTTAATTGAGCTTGAAGAGTTAAAAGGTAGAGAGCTATTAAAAAATTATAATGTATTCTCAATTTTAAAATATTAATTAGAAAGATAAAGTATGGATAACCATAAAAAGAATATCACGCATGAAGAACTATTTTTAGAAATAAAAAAATATATTGTGAATCCTGATTCGCTAGCTTTGATTGAAAAAGCATATCAGTTTGCACAACGTTTTCATAGTGAACAATTTCGTAAAAGTGGTGAACCATACTTTGTTCATTTAGTATCTGTTGCTTATGAACTAACATTATTAAGATCTGGACCTTCGACAATTGCTGCTGGTTTACTACATGATGTATGCGAAGATTGTGGAGTTAGTAAAGAAACATTAGCTAATGAATTTAGTGAAGAAATATCTAATCTTGTTGAAGCTGTTACCAAAATTGGTAATCTTGAATTTAAAGATGAAAAAGAATATCAAGCAGCTAACCATCGTAAAATATTTATTGCTATGGCTAAAGATGTTAGAGTAATATTAATAAAGTTAGTTGATAGGTTACATAATATGCGTACTTTAAAGTTTATGAAACCTGAAAAACAAAAGAAAATCGCACAAGAAACCTTAGATGTCTATGCACCAATTGCTCATAGACTTGGGATTAGTGAAATAAAAAATGAACTTGAAGATTTAAGTTTTTATTATATAAATACAGAAGAATATTATGCAATTGCAAAACAATTAGAAGCAAAAAAAGTTGAGAGAGATGAACAAATTAATTCAATGATTGCTGAAATCTCACGTATTTTGTCTAGACAGAATATTAAGTTTAGAGCATTTGGAAGATCAAAACATATTTATAGTATCTATAAAAAAATGACTACTAAAAATAAACGCTTTGCTGAGATTTTAGATCTATTAGCAATTAGAATTATTACAGAATCAGAATTGAATTGTTATGAAATCCTTGGGTATATTCATGCATCTTATCGACCAATTCCTGGAAGATTAAAAGATTATATTGCAGTACCAAAAATGAACATGTATCAATCTTTACATACTACAGTTCTTGATTCATCAGGACATTTTTTTGAAGTACAAATTAGAACTGAAAACATGGATTCTGTTGCTGAAAAAGGTATTGCTGCTCATTGGCATTATAAAGAAAACTCTAAATATGATGCTAAAGTGGAACAAAAAGAAATTGAAGAACGCTTATCATGGTTTAAAGAGTTAATAAGCATTACAGAAGATTACAATGTTGGAAATCCAAAAAGTTACATGGATACACTAACTAAAGATGTTTTTGAAGCCAATGTTTATGTAATGACACCAAAAGGTAGAGTAATAGATTTACCAAATGGGGCAACACCAATTGACTTTGCTTATCGTATTCACACTGAAGTTGGTCATAACACTATTGGTGCTTTAGTTAATGATACCTTAGTCCCAATAAATACAAAACTGAAAACAGGTGATGTTGTAGAACTTAGAACAAATAAGAATTCAACACCAAGTGAGGATTGGTTGAAGTTTGTAAAAACAAATCATGCCAAAAATAAAATTAGAGCATTTATCTCTAAAAAAGAACAAGAATCAAAAGCTGAATATGTAAAAACAGGTGAATCAATGTTAAGAGATGAGTTGAAAAAACGTAATCTAGATCCTGTAGAACATATGGATTCTAAAAAACTAGAGTCTATATTTTCACAATATCAATTATCAAATTATGTTGATTTTATGTATGCTATTGCTGTAAAATCAATATCTTTACAATCTATTATTACTAAAATTAGTAAGACAAAAAAGATTGGAGTTGATATTGAAACCTTAGAAAAATCAATTAATGATAAAAGAAAAACAATTAAACCTATTTCTAATACAGGAATCAAGGTAGGTGGAATTGAGTCGATGAAGTTAAAATTATCAAACTGTTGTTCTCCTATCTATGGAGATAATATAGTTGGATTAGTAAGTACTGGTGAAGGAGTTAAGATTCATCGTGATGATTGTCCAAATATTATTAGTCAACAAAATCGTTTGATTGATGTTAGTTGGGACGATGAAAGAAGTAATACTAAATATTCAGCAAATATTGAAATACACTCTCGCAATCGTAATTTATTATTATCAGATATTATAACTGTCTTAGGACAATATAAGGCAAATATTATTGCTATTAATAGTGTAGTTAACTATGAAAGTTTAACTGTTAATACTAAAACAACAATTCAAGTTGAAGATTTAGAACATTTAAATTTAGTAATTACAAATCTTCGTAAAATAGAAGATGTAAATTCAGTAATTAGAGTTATAAAATAAAAGGAGAAAATTATGCAAACTTATCAAATTGAGAATGATTTTTTAGTTGTTGAAGTACTTGATTATGGTGCAACAATTACCTCTATTTATGTAAAAAAATATGATACAGATGTTGTATTAGGATTTTTTGATGTAGAAAAATATAAAAATGAAGGTAAATATATTGGCCAAACTGTAGGTCGTGTAGCAAATAGAATTGCTAATGGAACATTTACGCTTGAAGATGAAACATATCAATTAGACATTAATAATGATCCAAATTGCTTACATGGTGGTATAAACGGACTTGATACTAAAATGTTTAAAATAATTAAGGAAAGTGATCGTATTAGTTGTTTCTATACAATGAATGATATGGATGATGGGTTTCCTGGTGACTTAGATATTATTATTCATTATATACTAGTAGATAATGGATTAGAGGTAAGGTTTGAAGCTACAACAAATAAAACTACATTATGTAGTCTTACTAACCATTCATATTTTAACTTAGCTGGTAAAGGTACAATAGAGAACCATGAACTTTACATTAATGCTGATAAAGTAGGTGAAATTGATGAAAATGGTCTAACTTTAGAAACAACTTTTGATGTTGAAAATACACCATTTAACTTTAAGAAATTCAAGGATATTAAAACCGCATTAGCTTCAATGCATCCTCAAATTTTATTAGGAAAAGGATTAGATCATAATTACTGTTTAAATACATCAGGAATGAGACATAAAGCCTCATTAAGAATGGATGATCGCCTAATGAAAGTATATACGGATATGGAAAATATGCATATTTATACAGGGAACTTTTTACATAATCAAGTTGGAAAAAATAATGAAACTTATATACCAAGAAGTGGAATCTGTTTTGAAAGTCAAGCATATCCAAATAGTATAAATTATGAAAATCATAATAGTCCAATTTTAAAACCTAAACAAAAATATGTGCACCGCATTAGATTTGTTTACGAATAAATAATTTAAAGTGAGTTATATTAATACTCACTTTTTCATTTGAGTCAATTACTTTTTAAAATTTGCAAAAAATAATAATTGATGTCATAATTAATTTATATAAAGGAGTTTTTATTTTGCAAGAAGTTAGAATAACGATGACAATAGACCAAGTAAAAAAGAAAATTAGAGGTTTCACTCTAGTTGTTTTTTTATACAGCTTTTTTATTGGAGCTCTATTATTTTTCATCGACGATATTACAGATATTATTACAAGTTTTACAGTTTTAAATCCCAGTGATGTAAGTACATTGGTTATTGTTAGTTTAATTAGTTTAATTTCAATTTTTCTTTTCGGTATCTTTAAAAGGGCGAATAAACTAGAATTTAAAAATTTTAGCTTTATCAAAGAAATGGGAAAGTTTGAATGGTTTAACCTATTTATACTTGGAATAGCAATCAATTTATTTGGAACATTTTTAGTATCATTAATTACAATTGTATTACCAGTTGAACCAGTGCTATTATTACCTATAGGTTTTAATTATTTATATTCGGAGAGTACAACATTTATTGTTGCACTAATCTCTATTATTTTTCTTACAATAATTGAGGAATATGTTTTTAGAGGAATAATGTTAAAATTTTTAACAGGATATGGTTTAAGGTTTGGAATAATAGCAGTTTCAATATTAAGTGCAATGTTACATTTTAATCTTTTAGAAGTAATACCAGCATTTTTATTTTCTTATTTTCTATGTATAGTTACACTTAGATACAGTAGTTTTTTAGTAGGTATGATAATTCATATATTACATAATGTTTTAATAATGATTGCCTCACTTTATATTGCTGAATATTATTTGTATATTGTCTTAGGACTAGGTTTAGTTTATTTAATTGCTCTTTATTTATTAGTTGTAGTTAAACCTGAGAAAGTTAATATTCCATATGAACCTGCAACTAAAAAATTAATTAATATGTTATTTTCTAGATTTTTTATTGTTTTAACTTATATAGTAATTGCTTTATTTATATTTAAAGATTTTTATTATGAAAGTGTTCTTACATTTATTATGAATGCTAATTGGTGAAATTAATGAAATATATCTTAACTGAAGTAGAAAACCCACAATATGTAGTTCAAATACTACATGGTATGCAAGACCATAAAGGTCGATATAGAAGGTTACAAAAAAATTTAGCTTTAAAAAATATTGCAAGTATTATACATGATCATAATGGTCATGGAGTAAGCAGTGATAATCTTGGAACAATCACAAAGAGTTTTGATGAAATGGTTGATGAAGCCTATCAATATACATGTATTTTGAAAGAGCGTTATCCTCATGCTAAAATAATATTGTTTGGCCATAGTATGGGTTCAATTATGGCTAGGTGCTATTTACAAAGATATAGCCATGAATTAGATGGGATTATTCTTTCTGGTTCACCATTTTTTGATAATAATTCAAAATTTGGTATTATGTTATTAAATACACTTAGAGTATTTAATATGGATGATAAAAAATTAAATTGGATTAGTAAATTATTATTTAAAAATGCAGATAGAAAATATAAAGACTTAGCTTGGCTATCTAAGAATCCAATGAATGTTAGTGAATATAAAAAAGATAAATATTGTGGTATGACATTAAATGTAAATGGATATTTAACAATATTAAAAGGGCTAGTACAAATGCATGATATTAGCTGTTATGCTAATGTAAACACAAAATTACCAATACTATTTTTATCTGGACAAGATGATCCAATGATAGGTGGTATAAAAGGTTTAAATGATTCAATAAATACATTAAAAAAAGCAGGATACTCAAATATTGAATCAATTGAATATCCTACTTTAAGACATGAAATACTAAATGAAAACTATGAATTAGTATATTTAGATATATTTAAATTTATAGAAACTATTTAATAATAATTGGGCCTTGAAGTTCTCGCTGTAGAACTTCTTTTTTATATGGCATTTTTAACATTGAAGTATAAGTAAATGTTGTTTTAAGTTCCAATTCACGATAATCTTTTGGCATTTTTGAAAAATCACTAGCAATTAAAACATCTTCTTTTATTTGCTTTAAATAGTTTTGACCTATGCTATTAAAAGCTAATGGTCTTATATAGTTAATATTAGAAAGATTATTTACTTCATCTTTTGTAACTTGATTAATAATATGCATACATACACGTTGAATTCTTGCCTTAGTATATCTTCTAGTTATTGCTAAAGATATAAAGTCATGATAATTATCAGTTGCTTTAATACATTTAATTAAATGAGTTTCAATACCTTCACTTACAAGAAAAATATTTTTTAAATAATCCTTATCTAGTGTATTTAATAATAGTTTTAAATAATCAAAATAATAAACATTTGAATTGGCATATTCAAAATTCATTACAGTTGCATGCTCATAAGGTTTATTATCGAAGATAGCTTTTCTAATGCTTGTTGCACTAGCGATATCAGATGATATTTCTTCATCATGGTATCCATTTGTTCTTTTAATAGTAAATGGTGTTATATTCGTGCCTTTAAGTGCTTTTAAATAAGCGACACCTAATATATCATTAGGATTAAATTCACCTTGTAATAAACCATATGACTTAACAAAACTATTACCTTGTTTTAAATTTTCTTTTAAATGATCAACACTTATATTTATATCAGCAATATCTGTTAGATTTTCTAGATTATTACATTCACTTCCAAAAACTATATAGTTAACTTTCAATAGTTTTAAAATATCAATAGCTGCATTTGCAAATTGACTTGCACTTTGAACAGCATAGATATAAGGTAGTTCAACAACTAAATCAACTTCATTTTCAATTGCAGCTTTTGCACGTCTCCATTTATCGATAATACTAACTTCACCACGTTGTACAAAGTTTCCTGACATTACTGCGATTAAGATATCACACTTTGTTATTTCTCTAGCTTTTTTTATATGATAGATATGTCCATTATGTAATGGATTATATTCTACAATTATTCCACATATTTTCATTTTATTCACCCACGTAATTATAGCATATATTTATATTTCAGAATGACTTTATTTATATGAAAAAAATAATTTGACAATCAAAATATAATTGATATAATAATTAAGTTATGTAAATTAGGAGGATTTATGAAAGTATTCAAAAAAATATTAATTATATTACTTGTCTTAGTAATAGTGTTAATTTCAAGTTTATTATTCATGTTTAGAAAAGAGATACAAACTATTTTATCAATTAAACAAATTGATGAATATGGATTATATGAAGCACACTTTGCACATGATTATGCTTTAGATGAGTTAATTGCAAATGGAGGGGCTAGTACAGATGCAGAATTAACAAACTTTTTAATTGATAAAATATTAAAAGGGTTACCAATTGAATTTAATATACCTGACTTTGGTTGTAGTACATTCTTAGCTGAAAATGATAGTAATCAGTACTTATTTGGTAGAAACTATGATTTAGATCCAGTACCATCTATGGTTATGTTTACAAGTCCTGAAGAAGGATATAAGTCTATAAGTATTGCAAATGCAAATGTTATTGGTATTGAAGTAAACCAAGAATCACTGTCTATTATGCAAAAAGCAATGGCTTTAGCCGCTCCATATGTAATGATGGATGGAATGAATGAGAAAGGTTTAGCAATAGCAGTATTATTAATCAAAGATGAAGCTACAAATCAAGATACTGATAAGCCAGATTTAACTACTACTTCAATGATGAGACTTGTACTAGATAAAGCACAAAATGTAGAAGAAGCAATAGCATTATTCGAAGCATATGACATGCATGCTTCAGCAAATTCAGCATATCATTTCCAAATAGTAGATAAAGAAGGAAATAGTGCAGTTATTGAATATGTTGAAAATGAAATAAATGTAATTAGAAAAGAAGAAGGTGAAAACCAATTTTTAACTAACTTTATGATAAGTGAAGAAGTATATGGATTTGGACATGGTCATGATCGTTTTGAAATTTTAGAAGAAACGTTAAATACTGAAAATGGACAACTTAATGAAGATGAAGCATTAGCGTTATTAGAAAGTGTAAAACAAGACACTACTCAATGGTCTGTTGTTTATAACTTAGAAACTTTAAGTTTAGATGTTACAGTGCATGGTGATTTTGATACAATTTATAGTTATTCATTTAACGACTTCAAATAGTAAATATAAAAGACCAACTTAAAATGCAGGTGCAAATTAAGTTGGTTTTATTATATTAATGGCGCTAAAAGTATAATTATGTAAAAATTAAACCATAGGAGAATAAATATGCAACAAAAAATATTTTATTTTTTATATATAGATAATAATATTTATACTAAAAGTTATAAATTATTAATTATATTTTCAATAATCTTAAGTATTATTCCTTTAATGTTTAAGGAACAAACTCCATTATTTTTAGTAATTGATATTTATATTATCTTTATATTTGTCTTAGATTATATCCTGCATTTAATTGCAGCAAAACCTTTATTAAATAAAGGCAATAAGTCATATATTATATATGCTAAAACGCCAATGGCAATAATAGATTTGATATCAATTTTATCAAGTGTAAGTATACTGTTTGATTCTGTAAATTTCTTTAGAGTTATTAAGTTATTAAGAACATTAAGATTTGTAAGGTTTATTAAATTATTTAAATATTCTAAAGGCATAAAAAAAATATTAAATATCTTTATTAAGCAAAAAGAAGCGTTAAGTATAGTAGGTAATATTACGCTAATATATACGCTTTTATGTTCGATAATAATTTTTACTGTTGAACCAGAATTATTCAATGATTTTTTTGATGCATTATATTTTATGATGATTACAATTACTACAATTGGTTATGGAGATATTGTACCAAAGAGTGTAATTGGTAGATTTATTGTTATGTTTACATCAATAATAAGTGTGATGATTATTGCATTACCAGCTGCGATTTTTACTGCTGGTTATATGGAAGATAAAAGTAATAAAAAAGAATAAAAAT
>CAYJNO010000010.1:3202-64266 GCA_964371715.1 uncultured Erysipelotrichaceae bacterium | reverse complement strand
CTCCTGAATCAACAAGTACGCCACTGCCAACTAATACTCCTGAATCAACAAGTACGCCACTACCAACAACAACACCAGTTGTGACAAGTGCACCTATACCAATAGCAACACCTGTTGTAACAACTACACCTATACCAACAAGTACACCCCTACCAACGACAACGCCTATAGTGTCAAGCACACCAAAACCAACGACAACACCTGTAGAAACAACAACACCAGCTCCTACTATTCCTACAGTATTAGAAGATGATGATTTTACAGTTGAAGATAATGGAACTATCGTAGTAGATCCAGAATTTACAAAAGATCTACCTGATGGAAAATATGAAATAGAAGTTGAAGTAGATGGTGATTATTATGAAATTTTATTAGAGGTTGAAAATGGAATTCCATTAAGTGCACACATACATGGTGGTGCATGGAGCTTATTTGATTTGTTATCTACAATCTTTGTAACACTAACAGCACTATACATTGCTTTTGTGAAAAAGAGAAAGAAAAACGATGAAGATGAAAATAAATGGGATGAGTTTGATGTTAATTATTATGAGTTAGAAGAAAGTAGATTTAAGAAACTTAAAAAATCTAAGTTATTACCATTAATTTTTGAATCAATAATGGTAATCATATTATTATTGATTACTCAAGACTTTACTCAACCGATGATTATCTTTGATCAATATAGTATTGCATTTGCATTATCAGTAATTCTATCAATAATAATAGTGAAAATAGCAAATAAAAAAGCAAGAGATAATGATAGAAAACAAGTGATTGAAGAAAAAAAAGTAGAATACAAAGAAGAATTAATAGAAGATGAAAAGAAACTTCGTAATGGAAAAATAGCTGCATTAATAACAGATATATTATTAATTATCGCATTACTTTTTGTAACAAGAGATGGAATATCTACTTGGTTTACGATGGATATGTTTACAATAATATTTATATTATGTTTAATTTTGATTCCATTAATAATTCTAATATCTAATGATATTGATGAAAAAGATGTAAAAGAGCAAATTGAAAATTTAGAAAATTAAATTAATATGGATACATACTTAAATTAAATAAGATGTATCCATTTGCTTTATGTAACAAATAATGTATGAAGTATAAAAATCTAAAATCAAATTTATTTGTGTAATTATTTAGTAAACATAAAAATGTGCTATTTAACAATTTAAATTGTCATTATAGAGCTTAATTAAAATGATAACAGATAAATAGATAAGTTAAAAAAGTGTACACGGTTACGCTATTTTTACTACCATTGTTATTACACATGTGTTATAATGTTCAAAGAGTATTAATCAAGTAACAAATTGGAGGAAGAATGAGAACAAATAATAAAGGATTTTCACTAATTGAATTAATCGTTGTTATTGCAATTATAGCAGTCTTAGCTGTTGTATTAGCACCACAATATATTCAATACGTTGAAAGAGGAAGAGAATCTAACGATATACAAGTCGCGACTAATATAATTGATGCAGTTCAAATAGCGATAGCAGATGTTGAAAATGAGATACCAGCAGGATATTACTTTGAAGTACTATGGATAACTGGTGAAGAATCTTTAAGTTACACAGACAGAGGAATGTTAATGGTAAGACATGGTATTGATAGTAGAGTATCAGTGTTTAATAATAATGATGGTGATGATATTGAAAGATTACCATATTCATACGACTTAACAGAATTGAATGAGACCTTAATTGAAATATTAGGAACTACTGATCCAAAAGCAATTGGTGGAACAGGAGCGACATCTGAGCTTGTATCAACACTTGAAGAAGGTAAATCGCAATTGGCACAAGATGGGAATTTAGCATTACATGTTTCTACAGAAACTGGTGAAGTTGCATTAGCTGCCTTACATGGTAATTCTGATGCCGCAAACAAATGGGTTGAAATTGGCTTGGATGTAACACCGGCACCATAAGTGTAAATGTAAATTTAATTGTTTAAAGATGTATATTGAGGTACACTTATTTTAACTAAAGTTACATTTATAAAACATACATAAGATGAGGGTGAAAATTTATGGCAGAAATCAAAATAGATCATAGATTTAATATAATGAGTTATGAGCAGTTTAAAATTGATAATGAAAAATATAAATTTAACAAAATTTGTATGACTGAAATTATTAATGCTGATATGATGATTGCGACATTTGGAGAGGAAAAATACTTCAATTCAAGTAGAGAAATCCTAGAAATGGGAAATCTTGGGTATATTCAAATGGGTCTTGATAAAGTAATTAAAGTCTATATAAATTCATATAAACACTTTATGGCAGTTGCTAATGATGATATTAGTGATGAAGATTTTTTGAATTTAATGCAAGAATCACATAAACAATATGAGTTAATTACAGCAAAGCAAACTGGGCTTAGTGGAATTTCAAGATTTGTAGTTGCTTTTGGTGATGATTTAGTAAATAGAGTTAAAAGTGCATATTATATGAATAAGTATAGCCAAACAAACTTTATAGTGGCATCAAATGAAAAAGAAATAATGAAAAATCAAACAGAAAAAGATTTAGAGTTATTTGATCTACTTAACTATGCTCTAAATAATGATAAAGTAATACCATTTTATCAAGGTATTTATGATAATAGGACAAATAAAATAACCAAGTATGAAGCATTAATGAGGATATATGATGAAAATGGTAAACTATATCATCCTGGGTTATATTTAGAAGGGGCAAAGAAATTAAAGTTATATATACCATTAAGTAAAATGTTAATTGAAAAAGTTCTTAAAGATTTTAAAGATAAAAAATCAGAGTTTAGTATTAATTTAGCATATTATGATATTCATTCACTTGAACAAAAAAATTGGATTATTAATGAACTAAAAAAATTTCCTGAGCCAAATAGAATTAATATTGAATTTGTAGAAACTGAAAACTATATTAACAATATAGAGTTATTCAGCTTCTTAAATGAGGTAAGAGCATTAGGGTGTAAAGTATCAGTTGATGATTTTGGTGTTGGTTATGCTACATATTCATCAATTATCACACTAAAACCAAACACCATTAAAATAGATGGTGATATTATTAAAAATCTTGCTCATAATAATGAGTGTAAAATTATTTTAGAATCAATTTGTTATATGGCAAAGCTTATTGGTGCAAATATAGTTGCTGAATTTGTAGAAAATGAAATGATACAGAAAATAATAATGGATCATAAAGTAGAGTATACGCAGGGTTACTTGTTTGCTAAACCTGAAAAGATAGAAAACTTAAATATAAAATAATAATAATAAAGCTGATTAAATATTATATTGATGTTTATTCAGTTTTTTATAACAATTTTTTTTTAAAAAAATTGCTATAATCTTAAAAAATATGTATAATAAACAAGGATTTTAGGAGATTACAAATGTATAAATATATAAATAAAATTAAGATAACTTTACTAAGTTTAATATTATTAATGACACAATTTGGTGGAATTAATGCTAAAAATGAAATAGTTAATGATAATACTTTATCAATGGTTGAACCGATTGCAGGTAGTGATAATAAAACAATGGCCAATGTTGTTGTTTTTGCATACTTTGAAGATGCAAAACAAGAAGAGGTAGACCATTTTCATACTGCAGCCACACAAGAACATTTAAAGACAGTATATGATGGAAATAATCCAACAAGTTTTAAAGGATACATTGATGAAATATCTTATGGTAAATTAAATGTAGTTAATGTATTTCCACAAGAAACAGTTGATGGGATTATTCAAGCAATAGAAGTTCCTTATACTAAAGCAGAAACCTATAAAGAATCAATGAGTCAACAAATTGCAGATTATATTGCAAAAAATATTCCTGAAACTGATCAAGTGTTAGATTATAACACAGATGGTGTTATAGATTCTTTTAATATTGTATTTATTGATGAAGCGTCTAATTATAGTGATTATCCAACTATTTGGCCTCACTATAATCCAAACAAAGATTCAGATACAACATATAATGGATTAACTTTAAAACAGTTACATGTTGAAAATACAGATGCAATTTATGGTGGTAAAGATGGATCAGCAATTGTAGGTGGAGCAGGAATTATAAGCCATGAATTCTTACATTTATTAGGATATCCTGATTTATATACAGCAGGCGATGCTAGAGAGGAAGAACCTGTTGGTGGTTTTGATATAATGGCACTTTCAACACAGTTTTTACAATGGCCCTTAGCGTATATGCGTCAAGAATATTCAGGGTGGGCTAATTTAGAAATAATTACAGAGTCAGCGACAAACTTAACTTTAAGTTTACAAAGTAATTCTGATGGAAAGCATGGTTATATTATTAAATCGCCATATAATGAATATGAATTTTTTGTAGTTGAATATCGTAATGGTGTTGAAGATACAACAATGTTAGATAGTAAACTTGGTGGATCTGGTTTAATAGTTTATCGTATTAATACATTAGTTACTAATCTTAGTAACCTAGTAGGTGAATATGGTGTGTATATTTATCGTGATATTAATCCTTCATATGAAGGTAGATTTTCAACAATAGATGCATTTTATAGTGGTAATCACCCTGATGAAACAAGAAGAAGTCTTGGGAGTTCAAATCTTGAGGCAGCAAAAGAAGATGGTACAATTTTCTATAGTGATGGTTCAAACTCAGGTGTAGTAATCGATAATATTTCTAATAGTGGTGGAGATACAATGACATTTAATGTCACTATACCATCTTATGAAAGTGTAGATTTATGGGAGAACACTAACCTTGTTGCAGAATATACTGGTAATTCTAAAGATATTGAAATAATTGATTATAATAATATTTTATATGCTGTAACTGCTGATTCTAACGATAATAATGCAACAATAAGCTTATATAATTATATAAGTGATTCTTGGGTTAAGATTAGTTCTTTTAATACCTTAGATTTAGAATTGTTTGAGGGAATAAAAGTATTCGTTTATAATAATGAGATACATGTTGCTTATTTAGAAAGAGATGATGATTGGTTAACAACTATTAATATAAAAAAATATACTTCTTCAGCAACTTGGGAAGATGTTTATGTTTCACCAAATAAAGGAACAAGTATATATGATGTTATCCCTACAGATGTTGGAATAAAAGTTTTAGAAACACAAGAAAATGGTGGGGGTTTAGTTGATATTTATGTCAAGAATATAAATACTTCTGAAACAGTTAATGTGTCAAGTAAAATTAGTGCTGGGTCATCAAAACTAGTATATGATGGAATTAATACTTATGTTGCCTATTCAATGGGTTCTAATATTCAATTAAAAGTACTAAATAATACTGCAGTAATAGGAGAATATTTATATACAGCAGATACTGGGACATTGAATACAACATTTGATATTGCAAGTCATGAAAACAATATATATTTATTAACTAATGAAGTAAAGAGCGCAGATGATAAATTAATACTAAATACTTTTAAAGAAGGTGGATGGGAGAAAATTGCTGAAAAAACAAGTAACTATGTCACGCCACAAATCACTTCATCACAAGGTAATATTTATGTTTTAGCACCATCAAATAATGATGGTGGTAGTACTTATGTATATCGTTATACTGATGATGATACAATAGCTATTGAAAATCGTTTTGTAGTAGAAGGTGAAAGAGTAAGTGCTTCTACTGAATCTCAATCAATTGTTTCAATAGGTAATAGTTTATATGTTGGCTATTTTGCTGCAACAAATAAATTTGAAGTTAAGGAAAAAGTAAGTTCTAATCAATTAATTGGTATTTCATTAAACGCTTTACCAACTAAAATTGAATATAATAAAGGTGATGCAACAGATAGTACTGGATTAACAATTAATGCAATCTATGAACAAGATGTAAGAGTTGTAACAGATGGGTTTACAATTAGTGATTTTGATACAACAACAGCTGGTGAAAGAACAGCAATTGTTACATATGAAGGAAAAACAACAACTTTCAATTATCTTGTTAATAGTGCTATTAAAACAGTTGAATCTATTGAAATTAAATCGCCTGGTAAGACAAGTTACTATATAGATGAAATATTAGATTTATCAAGTTTAGAGATAATAATAAACTACACTGATGGTAGTACAAATAATGTCTTAGGTACAGATATAAACGTTGCTGTAACAGGTTTTGACTCATCAACTCCTGAAGCTAACCAAGAATTAACAGTAAGTTATGATGGATTTACTACAACTTATACAATAAATATTGAGGATGTTGTAATTAATAAAATTACAGTTTCAGTTGCTCCTGAAAAACTAACATATTTTGTTGGAGATGAAATTGTTGAAACTGGTTTAAAAGTTACTGCAACTTACAATAATTCAACTGAAAGAGAATTAGCACGAAGTGAATTTACAATTTCTAACTATAATACAGAAACTGTAGGTGAAAGTATTGTAGCTAATGTAATTTATAATGATACAATAAGTACAACATTTAATTATAATGTTAAAGCAATTGAACTTACTAAATTAACTGTCGAAGATGGTTATAAAACAGATTATTTCATTGGTGATGCTTTAGTAAAAACAAATCTAGTAGTAAAAGCACATTATAATAATGGAGATGTAGAAGTATTAAGTTCATTAGATTTTTCAATAGATGGATTTGATAGTAGTGAAGCAATAACTAATCAAAAGTTAACAATAACTTACGAAGGAGTTAGTACAAATATATATGTAAATATTAATGAAGTTTTATTAAAAACACTAATAATAAGTGTATTACCTAATAAATTAACATATGTACAAAATGCAATAGAAGAAATTGATCTTACAGGTCTTGTAGTATTTGGTGACTATAATAATGGTGATAAAGACATAGTTATTGATAATGAAGACCTTACAATAACAGGATTTAATAATTCAGCAATTGGAGTTAATACAATAATTATTAGTATTGGTAGTGTAAAAGCACAATTTAATCTTGAAATAATCGAAAAAGAGGTTACTGATTTTGAAATATTATCACAACCACATAAAACTAATTATTATCTAAATGATTCAGTTGAATTTGATAAAACTGGACTTCAAATTAAAGTTTATTATAACAATGGCAATGCTGATATAATAGATAATACATTAGTAGATATCGCAAACTTTAATACAAGTGAACTAGGTCAAAAAAATATAGATGTTGTGATAAATGGAATTACTAAAACATTAACTATAAATATCATTGAGAGATATATTGTACCAACAGTTGTACCAACAGTTGTACCAACAAGTACACCAACAAGTGCACCAACAAGTGCACCAACAAGTGTACCAACAGTTGTACCAACAAGTGTGCCAACAGTTGTACCAACAAGTGTGCCAACAGTTGTACCAACAAGTGTGCCAACAGTTGTACCAACAATAGAACCTACAACTACTCCAGATTCTATAATAAATGCTGAAGTTGAAAAAATGGTAAATAATACATTATTAATGATTGAAGAATTAGGATTAGATAATATTGTAAATGATAGCGATATAATAGCTAAATTAAAAGAATTAATTACTAATGAAGAAGATACTGAAAAAGCTCAAGTTTTAATAAATGAATATTTAAAAGATATTGAATATAAAATCCTTGAAGAAACTAGCTTAAATATAGTTTTAGGGAGTGATGAAAATAATATTCCATCAATTAGAACAGCATTACCATTTGAACATTTTAAAGCAGTATATATAAATAATGAACTTTTAGATTCAAAACACTACTTAGCAAAAGAAGGTAGTACAATTATTGAATTTAAAGAAGAATATATTGATACATTAACTGAAGGAGTATATGAGGTTAAGATTGATTCAGAGGTAGGTTATTCAACTACAGTTTTAACAATAACAGAAGAACAATTAGAAAAATCAAATTTATTATTCACAATATTTTCAATTATTGCTGCAATTATTATTGGGTTTGGTATTTACATTTTTAAAGGTAAAATAAAAGATAAATAGGAATAAAAGCTATTAAAAGTATGAACTTTTAATAGCTTTTATTATTTAATTACCAACAAAAAATAAGGTATAATACATCTAATAAGTAGAGGTGTATCATGGAGAAATTAGAATTAAGCACAATATTTGATTTAATCAAAAATAATGAAGAGATTGGATTAGAGTTAATTTATAAAAACTATTATCGCTATATATATAGTGTTGCCTATAGTGTTTTAAATAATGAGGAAGATGTAAAAGAGATTATACAAATAATATTAATTAAATTAAATTCATTGGCAAAAGATAAATTTCCAAGTAAAGGATATTCAAGTTGGTTTTATACACTAATCAAAAATGAAGCATTAATGTATAAAAGATCATTAAAAGAAACAATCACTATCGATGAATTTAATTTTACATATGAAAATAAAGAACTAAAAGATTTAATTGATTTAGAGGCATATTATAGTTTAATTAAAAACTTAAATGCAACGCAACAAGAAGTTGTAACTTTAAAAATTGTAGGAGAAATGTCACATAAAGAAATAGCTCATGCATTAAATAAACCGATAGGGACTATTCAATGGATTTATAATACTTCTATCAAACAACTTAAGCTAATTCTATCAACATTAAGCGCATTTATTGTAATGACAGGATTAAATATCATTTATGAATTACAAAAACAAGTTAATACTAAAGTTGTACCTGAATTGTATTACAGTAGTGATGTAGTAGTAAGTACAAATAATATAGAATTTAACTCAATAAATATAAGTATAGTATTATTAATAGTATTTATTACTTCTTTTATATTTATTTATATTAAAGGAGCTAATTTTAAATTTAAGTAATATTTTACATTTATTTTACAATAATCTTATTTTTATCATACAAATTATTAATAGAATAAATTTGTAAAAAGGAGATTATTAAATCTATGAAAAAATTATTAGTGTTATGTATAAGCTTATTATTAATGGTAGGATGCTCAAGTACAGAATCATCTACTGGTGAAGAAACAAATACACCAAGTACTGATGGAGCAACAATCGCAGTATATACAAGAGATGCATCAAGTGGAACTAGAAGTGCATTTGAAGAAGCAATTGGACTTGAATCAATTACTGCTGATAGTATTGAAGTTTCAAGCAATGGCGATATGGCTACTAAAGTATCACAAAATGAAAATGCAATTGGTTATGTATCTTTAACAACTGATTTTGAAGCAAACAATATCAAACCTTTATCATACAATGGAGTTAGTGCATCAATTGAGACAACAATTGATGGTACATATACAATGTCAAGACCATTTGCATATGTTACAAGAGCAACAGGGGATTTTGACTCAACAGAAAAAGAACAATTAATTGAAGCATTTGTTGCTTACATTACATTATCAACAGAAGGTTTATTAGTAGTTGAATCTGCTGGTGGAATTGTTGATATTACAAGTGGAACACCATGGGCTGAATTAAAAGCTAATTATCCAATCGTTGACCAAGACAATACAGGTATTACAATTACAACAGCTGGTTCAACATCTGTTAGTAAAACTTTAGAAGCTGCTTTAGCATCATTCCAACCAATGGCTGGTAACTTCAATTTTGCAACTAATCAAACTGGGTCATCTGATGGTTTCAAAAGAACTTTAGGTGAAGAAAAAGATGGAGCTAATGCTGCTGATATAGGGTTTGCATCAAGACCATTTAAAGATACTGAAACAGTTGCTGATGGGGCATTTACAGGAACATATTGCTTAGATGCAGTAGTTGCAGTAGTAAGTCCAAACAATGCTTTAGAAGATATTTCAACAGAAGATTTAAATGCAATCTATAGTGGAACAATCACTACATTTTCTGAAGTTGAATAATGAATAATAAAAAATTAATCGATAAAATCTTTACGATTTTATTCAGATTAATGGCAATGATTTCAGCAAGTTTTATAGTAATATTAATACTATTTATCTGCATAAAGGGCGTAAGTCCTTTTTTGCCAGGTTATGAGTATGGACAAGTAAACTTGATAGATTTCTTATTTGGGACAACATATCGTGCAGATCAAGGAATTTATGGTGTAGGATTCATTGTTATTAATACATTAGTATCGGCATTCTTTGCCCTATTAATAGCATTTCCAATTTCAGTATTGACAGCTTTATTTGTGGTAAAGATTGCGCCAAAACAACTAAAGCCAATAATGAAATCAACAATAGAATTACTTGCAAGTATTCCAAGTATTGTATATGGGGTATTTGCTAGTGGAATAATTGTAAATATAGTAAAAGAGTTAGGTGATCTTTTCGGAGTACAAACAGCAGGAGGCTCATCATTATTGGCAGTTATAATTCTTCTTGCAATAATGATATTACCGACAATTACAACATTATCAATGAGTGCAATAGAAGCAGTAGATAAAGATTTAGAAAATGCTTCTTTAGCATTAGGAGCAACACAAACACAAACTAATTTTAAAGTAGTATTAATAAGTGCAAAATCAGGGATTTTTGCTGGAGCAATATTAGGTCTTGGAAGAGCGTTTGGTGAAGCAACTGCAGTTTCGATGGTAGCAGGTAATAAGTTATATGGACCTACATTTAATCCATTTGATATTACAAGAACTCTAACTAGTACAATGTTATCAGGTTTAAAAGAAACTACTGGGTTAGATTACGATATTAGATTTTCAATCGGTATTGTCCTAATGGTTGTAATATTTGCTTCAAATGCATTATTAAACTATGCAAGAAAAAAGGTCGTGATGTAAGATGAGAAAACATGATAAATATTTAAACTTTATTACATACTTAAGTAGTGCAATTAGTGTATTTATTCTAATTAGTATTATTGGTTATTTAATAATTAAAGGGTCAAGTTTATTAAGCTTAGATTTATTAACAGGAAATTATTGGTCAAATAACTATCTTGGTAGTGTTGAAGATAATGGAGTTGAACAATTTGAAAATCCTGGATATGATAACTTTTCAGAAAATTGGGGTATAGCATTAAGTGATTACACTAATGCTCAAAAGCAAGATTTAGTAATCATTGAATATATTGATGAAAATTCACCACTAAAGTATATAATAAATACAACAGCTGGTGATGATTTAGGAAAAGAAATATACTTAAATCAAGGTGATATAATTGAAAAAATAGATTATCAAGATAGTGAAGGAAGTTTTGGTATAGCAGGCACTATGCTGAAGCAGGATGCTAGCACTATA
This sequence comes from uncultured Erysipelotrichaceae bacterium, assembly GCA_964371715.1. Taxonomy (GTDB): domain Bacteria; phylum Bacillota_I; class Bacilli_A; order Erysipelotrichales; family Erysipelotrichaceae; genus CAYJNO01. The sequence goes on along the minus strand of CAYJNO010000010.1, from coordinate 53,091 downwards.
GTTGAGAAATTAGATGAAGCAACTACAATTAGTTCAATGTATATTAAAACCCAAGGTGGTGGAATTAAGGGCTCATTAATTGCGACAGCATATTTAATAGTAATTTCATTATTAATAGCTATTCCAGTTGGTATTATGAGTGCTGTTTACTTAAGAGAATATGCTTCTAAATCAAAATTTAATAATTTAATTAGAACAGGTATTGAAACACTAACAGGGGTACCAAGTATTGTTTATGGATTAATGGGAGTAAGTGTATTATTCCCAATAACACAACTTATGGGAGCACAAACAACTTCAATTTTACTTGGCGGATTAACAATGTCTATTATCTTATTACCAACAATAATTAAATCAACAGAAGAAGCATTGTTAGTTGTACCACAAGGGTTAAGAGATGCATCCTTATCATTAGGGGCAACTAAAACACAAACAATTTTTAAAGTAGTATTACCATGTTGCATTGATGGTATCTTAACAGGAGTATTATTATCAATTGGTAGAGTAATTGGTGAGAGTGCTGCTCTTGTATATACGATGGGAACATTTATTAGTGATTCTCCATCAATATTGACACAAGGAACATCATTATCGTTAATGATTTGGTCATTTATGTCAAATGAACAACCAAATTTTGAATTAGCTGCGGCGATTTCATTAATAATATTAATTATTGTATTAATATTAAATATTGTAGTTAAAGTCATTGGTAAAAAAATGACTAAAGCATTTTAGGAGAACTTATGGAAAAAATATTTAGTATAAAAGATTTAGATTTATATTATGGACAAAAACAAGCATTAAAAAATATTAATTTAGATTTAAATCATAATAAAGTAACAGCATTTATTGGACCATCAGGTTGCGGTAAGTCAACATTTTTAAGATGTTTAAATAGAATGAATGATTTAATAGAAATTTGTAAGGTTGATGGAACTATTGAATTAAAGGGTGAAAATATTTATGATCCAAAGCAGGATGTTGTTGATTTACGTATTAAAGTAGGAATGGTATTTCAAAAACCTAATCCATTTCCAATGAGTATTTATGATAATGTTGCTTATGGACCAAAATGCCAAGGTGTAAAAGATAAAAAGGTATTAGATGAAATTGTAATTTCATCATTAAAAAAAGCAGCTTTATATGATGAAATAAGTGATCGTTTAACTGATAGTGCTTTAGGATTATCTGGTGGACAACAACAAAGATTATGTATTGCAAGAGCAATAGCAATGAAACCTGAAGTAATCTTAATGGATGAACCAACAAGTGCATTAGACCCAATTGCTACAGCAAAAATAGAAGAATTAATCAATGAATTAAAAGAAGATTATACGATAGTAATCGTGACTCATTCAATGCAACAAGCAGCTAGAATCAGTGATTATACTGCATTTTTCTTAATGGGTGAAATTGTAGAATATGATCAAACAAATGTAATATTCCAAAACCCAAAAGATCAAAGAACAGAAGATTATATTACAGGAAGGTTTGGTTAAAATATGGTAAGACAAGACGAAATAAATAAAGTAATAAAAGAAAAAGTCATCCAAATGAGCTCTAAAGTAATTACTATGCATAATTTAGCATTAGAAGCAATTTTAGAGAGTGATAGTGCTAAAGCTTTAGAAGTTATCAAGATGGATGAATATGTAAATGCATATGATGAAGAAATAAATTCTTTAGCTTTAGAATCATTAGCTCTATTATCACCATTCGCTAAAGATTTAAGAGCAGTAATTGGTGCAATTAAGATTGCTAATGAAATGGAAAGAATTGCAGACTACTCAAAAAACATTGTTGAATTAGTAATTAAAAGGCAAGAAATAAATAAAGATATCTATCCATATATTGTTGAAATGAAAGATATCTTTACTAATATGTTTAATGATGCTATTACAGCTTATGATAATAATGATGCAGATTTTGCATTTGAAATACCAAAGCAAGATAAGAAAATAAATGCATTATATGCTAAAACAGTAGAAACTTTAGAAAACTATTTAAAGACTAATACAGATATTAAATTAGTAATCCCAAGTTTTTCAATAATTAGAAATTATGAAAGAGCAGGAGATCATACAAAAAATATTTGTGAACACATAATTTATTGTGTAAAAGGTCAGTTATTAGAACTAAACTAGTTTTTTATCAAAAGTTATAATAAATGTTGTATGCTTATTTACTTTACTTGTAACATCAATTGTACCTTGTAGTAATTCAACACTATGTTTTACAATAGCTAAACCAAGACCACTACCATCGATTTGACTATTATGAGATTTATCGGCTCTAAAGAATCTTTCAAAAATACGTGGTAAGTCATCACTATTAATTCCAATACCATTATCCTTTATTATAAGGGTGATGGTATTTTCATTTTCTTTAAGTTCAATCCAAATACGACCTTCATGTTTATTATATTTAATTGCATTACTAATAAGATTGTTAATAATACGATTAAAAATATAGATGTTTGTTGCTTGTTTTATCGGCTTTAAACTATCAATGATTACAATATTTTTATTACGAGCTTTTAAGGTATATTTGCTTATTGAGTCTTGGATTAAATTATCTAATCTAGTATTAACTAGCTCTAAGGTATGTTGTTTATCATCAAGTTTAGAAATTTCAATTATATCATTAATCATAGAATTCAAACGTTTTGCTTCATCGTTAATTTTAGTACTAAAATTAACAATGTCATCTTGTTTAACCATACCACTAGCAATTAACTCTGAATAGCCTAAAATACTTTGTAGTGGTGTTTTTAATTCATGTGATACGTTTGCACTAAACTCTTTTCTAATAGCTGTATGATAATTGATTTTCTCGATAAAGGGTTTAAATTCAGGATACTGTTCTATATCTTTTGGATTATCTAAGTCAATCTCATAGATAGGTCTTAGTGTGTAATTTAAGATTCTATTAACAACAATAATATTGATAATTATTAATAAGATAATACTGACGATTAAGAATGTTATAAAGCTATCTGAATAGGCTATTGCATTTTCAATATCATTAGAAACTCTAATAACACTTCCATCATCTAATAATAAAGCATAGTAAAATAAATCTTTATTTACAGAGTCGGATTTTCTAGTGGCTTCACCAATACCCGTGTTAAAAGCTTCAATAACTTCTTCACGATTACTGTGATTTTCAAGATTATCTTTTTGATTATCATAGATTACACTTCCATCTTCATTAATCAAAGTAATTCGATATTGAAAGAGGTGGGCTGATTGATAATCTATAACTTGATTTGAATCCATATAATCTTTAAGTGATTCAGTTTGCTTTTTGATATCGTTAGTAAAAGTATCATAACTGTGATTATAAAATAGAGTAAAAGCTAAAATAAAACAGATTACGACTAGAATAATAGATGTAATTGATAATAAATAATATAGATTTTTTTTCATTATGTCTCCAATTTATATCCAACACCATGAATTGTTTTTATATTGTTGAATTCTGAAGGTAATTTAGATCTCAATGATCTAATATGTACATCTACAGTTCTTGTTTCTCCATAATAATCATACCCCCAAATATCTTCTAATAAAGTATCTCTTGTTAAAACTATATTTGGATTAGACATTAATTTTTTTAATAATTCAAATTCTTTTGAAGTAAGTTTGATTTTATTATTATTGAAAGATACTTCATGTTTTTCTGGGTTTAAATTTAGACCTGAAATACTTAAAATACTATCCATTGCTTTAACTGGTCGAACATTATTAAAACGTCTTAGAACAGCTTTAATTCTAGATATTAATTCGATGACAGAAAAAGGCTTTGTGACATAATCATCGGCTCCTGTATCAAGTCCTAATATTTTATCAAATTCGCTACCTTTTGCAGTGAGCATTATTATAGGAATATCTTTGTATTGTTCATTATTTTTTAGTTCCTTTAATAATTCTATTCCATTACCATCAGGCAGCATAACATCTAATAAGATTAGCTTTGGTAACTCATTTAACGATTGTTTAAAACTTGAAATTGTATCAAAAATTTTAACTTCAAAGTTTGAACTTTCAAGAGCATATTTTAATAGTTCTGCAATGTTTTTTTCATCTTCTACACAATATATCATATTATTTTACCTCTAATACTATTATAGCAAATAATTTCCGATAAATATAAAAACCTTAAGATTAAAAAATCCTAAGGTCTTTTATTTACATTGATTTACGAATATCCTCAATATATTCATCAATATTTATTAAAGTGTTTGTTTTACAAGCTTTATCTGCTGCAAAAGCCATGATATGACTATCTAAAGATTTTTTACTATCAGTTAGATTTAATCCTTCATTATTTAATAGTCTAACAAAGTTTTGCATGATACCAAAATCACCACCACTATGACCTGAAGCATTAGTTTCAATATTTATCTTAAATTTTTCTTTTGTTGATATTTTATAGTATTCTAATTCATTTGCTTCAAGTTTACCAATGATTTCTCCATCACTACCCATTACTCTAATACGTCGACAATTATCATTTGTAAATGCTGATAATGTAAAAGAGGCGATTACACCATTTTCAAATTTAAGATTAACAATTTGATTATCAGTAACATTATTATCACAAGCAAATACACAACGGCCATATTGATTAGTTTTTAAAGCATCTAACATAGCTGTAGTTGATAAATCTCTACTTACCATTCTCATTAATGGAACTAGTCCATCATCTGGTGTTGATCTAAAATAAATGTTTTTAACACTAAATGGACATGTCGTATAATGTGGACATCCATCAAGGCAACGATCAGTAGCATCTTTGGGTTGATGAGCTCTATTATAAAACTTTAAGCTTCCAAATGATGAAAGATTTGTACATTTAGCATCAATTAACCATGATAATATATCCATATCATGACATGATTTGGCAACCATAAATGGTGTAGAATCATCTTCATTTGCCCAAGGACCTCTAACAAAACTATGAGAATAGTGCCAATAGGCAACATTTTCACTATATTCAATATTCATGACTTCACCAATAACTTTTTCAGTTAGTAAACGTTTTAATGTAGTAAAGAAGTTTGTATATCTTAATACATGACAAATAGCTAAAGTTCTACCTGATTTGCTTACAGCATCTTGAATTTTTAGACAATCTTTAATATTATCAGCCATTGGTTTTTCTAATAATACATCATAGCCTTTTTCTAGAGCTTTAAGACATGGCTCAACATGTAAGTTATCTTGTGTAGCAATAATAACTGCATCTGCAAATTTTTCTTTTTTTAGTATATCTTCCCATGAAGTATATACATTTTCAGCTGGAATATTATGTAATTCTTTAAAGTAATTTCTTTTTTCTTCATTTGGTTCACATACACCAACAAATTTTGCTTCATTAGGGCATTCTAGAGCATAACTTGCATAAGCAAATGTTCCTCTATTACCAGCTCCTATTAAAATCATAGTTTTTTGTTTCATTGGATTCTCCTTTTAACTATCCTTTTATTGCTCCGCCAGTGACACCAGCAACAATTTTCTCAGATAAGAAAATATAAATTATAAATGTTGGTAAAAAGACAATTATAACAGCAGCAAATAATCCGCCATAATCATTTGAGTATTGCATCCCTTTTACAATGTTATATAGACCGACAGCAATTGGTCTAACGCTTTCTTTACTAGCAAATAAACTAGACATAAAGAATTCATTCCAAATAGTAATAAAATTAAAAATAGTAAGTGTTACAATACCTGGTTGAGCTAATGGGAACATAATCTTCCAAAATGTTTGAAATGGTCCACAACCATCAATTGCTGCAGCTTCTTCAAAAGTAAATGATAAGTTTTTAAAGAATGATAATAGAAAGACAATTGAATATGGTACACTCATTGCTACATAAAAGAAGATGATTAATGCTCTATTATTAGATAAACCAAGTGCAGTTACAATAGAAAATAAAGGCATAATTATCATAATTACAGGTATACCTAAAGCTCCTGCAAAACAAGCCTGAATTAATCCATTGAATTTAAATTTAAAACGAGATAGTACATAAGCTGCAGGTGCACTAATGAATATAACTAATGTACAAGAAATTGTCGTATAAAATACTGAGTTTAAAAAGAATAAACCAATATTTTGAGTTGTCCATGCTTTAATATAGTTTTCAAAGTGAAATCCTGTTTCAAAAGCGAATAAATTACCTGATAATATTTCTTTTGTAGTCGAAAAAGAAGCGAAGAATACCCATCCTACAATTATAAAGATAAAGGCAACCCATAAAGTAGCCAAAGTATATCCAGGAATTAAAGCAATATTTAATTTTTTTTGTTTTTTAACCATAATTACCCCCTAAAATTCAACATCATCATTTTTTACAATGAAGTTTGTACCAATAAAGGCTAAGATAACTAAAATAGCCATCATTACACCAATAGCAGCACCAACACCACTATCTTTTAAAGCACCAGCAGAGAATCCTCCACCAAATACTGTTTGATACATATAGTTTAATGGGAATACAGTTTCATTAGATAAGTTGATTGGATCAAATACTTGTGCCCAAATAAAGAAGCTAACTGAACTTACAGTCCACATAATTAAGTTTGTTCTAATAGATCCTTTTAATAAAGGTAATGTTATTTTGAAGAATTGTTGTGATAATGATGCTCCTTCAATTCTTGCAGCTTCATAATATTCCTTACCGATTCTATCGATTCCACCTATGAAAATTAACATGTGATAACCAATAGATCCAAAAGAATATGCAACTAACATACTTCCAAATTTAAATGTTGGTGATAACCATAGGACATTTTCAAATCCTAATGAGGTTAAAATACCATTTAATAGTCCAATACTGTCTTTATTAAATACAAAATACAACCACATAGTTCCCATTGCAACAGCTGATATCATATTAGGCATATAAATCATACTTCTAAAGAATGTTTTACCTTTAATATTATTAGTTAAAATTACTGCAAATAGTAATGCGAAAAACATTACTATAATACCTCCAAAAAACCATAACTTCGCAAGGTTTGATAATGAAGTTACAAATAATTGAGAACTAAAGGCATTTAAATAATTTGTAATACCATTAAATGACCAAGTGCTAATAGGATCTGTAACATTTCTAACATCAAAGAAGCTCATAATAAAGGTTCTTGATGCTGGATAAGCATATAGAGCTAGAAATGTTAAGATAGCAGGGGATAAAAAGACAACAAGCATTAATGGACTTGCTTCTTTTACTGATTTTCTTTTAAAACTTTTCATAAATTCCCTCCTTTTAAAAAAAGGATGACTTTACTCACCCTTTAAAGATTTTTAGTTAACAGTTACCTTTGCTAATTCATCAGCAAATGTTTGTGCATCAATTTTTTGAGCAATTAATTGTGGCATTAAAGTTTTGATAGCAGCAGCTAAGTCTGCATTGTTTTCCATACGAGCTCCCCACTCAAATGTAACAGTTGAATTATCTAATACTGCTTTAGCATCAGTTAATTCTACAGGCCATGTTGCATCATTACTTGCAGGAACACCAAATGTATTATCTGCTAATTTTTGATCCCATTCACCACTAGTTAAGTATTGGATGAATTGGAATGTTTCTTCTGGATAAGCAGTATCTTTATTGATTACAAATCCTTGAGCAGTAATTACATTCGATTCTGTAGAAGCTCCATTTTCAGTAATTGCTGGTAATGAGAATGCTCCCCAAGTGTATCCATCATGAACTTGGTTACGTACTTCATTTGGTAACCAAGTACCATTGATGTACATAGCAACTTTACCACTTGCTAAATCTTGTTGTCCTGCAGGGTATGCGTTACCTTCAGCAGCAGGATCAATATATCCAAGTTTTGCTAAATCCTCAATTACTTGAGCTGTTTGGAATACCGCAGGGTTAGTTACATCTCCACCTGCAACTTCATAAGCTGTTTCAACACCAGCAACACGAGTCATTAATACTCCGAATGTAGCAGGCATATAAGCATCATCAGTTGTTAATGGGATATATCCAGCATCAACTAATGCTTGACAAGCAATGATGAAATCTTCCCAAGTTTCCGGGTAGCTAGTTAATCCAGCAGCTTCCCAAGCAGTTTTATTTACCATTACAGTAAACATTGCTGGTTGGTAAGGAATCGTAGTTAATTTTCCACCATCTTGGTTTTTAGCAATGTTAATTAAAGCTTCATTTAAGTTTCCATAAACATCTGAATTTTCATATAATGTAGTTAAATCTAATGCATATTGATTCCAATCTCCATCAGTAGCTACATAACGCATATCTCCATCAAATAAGTCAATTGTTTCTCCAGCATCGATAGAAGGTCCTACAGTGTTTTTGTTATCTCTAGCTGTTGTCCATAAAATTTCAACTTCGATTCCTGTTTCTGCAGTGAATGCTTCAGCAGCTTCAGCAATAACTTGACCTTGTGCTTCTTCTTGTGCCCACATTGGTGCATAAACGATTTTTTTTGTATCTGGATTTTCTGTTGCACTTTCTCCACATCCAACAATTAATAAACTTGATAATAATAATACAGATACTTTTGTTAATAATTTTTTCATTTTTCCCCTGTATACAATTTAATTTGTATACTCTCCTTTCATATTATTAGAATAGATAAGTGAAATAACTTCACTTCATAATTCTTCTTTAGTATAACCCAATAAATGCGCTTACATTTGTCGTTTTGAATTTAAAACTTGTCTTTTTAAACATATAAATTCATATGTGTGTAACATTTAAGAAATATTAATGTACTTTTTATATATATTGTTCTATGTGAAGTGTTTATATTTTATTGTTAATTTAAATTTAAAAATTTTTCATCGGATATTTAAACAAAATTTACAAAAAAATGTAAATTATTTAAAAAATATAAAAAAACATATTCGTGTAATTGAATATGTTTAATATAAAAGTAATAGCAAAATATATAAAAATTAATATTTTTAATTATTCTTTATGATGTCGGTTATTTCATTGTATAGGTCAGTACTGTTTTTTAGGTTTGATTCTTTAGGAAAAACAGTTGTTATATAATGTTGTGCAAAAGGAAAAACACATATCTCTATAAGTTTTGACTTATTGTTTATAAAAGAAAAATTAATATCTTTTATGGTTACTTTATTTAATTCAACCTTATTTGCTTTTTTCATTTCCAATGGATCAAAAACCATACCAAAAAGTGATTTTGTATTATTGTTTAGGTTATGGGAGTAATCAATTGAAAGATTACCTTCTATCCATAATTCTTGATTAAGGTAATTAGGTTTTGATTCATTTAAGTTAAGTCGAAAATCTAAGATATTATTAGTACTTTTAAAATATCCAATAATGTTACCATCAAAACTGGTGGTTAATAAACAATCATTAGTAGTTTCTTTAACAAAACCACTTTTAGGAGCATAATTAAATGTATTTGATTCATAATCACAAATTAACCAGGAGATCATATTCGTAGTATTGTTTTTAGCAATTAAATAGAGTTCATATCTAGTACCATAAAACACTGTTGTATGAACGTTAAAACATCCTATTATTGCCACATATTTTTCATGACCATCATCAAATAGTGATGTTGGAACAAGAGTGTACCCACTTGGAATATATGTACTTACATCTTGATAGTTGATTTCAAATGTTAAAAAGGTACTATATGGTTCGACAACAAATCCCATTAACTCATCTTTGTTACTTGCTTTATTAACAATATATTTTTGTACTGATAATGGTAGTTTCATTAATTTATCAGCATTTTTATGAAATTTAGCTAAACCTTTAGGGGTGATTTTTTTTTCTACTAATTTAGTGAATTGATATCTTTGATTCATATTTAATACTCCTAACTATATACATATGACTATATTATGTTAAGGTTAATTATAGTTCAATTATTATTGTAAGCTTGAAAATACAATTAAAATAAATTACTATCTATTTTAAAATATGTACAATAAAAATGATAGTAAATTACAAATGTAATCTACTATCATTAAACAATGTTATTATTTTGATGCTTTAATCATTAAAGCACAAACTTTGTTTGCATAATCAATTGGATCTTCGATTGTTAATCCTTCGATTAATAATGCTTGATTATATAAGACACTTGCATAATCATCAACAACTGAAGTATCTTGTGGATAAATGTTTTGTAAAGCTTTAAAGATTTCATGATCTTTATTAATTTCTAAGATTTTTGTAGCTTTGATATCTTTACCTTCTGGATTATTTTTCAAAACTTTTTCCATTTCAATTGATAATCCATCATCAGTAACTAAACATACTGGATGAGATTTTAAACGTGAAGAAATACGTACTTCTTTAACTTTTGACTCTAATGCTTTAGTCATTTCAGCTAATAAGTCTTTGTTCTCTTCATTTTGTTTAACTAACTCTTCTTTTTCTTCAGCTGTATCTAATTCTAAATCACCCTGATTTACAGACTTAAATGCTTTATCTTCATATGAATTTAAGATATTTATTGCAAACTCGTCAACATTATCAGTTAAATATAATACTTCATATCCTTTATCAATTACTCTTTCAATTTGTGGTAATTTTTTAATTTGTTCAATTGATTCACCACTTGCAAAATAGATTTTATCTTGATTTTCTTTTAATCTTTCAATATATTCTTTAAGTGTTGTATACTTATCCTCAAATGAAGATTTAAAGATAATTAAATCTTTTAGCTCATCTTTATGTTGACCATAGTTATTATAAATTCCAAATTTTAATTGTAAACCAAAATTATCAAAGAATTTTTCATACTCTTCACGATCATTTTTCAGCATATCTAATAAAGATGATTTAATTTTCTTTTCTATTGATTTTTTAAGTGCTAATACTTGTGAATCCTGTTGTAAGATTTCACGAGATATATTTAAGTTTAAATCATTAGAATCGACTAATCCTTTAACAAATCTAAAGTGATCTGGCAATAAATCTTTTGCTTTATCTAAGATGAAAACACCTTTAGTGTATAGTTTAATACCAGCTTCAAATTCTGAAGAATAGAAGTTAAATGGTGTATGTGATGGAATATATAATAAGGCATTATATGATACATTACCTTCAATATTATAGTGAATTACTTTAGCTGGATCTTGCCAGTCAGTAAATTTTGTTTTATAAAAATCATTATATTCTTCAGTTGAAATATCTTTTTTGCTTTTTTTCCATAAAGGAACCATTGAATTAATTGTTTGTAACTCTAATACAGTTTTTCCTTCTTCTTCTGGATTTTCAGCAGGAACATATCTTTCCATTTCCATCATAATTGGATATCTAACATAATCAGAATATTTAGTAATTAAGTTTTTAATCACAAAACTATCTAAGTATTCATCATAATTAATATCATCAGTATTATCATTTAATTCAATTATAATTTTAGTACCGATTTCATTTTTTAATATTTCTGAAATTGTATAACCATCAGCACCTGATGAAATCCATGAATATGCTGTATTATCATTTGCACTCTTTGTTTCTACAATTACTCTTTTCGCAACTATAAATGCTGAATAAAATCCTACACCAAATTGACCGATAATATCAATGTTGTTGTCATCTTCACCAACTTCTTTTTTAAAATCTAATGAACCACTTTTCGCGATAGTTCCAAGATTTGTTTCAAGCTCTTCTTTAGACATACCAATACCATTATCAGTGATAGTGATTGTTCTTAAATCTTTATTTAACTCTATTAATATTTTTAAATCTTCATTGTTTAAACGTTTTGAATCATCAGTCAAACTAATAAAATGTCTTTTATCTAAGGCATCTGAAGCATTTGAGATAATCTCTCTTAAAAATATTTCACGATTAGTATAAATTGAATGAATCATTAAATCTAATAAACGTTTAGATTCTGCTTTAAATTCTTGTTTTAACATTATTCCTCCTTAGCACTCAACTTAAGTGACTGCTAATATAATAGCATATAGATATCTATATTTCAACTATGCATATGTGAAAATTTGATGAACAATATTGATTATAATTAAACTAATAAATAGTATTTTGATATAAAATGATATTTATTAATTGAAAAGTAATATAATTATATCATTTGACATTATTTCGATATCGAAATATAATAGATTTCGTAGAACGGAGAAATTTATGAAAAAAATATTAATTTTAATTTTATCGATATTCATGCTTAGTGCATGTACAAGTAATGAATCAAATAACGAAGATGTATTAAGAGTCGGAATGGAACTTGCATACCCGCCATTTGAAACAAAAGATGAAGCTGGTAATCCAATAGGAGTAAGTGTAGATATTGCGAAAGACTTAGGTGAATATTTAGGAAAAGAGGTAATAATCGAAAATATCGATTGGGCTGGACTTATTCCATCACTTAAAACAGGTGCAGTAGATGTAGTTATCTCATCAATGACAATTACAGAAGAAAGAAAAGAAACTATTAATTTTTCAGACCCATATGCTAAGTCATATTTAGCTCTATTAACAAATACTGAAGCTGGTATTGAATCAATTGAAGACTTAGATCAAGAAGGAAATACCTTAGCTGTAAAGTCTGGCTCAACTGGACATATTTATGCAGAAAAAAATATTAAAAATGCTGAAGTAATTGTCTTAGCTGATGAAAGTGCAGCAGTGACAGAAGTTATTCTAGGTAATGCGGATGCCTTTATTTATGATCAATTAACAATTTATCGTAACTGGCAAAGAAACTTAGAAACGACAACACCAATATTTATTCCATTTCAAGATGTAGAAATGTGGGGAATTGGTGTTGATAAAGAAAATACTGAACTTTTAGAACAAGTAAATGCATTCTTAGCTGAATACATTAGTAGTGGTGGGTTAGCAGAGACATCACAAAAATATTTACTGGAGGAAGAAAAGACATTTGATGAATTAGGTTTTGAGTGGTTTTTCGATCTAAACTAGTATGGGATTGTTTATTAGAAAAAAAGATGAAAAAGTTAGTACTACGGTAAAAACATTTAATTCAAGTATTATATTAGTATTACTTGTTGTAGGTATTGTATTGGCTTTGAAACAAATAAATGTAAATATTGATTTTATGGGTCTTTGGCCATATAGATTAAGAATATTATCAGGTCTTCAAATGACACTTTATATTAGTGCAGGCAGTTTAGTCTTAAGTTTAATAATTGGTGTTTTAGTAGTTGCAATGAAGCAATCTAGAATAATTATTTTAAATTCTTTTGCGAATATTTATGTTACTTTAATTCGAGGTACACCACTAATTTCACAAATTTATTTATTCTATTATATTGTTGGAACAGCATTAGGGATAAATGATCGTGTTTTTGCAGGTATTATTATCTTGTCAATATTTGAAGGTGCATATATTGCGGAAATTATTCGAGGAAGTATATTATCATTAGATAAACAACAATTAGAAATTGCAAAGGTAATAGGTTTAAATAAAACTCAAACCTTAACAAATGTTGTTTTACCGCAATTAATTGCACGTACACTGCCATCATTGACTGGCCAATTTGCCTCAATAGTAAAGGATTCATCATTATTATCAGTTATTTCAATTATAGAAATAACACATATTATGACAGAGATTACTGCCACAGATTTCCAATTCTTTGAAGCTTACTTATTACTTGCAGGATTATACTTATTATTTACATTACCAATGTCATTTATTACTACTGAATTAGAGAAGAGGTTTAGCTATGCACATAAAGCTTAATAAGTTAAGAAAACAATTTGATGACAACTTAGTCTTAGATGATATTGACTTTGATGATGAAATATCAACGCTGGCGATAATTGGACCATCTGGTGGTGGTAAATCAACATTACTCAGATTACTTGGTGGATTAATTAGTAAAACAAGTGGAGATTATTATTTGAATGAAGAGTTAATAACAGAAAATAATATGCAAAATTATATAAAAAATGTTGGTTTTGTATTTCAACAAAATGGATTATTAAGTCATTTAAGTGCTATTAGTAATATAACTTTACCATTAATTAAAGTTCATAATTATAGTAAAGAAGACGCATACAATCGTGCGTTTGAATTGTTGAAGCGTTTTGGTTTAGAAAATGATATCAATAAACTACCAAAAGAGTTATCAGGTGGCCAAATTCAAAGGATTTCAATTGCTAGAGCCATAGCACATAAACCACAGTTCTTATTATTAGATGAACCTACAAGCGCTTTAGATCCAGAGTACACTACTGAGGTTTTAGATTTAGTCAATGAGTTGAAAAAAGAAGGAATGAATTTTATTATTGTCACTCATGAAATGGGATTCGCCTATCATGCATGTGATAAAGTAGCATTTTTAACAGGTGGTAAACTTGAAGAATATGGTAAAACAAGTGAAGTGTTTAAAAATCCAAAAAGTGAAAAGTTAAAAATATTTCTTAGTAAACTGTTAGGATGGAATATGAATGGATAATACTTTTAATAAAATATCAAAGATTAATAATTTAATGAGTGAATTTATTAATTTGGAATTACAAAAAATAGGATATAAAGACTTAGTGTCATCCCATGGAACAATTTTACGAGTTCTTTTTGATAAAGAAGCTGTAACGATGTGTAACATTGCTAAAGCGATAAATAAAAAACCTCAAACAGTAACTACCTTAATTGAAAAATTAAGTAATAAGGGGTTGGTAGTTATTGAGAAAAATGAAAATGATAAAAGACAGACTATTGTAAAGTTAACTGAAGAGGGTCAAAAATTAAAAGTAGATGTATTAAGAATATCTAATGATTTATATGAAACACAATATAAGAATATTAATACCGAAGATCTTCAAACATTCAAAAAAGTACTAAATGCCATCGAAAATAATTTTCTAAAATAAATAAAAGTTGTACTATAACAATCATTTGTTAAGTACAACTTTTTTTATGTTTAATAAGGAAAAATGTTTAATATAGATTTTAAATTTACGTATAGTTAAGATATTTATATGTTATAATATTTGTTAGTAAATGAGGTAAGTTATGAGTTATACACCAATGATGTTGCAGTATTTAGCAATTAAAGAAAAATATCAAGATTCTATATTATTTTATCGTCTTGGAGATTTTTATGAGATGTTTTTTGAAGATGCCAAAGTAGCAAGTAAAGAGTTAGATTTAGTATTAACTGGCAGAAGTGCAGGTGTTGAAGAAAAGGTACCAATGTGTGGTGTTCCTCACCATTCTTCAACTTCATATATTAATAAATTAGTTGAAAAAGGTTATAAAGTAGCAATTGTTGAACAATTAGAAGAAGCTAAAGCTGGAAAGATGGTAAATAGAGATGTGGTTAAAATAATTACTCCAGGTACTATCATGAAAGAAGAAGATGAAACTACTATTATTAATATAGCTAGTCTTTATGATTTTCAATATGGCTATGCTATTGTCTTGATTGATTTAAGTACAGGTATTAGTAATGCTTTAACAATAGATCATAATATTTTAGAACTAAAAGCAATTATCAATAAATATAATGTTAAAGAGATCGTTGTATGTGAAAAACAATTACCAATAGAGTTAGATATTGTAATATCAAAATCTAGTTTTAATGAACTTGATAATAAATATTTAAGTCTTTATGAAGATGTAAATGACCCTAGAATAATTGAAGCTTATAAACTATTAGTTAACTATTTAAATGAAACACAAAAATCAAGTGTTGATCATCTGCAAAAATTAAATATTTTAAACTTGGATCAATATATGCGTTTAGATTATAATACCCTATTAAACCTAGAATTAGTTAAACCAATAAATGAAGAAAATAACAGCATAACTTTATACAATTTTTTAAATCGCTGTTTAAGTTCAATGGGTTCAAGACATTTAAAAGAATTAATACAAAAACCGTTATTAAGTGTTTCAAGTATTGAAGAAAGATTAGAACAAGTAACCATCATTAAAAATAATTTAGTATTACAAGATGATTTGAAAGTTAATTTAAATGAACTATATGATATTGAAAGAATAGTGGCTAAATTATCACTAAAAACATTTAGTCCAAATGATGCTATAAGATTAATGAAAACATTAAAGGTAATTCCAAATATTAAGGAATTATTAAGTTTTAATATTGATTTTGAAAGTTTAGTAGATTTTGATGATTGTTATGAATTATATCATAGACTTGAAAATGCCATTAAAGAAGATGCTAACTTTAATATTAAAGATGGCGGTGTTTTTAAACACGGATATGATCAAGAGTTAGATGAACTATTAATGCTTTCAAATGATTCAAAAGATTGGATATTAAGACAAGAACAAATAGAAAAAGAAAAAACAGGAATAAAGAATTTAAAGATTGGTTATAATAAAGTATTTGGTTATTATATTGAGGTATCTAAAGGAAATGTACATTTAGTTAAAGATGAATATGGCTATATAAGAAAACAAACATTAACAAATCAAGAACGTTATATTACAAATGAGTTAAAAGAAAAAGAAGATTTAATTTTAAATGCCTTTGATAAAGCGATTAGAAAAGAAATAGCATTATTTGACGAATTAATTGAATATATTAAAACTTTTGCTTATCGTTTACAAATTATGGCACAAAAGCTAGCTTATATTGATTGTTTATATGCTTTTAGTTTAATTAGTAATCAAAGAAGTTATGTTAGACCAGAATTTGTAGAAACTGATTTAGAATTAGTAAAAGGTCGTCATCCAATTCTAGAAACAATGATGAAAGATAAATATGTTTCAAATGATTGTATAATTAAAAAAAATGATGCAATATCGTTAATTACGGGTCCAAATATGGGTGGAAAATCAACATATATGCGACAAGTAGCTTTAATTGTAGTTATGGCACAAATGGGGTTATATGTTCCATGTAATAGTTTAAAACTACCAATCTTTGATGCAATATTTACAAGAATTGGAGCTAGTGATGATATTTTAAGTGGGCAATCAACGTTTATGGTTGAAATGAGTGAAGCAAACTTTGCCATTAGTAATGCTACTAATAATTCATTATTAATTTTTGATGAAATTGGACGTGGGACAAGTACTTATGATGGCTTAAGTATTGCAAGATCAATGGTTGAATATATTAGTCAAAAAATAGGTTGTAAAACATTATTTTCAACTCATTATCACGAATTAACAACTTTAGAAAAAGAATTTAATAATATCAAAAATTATCAAGTAATAGTGCATGAGGAAAATGATCATGTAACTTTTATGTATCAAGTAAAAAAAGGTAAAGCTAATAAATCTTATGGTATTAATGTTGCAAGACTTGCACATTTACCAGATGAAATATTAAACAGAGCTAAATTTTTATTAGGTACCTATGAAAATGACAATGGTGGTTATATGGAGCCATTATTTGTTATGGAATCAAATAATGAAAAACCAGTAATAATTGATGATAAAAATCAACCAATTATTGATAAATTGAAGATGATAGAAGTAAATAGTTTAACACCAATGGAAGCCTTATTATTAATTGATCAATTAAAGAAAGAGATAAAATAATGGGAATAATAAATAAATTAGACGAACATTTAATTAATATGATTGCAGCAGGAGAAGTTGTAGAAAGACCTAGTGGAATTATTAAAGAACTTATTGAGAACTCAATTGATGCTAATGCTAGTTTTATTAGTGTTTATATAAAAGAGGGCGGACTTAGTAGTATTGAAGTAGTTGATAATGGTAAAGGTATGGATGCAAGTGATGCTCAACTTGCATTTTATCGTCATGCTACAAGTAAAATAATTAAAGAAATAGACTTGTTTTCAATTAAATCTTTAGGGTTTAGAGGAGAAGCAATACCATCGATTGCCTCTGTTTCCAAAACTAAGCTTACAACTAATGATGGTAATGAATCAACAGAAGTATTATATGAATACGGAAAGTTAATTAGTGCAAAACCTATATCTTTTAATAAAGGAACTAGTGTTGAAGTCACAGGTTTATTTTATAAAACTCCAGCGCGTTTAAAGCATTTAAAGCAAGCTGCATATGAAAGTGCACTAGTAAATGAAGTAGTAACTAAGTTTGCATTGGGGTATCCACATATTGGTTTTGAATTATATAGTGATGACAAATTAGTTGTTAAATCGAGTGGTAATAATAAAGTAAGTGATGTTATCTTTAACACTTATGGTAAAGAGTATGCTAGTAATGCAATTGTATATCAAAATGCTGATCAAGACTTTAAGATAGAAGGTGTTATGTGTCTTCCACATTTGAATCGAGCTAATAAAAACTATATTCATTTATTTATTAATAATCGAATGATTAGATATTATAAAATTACCCAGGCAATTATTGATGTCTATCAAAGATATATGCCACATAATCGCTATCCAATCGTAACATTAAATATTATAGTGGATGAAAAGTTAGTAGATGTTAATGTACATCCAAGTAAATGGCAAATTCGATTAAGTAAAGAACAAGAGTTATTAGAATTAATTAAAGCAACATTAAATGAATATCTATTGGTAAATTTAAGAGGATTGAATATTGAGGTTAAACCACAAATACCAGAAGTAGTTGTACCAATAATCAAAGAAGAGATAGAAGAAATAGCCTTAAATTTTGAGGAAGAAGCAACAAAAAAAGAAGAAGTAGTTGATACTTATGTTAATAAACCAATTGAAAATATTGAGATCAAAGAGGAAGAAGTAGTATATACCAAAGCTCATATAAATGAACATGAAGAATTAGCTAATTTAACAGTTATAGGACAATTAGATGAAAAGTATGTATTAGCACAAAGTCCTATTGGCTTATTTATATTTGATCAACATGCAGCTATGGAACGTATTAAATATGAATATTATTTAAAAGCATTTGATAATCAAGAAGTTGCAACTATTGATTTGTTAGTGCCAATTAAATTATTTGCTAGCCCTAAAATTATCAATAATTTAGAACAAGTAAATAAGGCTTTTAATAAATTGAAAATAAATTTAGAAATATTTGGAATAAATGATGTTTTGATTAGAAGTGTTCCTGATTGGATGGTAGAATTAAATGCTGCAGAATTTATTAAGTCATTGTTAGATTATTATGAAAATCATCAGAAGTTGAATGTAGAAGATTTGACTAAGCATAAAATTGCAACTATGGCTTGCCATAATTCAATTAGGTTTAATGAGAAAATCGGAATGGATGAAATGCGACAATTATTAAATGATTTAAGAAAATGTGATAATCCATATCAATGTCCACATTCAAGACCTACATTTAATAAAATTAGTTATTATGAGTTAGAAAAGAGTTTTAAACGATGAAAAAAGTATTAGTATTAGTAGGACCAACTGCCATTGGAAAAACATCACTATCGATAAAATTAGCTAAAATGTTTGATGGTGAAATTATCAGTGGTGACTCTATTCAGGTATATAGAGGTTTAGATATAGGTTCTGGTAAAGTAACAAGAGATGAAATGAATAATGTACCACATTATGGAATTGATATCTTAAATCCAAATGAAGCATATAATGCTTTTGAATTTCAAAAAATGGGACGTAAATATATTGATGATATTAGTTTAGAAAATAGACTGCCTATAATCTGCGGCGGTACCGGTTTATATATTAAAGCTTTAGTTTATGATTATGAATTTGCAAAACATGATGCAATTGATATCAGTAAATATGAAGATATGACTAATGAAGAAATGTATGAAGAACTAAAGAAATTAGATGAAAAAGCATTGAATACAATTCATGTAAACAATCGTCAACGTTTAATAAGAGCCTTAGCTTTAGCTCATAATAAAACACCAATTAGTGAAACAAAAAAAGATAAAGAGCATCAGTTAATTTATGATACTTTATTTATTGGTCTAACAAGTGATCGAGAAAATGTATATAATCGCATTAATATGCGTGTTGATCAAATGTTTGAAAATGGATTAGAAGAAGAAATTAAAAATTTAAGAATGAATGGCATAGATTATGATAATCATGCAATGCAAGGAATAGGTTATAAAGAATTCAAAGACTATGAAGATGGATTGATAAATCTTGAAGAAGTAAAAGAATTAATTAAACGTAACTCTAGAAGATTTGCGAAAAGACAGTACACTTGGTTTAATAATCAAGTCCCAATCAAGTGGTTTGATATCAATGATATTGAAACATTAATTAAAGAGGTAAATAAATGGATGCAAAATTAGAACGCCTATATCTAAGTATTGGTGAAGAAAAAGTAAATAAATTAAAAAACGCTAAAGTATTAGTAGTAGGAGTTGGTGGAGTTGGTGGTTATGTATGTGAATCACTAGCAAGATCTGGAGTTGGTCATCTTGTGGTAATGGATCATGATGTTGTTTCAATTTCTAACTTAAATAGACAAATTATCGCATGCAAATCAACACTTGGATTATCAAAAGTTGAATTGATGAAAGCAAGAATTGAAGATATAAGTGATTCAAAAGTTGATGTAATTGATGCATTTTATGATGAAAATAGTACAGTAATCGACGATACATTTGATTATGTGGTAGATGCATGTGATACAATAAGTGCAAAAATTGCAATTATAAAAAAATGTAAAGAATTAAATATTAAACATATTGCATCAATGGGAATGGCAAATCGTTTTGATCCTAGTCAAATTAGATTAGTTGAACTAAGTAAGACCCAAAATGATCCATTAGCTAAAGTAATGAGAAAACTTGTGAAAGAAAATAGAATTAGAGGGAAGGTAATGGTTGTTTGTTCAAATGAATTACCATTTAAACAAAATAAACTAATTAATCCAAATGGAAAAACAATGAAAGAAAAATATCCTCCATCATCAAATGCATTTGTACCAAGCGCTGCAGGATTATTAATTGGAGCTAGTGTCTTTCAAGATTTAATCAAATAATGAAGTTAGTTAAAGCAAAAACTTTACTCTCAAAAAAGAATAGCATTAATGTATATCGAGGATGTACTCATGGTTGTATTTATTGTGATTCAAGGAGTAAAATTTATAATAAACATTTAGATTTTGAAAATATAGAAGTTAAAGAGAATGCAGCAGAATTATTAGATATTGAACTAAGAAGAAAAAAAGAAAAAGTAATGATTACAACAGGAGCAATGAGTGATCCTTATATTCCTTTAGAAAATGAATTAAATATTACTAGAAAATGTTTAGAAGTCATTAAAAAATATGATTGTGGTATAGCCATATTAACTAAATCTAATTTAATCTTAAAAGATTTAGATTTATTAAAACAAATCAATGAAAGCAGTAAAGCTATAGTTCAAATGACTATGACAACATTTGATGAAAACTTATGCAAACTAATAGAACCAAATGTTTCCACTACTAAGGAGCGCTTCGAAGTGCTAAAAAGGATGAATGAACATAAGATATCTACAATTGTTTGGATTTGTCCGATATTACCTTTTATCAATGATACTAAAGAAAATATCGATGGATTATTAATGTATTGTAAAAATTCTAATGTAAAAGGGATTATTACATTTGGTTTAGGTATGACTTTAAGAGATTATAATCGAAAGTATTATTATAAAATGTTAGATAAGCATTTTGCTGGGATAAAAAATAAATATGAAGAAAATTTTGGAAATTACTATGGGATTGGAACAAATAATACATATCGTTTAAATAAATATATTGAGCAGTTTTGTAATGAACAAAATATGTTATTTGGTGAAAAAGCAATTTTTGATTATATAAATGAATACCCAGATAAAATTGAACAATTAAAGCTTTTTTAATAAACACAATATAATGTTAATAAATTGTAATTATCTAAAATTTGTTTTTTTTTAAAAATAAATGGGGTAAAACGATGAAAGATAAAGGATTTACACTAATAGAACTTATTGTTGTAATAGCTATAATCGCAGTACTTGCTGTAGTTTTAGCTCCACAATATATTCAATATGTTGAAAGAGGTAGAGAATCTAATGATTTACAAATAGCTGTAAATATTATAGATGCTGCAAAAGTTGTAATTGCAACTAATCCAGAAGAAATACAAGATTCAGAAATCCTATATGTTGTTTGGGAGACTGATAAAGTAGCAGCAGGAGTTTAAAACTTAGTACAAGGTGGTTTTTTTGTTAACTTTGATGGAGAAGGACAAACTAGTGGGTTTACTGCTGAAGAGATAAGTATGAGAAATCAAATTGCTCATATTGTTGGTTTCCCAGAAGGTAGTGGAACAAGTTTTGAGCTGTAGAAAGCCCTTCATCAAAATCTGCAGCAACTGGCTGGTTTTCATATTATATTAATTTTAGAACAGGAGAAGAAGGCTTCTCTAGCAGAGAACCAGCTCGACTTTGGGCAGAAAGGTTTAACTTAAAATAAAAATAATAGATAGTAATTTATTACTATCTATTATTTTTATTTATGAAGATTTATCAATTAAGTTTTGATAAGTGTTATCAATTAAGATGGCACCAAGTGGCGCGCTTATTAAGATTGAAATAACAGCAATAGATATAGCTAAATCACCAATTACTAAACCTAATGCTAAAGGTATTGGACCAATTGCAGCTTGTACAGTTGCTTTTGGTAAATAAGAAAAACCGACAAATAATCGCTCTTTCATTGATAGACTTGATTTTGAAAGACATAAAATTACACTAATAAAACGTATAATTAAGGCTAATACTACAATAATTATTAACACATAACCAAAGTCTAAAGATGCACTTAAATTAAGACTAGCACCAACAAGAGAAAATAACATTAATTCAGCAAAAATCCAAATTTTAGATAATTTATTTGCTAATGGAATAGCGACTACTTCGTTATTTAGTTTAATAAACATACCAAATGACATAATGCTAATAAGTGATGAAAAAGTAAATACACTGACTAATAAATCTTCTAGACCTACCAATAAAAAAGAACATGCTAAAACAATAATTACTTTATTTGAATCTCTTATATTCACCAGTTTAAATAGATAATTTAATATTTTTGAAGTTAGATAACCTATAATAAAACCAGAAATGATTGATAAAGGCAAATTAATAAATGTTGAATAATCTATTGTGGAATTTTGGTTTAATCCTAATAAAATGGTAAAGATCATAATTACTAATATATCGTCTAAAGATGCTGAAGTCATAATCATTTCAGGGATAGCTTTATTTGTTCCATACTTATTTTTGATAAAGAAAATCATTCTTGGGACAATAACTGCAGGTGAAACAGCTGCCACAATACTACCAATTAACATTGCTTGAAGATAGTTGATATCTAAAAAAGTAGGTGCAATTAAAGTGATTGCTAATATCTCGCATAATGCTGGTATAAAAGATAATAATATAGTGTAAACCCCTGCTTTTTTTAAATTGTTGAAATCTAAATTTAAACCAGCTCTAAGTAAAATTATTATTAAAGCAAACTCTCTAAAATCTTTTGAAACTAGTAATAATTCATTGGATAAAATATTTAATAAACTACTACCTAAAACAATACCAGCAATAATCATTCCAACTAATGGTGGTAATTTAAGTATTTGACATATCTTTGAAAATAACATTGCTGTTAATAGTAATACTGCAATTGATAAAAGCATACAATCTCCAATCTATTTGTATAAACATATGAATAGTATCATATACTACTATATAATATCAATTTACATTAATAATAATAAATAGTATATTCATTACACGTAAGGATAAATTTAGATGAAAACAATAAAATATTTATTAATTACATTATGGGCTACTGTAGGTTTATTATCAGTATTTGATTTGATACATTATGACGCAGTATTGAATATTCTAACGACACTTTGTACAGTATCCTGTATATATAAATTCTTTGAATTAAAATTTAATAGTAGAAAAAAAGAGTCAACAATATACTTAGTATTAACAATTATAATTTTATTTTTTAGTGCAATAAGATATTTATAAGGTATAATAATTAACAAGGAGATTTAATTTGAAAAAACTATTATTAATTATTTTTACTATCTTAATCTTAGTACTAATTTATATTTTATATCCGACTAGAACTAGTGTAGTAGAGCCTAAAAGTGAAGATACTTATCGTATTATGACCTACAATATAAAATATGCAGAAGAATGGTTAAGTGATTTTTTAGGTCGTAAAGAAATGATTGTTGAACAAATATTAGATTATCAACCAGATGTTTTTGGTGTACAAGAGGCAAACTATGGTTGGATGAATGAGAATGATGGATTAATTAGCTACCTTGATGATTATTCATATGTTGGTGTTGGAAGAGATGATGGCTATAGCGCAGGAGAATATTCTGCAATTTTTTATCTTACGGATAGATTTGAACTGATAGCTAGTGATACTTTTTGGTTTTCCACAACACCAGATGTTCCTTCATTAGGGTGGGATAGTGCTTATAATCGTATTTGTACTTATGCAACGTTAAAAGATGTAGAAACAAATGAAATATTTACTGTATATAATTTACATTTAGATCATAAAGGAGAGGTTGCAAAAAAAGAATCAACTAATTTATTAATTGATTCTTTAAGTGATGATGTATATCCATATATTGTTATTGGTGATTTTAATTATACTGAATTTAGTTCGAACTATAAAAGTTTAGTAAATAATGGATTAGATAATAGCAAAAATATAGCAGTAAATAAAGAGATATATGGTACTATAAATTACTCTAAAAATTATAACTTTAAACACTTTGTTGCGATTGATTTTATCTTAATGCAAGAAAATAAATTTAATGTCTTAAACTATCAGGTAGATAATAATTATCGCTATTTAGGCTTGCCTGTATCTGATCATTTTCCAGTAATTGTAGATTTTAAACTACAATTTTAAATCTCTTCTTTTATAAGTATGATAGCCAATAATAATCATTATAACTGTAAGAGTTAAATAAATTATTGAAGATGTTAATACAAGATTAGCTTCAGTAAATGGTTTATCTCCACCAAATAATTGAAATGGAGAAAAGTAAAGTAAGAATTCTCCATCATCTTTTAATAATGTGCCAAGATAACCTAACATATAACTAGTAAATATTATTGATGAACAAATAGCATTATTTCCATACTTTGTTTTAATTCCGCCAAGCATTATAGCAATAAAACCAAAGAAGAAAGGAATAATCGCTGTACTTTTTGCACTAATAATAAAATCTATATAATCAAATGATTCAAAGTTGAAGATATAAGCAATACTAATACCAGCAGCATTAACGAAAAATAAAGCTATTGAAATAACGATAAATAATGATAATACTTTTGATAAATAAATTTCAGCACGAGAAACTTTTAATGTACTAAAAAATTCAATAGTTCCATCATTTTCTTGACCAGTAAATATTCCACATGCAAAACTTGTTGCGAATATTGACATCGCTATTAAAATAATATTCATAATCATACTGTAATATGAATTATAATTTTGTAAATCACTTATTTCACTTATACTAAATAATTCAAGCATTTCAGGTGGCAATACTTCAAATTTTGCCATTCCGATATCTTGGATATAAGGAAAGAAAACCATATATAAAGAAATAAATCCAGTTAAAGCAAGTGTAAAACCGCTAATGTATTTACGATGGCATTTAAGATCAAAAAAAGATAGATTAATAATATTTTTAAATTCTATATTATTCATGGTCAGCATCTCCTTTGTAATAAGTAATAAATTCA
This sequence comes from uncultured Erysipelotrichaceae bacterium, assembly GCA_964371715.1. Lineage (GTDB taxonomy): Bacteria > Bacillota_I > Bacilli_A > Erysipelotrichales > Erysipelotrichaceae > CAYJNO01. The sequence goes on along the minus strand of CAYJNO010000010.1, from coordinate 27,467 downwards.
TCTTCAACAGATTTATATTTAATTTCTAGACTATCTAAATCTAATTTAGATAGTCTTTTTAACAAGTCATTAATATCTTCATTTAAATCAAAAGTTAATGATTCTCCATCTTTAGTCTTATAGGTAACTACTTGTTGATGTTTAAGTTTTTGCATTTTTAAATCAATATAATCAACTATGATTCCATCCTTAATAATGATTACTTTATCACAATATTTTTCTATTTCTAATAAGTTATGACTTGATAAAAATATTGTATTATTTTCAGCTTTTTGTTTTAAAATTAATTCAAAAAACTTTTGTTGCATTAATGGATCTAAACCATTTGTTGGTTCATCAAGGATCATTATTTTTGCTTCTTTAATAAACGCATTTATTAGCGCTAATTTCTTTTTGTTACCTAGACTTAATTCATTTACTTTTTTAGTTAAGTCAATTTCAAAGTATCTTGCTAATTCTTCAACTTTCTCAAAAGATGTTGTTGTAAATTTAAGACTAAATTTTAATAAATCAAACCCCGTGATATTCTTGGGGAAGTTAGGTTCACTCATTACATATGCTACTTGTTCTTTAATTGCTTTTGTATCAACAATGCTATCTAAAGAATCTATCTTTATTGTTCCATCACTTGGGAATAGTATATTTAATATGCTTCTAATAGTGGTTGATTTACCAGCTCCATTTTTACCTACAAAACCTACAATTTCACCTTGATTGATAGTAAAATTAATATTGTCTATAGCTTTAAAATTACCATAATATTTTGTTAATTTATTTATATCTATTATGCTCATATTTTTCCTCCACAATTTTATTATAGCAAAGTTTAAATATTAAATACTTAAAGAGTTTATTTAATCTTATAATTATGATATATTTTTATATGAAAGAAGGTATTAATAATGGAGAAAAAACCAGTAGTATTAGTAGTCATGGATGGTGTTGGTGCAACTGAAAAGCAGTTTGGTAATGCAGTTAGCAATGCATATACTCCAAACTTAGACTATTTAAAAGCAAATTGTCCATATACAACAATTAAAGCACATGGTACAGCAGTAGGGCTACCAAGTGATGCAGATATGGGAAATTCTGAAGTAGGTCATAATGCATTGGGTTGTGGTCAAGTATATTCACAAGGTGCAGCTTTAGTTAATGAATCAATAGAGTCAAAAAAGATTTTTGAAGGTGAAACTTGGGCTAAACTTATCGATAATGCTAAAGGATATGCAATGCATTTTATTGGATTATTATCAGATGGCAATGTCCATTCACATATAAAGCATTTAAAAGCATTAATTGAAAATGCTAAAGAAAAAGGTGTAAGTACAGTTTATATACATGTTTTATTAGATGGAAGAGATGTACCATCAACAAGTGCTTTAACATATGTAGATGATATTGAAGATTTCATTAAAGAAATTAATGATGATAACTTTACAGCAAAAATTGCTTCAGGTGGTGGACGTATGGTTATCACTATGGACCGTTATGAAGCTGATTGGTCAATGGTAGAAAGAGGATGGCAAACTCATGTGCTTGGAGAAGGTAGACAATTTGCAAGTACAAAAGAAGCTGTTGAAACATATCGTAATGAACTTGGAGTTAATGACCAAGATATTCCAGCATTTGTTATTGCAGAAAATGGCGAAGCAGTTGGTAAAATAAAAGATCATGATAGTGTTGTTTTCTTTAACTTTAGAGGAGATCGTTCAATTGAAATATCTAAAGCTTTTGATGATAAAGACTTTAATTATTTTGATCGTAAATATCATCCACAAGTAGTATATGCTGGTATGTTAGAATATGATGGAGACTTAAAAATCCCAACTAATTACTTAGTAAATCCTCCACAAATTCAAAATACAATGTCAGAATATCTTGTAAAAAATGGAGTTAAAACTTATGCAATAAGTGAAACACAAAAATTTGGACATGTAACTTACTTTTGGAATGGAAATAACTCAAGCAAATTCTCTGAAGAATTAGAAACATGGGTAGAAGTGAAATCAGATGTATTACCATTTGAACAAAGACCTTGGATGAAAGCTGCAGAAATTACTGATTTATTAGTTGAAGCAATTAATTCTAAAGAGTATTCATTCTATCGTGTTAACTATCCAAATGGAGATATGGTTGGACACACAGGTTCTTATGAAGCTACAATCATTGGTGTTGAAACTGTTGATTTAGTAATCGGACGCTTAATGAAAGCTTGTAAAGAAAATGATATGACATTAGTATTAACAGCTGACCATGGAAATGCTGATGAAATGTATGAAAAACAAAAAAATGAGACTGATCCAATTAAACCAAAAACAGCTCATACTTTAAATAAAGTACCATTCATTGTTTATAATAATGATTGTACATTTGAAGATGGAGATTATGGCTTAAGTAATGTTGCTGCTTCTACATTTAAATTATTAGGTTTAGAAGTACCAAAAGAATGGGATGAATCGATAATAAAATAATTAAAATGAGTAATCTATAATGATTACTCATTTTTTTTTCTTAGACCTAACACAATATAAATCATTGTGTTATAATAAATACAATGGGGTAAAAAGATGAAACACATATTAAAAAAAATTAAGTATATTACAAAAGTAAAAATATCAATATTTATTCTTGCATTATTATTAGTTATTTTTTCAGTATTATTTTATAATCGTATTTTAAATACTACAATAGATGAAGCAAAAGTTGAACTAAAAGAAATTGGTAATAATAATGCAATTGCTGTTAGTGCTACATTTGAAAGATATGAAAAATATTTAGAATTAGCAGCTGATATAATTGGTGAAAACACTGCTACATTAAATGTTGAAGAAGCACTTAGTACTGCAGTTGATGATGAAAATTTTGAAGATACAAGATTTTATTCTTTAGAAGAATTAATGTTTGGAACATCAATTAATGGTAATGAATTACCTTCAGCATTATATGAAAATTATAATAATGGTGAATCATTTGTTACTAATGTTTTTTACGATGAGACATTAAAAGAAAATGTCGTAGGTGTTGTAGTTCCGATAATTGATGAAGGTGGTCAAATATTGGGTTTTTTAATGGGTATTTTAACGGTTGAAGAACTATCAAATAGATTTAATGATATATTTTATACATATGATGGATATTTTCATGTGATTGATCAAAATGGACGCTATGTAGCAGTTAGTGATGCACAAAATATGATTGGTATGGATGTACCATTTGCTGAAGCAGCTAGTGTTTTAAGCTATGAAGAAAACTTTAGCTACGAAAAAATGGCAAGTGATTTTATAATAGGAAATGCTGATTATACAGAATATGCAAGTGATAATGGAGAATCGAGAGTAGTTTATTATAGCCCGATAAGTACAAGTAAATGGATAATGTACACGGTAGCAGATAAAGCGGCATTGAATGCAGATGCTTATGCAATAATCTTGAATTCATTAATTTATATCGTAATATATTTATTAATCTTTATTGCTTTAGGAATGGTCGTATTAAATGTTAGAAAAAAATCTGATGAATTAACAGATGAATATGAATCACGTTTTTCAATTGTTTCAAAACAACTTAGAAAATACTTTTTTGAATATGATGATGACTATCGATTAATAACGTTTTTAGGTGATCGAACACATAAATTTAGTACAAGCAATGAAATTGAAATTGATGGTGAAGAATTTAATGATTTTGTTCATAATGATGAAAATCTAAAGTTTTTGGATTATTTAGAAAATATTAGAGCTGGTAAAGTAGCTTCTAATATAAAATTAAGATTAAAAGATAAAGATGAAGGACATATATGGTATTCACTATCATTGTTTCCAATCAAAGATAATCGTACAAAGAACTATCATAAAGCAGTAGGCTTTTTAGAAAATATAGATGTTATGATGAAAGAAACGATTCAGCTAAAAGAAATGTCAGAAACAGACTTATTAACAGATTTATATAATAAGATTACAACAGAGAAGTTAATAGAACATACTTTATTAAATTCAAATATAGCTATAGATCATCATGCTTTAATTATTGTTGATGTGGATAACTTTAAAACTTTAAATGATACATTTGGTCATCAATATGGAGATAAAGTAATTAAAGAACTTGCAAATTCATTATCTATTTTATTTAGAGGTGATGATATTGTAGGGCGTTTAGGTGGTGATGAATTTATTATCTTAATGAAAAATGTTACTGATATTGATGCATTAAAAAATAAGGTTTCGCAAATAAATACAAAATTAAAAAGAGAATATAAAAAAGGAAATATCACAGTTAATATTTCATCAAGTATTGGTGTAGCGATGTATCCTAATAATGGTTATAACTTTAAAACTCTTTATTTAAATGCAGATACTGCACTATATAAAGCTAAGGATAATGGAAAAGATAGACATGAATATTATGATTTATCTAATGTGAAAATAAATTTAGAATCATAAAAAATTAGATATGTTAAAAAAAACCTGTCGTTATCAATAAATGATAATAACAGGTTTTTATTATTTTTTTATAATTTATTTAGTTATTTTTTAATTATAAAGTTATATAGTTTTTCACCATAATTTAAGCATATTAAACCAAAAATTGTTACGATGAATAAAATAATATATTCATTTACATTTAAGTTAATTAAGAAGAAAAAATCCTTAAATAAAGTCAAAGCAATCACTAAACCACTACCAGTAAATATTAGTAGTAAAATTCTAATTAATGTTAATTTTTTTACTAATTTATATAATACATAATAAATAATCATACTAATACTATATAAAGATAATGTTGATAAAATATCATAGTTTATTATATTGAAATTAGCTAGTACTTGATAGATTGTAATAATGATTACAATAGCTAATCCTGATGGTAATGCTTTTTTTAGAATATTAGCTAAAAAGTTTGAAGTAACAAGTTCATAGTTTGGTTCAAGAGATAAAATAAAGGCTGGAATACCAATACATAGTGTAGATACTAAAGTTAATTGAATTGGTAAAAAAGGGTATGAATCAATAAAGAAGACTGTTAAAAAAGCAATAAAGAAAGACATGATTGTTTTAGTTAAAAATAATGTAGATGTTCTTTCTATGTTATTTATTACTCTTCTACCTTCATTTAATACTTGAACTAAATTACTAAAGTCATTATTTAAAAGAATTAGATTTGCCATATCTTTTAAGGCATCACTTCCATCTTTCATTGCAATAGAACAGTTAGCTTCTTTTAAGGCCATAATATCATTAACGCCATCACCAACCATTGCAGTAGTATGATTATTATTGTTTAATGTTTGAATTATTAATTTTTTCTGATAGGGATTAACTCTAGTGAATACGTTATGTGTTAAAGATAATTCTTTTAAGGTTTCATCATCTAAATCTTTTGTACTGATTGCTAAATGATAATCTTTAACACCACATTCTTTAGCGATATTTAATACAGTATCATATCCATCACCACTTATAATTTTTATATTAACTTTTTGTTCTTCAAAATGTTTCAATGTTTCTTTTGTATAGGGTCTAATAGTATCTTTTAAAATAATAAATCCAACAAATTCACTAGCATAACTAACTCCTATAATACGATTTAATGAATTATTATACTTAGCTAATATTGCTTGTTTTTCTGTATTAATGTTTAAATTTAAATATTCGATAGCCCCAAGCTTAAATAACGCTTCATTGATATAAGTACTACTATATTTATTTTCGCTTGAAAAGTGTGTTTTAGAAGATAGGATTAAAGGTTCCTTAATTTTAAAATAATCTTTAATTGCTAAAGCTGTAGAGTTTTTATCATCGATATAATTTATGGCATTAGCTATCATATTTGATAAATCTAAATTTGTAAAGTTAATTAAATTAATTACTTGCATTTTACCAGTTGTTAATGTGCCTGTTTTATCAAGACATAAGACATCAACACGAGCAAGTGTCTCTAAGCTATATATTTCCTTGGTTAATGTTTGATGTTTAACTAAATTTAATGCTCCAATTGCTAGAGCAATACTAGTTAATAAAACAAGGCCTTCAGGTATCATTCCAACTAATGCTCCTACTGTTTGTAATATTGAAGCATTAAATCCATCATTAGAAAAATAATATTGTTTTATAAATAAGGCAATACCGAGAGGAATAATAAAGAAAGTTATCACTTTTATAATTAAGTTTAAAGAATATTTAATAGTTGAGTTTTGTTTTTTTGCTGCTTTTACTTGCTTTAAAAGTGTACTTATATAGTTATCGTTACCGACTTTTATAATCTTAATTAAAGCTTCATTAGTAATAGTATAACTACCAGCATATAGAAAATCATCGCGTTGTTTTTTTATCGCATCAGATTCTCCCGTTAGCAACGATTCATTTACTTCAAGATAATCAGATATTAAGATTGCATCACTTGGTATTTGTTGTCCTACTTTGATAAGAACAACATCATCTAATACTATTTCTCCGCTTAGGATACTAGTCAATTTATTGTCACGATATACATCATAATTTGTTTCATTTAATAGTTTTAGACGATCTAAAGTTAATTTAGATCTTACTTCTTGAAAGATACCAATTAATAGATTTGAAATAACAGTTCCCATAAATAGCATATTTACATAACTTTTTGTTAATAAAACTAAACAAGCTAATGTGATATTTAACATATTAAAAGTAGTAAATAAATTTGTGAAGATTATATCCTTGATAGTACGACTATGCTCGATACTTGTTTTATTTATTTGATTATTATTTATTCTAATTTGTACTTCTTTACTTGTAAGACCTATTTTTTTCATATTGCTCCTAGATTGTGTTTAAGAAAATATTAAAGATATCTAAACCGCTAATAATTGTTGCTATTGTACTAAAGACATTAGCTAAAATAACAATTAATAAAATACGCATTACACTATTACTTCTAAATTCTTTAAATGAATTTAACGAATTACTTAAGTTTTCAAAATCTTTAACTTTAGGTTTTTTAACCATAGCTTCTACAATACCTGCAAACCATCCAGCTGCAAGTAAAGGGTTTAAAGAAGTAAATGGTGCAACAATAAAGGCAGTAATAATACTTAGGATATGTCCTTTAGCCAATAAGACACCAATCGCGCTTAAAGTACCATTCCATAATAACCAAGACTTAATTTGCTCTAAGCCTAAATCTAAATTAGCATAACTTGTAAAAATAATAGCGCAAATTATTAAAGCAGGAATGATGTATCCACTAATTTTTGAAAAGAAAGATTTAGGTGGAATTTTATCTAATTCGCTGATATTAACAGGATTAGCTAAATGTTTAATAACTCCTGGCATATGTGCTGCTCCTAATATTGCTACAACTTTTTCACCTTTAGCAGATCTAATTTTACTTGCTAGATAAATATCTCTTTCATCAACTAAAACTTCTTTGATAACAGGGAAATTTTTACCAACATCATTTAAAGCTGCTTCTAAAATATCACTTTGTTTTAAGTTTTCAATATCTTCCTCACTTATTTTTTCATCTTCAAAGATTGAAAAAAAGATACTACTCATTAATTTGATTTTTTGAAAGAATGTGTGTTTGCGCCATATTCTCATAAATGTTGTTTGAATATTACGATCTGCTAAAACAAGTTTAGCTTTTAATTCTTTAGCTTTTTTGATACCAACTATCATTTCTTGACCTGATGTAGAATCTAAATTTTCAGCAACTCTTTTTTGATATGAAGCAAGAATTGTATTAATAAGTAATAAGACTACTTGCTTAGATTTAATAATATCAATAACATTTGCATCTTCCCATTTTTTAGGATTATTTAAATTGTCATAGCGTTTTTGATCAAGTTCAATACAAATTGCATCTGGTATTACTTCATCTATTACATTTTCAACTTGAATTGAACTGACCTTAGAAACATGAGCAGTTCCTATTAAGTAAAAAATTTGATTATTTATTTCTATTTTTGTATATGAATTTTCCATTGCTTACCTCATCTTAATAATAATATCATAACATAGTAATGTAATATGTGATATTTTGTTGAAAAAATGACATCAAACATCGAATAAAATGCTATAATTTTTATATAAAATGAGGGAGTAATAATGAAATATAACTTTGATAAACATGTATGTAGATTAAACACTAATTCAACAAAATGGCAACAATTAGAAAATAATAATTTGCAGCATAAAATAATTCCAATGTGGATTGCGGACATGGAGTTTGAAGTATGCGAAAATGTAGTAGAGAAGATTAAGGAAAGATTAACTTGTCCAGTCTTTGGTTATACATTACCAAGTAAAACAATTTATAATGAAATCTGTGGTTGGTATCAAAGAAGATATAATTATCATATTGAAGCACAACATATAACTATTACAACAAGTGTTTTATCAACACTATGTGCTAGCATTAATTTATGGACAAATGAAAATGATAAAGTAATTATTCCTGTACCAAACTATCATCAATTTAGAGAAAAGGTATTATTAAATAATAGAGTTCCTTTATATACAGAAATGGTATTAGAGAATAATCGCTTTAAAATTGATTTTGAGAGTTTAGAAAAACAAATTGATGAAAATACTAAAATGTTTATTTTATGTAATCCACATAATCCATTAGGAATGAAATATACAAAAGATGAACTTGTAGAGATTGCAAACTTTTGTGAAAAACATCAACTTAAAATTTTTGCTGATGAAATCCACATTGACTTTTTATTCGATAATAGAACATTTGTTGCAATTGCTGATTTAACATCATATACTAAAGCAAACACAATTACTGCTTTATCAATAAGTAAAACATTTAATATGTCAGGGATGAAAGTTTCATCATGTGTAATTAAAGATGAAGCACTTAAAGCTGATTTTGATAAAGTAGCAATGCGTATGTCAATTCTAACTTTAAATACTTTAGGACTTGTTGCAATGGAAAGTTGTTACAAAGAAGCTGAAGAATGGTTTGATGAATTATTAGATTATCTGAATAAAACGAGAAAATATGCTTATAATTTTATTAAAGAAAACATGCCACAGACACTTGTGTATGAAGCAGAGGCAACTTATTTTTTATGGTTAGATTTATCATGTACTAACTTAAAAGGCGATAAACTCAAAGAAGCAATTATGGATGAATGTAATATTCAACCTTCAATGGGTGAAGAATTTTATAGTAGTTGTGATTCGTGTATTAGAATTAATATGGGAGTAAGATTTGATGTAGTAAAAGATGCACTTGATGCTTTACATCAATTTATAAAGAAATATGAGTAAAAATGAAATAATAGAATATTATGATAGATTAAATAATGCTCATCTTCCAAGATGGGAAGAATTGCCAGATTTTAATATTTATATGGATCAATTGATTAGTTTATTAGAGAAATATTTAAGTTTCATAGTTGTAGATCAAGACGAACGTATCATTACAAGATCAATGATCAATAACTATGTTAAATTAAAACTTATAAATAAACCTGTAAAAAAGCAATATAATCGTGTCCATCTAGCAACTCTTATCGCTATTACAATATTAAAGCAGGTTTTAACTATCTCAGAAATTAGAGATGGTGTAGCTTATCAAGCACGCTTTAAAGGTTATCGTAATGCATACAATTATTTTTGTGTAGAACAAGAAAAAGCCTTTAAAGAGGCATTAGGAATTGTATCAGATGATTATGAATTAAGTTCATCATTAAAAATAGAAGATGATTCACAAATAGTTGTGAAACTAGCTACTAAAGCATTTGCTTCTAAAGCAATTGCGTCATTTATTGTAGCTAAACAAAAGGAAAATAAAAATGGGTAAATGTATAGTTATAGGTGGAGCTAATATTGATATATTTGGAATAGCTAAAAATCCACTTATTAAAGAAGATTCAAATATTGGTAAAGTAGAAATGTCATTTGGTGGAGTTGGTAGAAACATTGCTCATAATATGGCTATCTTAAATACGGATTTATATTTTATGAGTATCTTTAGTACTGATAATTTTGGTAAGTTATTATATCAAGATTGTGAAAGGTTAAATTTTAATTTAAAGTATTCAAAAATAGTTAGTGAATATAAATCATCAACTTATCTTGCAATAATTAATGAAAAAAATGATATGGAAGTAGCTATTAGTGATATGGAGATTATTAATACTTTGACTGTTGATGATTTAAAGGTTGCTTTAAAAGATTTTTATGAAGATGATTTAGTAGTAATAGATACAAATTTAAGTAAAGAATTATTAAGTTTTATCTTAGATAATAAACATTATAAAATTGCAATAGATCCAATTTCAGTAAATAAAGCTAATAAACTAGAAGGTTATTTAGAAAAAATCGATATCTTTAAGCCAAATGTATTTGAAGCAAATGCACTAACAAATAGTACACAATATATAGATGCTGCAAAAAAATTAATCGATGATGGTGTAAAAGAACTTTGTTTAACACTTAATTCAGAGGGTGTCTTGTATTATAATAAAGGTAGCTTTTATCAACTAAAAGTTGATGAAAAGATTAATGTTGTAAATGCAACAGGAGCAGGTGATGCTTTCTTTGCTAGTTATTTAGTACAAAGACTAGCTAATAAAGATATAGAAACATCAATTAAGTTTGCTTTAGTTTATTCGATATTAACACTTCAAAGTATTGATACTGTTAATGAAGGAATAAATGAAACAAAAGTAAATGTAATGATAGATAAACTAAATTTTATAAAGGAGAAATTATGTTAATTAAAATTAGTGAAAGAGTGTCAAAAGCACTTAGTGAGAATAAGCCAGTTGTTGCTTTAGAATCAACAATTATATCTCATGGGATGCCATATCCTCAAAATGTAGAAACAGCATTAAATGTTGAAAGAATTATTGAAGAAAATGGAGCAGTTCCTGCTACTATTGGAATTATTGATGGTGTTGCTATTGTTGGTATGACTCCAGAAGAAATTGAATTATTCGGAAAAACAAAAGGAATAATTAAAGTTTCTAGAAGAGATTTACCAGTTGTTATGAGTAAAAAATTATGGGGTGCAACGACTGTTGCAACAACTATGATTTTTGCTGCTATGGCTAAAATTGAAGTATTTGTAACTGGTGGTATTGGTGGAGTTCACCGTGGAGCTGAAACAACATTTGATATTTCTGCAGATTTACAAGAACTTGCTAAAACTAATGTAACAGTAGTATGTGCTGGGGCTAAAGCAATTTTAGACTTACCACTAACGTTAGAATACTTAGAAACATTTGGAGTACCAGTACTAGGATACAAATCAAGTAATTTAGCTTCATTCTATACACAAGATAGTGGTTTAAAATTAGATTATGAAATGGCAGATGAACTTGAAATTGCTAAAGCTATTAAAAGTAAACGTGATTTAAAATTAGATGGTGGAGTAGTTATTTCAAACCCAATTTTAAAAGAACATGCATTAGATGAAACATTAATGAATAATGCTATCAATAAAGCTTTAAAAGATATGGATGAGCAAAATATTAAAGGTAAAGATTCAACACCGTTCTTATTAGGTGCTGTGAAAGAAATTACAGAGGGTAAATCATTAGAAGCGAATATTCAATTAATCTACAATAATGCTAAAGTTGGAGCTAATATTGCTAAATCTTTAGTTGATATTAATGATTAGTAATCATTATGATGAATGTGTAAAACTATTAGAAGATAGAGGTGTATACTTTCATCATATTAGAGAAGTTGTTTATGAACTTCAAAAACCATATATTCCAAATTTAAACATTGATGAAATTGATCCTTTAATTGTTAAAACATTAGAGAAAAGAGAAGTTCAAAATACAATTTTAACAGGTATAGCATTAGATGTTGCAGCTGAAAAAAATATTATTGGTAATGATACTTTAAGAGATATTTTAATGAATGATGAAGGTTTATATGGAGTTGATGAAGTTTTAGCTTATGGCATTTGTAATATTTATGGCTCTATTGCACTAACAAATTTTGGATACTTAGATAAAGTAAAACCTCATATTGTTGGTGAATTAAACAAACATAAAAAAGGTGTTTGTAATGTTTTTTTAGATGATATTGTAGCAGCTATAATTGCAAGTGTTGCAAGTAAGTTAGCACATAGTCAATAGGAGAATTAATTTGAAAGTACTAGGGAAAAAAGAGTTAATTGAACATTTTAAAGAACTTGGTTTAAAACAAGGTGACTTAATTGAAGTTCATTCTTCACTAAGTTCTTTTGGATATATTGTAGGCGGTAGTCAAACAGTAGTTGATGCTTTAATGGAATGCGTTGGTTATAATGGAACGATTTTAATGCCATTACAATGTTTAGAAAATTCAGAGCCATCAACATGGATTAATCCTAAAGTACATCCAAATTATATCAAAGAGATAAGAACAAAATTACCAGCATTTGATTCAAAATCAAGTAATGTAATAAATATGGGAGAAATTATTGATAACTTTAGAAGAAGAGATAATACAATAATTTCTAATCACCCAAATAAAGCTTTTATTGCATGGGGAAAATATTCGAAGTTAATATGTAATTATCAATCATCAAATTTTGCATTTTCAATGGAATCACCACCTGCAAGATTATATGAGTTAAAAGGTAAAATATTATTATTAGGTGTTAACTATGACAGTATTACAAGTTTACATCTTGCAGAATATTATGGAGATTATACTCCAATAAAACTTAATTGTGCGATGGTTAACGAAAATGGATTCAAGAAATTTAAAAAATTTCTAGACATTGAACATAATGATCAAATATTTAACGAAGTTGGAAAAATACTAGAAAGCCAGGGTTTTGTAAAGAGCGTTGAGATTGGTAATGCTTTATGTCGTTTGTTACCATTTAATCCTTTAGTGGATTTAACAGTTAAATATATTAGAGAAAATTCAGTTTTAAATTTATATCGTTAAGAGGAGAAATTTATGAAAATTGGAACAATTGGTAGTGGATTTATCGTAGATCATTTAATTGCAGCAATGAATAAAGTTGACGGTGTTGAGGTTGTTGCCTGCTATTCAAGAGATTTGAATAAGGCTAAATCATTTGCTGTAAAAAATAATATTGATGAATACTATGATGATTTAGATGACTTATTTAATTCTAATAGTGTTGATACAATTTATGTAGCATCACCAAATAGTTTACATTATGAACAAACTAAAAGAGCATTAAATGCTAATAAACATGTTATTGTGGAAAAACCATTTTCATCTACTTATCAAGAAGCATTAAAACTTGTTGAACTAGCAAAAGCAAAGAATTTATTTTTGTTTGAAGCTATTACAGTTATTCATAACCCTTTATTTAAAAAGACTAAAGAGTTACTAAGTGAGCTTGGACCACTTAAAATAGTTACATTAAATTTTTCTCAATATTCAAGTAAGTATTTACAATTTATCAATGGTGGATTACCAAATGTCTTTAATCCTGAATTTTCAGGTGGAGCTTTAGCTGATATCAATATTTATAATTTACACTTTGCAATTGGTTTATTTGGATCACCAAATAATGTTAATTATGCTGCCAATATTCATGATGGTATTGATACTTCAGGTGTTGTTACACTAAGTTATGATGGATTTATTGTAAGTTTAATTGGATGTAAAGATAATGAAGGATTTTCTTCAGTTATAATTCAAGGTGAAAAAGCTTATATCTTAAGTGAAGATAAACCATCAATCTATAAAAATTTTGATATTATTAATATTAAAGAAAATACTAAAGAAAATCATTATAATGAAAATGATGATGTTTATTATCATGAAATTCAAGCAATGCAAGAAATATTTATTAGTAAAAATTTCGAAAAAAATAATGAGTTATTAGATCATAGTCTATTAGTTATGGAGATTTTTGAAAAAGCTCGTAAAAGTGCCAATATAGTATTTAAGGCAGATAAATAAATTATATATAAAAATGGATACTCTCTTTTAAAGAGGTATCCATTTTTAGTTGGGAATTATTTAAATTTCGCAAATTTTTGTCTTAAAATACCAAGATAAATCAAGAATATTCCAATAATTAAAGGGAAGCATTCATTGGTAAGTAAGATATTTTTAATTTCTCCAGTATTTGTTTCAAAGATATTTATAATGAAGATTAATATGATGACAAAACCACTACATATTAAATAAAAACCATAAGGTGATTTATATCTTTTATAAGGTCTAATGATATAAACCCCATGGAATGATAACATACTATAGTAATACATAATAGGAATAACAATTAATAATGTTGATTGATTTAAATATGTTGCGTAGAAGGTAATATCTAATATTAAATTATTTATTATTATCAAAGCAAAAGTGAGCCATAAACTATGACTTAATATTTTGAATTTCAATGGTAGGATTTCATCACGATATTTTTTAGTTTTCATAATTTAATTTTAAAAGATGAAGTTAGATAAAGCAATTAATCTTATCTTTGATTATTTTTGATATAATTTTTTTAAGTCATTTGTTCTTTTAATATTTTTTAATTCATTATAATTTTTGTATAGTTGAATTTCATATTTATTGTTTGGTTTAATATCGATAAATTCAATATCTTTTATTTCATCAGGTAAGTATTGGATATAAGGCCATGCTTTAGCATTAGAGTAATCATACTTTTCATTATCTGCTAGACCAACAGGTGTATATTCTAAGTATTTTGGAATTTGAAAGCTAATTTTTGAAGTTAAGTTTCGAGCTTCACTCACTGCATTAGAAGCAGTTTTAGATTTTGGCGATAAACATAAATCAATTACATGCAATCCTAATGGAATAATTGCCTCAGGAAATCCTACTCTTCTAGCAGTTTCAGTTGCATTTATAGTTCTTGAACATAAGGATGGATTAGCAAGCCCTATATCTTCATAGGCAATTACTAATAGTCTTCTTTCAATAGAATCTAAATCATTGGCTATAGCTAAAATTGAAAGATAATATAAAGCAGCATTAACATCACTACCCCTAATACTTTTTTGAAAACCACTTAGGGTATCATAATGTCCACTTTCATTAGAATCGACATTAACGATTGGCACATTACTGTATTTTTTCACATCTTCAATTGTAATGTTATTATTTGTACATGCAAATGCTAATAGTTCTAAGTTATTTAATGCATATCTAATATCACCATTAGAAAAATGAGATATTAAATCTAAGGCATCATCACTTATTTGATACTCATTATTTAAACCTAACTGATTAATCATTGCTCTTTGAAGGGCAATTTTAATATCTTCTTTAATTAAAGGTTTAATCTCAAAAAGATGAACTCGAGATCTAATGGCAGGATTAATACTAAAAAATGGATTAGCAGTAGTTGCTCCAATTAGAATAATTAAGCCATTTTCAACATAAGGTAATAGTAAGTCCTGTTTATCTTTATTTAAACGATGAACCTCATCAACGATTAATACTAATTGTTGATAAAGTTTAGCTTCATTAAAGATAATATCCAAATCTTTTTTATTGTTAGTTACAGCATTAAAAAAACGAAAATGGAGGTTTAATTCTTTGGCTAAAACACTAGCAATAGTTGTTTTACCAGTACCTGGTGGGCCATAGAATATCATTGATACTAAGCGATTATTTTTAATCATTTTATGTAAAACTTGGTTTTCACCAATTAAATGTTTTTGACCAATTATTTCATCAAGAGTGTTAGGTCTTAATCTAAATGCTAAAGGTTGATTCATATAAGTTCTCCTTTGATAATATCATTATATAATATTTAAAAAAAATTTAGAAATTCTTAAGGTTTTTTTTTGATGTAATTAATAATTAAATACTAAAATATAAGCAGAGGTGAAATTATGTTTAAACTATTTAAAAATAAAAAATTAATTAAAACAGATGAAGTATACGAATATGTTGTGTGTAAAGTGTTAATAGATGAAAATGTAAATGTAGATTGTATAAATGGTACTTTAATTAGACCAAATGATGAAATTATCTTTGGTAAAGTAATAGAATATAATGTAATAGTAGCTGATTATTTATTTAACCTATTTATAAATTCTTCAATAAAAATTTTAGATTATAGCTTCGATATTAATAAAGATGGTTTAAGTTTAATTATTAATAAAAAACATGATTTAATAATTAAAAATATTCATATGAATCATTATCAAATAAAGGTAATCAAAGAAAATAATCAAAGTTATCTAGGTTTATTTAGTAAAAAAGATGAAAATAGAACATATAAGATTTATGGGGATAATCCATGCCTTATTAACAACAAAGAAAACATCTATAAGTTGATAACTTTTAAAAGAAGTATTTTTGATAGAGATTTAAATATTATTAAAATTGAAAGATTATTTGTAAAAGAAACCATAATAAAAACGAACCTCATATAAGTTGGGTGTCCAACTTTATAGGTTCGTTTTATTCACATCGTTTTAATCTCTTGAACGTCCAAATATTAATAATGCAAATCTTAAAAAAGTCATTATAGAAACTGCTAATGCAGCTACATAAGTTAATGCAGCAGCATTTAAAACATTTTTAGATCCAACAATTTCATCTTCAGTTAAATATCCTGCATTATCAATAGCTTGTATTGCTCTTTTTGATGCATCAAATTCAACAGGTAATGTAAGTAGTTGAAATAATGCGGCCATAAAGAATCCAAATAATCCAACATATGCTAACCATAACATATTATTAGAGTTTGAGAATACTGAAAGTAAAAAACCAATCATTACAAGTGGCATTGCTAAATTAGAAGAAATTTGAGCAATAGGTAATATAGCATTACGGATATGAATTGGAAAATAACTGTGAGAGTATTGAATTGCATGTCCTGCTTCATGACATGCAACACCAATTGCTGCAACTGATGTACTATCATAGACACTAGTTGATAATCCAATAGTTTCAGTTTTAGGATTATAGTGGTCAGTTAAATGACCTTCTACTTTGACAATTTTAACATGGGATAAGCCATTAGCATTTAATACATTACGACATGCATCTGCAGCTCTAATACCTCGTTTTGATAGTTGATGTTCATATTTAGCGAAAGTAGATTTAACTCTTCCACTAGCCCACATCGCAAATAAAACTGCAGGCATAACTAATATTAAATAGTAAATATCAAAATACAATTTGAGTACCTCCGTTGTCTAATAGTATATTACATTTTAATTATATATATTTCTAGTCCTTTTGAATAGGTTTCACAGTAAATTCAGCATAATTTCACATTGAGAATATTTATGATACACGGATAAGTGTGGTATGATAGTAACGAGGTGATAAAATGACAAAAAAAGTAATATTAATTAGCGGTTTATCAGGTGCTGGTAAAACAAGTGCTAGTAGTATTTTAGAAGACATGGGATATCATTGTATTGATCAATATCCTGTACAATTAATAGATTTCTTAGTAGATTTAATAGAATCATCTAATGATCCAAGATTTCAAAGAGTTGCATTAACAATGCCATTACAAGAGTATAAGGCGTTTGAGAAAGGATTTAGAGGAAGTCAATTAGCTATAAGTACATTATTGTTAGAATGTAATAGTGATATTTTATTAAGTAGATATAAATCTACAAGAAGAACACATCCATTATTATTATCTAATGTGGCTAATACTTTAGAAGAATGTATTCAACAAGAAGAAGAACAAATCAGTAAGATAAAAATTGATAATTTAATCGTGATTGATACATCATTCATAAAATATAAAGAATTAAAAATTAAATTAGAAGAACATTTTAGTGGTGATAATGATAATGCTTTATCAATTACTTTCTTATCGTTTGGTTATAAACATGGAGTACCACTTGATGCAGATTTAATGATTGATGTTAGATTTTTACCAAATCCATATTGGGAGAGTGAACTAAGATTATATTCTGGAGATGATGCCTGTGTTTATAACTATGTTATGGAAAAAGATGAAACAAAGGAGTTTATTAAACACTTTGAAGACTTTTTAGAATATGCAATAAAACAATATATTAATGAGGGTAAAAATCATTTAACCGTAGGGATAGGTTGTACTGGAGGTCAACATCGTTCAGTTAGTATAACAAATTATTTATATAAACAATATAAAAGCCAATATCGTTCTTTCAAATTTCACCGTGACAGGGTAGAATATCATGAGGAATAAAAAGCTTGTCTGTATTGGTGGTGGCCATGGTTTATCTACTATTTTAAGAGGTATTAAGAATATAGATAATTTGGATATTAGCGCAATTGTAACTGTAGCTGATAGCGGTGGTTCAACTGGAAGAATTAGAAAGTACTATGACATACCAGCTATGGGAGATATTAGAAATGTCCTTGTAGCCTTTGCAGAACAAGAGCCTGTACTTCAAGAATTAATGGATTATCGTTTTAAGGGTGAAGGTGAAGAAGATGTATTAGGTCATAACCTAGGAAATTTAATTCTAACTGCATTAGCCGATAATTATGGAAGTCTACACGCAGGTATTTCAATATTATCAGATATTTTGAAAGTAAGAGGTAGAATTATCCCTGCTAGTAATGAAAACATTACTTTATTTGCGAAAATGGAAGATGATACAATTGTTATGGGAGAAAGTAATATTCCACATCGTGATAATCGAATTAAACAAGTGTTTTATCAACATGATGTAAAGGCCACAGTTGAAGCAATTACAGCGATTAATGAGGCAGATTATATTTTATATGGTATAGGTAGTGTATATACAAGTATATTACCAATTATTATAATTAATGAAATAAAAGAAGCTATCAAAAATTCTAAGGCAAAAAAAATCTACTTTTGTAATACAATGACGCAGCCTGGTGAAACTGAAGGTTATAATTTAGAGAATCATGTTAATGCAATAATTAGACATGGATCTGAAGTTGATTATGTATTAAAAGCTAATGATGAGATACCAATACATTTATTAGAACGCTATAAATTTGAAGGTAGTGAAGCTGTAAATGTCGAACAAGAAAATCATCGATATAAAATAATGGATTTTGATTTATTGTGTTTTAAAGAAGATTTAATAAGACATGATCCAGCAAAAATTAAAATATGTATAGAAAATGTATTAAAGGAGTTATAATATGTCATTTACAAGTGATATAAAACAAGAAATTGCATTTAATGAACTTAAAGATTGTTGTAGTAAGAGTGAACTTAGTGCATTAATACAATTATGTTCTAGTTTAACAATAGCTAATAGACAATTAAAGTTAGTTATAAAAACAGAAAATGCAACTACAGCAAAAAGAATATGGAAAATGCTTAAAGATGCTTATGGTGTAGAAACACAATTATCTGTAATTAAGAAAATGAATTTAAAAAAGAATAATATTTATGAAATTCAAGTATTAAATAAATCCAAAGAAATATTAGAAGATTTAGGTATTTATTCAAAAAATGGATTACATGATCATCCACCAATGTCTTTTTTAAAAAAAGATTGTTGTTTAAGAGCATATTTAGCAGGAGCATTTATGGCTATTGGTTCATGTAATGCACCCAATAAAAGTAACTATCATTTAGAACTTGCGACAACAAAGGAAGCATATGCAAAATTTATTAATAATTTAATGCATAAGTATCATTTACCAAGTAAAGTTGTGAAAAGGCGTAATAAATATGTTGTATATTTAAAAGCTGCAGATAAAATAGCTGATTTTCTAAGATGTGTAGGAGCTCATGAATCGTTAATGAATTTTGAAAACATTAGAATTGAAAGAGATTTTATGAATAGTATTACTAGGCTTGATAATTGTGAATTGGCTAATGAAATGAAATCAATTAAAGCTGCTAAAGGTCAATTAGAAGATATTCAGGTAATTGAGACTTTAGGTGATATAAATGTAATCGATGAGAAACTAAAGATTATTATTAAACTACGCAAAGAATATCCAGAATATAGTTTAGTAGAATTAAGTAAAGAATATGAAATAATTACAGGAAGTGAAATAAGTAAATCGGGATTAAGACATCGTCTTAATAAAATAAATGATTTAGCAAATAAGCTAAGAAAAGGAGAATAAAATATGAATGATGGATCTAACATAAATAGATTATTAAGCACAATAATGATGGTATTATTAATTATTATTTTATGGCCATTAATCCAATGGTTAATAATAGTTGTCTTAGTATTAATATTAATTGCATACTTTACATTTAAAAGTAAAGTTAAAAAAATAAGAAAAGAGTATGAAGAAAATACAGACTTTTATACTAGTGATGATGAATATGATAATAACATTGATAGTAACGATATAATAGATGTAGATTTCACTGAAAGTGATGATGATGGAAGTGATGATTAGTGAGACCTTAAAATTTGAACTAATAACAGTTGATGATATTAGTTTAATTAAATATTATTTAGCGAAAGCTAATTACAAAGAATCTAATC
The DNA here is from genome assembly GCA_964371715.1 of uncultured Erysipelotrichaceae bacterium. GTDB lineage: Bacteria > Bacillota_I > Bacilli_A > Erysipelotrichales > Erysipelotrichaceae > CAYJNO01. The sequence continues at coordinate 7,120 of CAYJNO010000010.1, read as the reverse complement.
ATAATATTGTTAATATGTTTATTTGGTTGGATTATTATCCAATCTTTAAACATGAGTATAATGATGTTTTATATATAATTAGTTTACATGAAGGACAATACTTTATGTATATGCCATTATGCGAGAATGATAGATTTAAGGAAGCATTAACTTATATTGATTATATTTTAGAAAATATTAATGTGGAGATGAATTTTAGTTGCTTTATTGACGAATATGCACAAATATTAATGGAGCATTATCCATCTTATAAAAGTTGTAATACAAGAGGAGCAATTGACTATATTTGTGAAGTAGATAAATTTAAAAGTTTTAGTGGTAAAAAATTACAAAAGAAAAGAAATCATTTAAATTATTTTTATGCAAATTATGACTATAGTTATGAAAAAATAGATAGTAGTAATATTGATGAATGCATTGAGTTTTTAAATGAATGGAATAAAGGTATTGATAATATTGATTTAACATATGAAAAAAATGGTATTACTAGAATTTTACAATTATATGATAGAATAGAATATAAGGGTGGTTTAATAAGAATCGATGGAAAAGTAGAAGGCTTTATTATATGTTCAAGATTAAACCAAGAATTTGTACAAGAAAATGTTGAAAAAGCCAATGAAGATTTTCGAGGGATTTATCAAGCATTGCTGCAACAATTCTTTTTAAATGAAAATATTGAAGAAAAGTTTGTAAATCGGGAAGATGATATGGGATTAGATACATTAAAACAAGCTAAATTAGCGTACAATCCTTGTGAGTTATTACAAAAACATTGGCTATGTCCAAATAATTGATATGAGGGAAAATAAATGAATTATGCAAAAATAAATGATGTAAGAGAAATAAAGAAAATCTGGGATATTTGTTTTGACTTTGATGATAATGGATATAATGATTATTATTTTAATCATTTATTTGATCCTGAAAATACATTGGTTATTAAAGAAAATGATGAAATTGTAAGTGTTGGATCGAGGAAAAGCCATATTTATATGTTGAATAATAGACCAATTATGTCATCAATGATTTATGGTATTGCGACTAAAGAACAACATCGTCATAAAGGTCATATGAAAAAAATTCTTAATATGCATCTAGACCAAGCTGTACATCAAGAGATTTTCACATTTATTCAAGCATATAATCCAGATTTATATTTAAAGTTTGGATTTAAACCAATTTATTATAAACATAAATATACATTAACTAAATCTAATTTAAAACATTTTGATGTAACAGATACAAGGCATGAAGCTAAAGCTAAAGACTTATTAGATGCTTATGCAACAAGCATGAAGAGATTTGATGGTTATATGATAAGGGATTTAGAGTATTTCGAAAACTTAATTAAAGAAGTTAGGGCACAAAATGGTACTATAATTTCAAGTTATGATAAAAATGGTAAAATAAAAGGCTATGCAGTATGTTATAGAGTTAATAATTATGTAGAAGTATCAGAAATTATTTATTTTGATATCTTAAGTTTAATAAGACTTGTAACTGTAGCAATCAATATTAGAAGTAAAATAATCTTACATACTACAATATATGAGAAGATAGACCACATATTTGAAAACGCGGAAAAAGAGAAATATGTATCAACTCTTGTAAGAATAAATGATTATCAATTATTTAATCGTTTATTTAATACTAATGTAAATGATGCAGTTGAAGCCTTTAATTCTTCAAGTAAACCTTTATTTTTAAACGAAATAATATAAAAAAGCAGAAAAATCTGCTTTTTTATAAATTTGATGCAATAAAATTACTGTTAAAGTAATTAGTATAGTGAAAGGAGCCAACTATATGATGGTAGATATTTGCAATAAAGCTGCAAATAAGCTTGATAATATCAGTGATGATATAGAAAAATATTTAGAAAAAATAGCTAATCAGGATAAAGATGCTTTAGCTGATTTATATAATTTAGTTAAAGCTTCAGTTTATGGATTTGCTTTTTCTATTGTAAAGAACACTGAAGATGCAAGTGATGTATTACAAGATTGTTTTATTCAAATTTATGCTAATGCCTATCGCTATAAAAGTGAAGGAAAACCAATGGCATGGATTCTAACAATCACAAGAAATCTTTGTTTAATGAAAATAAAAAAACAGAGTAGAACTAGTGATGTATCAATAGATGATATGTTAAATGTTGCTTCAAATGAAAGTGATATTAGCACAGTTGATAAATTAGTTATTAGACAATGTTTACAAGGTCTAAAAGATGAAGAAAGACAAATTGTTATCCTACATGCCATTACTGGGTTAAAACATAAAGAAATTGCTGAAATTTTAGGTTTACCACTATCAACGGTTTTATCAAAATATAATCGAGCAATTAAAAAGTTAGCCAAAAAGTTGAAGGAGGACAAAATTTATGAATGAAAAAAATGTAAATCAAGTAATTAAAGATACATTTGAAAACATTACTCCAGATGTCTTAGATAAAATACTTTTAAAGTGTGATAATGCAAGAGGTGATATAGAGCTATTAAAGCCTGCAACAATCAAAAAGGATAAAAATAATCTATTCAAAATGCTTTATGGTTTAAGTGCTATGACACTTGCTAGTTTAGCCTTCTTCTTTTTGATGCCAACAAGTATACTTTCAACAATTACATTGGATGTGAATCCTTCTATAGAAATTATTGTTGAAAATGATACAGTCAAAGAAGTTGTTGCTTTAAATGATGATGGCTCAGAATTATTATTGGCTATTAATACTAATAAAGATGTTAATCAAACAGTAATTAATATTACAAATGAATTAATTAAAATGGGCTATATTAGTAGTGATACTAATTCAATACTTGTTAGTATTAAATCAGATGATGACAATAAAGCAGAAATGCTAGAAGAAGTAGTGGTTAAAAACATCTCAACAACTTTAGAAACTAATAGTTTAGAAGGGTCGATTGTAAGTCAAAATATAAGTGATTTTAACGATGATAATAATATTTCATCAAGTTACAATATTTCTATTGCTAAAGCGAGCTTAATAGAGAAAATTATTGAGTTTAATCCATTGTATAAAACAGAGGATTTAGTTAACCTTAGTATTAATGAATTAAATTTATTGTTGAAATCTTATAGTAGTGATGAAATAAAAATTCAAGGTAATGCAAGCCAAAGTAATTATATCGGGGAAGAGCAAGCGTTAAATATTGCTAAAAACTACTATGGTCTAAATGTAGTTGATAGTTATGATGTTGAATTTGAATTTGAAAATTCAACAATGATATATAGTGTTACAATATACCTGAATCAAGTAGAATATGAATTTGATATTGATGCAGTAAGTGGAAGTATAATTAAAACTTCAATTAATAAAGATGATAATAGTGATATTGATGATAATGACAATGATGAAGATGAAGCTGTAATAATTAATTATAATCAAGAAGAAAGTGTAAATATAGTTTTGAATTATTATGGTATAAATAAAAATTCAATAACTAATCTTGAAGTTGATTTTGATACAGATAATAATCCAAGTTATGAAATTATTTTTGATACAAGCTATGCTAGTTATGAAACCATTGTTGATGCATTAAATGGAAATATTATCAGTGAAAATATTGAATACTTTGAAGTTGAAACACCAGATCAAGATGATGATAATGATCAAGATGATTATGATGATAATTACGATGATGATGACAGTGATGATAATGATGGTAATAGTGATGACGATTCTGATGATTATGATTCATATGATGATGGAAATGATTCAGAAGAAGATAATGACAATGAAGATGATGGTGATGATGATATAGATGATTAAAGCTTTTGGTTTCCAAAAGCTTTTTTTACATACACATCATTATTGTGTTAAAATTTATAATATAAGGGGGATTGATAATGGAACTAAATATTAGAGGGTTAAGAAAAAAATTTGATGAAAAACAAGTT
>CAYJNO010000010.1:0-3102 GCA_964371715.1 uncultured Erysipelotrichaceae bacterium | reverse complement strand
GATAATGGAACTAAATATTAGAGGGTTAAGAAAAAAATTTGATGAAAAACAAGTTTTGAAAAATATTGATTACAGTTTTGAACAAGGTAAAATATATGCTTTGCTTGGCCGCAATGGTGCAGGTAAAACAACTTTTTTTAATTGTTTAAATAAAGATACAAAAACTGATAGTGGGGAAATTTTATTGAATGATAGTCCATTAAATAATGAAGATATAGGTTATCTATTATCAACAATTCATGTACCTGATTTTTTAAGTGGAAGAGAATTTTTAGAATTTTTTATTGAAGCAAATTTAGAGTATATTGAAAATGTTAAGACAATAGATGAATACTTTAAAATTCTATCATTTAAAGAAGAAGATCAAAATAGATTGATCAAAGATTATTCTCATGGCATGAAAGTTAAAATGCAAATGATAGTTTTTATTATATTAAAGCCTAAGATTTTGTTATTAGATGAACCGTTAACCTCATTTGATGTTGTATCAGCTGAAGAAATAAAACAATTATTAGTAGAAATAAAAAAAGATTGTATTTTAATATTATCTACACATATTATGCAACTGGCATTAGATTTAGCTGATGAAATAGTGTTGCTGAGTCATGGCGCATTATCAAAGGTTGATAAAGATGAATTGAATTCTATAGAATTAAAAACTAAAATTATCGAACTATTAAAGGATGAAGAATAATGAATACCAATATGAAATTATATAATCGAATATATAAAACATATTCGATTAACTCATTTATATATGGATTAAGAAAAATTCCAGTAATTAAAAATATTGTTCCAGCTAACATTGTTGCAGGACAAGTTCGAAAAAAATCAATAATTATGATAATGGATATAATATTGTTTATTGTAAATTTATTTAAGAAAAATTTATATTTAATAATCTTAAGTACATTTATGTTATTTATAACAGAAGAATTTAACACTATATTTTTGAGTAGCTTAATTGTCTCGATTAGTACATTATCTGGGATATCAAATAATTTAGCATTATATTTTAATGATATTAATTATTTAGTTATTGATAAACTTAGGTTTTCAAGTAAAGCGATACTTGTAAAAACTTTAAATAGACAATGTCTAGAAATAGCTTTGTTTTCATTGCCATTTATCATATTCAACTTTGATACTACTTTGATTTTGAGTATATTGTATTGTTGTGCTATGAAATATAATGGTTTTGCTTTTATTAACTATTTATATAAGCATTTTAATTATTCTTATGATTTAATGAAGAATCCGAAAATTACTTATGTCTATATGGCTTATATATTTATATTTGGCTTTCTACATTTTAATGGCTTATATTTAAATGATACTGCTATTTATATCATTACTTTATTAGGGATCATAATGTCGATATTTAGTTATATCTATATTAATAAACAAGAAGATTATCGAAGTTTTATCAAAGCAAGTTATACAACGGCAATTCAGATGAAATCCAATAATGATTTCGCAATGGAATCAATCAAACAAGGTTATGTAGATAAAATTGAAATAGATACAAATCAAGTATATAAATCGAAAGGTATTAAAAAATTTAATCAGATATTCTTTGATCGACATAAAGCTTTAATTGCTATGAGCTATCAAAAGATAACTATTGGTGTTGTAGTTGCTTGTATTTTCATAATAGGTTTAAGTTTGTATGTTGATATGGTTAGATCATTTGTTGATAACTTTTATGCTAATACATCGATAATACTAATAGGATTATATTATGTAAATATTGGTTCTAAAATAACAACGATAATGTTTATGAACTGTGATTATGTAATGCTAACTTATTCATTCTTTAAGTATCCTAAATTAATTATAAATCTTTATTTTGAAAGATTAAAATCAATAATTAGGCTAGGATTATTTACATCGATAGTAATTGCTAGTAGTGCTTGTTTTTTATTGTTCACATTATCAAAAAATATAGGGTTTACAAATTATTTATTATTTTTCATTGCGATAATATGTGCATCAATTTTATTCAGTATCCATAATTTGAATTTATATTATTTGTTGCAACCGTATAATAAAGACTTCGCTATGAAAAGTGTTAGCTATATGGTGTTATCATTTTTAACATATTTTATAGTGTATGGATTTACAAATTTAAATTTAGATATGCAAACATCATCAATAGTGATAATAATATTTTCAATTATTTATTTAATTATTTCACTGATATTAATAAGGGTATATGCACCAAAAACATTCAGAATAAAAAACTAGAAGGGAAACTTATGAAATTAGAAGTATGTTGTGGAAGCTTTGCTGATGCATATAATGCGTATATTGGTGGAGCAGATAGAGTTGAATTATGTTCAAGTCTTTATCTTGGAGGACTAACACCAACACTTGGTAGCTTTATATTAACTAAGGAAAAAACAGATTTAGAAATAGTGTGCATATTAAGACCTAGAGCTGGTGGTTTTTGTTATGGTGAAAATGATATTAAAATAATCTTTGAAGATGCTAAAATATTTTTAGAACATGGAGTAGATGGGTTAGTATTTGGTTTTTTAACAGAAAATCATGATTTAGATATTGAGCTAACTAAAAAAATGATTAAGTTAATTAAGTCATACAATAAAGAAGCTATCCTACATCGTTGTTTTGATTGTGTTAATTATCCTGAAAAAGTTATTGAAAGATGTATTGAACTTGGGATAGATCGAATATTAACTAGTGGTTATAAAGAAAGTGCATTTAAAGGTATTGATAATATAGCTTATTTACAAGCTAATTATGGCGATAAAATACAAATCCTACCTGGAGCAGGAATAAACCAAAATAATGTCTTAGAACTAATAAAAAAGACAAATGTAAGTCAAATTCATTCTTCATGTAAAGGTTATGAATTAGATAATACAAATGTCGGAAAAAATGTTAAGTATAGTTATTTAAAAGATGAATTAGCTTATGAAGTAGTGGATGCTGATATTGTTAGAAAAATGAAAGAGATAATAAAGTAATATTTTAAAACTAGAGTACATCTAGTTTTTTTATTGAAGACAAAAAAAAGGATTGAATAATCAATCCTTTAAATTTTATACTGGTGGAGCTTAGCGGGCTCGAACCGCTGAC
>CAYJNO010000009.1:45517-66254 GCA_964371715.1 uncultured Erysipelotrichaceae bacterium | reverse complement strand
AGGATTTAAATCATTGTTGTACCATGCAATTTTTCTTGCAATGATATAACAAGCTTCTTCTAGTATTAAAGCATCATTTTTAGAGAAACGATCTTTTTCTGGTGAATCAATATCTAAAACACCATAACATTCTCCACCAAAGATTAATGGTAAGACAATTTCTGATCTCGATCTTGAATCACAAGCAATATGTCCTGGGAATTTATGTACATCAGGTACAATTAAGATTTCTTTTTTAGTAAATGATGAACCACATACACCCTTATTAAAAGCAATTGGATTACATGCTGCTCTTCCTTGGAATGGTCCAAGTACTAATTCTTTACCATTATTTAGATAAAACCCCACCCAATTTATTCCACTAATATTTTCATTTAAGATTGCAGTTACATTACTTAAAAAAGAGATTAAGTATTCTTCACTTTCAAATGCTGCAATTTGTTCTACTATTATTTTATCCATTTTTATGTCTCCTCTTACAAATTGTAAACTTTTATGTTAGAATAAGCAAGTGCGACAGGGGTGCTGAATAAGCTGAGAAATACCCTTAGTACCTGATCTAGGTAAAGCTAGCGTAGGGAGTCAATATTTACTATCCTTACGCCTCCAAGAAAGAAAGAGGTGTTTTTTTATGAAGGTCAAAAATTTAGTGTTAATGGCAATGTATATTGCTCTATTTGTAGTGTTTGATGTATTTAGTAATATGATCAATATCCTACAAATGCCAAATGGTGGTTCTGTAAGTTTATCAGTAATACCACTATTAATTGCTTCATATCATTTAGGTGTTAAAAATGGATTAATTGTCGGATGTGGTTCAGTACTCTTAATGTTTATTACAGGTCCAATGTATACGACAAATATTTTAAGTTTTATTTTGGATTATTTTGTAGCTTTTGCAGTTTATGGTCTTGCAAGTGGCTTCAAAAATATTAAACATTTTTATGTAGGAGTATTAGTAGTAAATTTTATAAGATTTTTATCTTCAACAATTGCAGGAGTTGTTTGTTGGGAAGTTCCTTTATGGGGTTCAATCACATATAATGCAACTTATATGATACCTACAACAATCATGTGCTTAATTGTTGTTCCATTACTAATGTTAAGTCTAAAACCAGTATTAAAAGTTAAGTAAAAACTGTAATTAATTTTACAGTTTTTTTATGTTAAGATAGTGATAGAGGTAATCAAATGAAAAAGATAATGTGGATAAGTACAGGTGGCACTATAGCAAGTGTACCAACAAGCGGTGGTTTAGCTCCTCAAACAATCAAAAAAGGTTTACGTGAAATAGTAAGTGCCTTTTTAGATGAAGTAGAAATAGTTAACTTAGAAATGTTTAAACTAGATAGTTCTAATATTCAACCAGAAGAATGGTGCTTATTAGCAAAAAAAATAATAGAAGTACAAGATGATGTTGAAGGTATTGTTGTAACTCATGGAACAGATACTATGGGTTATACAGCTAGTGCTTTAAGTTTTATGTTAGCTAAAGTTAAAATACCAGTAGTATTAACAGGTTCACAATTACCACTATCACATAATCTAAGTGATGGAGTAGATAATCTTCGTACTGCTATTGCTATGGCAACAAGTGGTAAAAGAGGTGTATTTGTAGCTTTTAACCGTCATGTAATGTTAGGTAGTAGAGCAGTTAAGGTTAAAACTCAAGGTTTTGATGCCTTTGAAAGTGTAAATGCTGATTATGTAGCAAAAGTTGATAGTAGAGGTTTAATCATCAATGAATCTTTATTAAACTTTAATAGTGATAAAGTGAACTTCATTCAAGATTGTAGTAAAGATGTTGAGCTTATTAAATTAACGCCTGGTTTAAATCCTAAGGTATTTGATGCTTATTTAAGTATTGGAGTAAAAGCTTTAGTTATAGAAGCATTTGGTGTTGGTGGTTTATCATTTGAAAGAAGAGATATAATTAGTAAATTAAAGATGTTGGTAAATAATGGCGTTATAGTTGTTGTGAAAAGTCAGTGCCTATATGAGAATAGTAACTTTAATATTTATGAAGTAGGTAAAAAGGCTTTAGATATCGGTGTTATTGAAGTCTATGATATGACAACAGAAGCTGCAGTTACCAAATTAATGTGTGCACTAAAAATAAGTGAAGATAAAGAAGAAATAGCAACTATCATGCGTACAAATGTAGTAAATGATATACTGATGGGAAATTAAATAATAAAGCTAAAAATATTTCAGACAAAGAGCTGAAATATTTTTTATTATTGTAAATAAATGTATAAATTTTTTTGACTTTTTGATATAGTATGATAGTGCTAATTTGCTCAAAGGAGAAAAAAATGAAGAAAATATTATTAATATTTATTTTTGTACTAATAACTCTAACTGGTTGTAAGACTGGAAATGAAATTATCAATACAGATCCTTCAAACATTCCAACAAAAACAGAGGATGTCAATGTAGATACTGTATTATCAACAACACCTATGACAGTTAAAGTTATAGAAACGACAGTAGAACCTACAAATGAACCGACAGTTGTGACTACAGTAGAGCCAACAAAAATACCGACAGTTGTGACTACAGTAGAGCCAACAAAAATACCGACAGTTGTGACTACAGTAGAGCCAACAAAAATACCAACAGTTGTACCTACAATAGTACCAACAAAAATACCGACTATTGTGCCTACAGTAGAACCAACAAAAATACCGACTATTGTGGCTACAGTAGAACCAACAAAAATACCAACAGTTGATCCTACGGCAGAAGCAACTTATGATCCAGTACCAAGCTCAATACCTATATCAGAAGAATGTGAAGTTTTAACTGATCCTAATTTACCATGTGAAGCATATGTTGGACCCGATTTATATGAGTTAGGTTTTGAAATGGTATTCGAGGGGGATACAACAAATTGGGAAAAGTGTGGAGCATGGGGTGATGCAGAATTAGAAAAAGCTACAATAGAGAATTCATCTGTAATTAGATATTTTTGTTCAGAAGTAAAAAATAATGGACATGGAACTTGGGGAAGTGCAGGATTCCTTATCCACCAAGTAGAGTAAAAAGTTTAACAAAACTTACAAATAAATTAGATATAGTTGATTATCATATTGTATATTCAATTTTAGAAGAGATATTCATAGCATTAATGTAAGTAATTAACTCTTCAAATAACAATATAAGATTTACAATCTAATTCTTATCATTTAAAATTAAATAGTAGATAATGTAAAGGAGAGATTATGTTACCTGAGTTTGGTCAAGAAATAAGAATCTTAAGCTATAAACATGATAAATCCTTACATCGTATATGGTCGAAGGCTACAGTTGTTGAAGCTAATAAAGAAAAGATTGTAGCAGTAACTAATAGTACTGTTATTGTTGAAGGTAATGGAAGAAGATGGGTTACTAAAGAACCTGCTATCTGTTTTTATTATCCTAATAAATGGTATAACATTATTGCGATGATTAGGAAAAAAGGCATTTTTTATTATTGCAACTTAGCATCGCCTAGTATTTTTGATATAGATGGTATTAAAAATATTGACTATGATCTAGATGTAAAGGTATATCCAAATGGACATTATAAGATTTTAGATGAACATGAATACTTTATTCATCAACAAAAGATGAATTATTCAGCAGAATTAAAAGAAGTAATTGAAGGTCAAATGAATCTGCTTTTAGATGAAATAAGAGAAAAAAATGAACCTTTTAGTCAAGAGAGTGTAGATTATTATTATGAAATCTATCAAAATTTACAATAATATAAATATAACGTATAAAAGTGGGCAAATTTAAAGATTTGTCCACTTTTCACTAAAGTTTCACAATCAAAGTATTTACTTTGATTATCAAATGAGTTATGCTAATGAGGTACTTTGAGGTTCAAAGTAATTGGAGGAATAACATGATCGAAAAAATTACTAAAGTATTAGTTGATGCAATTAACGTGGATGCAACATTAGTTACACCAGAAGCTACATTAAAAGATGATTTAGGAATTGATTCTATTGCTGCAGTTGAATTAGCATTAGAATTAGAGACAGAATTTGATGTAACGATTGCTGATGAAGAATTAGCTAAACTTGAAACAGTAAACGATATCATCGTTTTATTAAATAGTAAACAATAAAAAGAGCTAAGATAATTAGCTCTTTTTATAATGTTTAGACAAAGGAGTTATATGAACAATATAAAAATATTAAGTACAGGTAAAGCCTTAGCAGATAAAGTATTAACTAATGATGATTTAAGTTTAATGGTTGATACAAGTGATGAATGGATTTACTCTAGAACTGGAATAAAACAACGTTATGTTGTTGAAAATAAAACAACTTTAGATCTAGCTTATGAAGCATCTATTGATGCATTAAAAGCAATGGATAAAAATAAAATAAGATTAATTATTGTTGCGACAATAACACCAGATTATTCAACACCAAGTACTGCATGTTTACTACAAGCTAAACTTGGATTAAATGGACAAGAAGTTATGGCTTTTGATATAAATGCAGCCTGTAGTGGGTTTGTTTATGCAATGCAAGTTGGAAGCTCATTATTAAAAGATGGAGAACAAGCTTTAATTATAGGAGCAGAATCATTAAGTAAGATAGTTGATTTTAAAGATCGTAATACATGTGTGTTATTTGGTGATGGAGCAGGTGCTGTGGTAATTGAGAAAAGTCTTAATCATCCATTGATGTATCATTATGCTAAATCAATAGGTGATGATCAAGGTGTATTATATGCAAAAAATGACAATGATAAACTTGGTAAACTACAAATGGATGGAAGACAGGTATTTAGATTTGCTGTTGATGCTTTAGAACAGGGTGTGAAAAAGGTTTTAACACAAGCAAATATGGATATTAGTGAAATTGATTTAATTATTCCACACCAAGCGAATTCAAGAATAATAGACTATACAACAAAAAAATTAGGTGTATCAGCTGATAAGTTTTTTGTTAATTTAGAGAAATATGGAAATACAAGTGCGGCAAGTGTGCCATTAGCTTTAGCAGAAGCTAATGAACAAAATTTATTAAAACCAAAGATGAAAGTTATATTAGTAGGCTTTGGAGCAGGATTTACTTATGGTAGTACATTAATAGAATGGTAGAGGAAGAAAAATGTTAATTAATGAATTTTTAAATATTAAATATCCAATAATTCAAGGTGCAATGGCAAATATTGCAACTGCAAAATTTGCGGCTGATGTAAGTAATGCAGGTGGACTTGGTATTATTGCAACAGGAGCAATGGATGCTGAAACGACGAGAAACTCAATTATTGAATGTAAGAAATTAACAGATAAACCTTTTGGGGTTAATGTAATGTTAATGAATCCACATACAAAAGAAATCATGGAAGTTATTGCAAAGGAAAAAGTAGCGGTAGTAACAACAGGTGCAGGAAATCCTGGACCATACATGGAGCTATTAAAAAATAGTGGAGCTAAAGTAATTCCAGTAGTACCAAGTGTTGGTCTTGCACGAAGAATGGAAAGAGCAAATGCTGATGCAATAATTGTTGAAGGAACAGAAGCTGGAGGACATGTTGGAGAATTAACGACTATGGCTTTAGTACCTCAAGTTTGTAAAGCAGTAAATATTCCAGTTATTGCAGCTGGTGGTATTGCTAGTGGTGATGGTGTTATTGCGGCTTTAGCACTAGGAGCAGTAGGCGTTCAAATCGGTACTATTCTTTTAGCAAGTGCTGAATGTCCAATTCATGAAAACTATAAAAATGCAGTAATTAAAGCTAAAGACATAGATACAGTAGTAACAGGTAGAACATTAAATACACCAGTACGTGTATTAAAAAATACAATGAGTAGAGAATACTTAAAATTAGAAAGCACTAAAGTTGACCGTGAAGAGATGGAAAAATTGACTTTAGGCTCATTAAGAAAAGCAGTACTTGAAGGTGATATGGATAATGGTTCAGTAATGATTGGACAAATTGCAGGTTTAATTAATGAGGTAAAACCATTAGCACAAATTTTTGAAGAAATGATGAATGAAGCATTAGTGACAAAAATGAGAGTAGAGAAGTTGGTTGAATTATGGTCAAAGGAATAAAATTTAGAAATAATAGCATCGACATTCCATTAATCCAAGGTGGAATGGGAGTAGGAATCTCACTTGGTAATTTAGCCGGTAATGTTGCTTTAAATGGTGGTATGGGTATTATTAGTGCTGCACATCCTGGTTATTTAAGAGATGATTTTAGAAAAGATTCAATAAGTGCTAATATTCAAGGTATCTTTGATGAAATAAAAAAAGCAAAAGAGATAAGTAACAATAATGGTATGGTTGGTATGAATGTTATGGTAGCAGCTACTGATTATAAAGAATATGTAAAAGCTAGTGTAAAAGCTGGTGCAGATGCAATTATAAGTGGAGCAGGATTACCATTAGATTTACCATCATTAGTAAATGAAGAAACTTTAATTGCCCCAATTGTCTCAAGTTTAAAAGCTTGTAATGTTATTTTAAAGTCATGGGATAAAAGATATCAAAAAACCGCAGACTTTATTGTAATTGAAGGTGTAAAAGCTGGAGGACATTTAGGTTTTAAAGTAGATGATGTATTAAGTGGAACAACACAAACATTAAATGAAATATTTAATGATGTAAAAGAGTTGGTAAAACAATATCAAGAAAAATATGAAAGATATATACCAATCTTTGTAGCTGGTGGTATCTTCGATAAAAAAGACATTGATGAAGCATTAGCTTATGGAGCTGATGGTGTTCAAATGGCAACCCGCTTTATCGCTACTGATGAGTGTGATGCAGATATTAAATTTAAAGAAGCAATCGTTAATTGTCAAAAAGCAGATATTAAGATTGTTAATTCACCAACTGGTTTTCCAGGTCGTGCAATTTATAATGACTTCTATAAAAATAATGCATTAAGAGGTAATATTAGTATGCCTAAATGCTTAAAGTGTATGCTTCCATGTAATCCATTAGATACTCCATATTGTATTAGTGAAGCATTAATTAGAAGTGCTAAAGGTGATGTGAATAATGGGGTAGTATTTGTTGGAGAAAATGCACATCGTGTTGATAAAATTGTTAGTGTAAAAGAATTAATAGATTCTTTATTTAAAAAGGATGGACAAGATAATGAGTAAAACAGCGTTAGTAACAGGAGCTAGTGGTGGACTTGGTGCTGCAACAGCATTAAAACTAGCACAAGATGGTTATAATATTGTAGTTCACTATAATGGTAATGAACAAAAAGCCAATGAAGTATGTGAACAAGTAAAAGCGTATGGTGTTTTAGCAACAACAAAAAAATGTAATGTTGCAAACTTTGAAGAAGTAAAAACAATGGTTGAAGAAATTGTTAATGAATTTCAAACAATTGATGTCTTAGTAAATAATTCAGGTATTACTAAAGATAATCTATTATTAAGAATGAGTGAAGAAGACTTTGATCAAGTAATTGATATTAATTTAAAAGGGGCATTTAACTGTATTAAACATGTATCAAAAGTAATGCTTAAACAAAAAAGTGGAAGTATTATTAATGTTGCAAGTGTTATTGGTTTAATTGGTAATATTGGACAAACAAATTATGCAGCCAGTAAAGGTGGATTAATTGCGATGAGTAAATCAGTTGCGAAAGAACTTGCAAGTCGTAAAATTCGTTGCAATGTAGTGGCTCCAGGTTTTATTCAAACAGCAATGACAGATAAATTAGCAGATAATGTAAAAGAAGAAATACTAAAAAATATTCCATTAAAAGAATTTGGACAAAGTGAAGATGTAGCAAATTGTATTAGCTTTTTAGCAAGTGATAATGCATCTTATATCACAGGACAAATCATCAATGTTGATGGTGGAATGGTAGTTTAGGAGGAATTATGAGAAGAGTTGTAATAACAGGTCTTGGTGCAGTTTCACCAATAGGGAATGATGTAGAAACTTTATGGAATGGTATCTTAAATAATGAATGTGGAATTGATGAAATAACATTATTTGATACAACAGAATTTAAAGCAAAGCTAGCAGCAGAAGTTAAAGATTTAGATATGGAAAGTTACTTTCCAGCTCGTGATTTAAAATTTAATGATCGTTTTACTAAATTTGCTCGTATTGCTGCCAAACAAGCATTAAATGATTCTAAATTAGATATTGAGCCAATTGCAGATCGAGTTGGTGTTATTGTTGCTAGTGGTATTGGTGGTATTGAATCAATTGAAAATGCAAAACAAACTTTGCTTGAAAGAGGACCTTCAAGAGTATCTCCATACTTTATTCCAATGTCTTTAGTTAATATTGCAGCGGGAAATGTGGCGATAGATTTAAAAGCTAAAGGGAATTGTGGTGCAGCAGTTACAGCCTGTGCTGCTGGTACTAATGCAATTGGAGATGCATACTTTAGAATTAAATATAATCAAGAGGATGTAATTTTTGCAGGTGGATCTGAAGCGGCAATTACACCAGTTGCTATTGCAGGATTTAGTGCTTTAAGAGCATTAAATTCAACAAGTGATAAATCACGCGCAAGTATTCCATTCGATAAAGAAAGAGCTGGTTTTGTAATGGGGGAAGGTGCTGGTATTATAGTGCTTGAAGAATTAGAACATGCAAAAAGTCGTGGAGCTAAAATCTATGGTGAAATTGTAGGTTATGGTTCAACATGTGATGCTCATCATGTAACTGCTCCATTAGATACAGGAGATGGTGGTGCTAAAGCGATGATTAATGCTTTAAGAGATGCTAATATCGAAAAAGAAGCTATTGATTATATTAATGCCCATGGAACAAGTACACCGTTAAATGATAAAATCGAAACTAAAGCTGTTAAAACAGTGTTTGGTGAACATGCCAATAAATTAATGATGTCATCAACTAAATCAAATACAGGACATTTATTAGGAGCTACAGGTGCTATTGAAGCAATTATTTGTACAAAGGCCTTAGAGAATGGTTTAGTACCTGCAACTATAAATTATCAAGTAGCTGATGAAGAGTGTGACTTAGATATTGTAGCTAATGAAAACCGCAAAGCTGATCTTAAATATGTAATGAGTAACTCATTAGGCTTTGGTGGACATAATGCTTCAATAATTATTAAGAAATGGGAGAACTAAGATGCTTTATAATTCAAATCAAATACAAGAAATAATACCACATCGTTATCCATTTTTATTAGTAGATAAAATAATGTCTATAAGCGAAGATAAAACGAAAATTGTTGGTATCAAAACTGTTAGTGCTAATGAAATGCACTTTCTAGGACATTTTCCACAAAAACATGTTATGCCTGGAGTATTAATTGTTGAAGCATTAGCACAAACAGGTTGTGTATTATTATTAAGTGATGAAAACAATAAAGGCAAAATTGGATACTTTGCTGGTATTAATAATATGCGCTTTAAAAGACAAGTAATACCTGGTGATGTCTTAACATTAGAGGTAACATTTACTAAGAGTCGTGGTGGAATATATTTTGCTGATGTTTTAGCAACTGTTGATAATGAAATCGCATGCAAAGGTGAAATCCTTTGTGCATTAGGCTAATGATTGTTGGAGTAGGTACTGATATTGTTGAAATATCAAGACTAAAAGACAATCAAGAAAAGTTAGCTCAAAAAATATTAACTAAAAATGAATATGAAGTTTATAAATTATATAATAATCATCGAGCACTAGAATACTTAGCAGGTAGAATTGCAGCAAAAGAGGCAATTATTAAAGCTTTGGATTATGATACATTAATGAGTGAAATCGAAATTATGGCGGAAAATAAAAAACCGACATGCAAAATAGAGGGATACAGGGTAAATTTATCAATCTCACATGAAAAGGAATATGCAATTGCATTTGTGGTAATTGAAAAATGAAAATATTAAAATTATTAATAATCTTGATACCATCTTGGTTCAAATTACATCAGATAAAAAATGAGGAATTTGAACCAAGATATCAAAAACTAAAAGTATTATCTAGCAATATGTTAAAATTTGCTGGATATAAACTTAATGTCTATGGAAAAGATAATATTAAAGATTTAAAAGGTGTAGTTTATATTAGTAATCATCAAGGGACAATGGATCCAGTGCCAATAGTTGCGGCATCAGATTGTCCAATATCATTTATATCAAAAGTTGAAAATGAGAAACTTCCAATTTTTGGCTTAGCAGCTAAATTATTAAATAACATTCATTTTGATCGTGAATCAAGAGAAGGTAATATTTATATGTTGAGGGAAAGTATGAGAAGATTAAAGAAAGGTAATTCTATTTTAATCTTTCCAGAAGGAACAAGATCAAAATCAACAAAAATGAATGAATTTAAAGAGGGAGCATTTCAAGTAGCAATATCTAGTAAAGTTAAAATTGTACCTGTTACAATTAATGGATTATATAAATTATCAAATACAGATATTGATATTCACTTTCATGAACCAATAAACTATGAGGATTACAAAGATATGGAAGCAAATGATATATCTAATATGGTATATAAAATAATTGAATCAAAACTATAAATAGCGAATATTACGCTATTTTTTTTTTGAAAAGTGTTAAAATATTGAAAGAGGTGAGAACAATGGATAAAAAAGAAATAATGATAGAAAAAGCGATAGTAAATTTCAACAATGGCTATAATTGTTCAGAAAGCATTTTTAAGGCATATGTAGATACTGAAGATTTAGACCCAACTCTTGTTGCATTAAGTAGTGGATTTGGTGGAGGAATTGGAGGATTTGGTTACAATACGTGCGGTGCTTTAATTGGTGGTTGTTTAGCTATGTCTTATCGTTATGGTAGAAAAGATATTTTAGCTAATAATACGGCTGAAGAGAAAAAGACTGAATTAAAAGAAAATGTATATCCAGTTTTCAAAGCAATATCAGAGGAGTTTAATCAAAAATTTGACTCAACCATATGTAAAGAAATGTGTGGGCATTTTGAGGATTTTCATAGTGAAGAGCGAAAAAAGTTTTGTAAAGATGTAATTAAAAAAAGTGCCACAATAATAAGTCAAAAAATATATGAATAAACATATTGATTATTTATGCTGATTTGTTATAATTCAATGGTATAAAAACGGAGGCAATATGTTGAGTAAAGAGATGTCACAAAGACTTGTAATTTGTTTATTTGGTAGTGTTTTATTTGCTTTAGGTGTAAATTTATTTATTGCACCATTAAGCTTTTATAGTGGTGGTTTTATGGGGTTGGCCCAAGTAACTAATACTGTATTAGGAGACTTCTTTACATTTAAAGGAACTATCACTGGAACAATTTACTTTATAGTCAATATTCCATTATTGTTTTTGGCCTATAAAAGTGTAGGTAAACAATTCTTTATTAAAACAACATTTGTTATCGTAATCCAAACAATATGTTTAAATTATATTCCAATACCAGTAGAGCCTTTGGTTAATGATTATTTAACTTCAAGTATAATTGCAGGTTTAATGACTGGTACTGGAACAGGTATAATACTAAAAGCTGGATCATCAGGTGGTGGTACTGACATTATAGGGATATATTTAACTAAGAAATTTAAAAACTTTGGTGTAGGTAAAATAACAATATTATTTAATATCTTTGTCTTTACATTAGTTTATGTTATTAATGGTGGTAATATTGAAATTGTAATTTATTCAGTTATTTATAGCTTTACATCATCACTGGTTATCGATAGAACACATACACAAAATATTACAGTTACAGCCAACATCATAACTAAAGATCCTGAGATGGGTAAACATTTAATTGAGTTAACTAAAAGAGGAGTTACAGAAATTAAAGCAACAGGTGTTTATACTGGAGAAGATGTTCGATATTTAGTAATAATAATCTCAAAATATGAAGTTAAAAATTTAAAACGCTATGTATATGAAAAAGATCCAAGAGCTTTTGTTGTAACAAATAAGAATGAAACACTACTTGGAAATTACATAAAGAGACTAGATTAAAAATAAAAATATTAATGAAATAATATAATTCATTAATATTTTTTTTTATTAACAATAAAAATGGTGTACATCAATGGCGCAAATATATTAATTGTATAATTAATTAATGAAATTTGTGTAAATTTTCATTGACATCATTTACATATTAGTGTAAATTAACTTTTAGAATATGATAGGAGTAGATGAAAATGAATATGTTTATAAGTAGATTTAGTAAAATTGTGTTAAGTATATGTATATTATTGACTATGTTTAGTGTGAAAGATTTAAAGGCTGAAAATGAAGTAATAGTTGAAGAAGCTACAGAAGCAGTAGCTTCAAATAAGTTAACTGAGGCAATGCCAATAGAGGAAAATAAAGAAAGCACTAAAACATCTATAGATAATGAACTAGAAGATAATGATAGTACACAAAATATGAGTTTGATAACTAATCCTACTTTGCAAATTGAAAATGGAAATATAACTATCAGTATGGAAGGTGAAAATAAAGTATACTCGCAAAATGGTGCAGCAAATATAATATATGATGGCACTATTACGCTGACAGGTACTAGAAATTCAAGTACAATTACAATAATGAGTGGAACACATGATCTAACAATTAATAACTTGTATGTAACAAACGATTCAAGAGTTAGTGTAATTGATGTAAAAGCTGGAAGTAATTTAAATCTAAATATCAGTGGTGTAAATAATTTATCTAATGAATATATAGCATCTGGTGTCAATAAAGCAATAGTAAATATTAGTGGACAAACTCATACATTAGCACATGGTAATTTAGTAATTGATGGTGATGGAACTCTAACAATGACATCAGGGCGTTTTTGTACTGCAATCGGTGGTAGTCAAGAGACAAACATGGGAAACCTAATTATCAAAAATGGTACTTTTAACATAGACTCAGGTCAAGGAGCAGCAAGTATTGGTATTGGATATAAGGCTACAACTAATAATGGTACTATTACAATTGAGGATGGTGATTTTAATATTGCTAGTAATAACTTAAATGCAGCAATTATTGGGCATAGTCAATCGAGTGTAGGTTCAGTAGATATTAATATATCAGGTGGAGATTTTGATTTAACATCAATTCCAATAACTGGGAGTGCGGCAATAATTGGAAGTGGTTCTGGTACAAGAAGTGTACTTAAAACAGGTAATATTAATATAAGTGGTGGTAATTTTGTTTTAAATCAAAATGGTAAAGGTAACTTAATAGGTGGTACTATAGGTGCAATATCAGAAATAAATATAACTGATGGCACAATTATCGGTAATATTAATACTGGCTATCCTAGTGATTTAGCTGCGATAGGTGGAGGGAATTATACTAATCTAGATGCGAAAATTCATATTAGCAATGCAGATATAACAATTAATTCAACTAATACAGGTCCAGCTATTGGTGGAGGAACAATTGTAAGTGGGGCTTGTGAGAGTGTGCCAAGTATTGAAATAGTATCAGGTACTATTGTAACAAATGCACCATCAAGTAGTATTGCTATTGGTACAGTATGTAACACTGACCAAAGTAGGGGTGTATTTACAACAACAGCAGAAGGAAGTGCTAACATCTATATTAATGGTGGAGGATCTATTCAAAACCAAACTAAAGTAAATGAATGGTCAATGTTTGTTCACTATGATGATCAAGTAGTAGTATATGGTAATCAAACTATTAATACAGATCTAACAATAGATGAATCAAAAGATTTTAATATGTTTCAAGGTTCTACACTAAATTTAGAAAATAATTCAACCTTAACAACAATTTCAGATACTACTATCAATGGTACATTAAACATTAATCCTGGTAGTAAAGTTATTTACAATGATAGAATGTCTATATCTGATCATGGAATGATAATCAATAATGGAGAAGTTGAAGGAACAAATGCTATTACAAGTTCATCAGCTGATAAATTAGTATATACACAATTATCTGATATTATTTTAAATAATTATTTCTACTATACAGGTGAAGCAATTAATATTAATGAAACAATTGAAACTAAAATACAAGGATTAAATGAATATATATTTAATCCAATGAATTATACTCGTAAAATCTATAAAATGAGTGAATATGGATATTCTGAACATATTAGTGGAGTAATAGAGTTAAATCAATATAAATTAAGTTATATCCCTAAAGTTGAAGGATTAACTAGAATTGATAAAGAATTTATAGTAAGTGATATTGATACATACTTTGAAACAGCATTATTAGACTATGAAATAACATATAAAGATATCTTAAATATAGAAATTATGCCAATGCTTTATGATGGAGTAGATTTATCTAAAGTAGATAATGCAACAGTTGCATTATATTTAGTAGATGGTGAAAATGAAATTATAATTGGAGAACCACAAATAATAAATCATGGTATAGCAAATGTTTGGAATATAGATACAGCATTAAATTCAATAGATAAAAAATATTTTACAGGAAGTGAATTAAATATTGTTGCAAGATATATTAATGATGATGAAACAAAATCATTTGATAGTAATGGTACACTGATTTTAAATCCAAAAGTTATAGATAGTGCAGATATTCAAGCTATTAGTTCTATGCGTTATACAGGTTTAAATTTAGAACCAACTATTGTGATTAATGGTGTAAGTGCAGACAATTATAATATCGAATATTTAAACAATATTAATGTAGGTACAGCTAATGTAAATATTACAGGTAAAGGTTATTATATAGGGAGTGTATCATCAACTTTTGACATTAATGCAGCTAATATTTTCTATGATGGTGGAATTAATTTAGTAAATGATAATATTACTTATCAAGATAATTTAACATTCACAATTAACCCTGTTATTGTAACAAGCTATAGTGCAGAAGCTTATGATGATCATGTAGTTGAAGTATATTTAATGCAAGGTGAAAATACAAGGCTAATTCATACACAAGATGTTTTATTAGATCAAGAAAACGAAATAACTATTAACACAGCATTAGATACAGTTGAAGAGGTTTTCTTTAATGGAGAAGAAACAACGTTAAAAGTTGTGTATTTAGGTAATGATAACTTAATTAGATATGAAGAAGCTGATACAATTAGATTAAATCCTAAAACAATAACTGAAGAAATGTTAGGGAACTTAACACAACAAATTTATACAGGTAATCCGATTGAAATTTTAATTGATGTAGTTGATGGAAAAACATTAACAAATGAAAATTATGATTTAACATACGCTAATAATACAGCTGTTGGTAATGCAACAATTAATGTAATTGGTAAAGGTTACTATCAAGGAACTGCAAGTAAAACATTTGAAATAGTTAAATCAAATATTAGTTTTGATGGAAATATAGTTTTAGATAAAGCAAGTTATATCTATGGAGATGTGATTAATGTTAGCGTAACTCCAATCTTAGATAGTGAACTTAGAACAATAATTAATCCAACAATACAATTTTTTATTGTAAATGGTGATCAAGAAATTGCTTTAACTGATAAAGTAGAAGCAACTATTGGCAT
Source organism: uncultured Erysipelotrichaceae bacterium (assembly GCA_964371715.1). Lineage (GTDB taxonomy): Bacteria > Bacillota_I > Bacilli_A > Erysipelotrichales > Erysipelotrichaceae > CAYJNO01. The sequence continues at coordinate 50,812 of CAYJNO010000009.1, read as the reverse complement.
TGAGAATAACTTTACTATTAATAGTTATGATAATCTAATACCAAGTAGCTTTTATGATGTAGAAAACACATATCTTAAAGTGATATTTGAAGGTGGATCAAACTTAAATAATTTAGAACAAACAACATTAATTGATTTAAACAAAAAAGAATTAACTATCGCTAATGTTGAAGATATTAGTGATATGAAATATACAGGAACTATAATTGAACCAACAATCACAATAAAAGATAATGAACAAGTTATAGAATCATATACTAGTACATTTACTAATAATTTAAATACCGGTGAAGCCCTAGTTACTATTAGTTTAAATGGTTATTATAAAGGATTAATTAATACAACATTTAATATTATAAAATCAGATATTGAATTTACAGGTAATGTACAAACAAATCAAGATGCATATACATATAAAGATACAATTGAAGTATCTATTACTCCAACATTAAAAGAACGTGTTGAAATCTTAAATCCTAAAGTAAATATTTTTATGGAATACAATGAAGAAGTAGTACAAGTAGTAACTGATGAAGAAGTTATATTAAATTCATTAAATACTTATACTATTGATACAGGATTAAATACAATACCAGCTCACTTCTTTAATAATGAAGAAGTTAAGCTAACAGTTATCTATAGTGGTAATGAAAATACAACAGTTTATGAAGAGTTTAAAACTATTACGCTACATAAAAAAGACTTAACAGTAGCTATGGTTGAAGATATTATGGATCAACCATTTACAAATTTGGAAGTTAGACCAACTGTTACATTAATTGATGTACATACAATGGATACTACAAACTATACAGTGAGTTACAGTAATAATATTTATGTTGGAAGTGCAATAGCTACAATAGATGGTCAAAACTATTATCAAGGAAGTGTTTCTAAAAACTTTAATATTACTAAAGGTTTATTAGAGTTTAAAGATGGTATTACATTAAATAAAAATGAATTTGTAATCTATGAAGATTTAATAGCGACAATTTATCCACAAAGTAAATATCGTACTTTAGGATTAAGTGCCAATGTCTATGTCCAAGATGGAGATAATAAAAATTTAATCCTAGAAAATGTAGCCCTAAATTTTAATGAAGATAACACTATTACAATCCATACAAAGGATATCCCGGTTGAATATTATACTGAAGAAGCTATAAACTTAGTAATTTCTGTATTTGAATCAGATAACACATTAGCATATGAAACATCTACAAGTTTTGTCTTAAACAAAAAATCAATTACAACATCAATGGTTTCAACATTAGCTGATGAAATATATACAGGTAGTGCTCTAACTCCTATTGTTGAATTGAAAGACAATGAAAATGTAATTTTAAATTCTATGTTAGAGATTGGTTATACTAATAATATTAATGTTGGTACAGCTGTTGTAAACATTACTGCAAATGGTTATTACAAAGATAGTATAATAGCCAACTTTAATATCAATAAAGGTACAGTAGACTTTATAGATGGTATTACATTAAATAGTAGTGAATATACTTATCAAGATATTATAAACTTAAAATTAACGATCAACTTAGTTGAAGCATTAAGAAGTATAGAAAAAAACAATAGCTTAGAAGTAAGTTTAATTGATGGGGATTCAGAAGTATTATTAGAAACATTAAGTAATGTGAACTTAAATGAAGAAATAGAATTAAATATTCCTACAAGTGATATTCCCGTTGATTATTATGAAAAAGCTGGATTAACTTTAGTGGTTAAATATTATGGTAATAATAATATCTTAGCTCATCAAGAATCAGTAGCTATCGTATTAAACAAAAAAGTTTTAACATTAGATATGGTTCAATTAGATAGTGAATATGTATATACGGGAAGTGAGATAAATCCGGAAATTACATTATTTGATAATGGAGTTTTATCAAATGATATGTATGAAGCTATTTATACTAATAATGTTAATGTTGGTAATGTGCCAGTAATAATTAATGGTTTAAATTACTATAAAGGAATTGTTAATACAAGCTTTGATATTATTAAAGCTGATGGAGAGTTTAATGAAAGTTGGATTAATAAAAATTCATTTACTTATGGTGAAACAATTGAGTTGACAATTCAACCTCAAATTAGGAAAATTATAGAATTAAAAGAATTAGAAGTTTATTTAAGTACTGCTAGTGAAGAGTACTTATTAGTAGGTGGCATTTCTTTAGAATTAGATGAAGTAAAAAATATTAATATTGATACAAAAGATATTCCAGTAAATTTCTATGAAATTCCAAATGTAACACTTAAAGTTATATATTCTGGAAATGAAAATGTTAGTGAAATTATTGAAGAACAATTGATAGTGTTAAATAAGAAATCTCTAACAAATGAAATGTTTAATGAAATCAAAGATGTGTCCTTCAATAATACACAACATAAACCAACTATTAGTACTAATGGTATTAGTAGTGAAGATTATAGTGTTGAATATAAAAATAATATTAATGTTGGAAAAGCTAGCGTAATCTTTAATGGTGTAAAATATTATAAAGGTACAGTTGAAGTAAACTTTAATATTAATAAAATTGAAAGTACAATAACTGTAGAAACAGATAAAGCAGCTATAACTTTAAAAGATGAATTATCTATTAATGCCTTAGTAGAAAATGATGTTAATGATTATGAAAAAACATATTTATTATCTTATTTAGATAGTGGTGTAAGTACTAATCTTGATTACATTACATCAAAGGATAGCAATGTTAATTTCGTATTAGAATCATATAGTGAAAAAATACCGGCACATTTATATGATATGGGTGAAGTTGAATTATTAATTACAAGAAATGGTGATGATAATATTAATCATATAAGTGATAGTATTATTGTGAAACTTGAGAAAACCGATATAAGTGAAGCTATTTTTAAAGGCATCAGTGATAAATACTATACAGGTCAAGAAATTAAACCATTCGTTGTTGGAAGTAATGGCGTTTATGATTTAAGTTTAAATCAAGATTTCACTACTACTTATCAAAATAATGTAAATATAGGTATGGCGAGTATTGTAATCAATGGATTAGGCTATTTTAAAGGGGAAACATTATTAAACTTTGAAATAATTGAAAATAAACCAGTTGTGGATGTAACTCCAGAAGCAGATAAAGATGATGAAAGCATTGAAGATGATAAAATAATCGATGAAGATAATGTACTTGTAGCTCCTGAAGATAACAATGATGATACCAATATCAATGATAATGATTCAAAAGAAGATAATAATGATACAAATAGTGATTTAGAAGATGAAGAAGATACAAAAGAAGATATTGTTATTGAAACTAAAGAAGAAGGAGTTGTAAAAGTAGAAATCAATGGAATTGAATTTGATATTAGCGATTTAAAATTTGATGAAAATGGTAACTTAATAATCGATCAAAATTCCCTTACTAATGAAACAAATGAGGTTATAGTTTATTATGGAGATGAAGCTGTAAAATATACAGTAATTGTAGATGAAGATACGGCAGAAATTTTTATTAAATTAGAAAATAGTAATTGGTTAATATATACCTTACCATTATTCTTGTTATTAATATTATTATTGATTTTATTTAAAAAGAAAAAGCAAGAAGATAAAGAAAGTTTGAGTTAATTCTCATTCTTTCTTTTTTTTTGTATTTCAAGTGTTATCAATTGAAAATAACTTTAATCTTTGTTAAGCTAAGATTACAAGAGGTATTGAATGTGTAAATGATTATAATTTCATAGTATGGAGGTAATCAAATGAAAATAGATAAGGATCTAAATTACACTAAAAATCATCAATGGATAATGGAAACAGATAGTAGTACAGTTAGAATAGGCATTAGTGACTATCTGCAAAAAGAATTAGGTGAAATTGTATTTTTAAATTTATCATTAGTTGAGGATATTGTAAGTGATGATGAAGTATATGGGGATATTGAAAGTGTAAATGATGTTGCTGATTTATTAAGTCCAGTGGAAGGTAAAATTATTGCGGTAAATGAAGAGGTAATAAGCAATCCATCATTAATAAATGAAGACCCATATGAAAGCTGGTTAATAGAAGTTGAATTAACAGGCGATATTATCGCAATGGATTCTGATGAATATAAAGAATATTTAACAGAATTATAAAATTTCATAATATTTGTAGTAAAAAAAATCATAGTTTAACTAACTATGATTTTTTTAATTTTATTAAAAATAAAAATTAGTATAATAAGAATACAAATAAGAAAAGGAAGTAATATGAAATACAATGTAATATTTAAAATTATTTTTGTTTTGATTATTATATTGAGTGGAAGTTTAGTTTATGCAAATGAAATTGGGGTGTTTAGTGAGGTAAAAGAATCGGTAGATGATAATGTCAGACTAATAGCAATTCAGGAAACAAGTTTAAGTGATAATGATATTATTGACTACCAGATGTATAAAGAGATTAATGATGATAAGGAAAACTATCGAGTTCATATATTAACTTATTTTGGTGAATATAGCATTTTAATAGATGGAGACACACTAGATGTAATGGGGGTTGATTTAGCTCTCTTTGTCGATGAAAATTCAATGTTAGATAATAAAAGTGTATTGGCTTTAGCAATCTATAAAACTGGATTAGCAGATGATGAGATATTAGATACAGATATTAGTTTTACAAGATGTAATAACGAGCCTATATGGGATGTTATAATCTATACAGAAGCTGGTAAATATAACTTAAAGATTGATTCGATAAGAGGAGAAGTTATAAGTTATAATATCTTAAATAATGATGAAATAAGTGTGCAATATGATCAATCTAGTGATGAAATAGTATATGAATTAGCTGTATATACATTTGGTTTAAGAGATGAAGATATTTTAGTAAAGATAATTGAATTAAAAAAAGATGAAGAAAAATATTACTATGATATTTATTTAATTACGCTTGATAAAGAATATAATATAAAAATAAATCCATTATCACAAGAAATAATAAGCCAGAGCATAAATGGGTTAAATTCAAACTATAGTGAAATTATAGTTGAATAAGTGACCTTGTAATATTAATAAAAAATATTATAATATAATGAAACCTTCAAAGTTGGATATCCAATGAGTGAAACGAACACCAAAAGTTGGACATCCAATTTATAGGAGGTTCGTTTTTTTATAATAACAGATGCAATAAAAAGCAAACTTAGATTATTAGTATAGTGAGTAAGGAAAGAAAGAAAACTTGAAAACTAAAAAAAAATAAAAAAAGAATGCAATAAAAAGCAAACTTAGATTATTAGTATAGTGAGTAAGGAAAGAAAGAAA
>CAYJNO010000009.1:14174-45417 GCA_964371715.1 uncultured Erysipelotrichaceae bacterium | reverse complement strand
ATGCAATAAAAAGCAAACTTAGATTATTAGTATAGTGAGTAAGGAAAGAAAGAAAACTTGAAAACTAAAAAAAAATAAAAAAAGAATGCAATAAAAAGCAAACTTAGATTATTAGTATAGTGAGTAAAGAAATAAAGTGAAAAATAAAAAAAGAAAGAGGAAAAATTATGACAAACAAAATAGTATCGCCAAAATTATTGGCAATTGCAGTATTAGTAGTAGCATTATTAGCATCAACAATATGGGTATTTGTAGGCTCAGCAACAATAGCAGTTCCTTACTTAAGAGTTGGATTAGATGTTAACCCTAGTATTATCATAAATATTAATGAAGATAGAACAGTAGATTCAGTACTTGCATATAACGAAGATGCTTTGGCATTAATTAATGGATTAGATCTTGAAGGTCAAACAATTGATGTTGCAGCTAATCAAATTGTATCAACAATGGTAGCAAATGGTTATATTAGTGAAACTAAAAACTCAGTATTATTAAGTGTTGAAGGAGAAGATGTTAGCTCTACAAGCGCTCAAGCAATTGTGAATGAAATTACAACAATCGTAAATAATAATGCTGCACATGCAACAGTATTAGTCCAAGAAGTTAAAACAGATGAAGCAGTTAAAACATTAGCAGAAGAAAATGGTTTATCAGAGGGTAAAGTTCAATTAATTAATGAAGTAACAGCATTAGATAATACAATTACTTTTGAAGATGTAAAAGATTTATCAGTAAATGATTTAAATATTTTAATGCAAGAAAAAAATAACGGTCAATCGACAATTGTTCAAACTGGTACGCCATCAACTAGTGTATATATATCAAGCGAAGATGCAAAAGCATTAGCTATTAGTTATGCACAAATTAATGCAGCAAGTATTACAAGCTATGAAGTGGAGTTTGATGCAAATAATGGACTAATGACTTATGAAGTTGAATTATATACAGCTGAGGGAAAGTATGAAGTTGACCTAAATGCAGTAGATGGTACTTTATTGAAAAATGACTTTGATATCAATGAAACAAATGATGACTTAGATGATAATGATGATGTGATTTTGAACACAGTGGTATTAAATAAAAATACAGCTTTACAAAATGCTATTGCAGATGCTGGAATTGATGCAAATGCTGTTACATATAGCTTTGTTAAATTAGATGAAAATAATGATCGTTTTGTATATGATGTTGAATTTAAAACTGCTACAGGTGAATGGGATTATGAAATTGATGCAGAAACTGGAACAATTATCGATAAAGATTTTGATGATGAATCAGATGATTTAAATGATGATATTGATGACTTAAATGACGATTTAGATGATGAAATGGATGATTTAAATGATGATATCGATGATTTAAATGACGATATCGATGATTTAGATGATGAAATGGATGATGTTTACGATGATCTTGACGATCAAGATGATAATGATGATGATGATGATGATTACGACGATTATGACGATAATGATGATCAAGATGATAATGATGACTAAGCATATCAAATAATCAAATAGAGAAGTAATAGTAAAATATTACTTCTTTTTTTTAGTTTAATATGCTAGAATGCTATGGCGTATGGCAAAGTATTTTGTCTAAGATGATTCCGCAGTGATTTTTGCTGTGGATTTTTTTATAAGTGAGGGTAATTATGAGTAGAGGTTTAAATTTAACTAAAGGTAATGTAGCGAAGTCATTAATTGTATTTTCAGTACCAATATTGTTAGGAATGGTGTTACAACAATTATATTCAACAATTGATTCTGTAATTGTTGGACATTATGAAGGTGCACACGCATTAGCCTCTGTTGGCACAACATTTCCAATTACATTTATTGTTATTGCTGTAGCATCAGGATTAGCAAATGGTGCATCAGTAATAGTGGGCAAAACATATGGAGCTAATGAAAAACACAAGCTTAATCGTATAATTAAAGTTACATTAAGATATTCAGTTATATCATCAATCGTTGTAGGGATATTATTATATTTATGTTCACCATTGTTATTAAACTTAATTCAAGCATCTGTTGAAATATATAGTGATGCTTTAATTTATTTAAGAGTATATAGTATTGGTTTAATATTTACTTTTGCCTATAATGTAATGTCAGGTGTTTTTAGATCGCTTGGAGATAGTAAGTCACCATTAATATTTTTAGGTGTTGCTTCAATTATTAATATAATCTTAGATTTAATTTTTGTTGCAGTATTTAATATGGGTGTTTTCGGTGTTTCTTTAGCTACATTAATAGCACAAGGTATATCTTTTGTCTTACAGCTTATAGTATTAAATAAAAAACAAAAAGAATTTAAGGAATATGAAAAAGATATAGAATTAGATAAAGAGTTTGATAAAAAAATAAGTAAAGAATTAGTTAGTCTAGCAATACCAAGTATGATTAGTTCAATTACAACTGGTATTAATATCTTTATCTCTCAATCATTTGTAAATTCATTTGGAGCAAATGCTTCTGCAGCATTTACTGCCGGTAGTAAAGTTGAAAGTTTTGCTATGATGCCGATGATTAATATGAGTATTGCGATGACAGCATTTACAGCGCAAAATATGGGTGCTGAAAAACCTGAAAGAGTAACAATCGGTTTAAAATATTCTTTACTATTTTGTTTGATAGTAGCAATAATATCGGGTGTTATTGTCTTTATTAGCCCTGAATTATTACTAGGTTTATTCATCTCAAATGCATCGATAGAAATTACTAATATGGGAATAATGTATTTAAACTTTATGTTAATAAATTTAGTTTCAATGGTTATTTTATTTCCATGTGAAGGTGTACTTAGAGGTAGTGGTGATGTTAGAATAATTGCCATTGCTTCAGCATTTGATACAGTAATTAAAATAGCAGTTACATATACGTTAATAAACGTCTTTAATATGGGAATATTAGCGGTATGGATTGGTGCAGCAATGTCATGGGGAACGCATGCCTTAGTAATTGGGGTTAGATATAAAATGGGAGTTTGGAAAAAAATACATAATAAATAATTTAACTGAATTTTAGCTGAACAAATGCATACTTATTTGTAATCGTAAATTGATTAAAGTATAATATACCTAGTTGGAGGAATTAAAATGAAAGTATATAATTCATCAGTGTTAACTAAAAATCAAAGATTTATTAATGCTATTTTATGGGGCTCTTTAGCAACTGTAGTAGCAAGTATTGCTTATATATTATTATCAAGTATTATACGTGGAATATCATTCTCAATTGTATTTGTGGCATTTGGTTATTTTGTAGGAACAGCAATTAAAAATAAGGGACGTGGAGTAACAATGCGTTTTTCAGTATTAGCTGCTGTATTAGTTTTTATCGGAATTTTAGTAAGTGATATTGTAACAATGTTTGGATTAAGTAATTTGGCTAATCCAGATGCATATATAGCATGGGCAGGAGTAATGTTAAGTACTAACATTAATAATTTATTATCAGTTTTATTTAGAGTATTTGCAATTGTAACAGCATATCGTGAGGCTAGAGTAATCTAACATGGCTTATCGACAAACCTTTGTTGAAGTAAACCTATCTAATATTGCCCATAATATTAAAACATATCAAAAGAAATTAAATAAAGAAGTAATCGCTGTTATCAAAGCAAATGCTTATGGTATAGGTGATTTAGAAGTAGCTAAAGTTGCCATCGATTGTGGGGTAACTTTTTTAGCAGTTTCAAGCTTAGATGAAGCCATGCATTTAAGAAATAATAATATAAATACTAAAATATTAGTTTTAGGTTATGTTGATAAAAAAGATTTAAAGATAGCCTTAGACAATGATATAAGAATTACAATAACATCAATGAATTGGTTAAAAGAATGTATTAATGATTTAAGAGGTATTACTTTACATTTAAAAGTCAATACAGGAATGAATCGTTTAGGAGTAACTAGTTTAGAACAAATCAATGAAGCTTTAACTTTATTAAAAGGATATAATGTTGAAGGTATTTTTACCCATCTTGCCATGTCTGATCAAAGCGATAATCCTTTTAACCAAAAACAAATTAAACTTTTTGAAGAATTATTAGAAGCAATAAATTATAATTTTGAATATATTCATATCTCAAATTCAGATGCAACTTATTTATTAGATGAAAAATATAATGCGATAAGACTTGGTGTTGGTTTATTTGGTTATGCAAGTGATGATAAAGACTTAAAGCCAGCTATTAGTTTAAAAACTGAAGTGGCTAATATCCAAAGAATTGCAAAAGATGAAGCAATTAGTTATCAAGCAAGTTATACATTGAAAGAAGATGCATATATTATTACTTTACCCATTGGATATGCCGATGGTGTTGATTTAAGACATCAAAATCAAAATGTTTATATTAATGGAGAATATGGTAAAATAGTAGGTAGGATTTGTATGGATATGTTAATGGTAGAAGTAAATAAACCTTATAAGTTGAATACTGAGGTTGAATTATTTGGCCAAAATATTAGCTTAAAAGACTATGCTAATAGAATTAATGTTATACCATATGTGATTCTAGTTTCATTAAGTGAAAGATTAATGAAAAAATATTATTTAAATAACGAGTTAATACTAACACGTTCTCCAAGATTTGAAAGGTAGGGTAAAATGGATAGACCAATTTATGTAACAGGACATAAAAATCCTGATAGTGATTCAATTTGTTCATCATTAGCTTATGCAAACTTATTACAGTTACAAGGCTATAATGCAATATCATGTCGATTAGGCCCATTAAATGAAGAAAGTAAATTTGTTACAAAATATTTTGATATAGAAGGACCATTATTAATTAAAGATGCAAGATCACAAATAAGAGATATAGAAATTGATACTCCAGTAATAATTCATCATAAACAAACAATTAAAGATGCATGGGAATTAATTTTAAAAACAAAAAATAGATCTTTAATGGTTGTTGATGATGTTGGAAAATTATGTGGTATCTTATCAACAAGTAATTTAGCGACAATTAGAATTATGGAAGATAGTGCTTTGGCTGATCTTGTAAAAACAGCTATTGCCAAAGATGTATCAAAAACTGTAAATGGAAAATTATTATTTGAGCCAACAGAATTTAAAACTAATGGTAAAGTTCATATTTTATATAGTATGGAAAAAGAAAAGCTTGAACGTTTAAAAGATGCGATATGTATTATATCAGCAGATGAAACTGAAATTATTAAAGCAATAGAAATTGGTGCAAAATGTATTATTTCAGCTAATAATAGAGATGTTAGTGCTAATGCATTAAAAAAAGCTGAAGAGTATGATTGTGCTATAATTAAAACAAAGATGGATACAATGTCAATTGCGAAAGTAATAAATGAATGTTACAAAATAGACTTAGTAATGACAAAAGATATATTCTTATTTAGAGATGAAGAATATTTAAGTGATGTAAATAAAAAAATGCGTAATTCACGCTTTAGAAGCTATCCAGTATTGAATGAATACGATGAAATTGTAGGACAAGTTTCAAGATATCACTTAGCAAATTATCAAAAGAAACAGTTTGTCTTAGTAGACCATAGTGAAAGAAATCAAACTATTAAAAATATTGATGAAGCAGAAATATTAGAAATTATCGATCATCATCATATAGGAAGTATACAAACAGATTATCCAATTAATTTTAGAAATGTAAAATGTGGATGTACAGCATCAATTATCACACAAATGTACAAAGAAAAAGGTTTTGAACCAAGCCGTACAATGAGTGGTGTATTATTAAGTGCAATAATAAGTGATACTTTATGTTTTAAATCATTAACAACAACTCAATTTGATATTGATCAAGCTAATTATTTAGCAAAAAGAGCTGAAGTAGTCTTAGAAGACTATGCATTATTATTATTAAGTGCATCAGTTGATATCAAACAAGCTGACTTAAAAGTAATTTTAAGAAGAGACTTAAAAGTATATGAAATTGGTAAATATAAAATTGCGATTGGACAAACTAACTATAAAGATATTGAAGATATTCAAGTTATATCAGATCGTTTTAGAAAACTATTAGAACAAGAACAAGAAGTAAAACAATATGATTTAATTATTATGATGTTTACGCATGTAACTGCAAGTGGTACTATTTTTGAATATGCTGGACCATTAAGCTATATTATGGAACAAGTAATAGAGACTGTAATAAGAGAAGGATCAGGGTTTGATCATGAAATCTTATCACGTAAACAACAAATGATACCAAAAATGAGTGCAATTTTAAAAAGGATGTAAAAAATGCTAAATTGGTTTAAAAGTTTAAAAAAAGAAAAAGAAACTATTGTCTTAATTCATGGTTTTGGTAAAAGAAAGACTATGGAATTTGATAACCTTTTAAGTGCTTTAGACGGAAATGATATAGTAACGCCAGTTTTATTTGATCATTTAGATGAAGGTGATGATAATTGTTCTGATTGGATTTATCGTGCAGAACAAGCATTAAGTGAAGCTAAGAATAAGAGTGGAAAAGTAATATTAATAGGTTTTTCGATGGGTGGAGTTATTGCGAGTTATTTAGCTAGTAAATATCATGTTGATAAATTAATTTTATTAGCACCAGCCTTTGAATACTTTACAATTAAAACAGCAACTTCTGCGGTTAGTAAAATGATAAGTAAATCAAAAAGTTCAACACCTGATTTACCTAGTAATTTTACTTCAACTTTTATGGAAGTAGTAAATAATTATAAAAATTCAATTGAAAGTATTAAATGTCCAACATTAATGATACATGCAAGTGATGATGAAGTTATACCATCAAGTGTATCGACAAAATACTATCAAAAATTAAAGACAAAGCACAAAAATTGTGTAATAATCGAAGGTGGTAGTCATCGCCTATTAGATGATCAAGAAGTAAAAGATATTGCGATTTTTTTAACAAAATCATTTATTAAAAATAGTTTTTAAAAACTATTGATTATGTTAAATAATTGTTTATAATTTAAAATGATAGAGGTAATTAACATGAAAGAAAAATTTGTAGTAGAAGTTTCAGCTAGACATATTCATTTAAGTCAAAATGATTTAGAAGTTTTATTTGGTGCAGACCATAAATTAACATCAAAAAAAGAATTATCACAACCAGGACAATTCGCTTGTGAGGAAAGAGTTGTATTAGTTGGACCAAAAAGTGAAATGACATTAACTGTTTTAGGACCTACAAGAAATGCTACTCAAGCAGAATTATCATTAACTGATGCAAGAGTATTAGGAATCAAAGCTCCAATTAGAGAATCTGGTGATGTAGCAGGCTCTACAGGCATTACTTTAAAAGGACCTAAAGGAACTGTTGAACTAACAGAAGGTGTTATTGTTGCGAAAAGACATATTCATATGCACCCAACTGATGCAGCATATTATGAAGTAGCTAATGGTGATGTAGTTGGTGTTCAAATTGAAACTGAAGCTAGATCACTAATCTTCAATGATACAGTAGTTAGAGTTAGAGAAGACTTTAAATTAGCTATGCACATTGATACGGATGAAGCAAATGCAGCAGCTATTGCTGGTGAAGCATTTGGTAGCATTGTAAAATAATGATATAATAAAAACTGTTGATACAATTATCAACAGTTTTTATTTAAAGATATAGAGGTGAATTGATGAAAAAAATATTATTATTTTTAATAACGTTATCATTATTAACAGGTTGTAATAAAAGCTATGAATATCATGGCTCAATATTATTTAAAGAAACAACGATAATAGAAGAACAAGAAGTAATTGAAAATAACTTTGATGACATTGAAAACTATAGTATTGATAGTCCTAATATTATATTGGATCCATATGGTAATAGTCCATTAAGTGCTTTAATCATGTTTGTAACAGAAAAGCCTGAAGAAATCACAATTAAAATTATGGGTAAAGATGAATATACTACTTTAACTCATACTTTTAGTGCTAATGATAAACATTATTTACCAATTTATGGTTTATATGCGGATACTTTAAATGTTGTAGAAATAAGTACTAATGATAAAACCTATGAATATCACATTCAAACTGAAAAGTTACCAAGTGATATACCAAATGCTCAAGTTATAAACAATATCGAGTATGCTCATAATGATTTATATATGGCTGCATCAACTAATGCAAGCTATCAAGTTGGTTATGACTTTAATGGTGATATTAGATTTTATATGAGTTATGAAAATGCAGCATCTTGGGGCTTTTATGAATTAAATAATGGACATTATCTTATTGGGACAGATCGCTTATATCATACACCTTATTATAATACAGGCTTATTAGAGATTGATTTATTAGGTAAAGTATATAAAGAAATAAATGTTGAAGATGGATATCATCATGGTGTTTATCAATTAGAGAATAATAATCTATTAGTTATGAATAATAACTTTGATAATAATACTGTTGAAGATTACATTGTTGAAATAGATTATGAAACTGGTGATATTGTAAAAAGAATCGACTTAGCAAATTTAATACCTATGGATGATGGTAAAGCAAATATGTGGCAAGATTTTGATTGGTTTCATAATAATAGTATTTGGTATGAAGAAGATACTAATTCAATTATCTTATCAGGTCGTCATCAAGATATCGTAGCTGTTATTGATTATAATAGTGGAGAATTAAAATATTTAATTGGTGATCCTACAGGATGGGATGAAAGTATGCAACAATACTTTTTAAAAGCAGATGATAGTGTAGCATGGCAATATGCTCAACACTCTGCAATCACTTTAGAAAATAATAATTATTTTATCTTTGATAATGGGAATAATCGTTCTAAAGACAGCGAAAATTATCTTAGTGCTGAAGAAAATTATTCACGAGGTGTAATCTATCAAGTGGATGAAGAAAATATGAGTATCAAACAAGTAAGTGAATTTGGCCAAAATTTAGGTTCTGATTTTTATTCAAGTTATGTAAGTAATGTTCAAGAGATAGCAGATAATCATTATTTTATTAATTCAGGTGGTATCTTATATTTAGATGGTAAAATTCAAAATGATCCTGCTGTATTAACTGAAAATCCAGAGCTTTTAAGTCATGGTATTGAGGTGTTAAATGATGAAGTGATTTTTGAATTAAAAATAGAAACAAATAATTATCGTGTTGAAAGATTAAGTATATATAACGATAATACTGTCTTTTCCCTAGGAAATGATGGAATAATAGGAGAATTTAAATCTACTGTGATAAAAGAGGTTGTAATAGATGATAGTTATGTAGATGATGCAGTTATGTATAATGATCAATTTGATATAGAAGTAGAACTTGAACAAGATCGTTTAAGAGTTGAAGGTACTTACAATAAAGTAGATGCAGTTGATCTTATCTTATTTACAGGTTCAACTTATGAAGTATATGCAATACCTGTAACACAAAATGATTATAATGCTATGTGTGCCTTTATTCCAGGAGCTACAGTAAGTGATGATGAGTTAAGAATTGCTCGCTATGTTAACGAAGATGAATTTAAAACCGCAACTTATCAGATTTATTTAAGAGTTAATGGCATAATCTATGACCTAGATACATATTTTAGTTTTAAGTAGACAAACTTGTTTAAGTTACACAAATTTGATAGAATGAATTATAGAAAAGAGGTAATAGATATGGATTACAACGAATTAGGACAAATAGATAGTAGTTATGCAAAATCAAATGTAAACTCATATATTAGAAGAGTATTCTTATATATGGCAATTGGATTAATCGCAACAGCATTAATTGCTGCAGTATCATTATATTCAGGATTATACTTTCAATATATTCAAGTGACAGGTACTTTTGGGTTATTTGGGTTACTTATAGCACAGTTTTTAATTGTTATTTTTATACAAGCACGCTTATATAAATCTAGCTATCATACTTTATTAGCTATGTTTATCTGCTATTCAATGATTACAGGATTTACAATGCCATTATTCTTTATGGCATATGGACTTGGAAATGCAATTATTGCATTCGGACTAACATCAGTATTATTCTTAGTAATGAGTACAATTGGTTATCTGACAAAAGCTGACTTAACTAAATACTCAACTTTAGTAACAGGTACAATAATAACTTTAGTTATAGTATCAGTAGTTAACTGGTTCTTACAATCATCAATGTTAGATACAATTATTTGTTATGCAGGTGTGTTAATCTTTGCAGGTATTACTGCATATGATGTTAATAAAATAAAAATCACTTATGATCAAGTACAAAACAATGAAGGGCTATTAAGTAATTTATCTGTAATCTTTGCATTACACTTGTACTTAGACTTCATCAATATGTTCATATATATATTAAGAATTTTAGGAAGAAGAAAATAATCAAATAGCATCTTAATAATAATTAAGATGCTATTAATTATTTAGAGTTATAATTAATAAACTAGGAGGAAACATATGTTATTAGAAAGAATTAAACAAGATTATAAACAAGCATTAAAAGATAAGGATACTTTAAAAAAAGGTGTATTTTCTTTATTGATTGCTGCAATAAATGCTGGAAGTAAAGAAAAGGGTGAAGAATTAACAGATGATGAAATTTGTACTATCATTCAAAAAGAGTTAAAACAAACAAATGAATCATTAAGTCTTACACCTGCAAACAGAGATGATTTAATAACAATGAATAATAATAAAATCAAGTTATTAAAGGAATACCTACCAAAGCAAATGAGTGCTGAAGAAGTAATAAAAGCTATAGTAGAATTAGCACAAGAATTAAACCTAGAGCTAGTTAAAAAGAACCAAGGTATAATCATCAAAGGGATGATGAGCAAATATGGTTCTAGCACAGATGGCAAATCAATTAATGTTGCTTTGGCATCATTATTAAAATAGTCAGCAGATGCTGGCTTTTTTTGTAAAAATAATAAAACATGTAGCAAGGAATGCAATGGGAATTTAATCTTATAAATAAAAAAGGCAATATTAACCGTATGATTTATACTGTTATATTACCTTTTTTTATCTACATTATTCTATACTTGAAATATATTCAGCTGCACCAACACCAGCCATTTTACCCCAAATAGAGCTTCCAGTGTTTCCTACACCACCGATAGTTGTACGTCCAAATGCATTAGCCATACCAACCATTTCACCTGTTATAAATAATCCTTCGATTGGTTCACGATCAGCATTTAATGCTTGACCACTAGTGTTTACATCAACACCACCAGCACAAATCATAATATAAGGTGTAGTACGAATTAAATAAATATCACCTTCTAATGCTGTAAAAGTGTCTCTTCCAAGGTCTACCATTTCACCTGTATAAGATAGAACTGATGTAACATTAGTACGACCAAAGTCTTCATCTAATCCATTTGCAACATATTGATTATATGTTTCTACAGTATTTGCAAAATTATCTGCATTAATTCCAGCAGCTTCTGCTGCTTCATAAGCAGTAGCACCTTTTGAAATAATCTCTCCATTTGCTAATAACTCATCAAATTTTGTCCATTCAGCGTCACGTGAAATTAAACTAGCTTCTCTATCTTTCATAGCATCTAATTGAGATTGAGATACTGCAATATATACATAATTATCTTCTTGTTTTTTCCATTCATATGTTATAGCGTCATAAGTTGATCCATCTCCTGGTCCAAACTCATCAATGAAGCGTTCACCATTTGAATTTACAAAGATAATGTCACCAAATTCTTTAACACGAATTGTTCCATCCATTCCAAGTCCTGCAGCTTCAGTTTGTAAAGCAGCAGCATAAACAGTGATAAAGTCCATATTTTTAAGTTCAGCTCCCGCAGCTTCTGCAAACTCATAACCATCTCCTGTTTGGAATGAAGGGGTATAAGATGCGTAATTTTCAAGACCTGCTCTTGCGATTAATTCTTCGTTATAGCCATAACCACCTGTTGCTAAAATTGTAGCTGGTGCTAAATATTCAGATTGAGTACCATTTAAAGTATATTTAACACCAACAACAGCATCATCTTCCATAATGATATCATCAACATTAGCATCCATAACGATTTGTAATTGACCAGATTCAATATATTGTTGAAGATCTGCTACAACTACATCTGTATATGATTGACGAGAACCGTCAGATATAACACGCATTATATCATGTGGTTCATATAAAGTAGGATTAGAGAATGTGCGACTTCCAAAGTCAGTACCCAGTTCATCCATCCAGTTAGTAACTGGTGCCATTTGCTCACCAAAGTAAGTAGTTAAATCATAGTTTAACCAATAACCTTCATCACCAGTTCGTTCTACATAGTTTTCATTTAATCTTTCAATATCAGCAACAAAAGCATCTACACCATCATTTGTGATACCTTGTTCAATTTGCATATCTGAGCCAGCACCAATCCAAGTACCACCTCCAAATGTTCCTCCAAGTTTGCTTTGTTTTTCAAATAAAACTACAGTTTTACCATCTTCCAAAGCATATAATGCAGCTGTAAGTCCTGAATTACCGCCTCCAACAACAATTATATCTTTGTTATCTTCTACAACAACACTTGGTGTTTCAACTACATTACCAGATGCAACATCGATTGCGTTTAATACTGCAGCTTTAATACCTTCAGATGATACAGTAACACCAGCTACGACATCAGCATCAATTCCATTTTCTATAATTAATGCAGGGTATTGCTCAACTCCTTGAGGTTTAGATTCTTTGTGTTCTACTACAACTACGTTAGTGATTTCTCCACTTTCAATAGTTACATCAACAACAATGTCCCCCTCAAATCCTGCTCCAATACCTTGATAAGTACCATCTTCAACAGGATAAGTACCACTTGTTTGTTCTTCTTTTTCAGTTGTTGTACAACCAGCTAACGACCCAAGTGATAAAATCATTATGCTTAAAATAATCAATAATTTTCTCATATTAATCTCCTCAAGCAAATGATACATTGAAAATATCATAAAGTAAATAATTTTTTCACAAATATTTCACGTAAATTATAATACTTTATATTCTTTTTCATTTTCTTTAATTGGTATTTCTTTTGCACTATAGTTAATTACTTTAATAAATTGATTACCTTTAAGTATTTCTTTAAGCATTGATTGTATTTCTACATTTGAACCTTGAACTTGCATTTCGACCATACCATTATCTAAATTACGAATTTGACCTGTAACTTTATAATTAATACTTAAGAGTTTAGTAAATACTCTAAAGCCTACACTTTGTACTTGTCCTTCAAATATTATCAGTTTTCTTATCATTTATTTCTCCATTTGTTAATACTGTAATTATATAGTAAAATTTTTAATAATTTAAGTTTAAAAATCTAAATAAAATGATATTATATTATATAAAGAAGAGGATAAGAGAAATGAACAAACATGAATTAGTACTTGTCATTGACTTTGGTGGGCAATACAACCAGTTAATTGCAAGAAGAGTAAGAGAATGTAATGTTTATTGTGAAGTTAAACCAAATACTATCACAGTAGATGAAATTAAAGCTTTAAATCCAATTGGTATTATCTTTACAGGTGGACCAAACAGTGTTTATGAAGAGAAGTCACCAAAAGTAGAAAAAGAAATTTTTGAACTGGGAATTCCAGTATTAGGGTTATGTTATGGATGTCAGTTAATGGCACATACATTAGGTGGGGAAGTTAGTACTGCTCCTGTAGGAGAATTTGGTAAAACAGAAACTAACTATGATTTAAATAGTTTATTATTTAAAGGTTTAGATGCAAATAGTATTTCATGGATGAGTCATGTAGATTATATATCTAAACTACCAAACGGCTTTAAAACAGTTGGTTATACTAATGATTGCCCAGTTGCAGTTATGGAAAATGCCGAAGCAAAACTATATGGTATTCAATTTCATCCAGAAGTAAATGAAACACAAAATGGTGTGTTAATGATCAAAAATTTCTTATATGAAGTATGTAATGCTAAAGGGGATTGGACAATGTCTGATTATGCAAAAACAGCAATCAATGATATTAGAAATACTGTAAAAGATGGAAAAGTTTTATTAGCATTATCAGGTGGAGTTGACTCATCAGTATTAGCTGCTCTATTATCAAAAGCAATTGGCAATCAATTAACTTGTATCTTCGTTGATCATGGCTTTATGCGAAAAAATGAAGGTGACGAAATTGAAGAAATCTTTAAAGATTGGGAAATTAATTTTGTAAGAGTTGATGCCGAAGATCGTTTCTTGTCAAGAATGAAAGATGTAAGTGATCCTGAAACAAAAAGAAAAATTATTGGGGAAGAATTTATTAGAGTCTTTGAAGAAGAAGCTAAAAAAATTGGAGCTGTTGACTTCTTAGCACAAGGTACAATTTATCCTGATGTAATTGAATCTGGACATGGAGATGCAGCTGTAATTAAATCACATCATAATGTTGGTGGATTACCAGATACAGTTGATTTTAAAGATTTAGTTGAACCACTAAGATTATTATTCAAAGATGAAGTAAGAAGTTTAGGTTTAGAATTAGGATTAAGTGAAGTACTAGTATTTAGACAGCCATTCCCAGGACCTGGACTTGCAATAAGAGTAATTGGTGATGTAGATAAAGAAAAATTAAATATCTTAAAAGATGCCGATTACATCTTTAGAGAAGAAATTGCCAAAAATAAATTAGATAAAGATATCCATCAATACTTTGCTGTTTTAACAAACATTAGAACAGTTGGTGTAATGGGAGATTTTAGAACATATGATTATACTTTAGCGTTAAGAGGAGTAGTCACTAATGACTTTATGACTGCAGACTTTGCGAAAATACCATATGATGTATTACAAGAAATATCTAGACGTATTGTAAATGAATGCCAAGGTATTAATAGAATAGTCTATGATATTACCACTAAACCACCTTCAACAATTGAGTGGGAATAGTAATGTTCGACATTAATAGAATATAATTATACTGAAAAACACACAAAATACTTAAAGTTTTGTGTGTTTTTATATTTGCTTGAAAAGTATAATGTAAGATATTATAAATTTTTTATAGTGGATATAAAAACAGAATAAAATTACATTGCTTTATGCTTTGCAATTTTATTCTGTTTAGTATGTTTGTTTAATTACTAAATTAGATAATTAATTTAAAAAAGTATCAATTGCTGATTGTAAAGAATCAACTGCACCATTAATATGTGTCTGATTAGCTTGATTACTACCAAATATACTTTTGGCATTATAGATAGCAGCTAACAAATTATTTCTTTGAGCTTGAGTTTTATCTAAGGTTGTATCATCATATAAGCTTTGTGCATAATTTATTTTTTCTTCAAGTATTGATCTTTCAATTACATCTTCTGCATTTAAATAAGTATTTAATGCATTATTTAAAGTTACTACTGCGTTATCAACATAATTTTGACCTATTAATGTATTATCTAAGACAATATTAGCATTGAAAATAGCTGCATATAAATTATTCTTAGCATATTCACCTTTATTAATAATTGTATCATCATAAACTGCTTGAGCATTATTAACCGCTACTATTAAAGCATCCTTATTTAATTCATCTTTTGAATTAACATATGTAGTAATAGCATTATTTAAAATAGTTACAGCATAATCTATATCACTTTGTTTTGAAACATTGGAATTTAAAGTGATATTAGCAGATTTAATAGCATATTCTAATGAACTTCTACTTTCAGCAGTTTTATTTAAACTTGTATCATTTAAAGTTGTATTAGCTTTAGTAATAGTATTTTCTAAGACATTTTTATTTAATAAATCAGCAGAATTTAAATAAGTTTCAATAGCATTATTTAATGTAACAACAGCATTATCAATATGAGATTGATTAGCTTGATTACTTGTATATATAACATTTGCGTTGAATATTGCTGCATATAATTGATTTTTACTTTCTTTAGATTTAACAATACTAGTATCATCATATATAGATTGAGCATTGTTTATAGTTGATTCTAATACATCTTTATTTAATAAGTCTTTAGAATTAATATATGTACTAATAGCACTTTCTAATGTACTAGCTGCATTATTTAATTCACTTTGTTTAGTTGCATTATTTAAGATGTTACTTGCATTATTTATAGCTGTTTTTAAAGCATCTTTACTACTTTGAGCTTTATTATAACTTGTATTATTAAGTGTGTTATTTGCATTAGAAATTGTGTTTTCTAATAATGTTTTATCTAAAACTTCTTCAGAATTTAAATAAGTTTCAATAGCTGTACTTAATGTAACAATAGCATTATCAATATGAGATTGATTAGCTTGATTACTTGTATATATAACATTTGCATTAAAGATAGCTGCATATAATTTAGATCTATTAGAGCTTAATTTATTTAAAGTTGTATCATTGTAAACACTATTAGCATAATCAATAGTATCTTCAAGTTTAGTTCTATCAATAGCATCTTTAGAATTTATATAAGTTGTAATAGCATTTTCTAGTTTATTAATAGCTTCATCAATCATTGTTTGATCAATATTAACATTAGCTAATATATCTTTAGCAGTATTAATAGCAGTATTAAAGATTTCTTTATTTTCGATAGTTTTGTTGTATGTTAGATCATTATAGATGTTAGTTGCTTTTTCAATTGAAGCAACTAATACTGTATCATCAAATTCTCTAGTATCTTCATAGAAGTTAAACATAGTAATAGCTAAAGCAGTATTACTTGTTTTAGTTACTACTAATTTTACAAAATTAACTTCTTTTGGATTATCAATAGTAAATGTTTTTAAAGAATAAGAATTCTCTAAGTTTTTAACTTCATCAATGATAAAGTATTCTTCACCATCAATACTTCCATAGATTGTAGCATCCATAATTCTACCTACATTTGTTTGATAAGGTAAATATTCAATCGTCGATAATTTAATAGGAGTATCAAAACTAAAGATAATTTCTTTATCATTTCTTTCACTTGTGTAATAATATGTATCTTTATTACCATCAAACATGTTTTCTTGTTTTCTGTTATCATCATAAGCTTTAGGTGCACTAATTAAGTTAACATTATCAAGTGAATAATATGTTTTATTTGCTGGATAAATATCATCAGTAAATGAGTAGATTTGAGGAGTACTAGCTAGTGTATTAGCAATAGCTTTGCTTCTTACTTGGACATCTTGTAAGCCATCAAATATTACATTACTATTTAATTCTAACCAAGTATTTGTTTCTGTATTAAAATATTCTAATTCTCTACCACTAAAATGAAGATTATTTTCTAAATCATTTAAGTAGATATTTGATAATTTATCAGCCTCTTTAATATCAATTCTAAATAAATTTTCTTCTTCATAACTTACACCAACAATATGAACGATAATATCATTTGCAGATGTAATTGTTGCTAATTCTTCTTTAGAAAGTTCAACTGATTTTTCAATAATTTGTGTCCAAGTGTTACCGCCATCTAAAGAATAATCCCAAGTTACTTGATTTGAACCAAATCTAGAGTCAGATAAAATAATTTTATTTGCATCATTACCATCAAAAGAGAAAGATGCTAATGTTGAATCTTTGTACCCTAATAATGTATTTGCAGTTTGAACTGAGATTAAAGGTTCTGGTGTATCAATAAATGTAGCTTTTGAATCTCTTATTAAGCTATCATTTAATAATCTAGTATAGGCAATAACTGCAGTGTTATCATCTTGTAATTCAGGTAGTACAAGTTTAAATAAATCATTTATTGGTAATGGATTATAAGCTAAGTTAGTTGATATTTCTTCTAATAACGCTAATAAATCATTATTTGTTTTTGTATCATCATTTATATATAGTTTAGTTAAGTTTAACCATGCATTATAGTCTAATGGATTAATACTTATTGCTTTACGATATAATTCTTCTAGCACTTCAGTATTTGATTCATATGTATTTGCTAATAACATATACATACTTGAATCAGTATATGTTTCAAAATCATTTAATACTTGTTGAGATAAACCAATATACGATCCTTTATAGAATGATGCTGAAGCATCATCACCCCAACCAAGTGGCATTCTTGTATAGAAAGCATCATGCATTGGTAGTGTATATCCTTCACCAGTTTCTCCCCAAGACGATACTGAGTTATAAATATCAGTCCAATACATTGTATCTGTATTTGCATCATAACGAGAGAATACATAAGCAACATGTCCTGGTTGATAAACTGGACTTGAAGGAACTCCTAAAGATGTCCAAATATTAGCACCGACTTTTGAAATACCCCAACAAATTCCACCTTCATCGAAGATAACAAATTGTTTTGGACTTCCATATTCAATATCAGTAATACCAAAGGCTGATAAATTATATCTTTCATCATAGTATGCAAAGTTTGCATCATCTACATATTCCTCATCATGATAATTAAAACCAAAAGTATAATCCATATAAGTGTATGGATCAAATTTATTATATTCACTCCATAATCTTTCATTTTCTTTAGCTAAATCACTAGTCATATACCAGTTTTGCCATTCTAATGATTGATCATCTAAATGAGAATTAACTACATATCTCATTTCTTCAACTTCTAAGTTTTCAAACATTAAAGAACTATTAACAAAAGAATATTTTGTATCTTGATATCCTAATAAATCATTATTATACATTCTTTTAAATACTTCATAACGAGTCACAGGATGAGAAACTGAAGGATGATCATATGAAGTGATTGGACCTAATTCATCAGTTTCTAAGGCTGTCCACATTCGAATAGTTGTAGAATATGTTTTACCAATTGAGAAAAATAAAGTGTGATATACATCTTTTACTTGATTACCATATTTAGTAAAACCTACAGCTGATAAATCATCTTTGTATTCATCATATAACATTTTTAAAACATTTAATTCTGCAATAAAGTTTCCTGTATCTGGAGCACCCCCTAGAGTGTATGCTGTAAGATTACGATAATCATTATATAACCAGTTTACAAACTCAGCATTTGATTGAGATAAGGAAGCATAACCTACTAAATATGTATAACCAACATTATCAACCATATATCTTTGCATTAATAACATTTCAAGTTCTTGATCAATATCATTTGTTCCTTTAGCAATGATTTTCTCATCTAGAGCTTCTACAGTTTCAACATTTACTTGTGTTTTAGCATCTCTTAATAAAAATGCATTAATAATATCATCAGCAATAGTTAGACTTGGCAAGTTATTATTAGTGTTCCAGATTGATGAATCTAAATTTAATGTGTTTATATAGAAGTCATTATTAAGCTTGCTTAATGAAACAGTATTTAACCATTCATAATCTTTAATAGTTGTAACATTATCAGTGATATAAACATTGTTTGTGGAAATTGTTCTATTCGAACCAACAGCAATATTATCAATTGAAGGTGCTAATAAGATATTGTTTAAAACTAATTTAGAGCTTGAACTAGAACTAGCTATAATTGCATCAGCATTACTTACATCTGCATCAACATCGTATGTGATATCTAAAATAGAATCAGATACATTTAATTCACCATAATTTACTGCTGCGATACCACCTAATCTATTACTAGAATTTAATGTTGCACTAACACGTACATTTGTAAATGTAGATTTATTAAAGTTATATGAAATCAAACCACCAATTCTTTGAGCTGCACTAAATGTAGAATTAGAAATAGTTGAGTTAGTAATTTCAATACCTGTAGCCATACCAACAAATGAACCAAATCCTGTAGTAGTAGTTGATTTAATAAATGAATCAATGATATGAACATTATCAATAATTGTATAATTAGCATTATTCGCTAATAAACCATTTATGTGAACATTTTCAATATAGATATTACTAAATATTAAGTTTTTTATTGTAGCATTACTAATTGTATTAAATAAGGCAGTTGATAAATTCTTAATAGCATATCCATTACCGTCGATAGATCCTGTAAAGGTAACACTTATTATAGATTTTTCTGTTGTATATTCCTGGAAGAAATTTAAGTCACTTCCAAGTATAATATCTGCATCTGAATCATTAGCAATTGCATCCATAAATTCTTCAGCAGTATTTACCATAATTGTTTCAACATTAGTTGAAGTAGTTGTGTAACTAATATTATTTATACTTATATTTTCTTGAGCATAAATATTACTAGCACATACTAATAACAAAAATGTCATTAGTATGATTCTAGAAATCATTTTATTTTTCATTTTTTCCCTCTTATCCTTAAGCCATATAAAGTTATATCACTTTTAAAAAGCATTTTCTAGAGTGTATTTTCACTTTATAATGACTTCTACAACAACTGTATTAAAAAAAATGTGTAAAAATAAAGTGATTGTAAATTAGATATGAAATTGGTATGAATTTTAATAATTGTCCTATTTTTAACATAATATATGATATTTCTTCTTTCTTCTTTAATAGATAAAATGTATTATATTTATTTACACGTATATTGAAATTTAATTAAATAAATGTTTACAAGTGTAGTAAAAAATGTATAATGTAATAAGGGGCAAAGGTAGAAAAAATGGTAGATAAAATTAAAAGGTTTTACAAATTTACAGAAGTTAAAACAATAGAAGATATGACACATATTAGGATGTGCAAAAAAGATATTGATAAAAAAAATAAACAAATTTTACAAACGATGCTCTTTTGTGTGTTCTTTGTTTTAGGAGGTTGGCTATCACTTTCATACGTGTCAGACTTTTATATTTTTTCTAAGGCTATTGAGTATCAAACCCCTTATACAATAATTACAATATTTACATCATTAATGTTTATATATGTGAGATTTTTTCAAAAAAAATATATTATTGCATCAGTGTACATAGTAAATAGTTGTGGAGTATTATATGCAGCATATGTAAGTTCATTTGTTGAATATGATATTGTAAGTGTAACCTTTTTATTTATGTTATTTGCAATATCAACTTTATATATAGATTATGGATGGCGTATTCATACTTATATGTTATTATGTACAGTTTTTTATGTATTTACTATTTCATTTTTTAAAGTTCCAACAGTATTTGAAACTGAAGCAATGAATTCTTATATCTTTTTGTTTCTTTTATTTATATTAGGGACAATTGTCAGGCAAGCAACGATAGATAGTTTTGTTGCTCAATATAAATTAAGACAAATTGCGTATGCAGATCAACTAACTGGTGTTGCAAGTAGAAGAAAATTATTTGAAATTTATGGAAATAAAAAAAATAATGAATTTACTAATATTGTATCAGCATTAGCAATGATAGATGTTGACCATTTTAAAAAATATAATGATATTTATGGTCATCAATTAGGCGATGAATGTCTAAGAAAAATTGGTCTAACATTATTGAACTTAAGTATTGATTATCCAATTGAAGCATATCGTTATGGTGGTGAGGAGTTTGTTATTGTAATTGAAAATAAAAATAATAATGATGTAAATAAAATAATTAATAATTTAGTAAAAGCAATAAAGGATTTAGAAATACCACATACAGGATCAGAACATAATATAATATCTTTAAGTATTGGTGTTACTATTGTTAATAAAAATGATAGTGTTGATCTTGATAGTTTAATCTCCAATGCTGATAAAGTTTTATATGATTCAAAGCATAATGGACGTAATAAAGTAATATATGTAGATTATGAAGAACATAAAGGTCCACAATCTTCAACGCAAAGAAGAGAAAGAAAAGAAGTTTAAATTATAAAAGTTACAATTATTGAGAGTAAATAAAAATTATGATAAAATTTATTGGTACTATAAATAGGAAGTGAGTATTAATATGAAAAAACTTTATCGCTCAAATAGAAATATGATGGTTGCTGGAGTATGTGGTGGTATTGCTGAATATTTCAATATAGATCCAACTATTATTAGATTAGCTTGGATTTTATTTATTGCCTTGGCAGGCACAGGAATATTAGCGTATTTTATTTGTGCATTAATTATTCCTAGGGACATAACCTATTAAATAAAAAATCTAGAAATAAAATTCTAGATTTTTTTTATAGGGTGTCTAATTATTGTTTTTAGTTTTGATTGTATTGTTTTTCTAGGGTCACTAATATATATTTCATGATGTTTTCTAATATCATTTATATCAGTCATATAACCATTATCATTTAGATACTTATTCATTAATTCTACTGTTGTTGGTTCATTATCATATGGTCCAATATGTGTTATTTGAGCACATAGACCTTCTTCTATTGTTAAGATATAGGCAGCTGAACAATCTATCTTTTTTTTTATGTAAAACAGTATTTTTAGCCCAATTAAGATGATCATTATTGATAAAGCTAGGCAATCTAATTAGAGCAGTCCAAATGAATTTATCTTTTCTAGTAATATCAACTCCTTTGATATTATCTTGCCACCAAAAACCTTCAAGTGGTGAAACTACATATTCAAAAAAACCTTCAATATGATATGTTGTTTTATAACTCATTTTTAGAGTATATGATAGAGCATATAATACTTTAATTGCTGATTGATAACTACCATCTTCAATATTCGGGTCACCTTTACCATTAATTGCGAGATAATTAATTTTAGGTATGTCAATAATCGTTGGCTTTAGATTTGGTTTGTATTGTTCTTTATATTCTTTTTTAAAATCAAATATCATATTAAATTACCTCTTTTTTTGGTTTTGGTAAAGGGGTTATACTATCTAGTATCTCTACTATTTTATGTGTTAATTCTTTATTTTCAATATCTAAAATATAATGTTCTTTTGCTCCTTTATACGGATATCCTTTTGAATAGTTGCTTAATAGAACAGTTGTTTCATCTTTAATTTTTACATAAACTGTATTATCACAAACCAAAAGTATTGGTTTGTCATTTAAATATATCATATATTCACCAAACATTTTTCGATATCTAATATTACCTATTCCAATTAATTGTTCACAAACAAATTCTATATAATCTATACTACAAGCCATCAATTTATCCTCCACTAGTAGTTATATTATATAATTAATTTAAAGTAAGTTTAAGGTATATAGTATAATATTTAAAAGAGGTGATAATATGCGATTACTACTATGTGAAGATGAGAAAGAATTATCTAATGCATTGGTGAAAATATTAAAACATTATAACTATGAAGTAGATGCAGTCTATAACGGAGAAGAAGCTTTAGATTATCTTCAATCAGATAATTATGATGCTGTGATATTAGATGTTATGATGCCAGTACTTGATGGATTAAATGTCTTGAAAATAATAAGAAGTGAAGGTAATAGTATTCCTGTAATAATGTTAACTGCAAAATCGCAAATTGATGATAAGGTAACTGGATTAGACTTAGGAGCAAATGATTATCTTACAAAACCTTTTGATACTAAAGAGCTATTAGCAAGAATAAGAGCTATTACAAGAAGTACAAGTGTTAGTAGTTCATCAATTATAACTGTTGGAAATATATACTTAAATCGAAAAACATTTGAATTATATTCAAATATAAATTCTTTTAAATTAGCTAGTAAAGAATTTCAAATGATGGAAATGCTAATGATAAATAATGGACATATTATTCCAACGGAAAGATTTATGGAAAAAATATGGGGACAAGATTCTGAATCAGAAATAAATGTTGTATGGGTCTATATATCATATTTACGAAAAAAATTAACTTTATTGGAAAGCACTGTTAAAATTAAAGCAACAAGAAATACAGGATATTCTTTAGAGGTGTAAATGATGTTAAAGAAACTACAAAGAAAATTTATTTTTCTAACAACACTAATTAGTGTCATTGTTTTAATTTTACTTGCAGTTACAATAAATCTCTTAAATTATAGTTCTATAATTTCGTATTCAGATGATGTTTTAAATATCTTATTAGAAAATAATTTAAAGATGCAAAATGAATTTAATCTTACAGTTCCACCACATCCTAATTTTCCAAAGGAATTTTCATTTACTACTAGATTTTTTGTTCTTAAAGCTGATGAAAATAATGAAATAAATTATATAGATACAAAAAATATAGGTTCAATTACACCAGAAGAAGCAATAGAGTATTTTAATGAGGTAAATGAAATACCAAATGCCAAAGGGACAATTAATGATTATAGATATATTAAAGCAGAAAATGATATTGGATATACTTATATCTTTCTAGATATGGAAGAAGATATTATAAATTTTGAAAATTTTTTGATATATTCTATACTAATTGTTTTCTTGGCCATTATTCTAATTTTTGTCTTAGCATGTTTATTATCTAAAAGAGCTGTGTCACCAATAATAAATAGTTATGAGAAACAAAAGAGATTTATAACAGATGTAAGTCATGAATTTAAAACTCCTTTAACAATTATTAAGGCAGACTGTGATGTAATTGAACTTGATAATGGTGAAGGTGAATGGACAACTAGCATTAAGTCTCAAGTTTCAAGTTTAAATAAATTAGTTGAAGATTTAGTATCACTCACTAAGCTTGAAGAAGAACAATTAAAATTAACTAAATCATTGTTTTCATTGTCTGAAATGAGTGAGAATATAATAAGTGATTTTAATTCAACAATTCTAAATGCAAATTTAAAATTAACATCAAACATTGAAAAAAATATTAATTACAATGGTGATGAAATAATGATAAAAAAACTAATAACGATATTAGTAGAAAATGCAATTAAGTATTCAGATGAAATAATATTAATTAATTTAAGTAAAAAAGCTAATAAAATTATTTTAACAGTAGAAAATTCATGTAAAGGCATAAAAGTAAAAAAATATAATGATTGGTTTGATCGATTCTATCGAGCAGATGAATCAAGAAATAGCAGTATCAAAGGATTTGGTATTGGATTATCAATTGCCAAAAACATTTGTGAAAAACACAGTATAAAAATATTAGCAGAAAGTAAAATTGAAAATAGTATTATTATTACAGTCCATTTTTAAATAAAAGCACTTCAGTTGAAGTGTTTTTATTTTAAAGTAAGTTTAAGGTTGATAAAGGATAATAAAGTTGTAAATAAAAGGAGTAAAAAAATATGGTACAAGCAAATTTTAAAAGATACGAATTAAAATATATATTAACACAAAGTCAATATGCTAGTTTAATTGAAGCAATGTCTTGTGAAATGAGATTAGATGAATATGGCAGACATAAAATATCAAATATATACTATGATACTGAAGACTATAAAGTAATTAGACATTCATTAGAAAAACCTAAGTACAAGGAAAAATTAAGAGTTAGATGTTATGGTAAACCATGTGAAGATAACATGGCATTTATTGAATTAAAAAAGAAGTTTAATGGAATTGTATATAAAAGAAGAATATATGACAAACAAAAAAATGTACTATCTTTTGTAGATAATAAAAAAGGTTCATTAAAAGATACACAAATTTTAAATGAAATAAATTATTTTAAAAATATTTATGAAAATATAAAACCTAGAGTATATCTATCGTATGAAAGAGAAGCATATTTTTCATTGGTAGATGATGAATTTAGAATGACATTTGATTTTAATATTAAAACAAGGGATACAAATATCAGTTTTAGTGAAAGTAATATTGATTTAAATGTATTGTCAAATAAATATATTCTTTTAGAAGTTAAAACAGTTATGGGCTTGCCAAACTGGTTAATTACTTTCTTTAACAATAATAATATTTATAAGACGTCATTTTCAAAATATGGAACTGCATATCAAAAATATTATATGTCAGACCTAATTAATAACTTAAAGGAGATAGCATATGCTTAATGAATTGTTTAATGGAATATTTGATACAACTACAACAATGAATATATCATTTGAAAATTTCTTTATTTGTATGATTTCATCGATTGTACTAGGTATTGTAATTGCAAAGTTCTATTCATTTAAAGAAAGAAGTTCAAAAGGATTTATTGTAACATTAGCACTACTACCAGTTGCAGTTACGATGGTAATCATAATGGTTAACGGAAATATTGGTGCTGGTGTAGCAGTAGCTGGAGCATTTAGTTTAGTAAGATTTAGATCAATGCCAGGAACAGCTAAAGAAATTATTGCAATATTTATCGCAATGTGTACAGGACTAACTATTGGAATGGGTTACATAGGTTTTGCAGCAGTATTTGCACTAATAACGTGCTTATTTTCATTAATTTTAAATATTGTTAATTTTGGAGAAGAGAAAGTAAGTAGTAAGCGAACATTACAAATTACAATTCCAGAAAATCTTAATTTCACAAATGTATTTGATGATGTATTTAGTGAATATACAATAAAGGCAAATCTCATCTCAGCAAAAACAACAAATATGGGAAGCTTATTTAAATTAAGTTATGAAATTGAATTGAAAGATATAAATAAAGAAAAAGAGTTAATAGATAGCTTAAGAATTAGAAATGGAAATCTTGAAATAATAATTGGAAGAAACGACTTATTTATGAATGGATTATAGAAAGGTATTATATGAATAAAATTAAATTAATAATGATAGCATCACTACTTATATTAAGTGGATGCAGCACAAAAGTTGAAGAAAACTTGACTGTAGAATCAACAAATCAAGAAGATACAAATCTAGAAAATGATCTAACAATCATAACACTTACTTATCCTACGAAAGATTATTTAAGTGAAGTTGGTGAAAGTATTTTATATAATGATGATGATGAAATAATAATTACTAGTAGTGGTACATATGAATTTCAAGGTGATTACCTTAATAGTACTATTACAGTCAATGTAAATAAAGATGTGGATGATGGAACCGTTTATCTTATACTAAATAATGTAAATATTGAAACTAAAAATGGGACACCTATTAATATTGTTGAAGCCAAAGATGTTGTAATTATAGTAGAAGGTGAAAACTCAATAACACAAAGTGAAGTCACTACAACAGATACTGATTTTCCATCGGCAGCACTTTATTCAAAAGCAGATACTGTAATTACTGGAGATGGAACATTAAATGTTAGTACATCTTATCAAGATGGGATAAATAGTCGTGATGATTTAATAATTGAAGATGTATCGATAAATATTACTGCAAATGAAGATGGAATTGTGGGTAAAGATTTATTGGCAATAAGTAATGCTAATATTACAATTGATGCTGAAAAAGATGGCTTGAAATCAACTAATACAGAAGATTTAACCATAGGTAATATAATTATTGAAAGTGGATATTTTAATATCACAGCGGCAAATGATGCAATAAGTTCAGACAATATATTACAAATAGATGGTGGGGAGTTTAATTTATCTTCTGGAGATGGCTATATTGAGGTTATAAAAACACCATCAAGTGGTCCAGTAGGCGGAGGAACTCAAACAGGGATTATGCAACCAGGGATGGAAATGGATGGAGAATTGGATCCAAATGCTGAAAGACCAAAAATGGATAGAGAATTTGATCCAAACAGTACAATAGAAGGATACACTGATGATGAATTACCAGATAATACTTTCGAAGAAAGTATGAAAGCTTTAAAAGCATTAAACTCGTTAGTAATCAATGGCGGAACATTTAATATTTCAGCATATGAAGATGCAGTCCATTCAGATGGTGTATTGATTATTAATGATGGCAAGTTCATTATAAACACAGGTGATGATGGATTTACATCACTAAATACAATAATAAATTCAGGTGAAATTGTTATTGAGAATTGTTTTGAAGGAGTAGAAGGAAATAATATAAATATAAATGGAGGAAATATTTATATTAATACTGAAGATGATGGTATAAATGGAAATGATGCATTAGGTGGAATTATAATAGCTAATGGAGATATTGAAGTTGTATTTGGTGCAGGTGGTGATGGTATAGATGCTAATGGGTTTTTCACTCAAACTGGAGGAGATATAGCTATTTCGGCACCAGAAGGAGCAGATCAGATGAATGCTTACTTAGATGTTGATGGCGTAGTGACAATGACTGGTGGAACAATATTTGATGAAAATGGCAATGAGATTGAAGCTTCAATTGGTCATAGTACACCAAATCAAATGGGTGGAAATAGACCAAATAATAATTAATGTTTAAAAGAAGTTAATCCATAATAATAAATAAAAACGAGCGATAGCTCGTTTTTATTATGATATTTTCAAATAATATCTATTGATTAAATTGCAAATTATAAAATGGTTCAGGTTTAGCGAAGTGATAACCTTGAGAATATTGCACATTATTATCCTTAAGTATATCTTGGATATCTTTATTCTCAACAAATTCTGCAACAATCTTAGATCCAATTAGTTTTGACATATAACATATTGATTCTAAAATCAAATTGTTATCATTATTAGTCACTAAATCTTTAATAATTGTTCCATCTATTTTTATGAAATCTGGCTTTAATGAAATTATAGAAGTATAAGTTGAATACCCAACACCAAAGTCATCAACAGCAATTTTACAACCAAGACTTCTAATTGCATTTAAAAAGTTATGAAGTTTTTTACTATCATTATAATTTTCTGATTCAACAAATTCAATAATTATTCTAGAAGGATCATTATAGTTAGCGATCCTATTAATAAACCAACTTGTAAATTCATTACTTTCAACATCTAACATTGAAATATTTATACTTACTTCATAAGGTATATTTTCAAAATTATTTAAAACATTATCAATCATAACCTTACTTAATGTGTTATATAACTTATATTTTTTTGCCGTTTGCAAAAAATTATTTGGATAATATAACATTCCAGTTTCATCAGAAATACGCATTAAAGCTTCATATTTATCAATTTTATTTGTAGCATTATTGTTTATTCCTTGATAGAAGGGGATAACTTTATTATGAGTAATAGCATAGTTTAATAAATTGAAGATATCAACATCTTGGTTGTTAGCTGCATTAAGTACTTCTTTTTCATTGGTAGCAACAATGAAGTTATTCTGTGAGTTTCTATGTAAATAAAAAGCACTTAAGGCTTTGTCAACCAAATCATCATTCCCCATTGCTAACACAAAACGCGATATACCACTTAATCCAGAACTAGAAGATGAAGAAATCATATATTGATTATATATACCTTCAATTATTTGCCTAAAATGTTCATCACTAATCGCATCAGTACCAGCTACAATAAAATTTTTATAGTTATAAGTATAATAACGTATAACATTACTTAGCCCTAAATTTTTAATGCCAAGTTTTCCTAATGTCAGAACTTCTTTACAAGCATCTGCGTACGCTTTAGCCCCAAAAGTTGCAATCATCATATCAGCATTAACAATTTCAGTCATACAAATTTTATTTATCTTAAGTCTTGGTACATCTTGCAAGTATTTTTCATAACGAAAAACGTTATAGTTAGGATGAACATCGTTAAGATTAATTGTTGATAAATTTTTCATAAATAATCCTCATAACCTTTCAACATGGTGGTTTTTCTCTCTAATCCTTACTCATTAATAAATAAAAAGAGTAATGAACTACTAGATTATAGCAATGCATATATTCTTAGTCAATATAATTACATTCAAAAAAACACAAAATTTATAAACATTATAATATGATTTGTAAATATGTACGTAAAATAATAAAAATGTTGCCTATACAACACTATTTTTTAATCTAATTGGTTAGAATGAAGGTGATATAAAAGGATTAAAAATGAAAAATAAAATAAATATTAAAGAAAATCAAATTATTAGTAAAATAATTTATCAAAACGAAGAGTTAAACTTATCATTGTTTTCATTTGATAAAGATGAAAGTATAAGTGAGCAAAGTAATTCACAAGATATCTTTATCTTTGTTTTAGAAGGTAAGGTAAATATTTCAATTAATAACAAAGTAAAAATAGCTCATAAAGATCAATTATTAGCTATAGAAAAGGACGTTATACATCAAGTATATTCATCTGAAAATAGTAAGTTATTACAATTAAGTATTAATACAAATAAAGGAGAAAATATGGAAAAATTCATAAAAAAAATTAATACTAATGAAGTGTTAAATTTAAAGGATACAATTAGTTATGAAGAGAATGGAGTTTCAAGTATATCGTTAGTTCAACGAACTAATTTTACAATGACATTAATGGCCTTTTCTAAAGGTTCTAAAATTGCAAGTCACAGTTCAAATGGTGATGCACTAGTTCAAATATTAGATGGAAGTGCAAAAATAACAGTTGATAATAAAGAGTATATTGTCAATGCAGAAGAAAGTTTATTAATGCCTGCAGGTATTCCACATTCTTTAAGTGCAGAAAATGAATTTAAAATGTTATTAATTGTGGTTAAAGCAGAAGGTAAAAATAGTATAAATATATTCTAAAACAAATGGCAAAAGTGTACATTAATTGAGATAAAAAAATAGTTATGTTTAAATTAATGTATGCTTAAAGGGAGGATATATGGATAATATAAATAAGGATTCATATAAAGGTGCAACAAAAATATATGATGATTTGATAACACATAAAACATGGTGGAGCAAATTAATTCTTAAGTTTATATATAAAGATGGAAATAATAATTGTATCGCAAAAGAGTTATTAGAAAAAATACCTGCTAATTTTAGTGGAAATATTCTTGATGTACCAGTAGGTACATCAGTATTTGTGAGTAAAAAATATAATAGTTTAAAGTCAGCAAAAATTATAGGAATAGACTATAGTGAAGAGATGCTTGCAATTGCAAGAAACAGGTTAAATGAAAATATTGAACTAATAAAAGCTGATGTTGCTAATTTACCATTTGAAGATGAGACTTTTGACATTGTATTTTGTATGAATGGTTTTCATGTTTTTCCCAACAAAGTAAAATCATTAACCGAAATAACAAGAGTGTTAAAAAAGGATGGTATGTTACTTGCTAGTTGCTTTGTGGAAAACAAAAGTATATTAACGGATTTTATATTAAAAAAATATCTTGCGAAAAAAGGTTTAGTTTCTTTGCCATTTGAAAGTGAATGTTCAACACGAGATAAATTACAAAAAAATTTTGAAATTGAAATGTTTAAAGCTAAGGGAACTTTAATATATTACTGTGCAAAAAAGAAATAAATGCTAAAGAACCAAGTTGAATAATCAACTTGGTTCTTTTAAAATAAAATTAACTATTAGTAACAATGCTAATTAAAACATTATAATGATTAGCCTCAGTTACAAAATATTGAAAGTAGTATGGACTAAGAACAACAACTAGTAATGCGATAATTGCAATAATAAGTACTAATTTAATTAACGTAAAACTATTATAATTTATTTTCATATATTTCTCCGTATATTCATGTATAGTGTGTATTTTATGTATTCATACATAAATCTAGAAGATAATAGTATAAACGTATGTGTAAGTCAATGGAGAAATATTATTATTTTACAATATTT
>CAYJNO010000009.1:0-14074 GCA_964371715.1 uncultured Erysipelotrichaceae bacterium | reverse complement strand
GTTATTAGAAGTTTATAATGCTTATACAATTTTATACTTTAAATTATTAGATAAATAAAAATAATGATTATAGCTTAGTAATAAGAGTCGGAATATTAAAATTCTTATATGTTATAATTTAGAGGTAGAAAAGAGGTAAAAATGAACGAAATAAAATGTCCAAATTGTAATGAAGTATTTACTGTAGATGAATCAGGTTATCTAGCAATTGCATCACAAATTAAAGATAATGAATTTCAAAAAGAACTAAATGAGAGAATCAGACTAATAAATAATGAAAAAGATAATGAGTTAAAAATATTAAAAGCTAATGCTAAAGTTGAACTGGAACAAAATCTATCAAAGGCAAAAGAAGAAATAGAACGTTTAAAAGGTAAAATTACTATAGCAGATAATGATAAGTTAATGGCATTAAAAGATGAAGAAACTAAGAGGAAAGAAGCATTAATTATCAAAGATAACAAAATTCAACAATTAGAAATAGAATTGTCTCAAAAAGAAAAACAGTTAAAGAGTGAAAAAGAAAATGAATTAAGAATACAACAAGCAAATGCAAAAGCAGATTTAGAATCAAAATTATCAGAGTCAAAAACTGAGATAGAAAAGTTAAAGTCACTAATAGCTAATGCAGAAAACGAAAAGCAAATAGCCCTACAAAATAGTGAATATAAAAACTTAGATACTCTTAATAGTAAAGAAATGCAAATTGCTAAATTACAAGCTGAAATAGAATCTACTAAGACAAATAGTGAATTAGCAGTTAGAAATCTAAAAGAAACTTATGAAACAAGGTTAAAAGAAAAAGATGTTACAATAGATTTTTATAAAGATTTAAAAACTAAATTATCAACTAAAATGGTGGGTGAAACTTTAGAACAGCATTGTGAAATTGAATTTAATAGACTTAGATCTACAGGGTTTCAAAAATCATATTTTGAAAAAGATAATGATTCAAAAACTGGTAGTAAAGGTGATTATATCTTTAAAGATTATTCAGATAGTGGTATTGAATATATTTCAATTATGTTCGAAATGAAAAATGAAAGTGATACCACAGCAACTAAAAAAAGAAATGAAGATTTCTTAAAAGAACTAGATAAGGATCGTAATGAAAAAGGTTGTGAATATGCAATATTAGTTTCATTATTAGAAGCGGATAGTGAGTATTATAATACTGGTATTGTGGATATGTCTCACAAATATCCTAAAATGTATGTAATTAGACCACAATTCTTTATCCAAATTATAACCTTATTAAGAAATGCTGCATTAAACTCAATTGGTTATCAAGAACAATTAATTGAAGTAAGAAATCAAAATATTGATATTTCAAATTTTGAAAAGGATATGGTCGATTTTAAAGAAAAGTTTGCTGTAAATTATGATAGAGCTAGTAAAAAATTCCAACAAGCAATCAAAGAAATTGATGAAACAATAAAACATTTAGAGAAAACTAAAGATGCATTATTATCATCTGAAAATAACTTAAGATTAGCTAATAATAAAGCTCAAGATTTATCAATAAAAAAGTTAACAAAAAATAATCCAACAATGCGTGAGAAATTTGCGGAAATACAGAAAGAGGATGAATAATATGAGAAGACATATCCAAAAAATTGAAGAACAAAAAACATATGAATATTTATTAGAGGGAAAAACTGGAATCTTAAGTTTATGTGATGATAATCAACCATATGGATTACCAATAAATTATGCAGTAAAAGATGATGAGATTATTATCCACATTGCTAAAGAAGGTAAAAAAATTGATATTTTAAAGAAAAATAATAAAGTCTCTTTTTGTGTAGTTAATAAAGATGAAATCTTACCAGAAGTATTTTCAACAAGTTATATTAGTGTCATAGTAAGTGGAGAAGCAACTATTGTTGAAGATGAAAAAATAAAACATGAATGCTTAATTAAGCTTTGTGAAAAATATAGTCCTAATCATCAACACTTAGTTGAAAAAGAAATTAAATCTGCTATTAATTATTGCGAGATTGTTACAATTAAAATAAAAGAGATAACAGGAAAACAGTCAAAAGATTTAGTTAATAAATAATTTTGGTTTAAGGGGAGATATGAAAAAAGATTATAAAAGTTATATAATTAGTTTTTTATTAATATTACTTATGATGTTACTATCTTATCAAATTCAGTTTTCATTATTTTTAATGTTAATATTTGGCGTAGGATATAGTACAAGTTTTATTGATGGATTAATAATAATAATAATATATATAATAATTAATTTAATTATATTAAGTATATTTGGCTTTATAATTAGAATATTTTATAAAGCTTTTAAATTTAAAATAATATTATGGTTGTTAAGTCTAATTTTAGTTACATTTTCAAGTTATTATACCTATCATTATTTAGAAGCAAAAAATTATGAAATCGAGCAAGAAAAATGGTATGAAGAACAAGTAAGTGATAGTAAATTATATGAAGAAATAATTAATGTTGCTAAAGTGATATATGAAGCAACATTAAAAGATGAAGCATATAATCTTTTATATGTGGATAAATAATTTTTATGGAATTTATTCTAATATAGGTATCTATCAAATAGTTAAAAGTAATATAGTAAGTGATCAAGAAGAAATTAATAATATTAATAATAATTATGAGCATGTTTATTCCATCAATAGTTATGAATTAGTTGATGTATATGTTAATGAAAATGAAAATAACTTTTATTTAAAACATAATGATGTATTTCATTATATGGAAAATATAGTAATCAAAATTGATAGTGAATATAATAGATATATCGATGTGTTAGAAGGAATTGATGCATATATCAAAAATAACATTGAAGAACATAATGATGATATTTTTGTGAATGATGTAATATACTATACGATAGAACCAGTAGATGAAACAAGGATAGAAGCTATTATCAATGATGTTAATGACTTAAACACCGATAAAGATGCTTCTGAATCATATGATTATTATTATAATGGTGAAGAGATATTATCCATGAATGGAAGTGGGAATGAAGGTTTAAAGACTTTTACTTTCTACACAGATAATGCATTATATATTATGGAAAGAGAAAATATTGAAGTAATAGAAGGTATTGATATGGAAGTAGTATTACGTACCTATTCAAATTATTTTAAAGCATATGTTACTGTGAGTAATAAGATAGAGATGCCAGTAGTAGTTGCAGAGGATTAAGTTATGGAAATTATATATATATACCTGATAATAGTTAATGTCATAAGTTTTTTATTATTTGGTATCGATAAAAATAAAGCTAAAAAAAATGATTGGCGTATTAAAGAAAGTACTCTATTTAAAATGGCAATCATTGGTGGCAGTATTGGTGCCCTTATAGGGATGAAAGTATTTAGACATAAAACAAAAAAAGCAAGTTTTATTTTTATTATGATAGCAATAATACTATCACAATTTATAGTACTATATATGTTATTAAACTAAAAAAAGCTAATCGTAAGATTAGCTTTTTAAGTACTTAATTCAACATGTGGAATAACTTCGTATTCAAATTCTACTTCATCATCCTCTAGTTCATCTTCATCTTCGATGATTGTAACTCTTTCAATCTTAGTAATAGCACCATTGAATTCTTCAATGTTATTGAAGTTTCCGTTAACTACTAAACCATTACCACCATTTCCAAAGTGATTACCCGCTTTTTCAACATCAATTACAAATTCAATTACTGAATTATCATACATTTGATAACATCCGTTAATTGTATGTGAATCACTTTTCGCATCAACTTTGATAACTGGAATAGTTTCACCATTTTCTAATGTAATTAAATAACGACTTCCAAGATCACCATAGTAGCTACCTAAAGCTACACCAATAAATCCATGTTCATCAACTAATAATCCATTTTCTTGAACAGTCATTTCATTGTTGATGATTTTATACTGTTTTGATCTTGTGTCAGTTACAGCTGAATAAGACATATATGTCTTAACTGAAGATGTTGAACATACTTCAACTTCTTCAAATTGAAAACCTGATAATTCATTTTCAGTTTGATCAAGATTTTCACTTATTGATTTTTCTTTGTCTAAAGTGTCATTAATCATTAAATTATCCATAGAAATATTGAATGGATTAAATAATATTGTACTTAGAGTTAGAATAAATATTGATTTCATTTTATCTCCTTGTTATGTGTGAAAAATTGCTCACAGTATATATAATAACACACATGTTACCATAATTTCAAATTTTATACAAAAGCATATTCATTATACCATAAAAAACAGTAATAAATTCATTAAATTTTATGGCCTTATTGCAAAGGTAGTTAAAATTAACTAAAATATATTAGAGGTATTATAATATGGAAAAAAATGTAACAAGTACATCCTTAACTAAATATCATCCAGACAAAATATGTGATCAAATAGCAGATCATATAATTGATGCTGGTTTATTATTAGATAAAAAAGCAATTTTATTAGTTGAAGTTGCAATTAGTAGAAATACTATTAAGATAAGTGTTGAAACAAATACAGAAATTGCGATTGAGTATGAAATGATTGCACGTAATGTATTAAAAAAACTAAATATTGATCAAGAGATGCTTATTGAAGTAGATGTTGATAAATTAGATGCAAAAGAATTTATTGAAGAAAGAAATAATGGAATTGTCTATGGGTATGCTGTAAATGAAACATCAGAGTTTATGCCAATTGTCTCATATACAGCACATCTATTAAGTGAGCAATTGGATGAAATCAATTTAGAACATAACGTACTAAAAGGTAGTGGGAAAATAACAGTTAGCTACGATTTTGATGAAGATAAAATACCATATAGAATATCAAAGATTATTGTAGATGTTGATTATCATCGTCATTTATCATTAGATGAATTAGAAGAAGTAGTATTAAGTGAAGTAATAGAACCAATTGTAAAGACAAGATATATTGATGAAGATACAAAAATATTAATTAATAATGCAGATGATTTTATTCCACAAAGCATAGGTGAAACTAGTGCAACATTGGGTGCTCATAATGAAGTAGATCATTATGGAACATCAGCACAAGTATCTGAAGATCATTTAAGTGGATTATCACCATATTCATTATTGAAAGCAGCAACTTATTATGCACGATTTATTGCGAAAAATATTGTAGCTAATGGATTGTGTGAAGAAATAGAAATCAAAATAGATGGAACAGAAGGTTATCATAAACCATTAAAATTAAGTATCGATACTAAAGGAACTAATCACTTAAGTGAAGAGGATATTTTAAAAATTATTAATTCTAACTTTAATTTATCTTTAGAAAATATGCTTGAAGAATTAGACCTTTTATCACCGGTTTATCATCAAACCTCTAATTATGGTCATTTTGGAAAACCTGCTTTACCTTGGGAAAAGTTAATTGAATTAATTTTGTAAATTAATGGTATAATTAAGTCAAAGAAAGGGATCAAATGAACTATATAATTGAGAATGATTTAGTAAAAGTTGAAATAACTACCAAAGCATGTGAAGTATTAAGTTTTTATGATAAAGAACTAGAGATTGAATACATGTGGCAAGGAGATGCAACATATTGGGCTGGGAGAAATCCAATCTTATTTCCAATTGTTGGTACAGTATGGGCTAAGGAATATACTGTTAAAAATAATGTCTACAAAATGGGAAATCATGGTTTTGCAAGACATAGTGAATTTAGCTTAATTAAACAAAGTGAAAATGAACTTGTTTTTGAATTAAAAGATAATGAAGAAACTTATAGTCAATACCCATATCACTTTAGTTTAATAGTGAAGTACAAATTAGAAGATAAACGTTTAGATATCAAATATGAAATTAAAAACTTAGATGAAGAAGTAATGCCATTTGGATTTGGCTTACATCCAGCATTTAATACGCCAATGACAAATGAAGATAATTATCATGATTATAAAATTGTGTTTGAACAAAAAGAAGAAATTAACTTAGATGGTCTAAAAGCAGAGGGATTTAGTTTAAGTCATGAACTATTTGAAAAGTATCCAACTATTATTTTAGATAAATTAAAGTCTAAATATGTAACTTTAACAAATAATAAATATATGGTTGAAGTTGGTATCGAAGGATTTGATTATCTAGCTTTTTGGACACCAAACAAAGCACAATTTGTATGTATTGAACCATGGATGTCAATGACAGACTTTGAAGAAAATAATTTAGCATTCAAAGACCGTTTAGGGATGGTTAATTTAAATTGTGATGAAATATATGAAAAAGAATATTATATAAAAATAGGAGAGGTCAAATAAAATGATAAAAGTTATAGTATGTAAAGATTATGCTGAAATTAGTAAAAGAGCATTTGAAGTAATGAAAGAAGTATTAAAAAAAGAAGATGCAATTTTAGGTTTAGCAACAGGTTCCTCACCTGTTGGTTTATACCAAGAAATGGTAAAAGATTACCAAGCTAATAATCAAAGCTATGCAAAAGTTAAAACATTTAATTTAGATGAATATGCTAATTTGGATGTTAATCATTCAGAAAGTTATTACACTTTCATGAATAAAAATTTATTTGACCATGTTGATATTAATAAAGAAAATACATTTATTCCAAAAGGAACTGGTGATTTAGAACAAAACTGTAAAGACTATGATCAATTAATGAAAGATTATCAAATTGATATTCAAGTATTAGGAATAGGTTCAAATGGTCATATTGGATTTAATGAACCAAATACACCATTTACTATCACAACTCATGTTGTTGAACTAGATGAAAGTACAAGAATAGATAATTCAATCTATTTTGATTCTATTGATGAAGTGCCAACACATGCTTGTACAATGGGAATAGCTAACATTATGGATGCGAAAAAAATCTTATTAATTGCAAGTGGAGCTAAAAAAGCTAATGCAATTAATGGTTTAATAAATGGTGAAATTACAGAATCATTACCTGCAAGTATTTTACAAAAACATCAAGATGTAGTTGTGATAATCGATGAAGAAGCAGCAAGTAAACTTAAGTAATATTAAATTAATTGTGACAGATATGGATGGTACTTTATTAAGAGAAGATCAAACATTATCTGAAAATACAATTGATGGTTTAATAAAAGCCCAAAAAGAAGGTTATAGACTATGCCTAGCCTCAGGGCGTAATTATATTGGACTTGAAAGATATGGTAAACTATTAAAAATGTCAGAATATGGTGGTTATTATATTTGTGCTAATGGAGTATCTATTGTTAATTGTAACGATCTAAGTAAGCAAGTATTTAAAAGTCTTAGTGCAGAAGATGTAAAAGAATTGTTAGACTTTGCAAAAGACTATGAACTAGAGTCTAATATTGTTTTAGATGATACATTATATAACTATATACCTGAATCTATGCTACCCTTAAAAGAAGTATATCGAAAAGAACATATGATTGAAGAAAGTATTCCACACTATGCAAGTATGAAATCGTTTATTGGCGTTCAAAGAAATTATCCACATATTATAGATACGAAGTATTTAGGTGAAACAATTGTAGCAGCAAATAAAATTGTCTTTACTCATCACGCTGAATATTTAACTGATTTTATAGTAAAACTAAAAGACAGATTTAGTTCACGCTATAATATCTCAATGTCATCTAGAACATGGATTGAAGTAAGTCCAAAAGGCATCGAAAAAGCTGAAGCAATAAATGCATTAATCAATAAACTAAATATCACAAAAGATGAAATAGTCGTATTTGGTGATGCTGAAAATGACTTATCAATGTTTAAAGCATTTGATAATTCATTTGCTATGAGCAATGGGATGCAAATAGTAAAAGAGCATGCAGCTTTTATAACAGAACATGATAATAATAATGATGGAGTTATTGAAGCATTAAAAGTGCATGTATTTAAATAAGTGCTATAATAAGCACAGGAGGAGTTAAAATATGAAA
Organism: uncultured Erysipelotrichaceae bacterium; assembly: GCA_964371715.1. Classification (GTDB taxonomy): domain Bacteria; phylum Bacillota_I; class Bacilli_A; order Erysipelotrichales; family Erysipelotrichaceae; genus CAYJNO01. The sequence continues at coordinate 6,160 of CAYJNO010000009.1, read as the reverse complement.
ATAGTAAATGAAAAAGAGTTTAATGAAGTATTTGATAAAGGTGTAGTCTTAGTTGACTTCTTTGCAAATTGGTGTGGACCTTGTAAAATGATCGCGCCTGTATTAGATGAATTATCAAATGAAATGACAGACGTAACTTTTGTAAAAGTTGATGTAGATCAAGAACAAGGGTTAGCTGAAAAATATGGAGTTATGTCAATTCCAACATTATTCTTAATGAAAGATGGAGTTATTGTTAAGAAAGTACAAGGATTCCAACCAAAACCTGCACTTAAAACATTAATTGAATCAGCTCAGTAGAGACTTTAAAAGATATGATATTAAAAATCATATCTTTTTTTGTTATTTGCCCTAGATAATCAAATAATATATAATTTAAATAATTATGTGCTTTAGCTTATATCAATAGAGTAATTATAAATATAAATTGTGGGGAATCAATTATGAACTATAAAATTGCGATGATAGATGACTGTGCAAATGACATGAATATTTTAGAAGGTTATATTAACAATGAAGATTTTTTTAATGATTTTGCCATATATAAATTTAATAACTATGAAAAATTATTAGAAGATCATTACGATTTATATTTTATTGATATAGATATGCCAATGATGAATGGTTTAGAAGTAGTAAAAAGATTAGAGAATAATTATCAAGAATCTGTTGTAATATTTTATTCAAATCGCAATGATCTTATTTTTGAAACACTTACTACACACTCAATTTTCTTTATTAGAAAAAATAAAATTGAATGTGATTTTAATAATGCAGTTAATAAAATTAAATCAATCCTAAAAACTAAGAATCGAAACTTCGAAGTTACTATAGATGGTGTAGTTACTTATGTTTATTTAGATAAAATAATAATGTTAGAAAAAGAAAAAAATTATATTAGAATATACTATTCAAATAATAGAACTTTCATAATTAGAGGTTCATTTAAAGACATAAAAAAAAATCTTGATAATAACTGTTTTGTGTTTATTAATTCAGGGACAATTATTAATTGTAAACATATAAAAAATGTAATACTTCCAACAATCGTTTTGAGCAATGAAAACAAAGTTTCAGTAAGTAGAAGTAGAGTAAAAGAATTTAATAGCTTATATATGAATTTCATTATGGAGGATTAAATAATGGATAATTTTGAGATATTTATTAGTTTTATCGAAATATTTATTATATATTGCTTTTTTGATATATATTTTAGTAGAGAAAAAAATTTGAATTATATATTATCTATAATCTTTTTTTTAATATCTTTTTTAGTAACAATACTTACTAAAAATTCCTATTTATCTCATACTTATTTAGTATTTATAACTATAATAATTAATGTTGTTTATGTCAGTTTACAATATAAAAAGGATATACTAGAAAATATTTTGATTAACTTTCTAATATATAATATTGTTACCTTAATAGATCTAACTATCATTACAGCAGCAAGTATTTTGATTTATGAAAATCTTTATATAGTAACTTTTATCAATTCAAATAATTATGAATTAATCCTTCTTTTATCAAAGATTATATTTTCTATTATTATTTTATTAATTGGAAAAATACGAAATATTCATGAAGGTAAAATATCAAAAGAAAAAACGAAAGCATACATATTTATAACGATTATAGCTACTTTTGTTTTTAATATCTTTGAGCAACTATTTTATACTGAATCATTTACAAATATGCGCTTTATTTTTTCGATATTTATACTGTTGGTATTCTCAGTTATATTTATATTAATGTTTTTTAGAACGATAATTAAAGAAAAATCTCAACAAATTAAATTGTTAGAAAATCAAATTTTAATAGAAGAGAAAAAAAGACTAAAACAAATAAAAATAATAAATGATAATACATTAAAGATGAAACATGATTTAAAACACATTTTATCCTACGTATATAATAATATTGAAATGAATAAACTTGAAGAAGCTAAGAAAAATATTAAAGACTATGTAGATTCAATAGAATATTCTGATTCAATAATAATTACTGAAAATTCGATCTTAAATTTTTGTGTAAATAAACTTAGTGAACAAGCTAAAGTTAAAAATATTGACTTTAGTGCCAGTATTAATACAATTTATAAACCAAATATAGCAGACAATGATTTACTATTAGTGCTTAGTAATATTTTTGATAATGCTTTAGAAAACTGTGAAGGCATGAAAAAATTGGAAGTGATAATTTCTAAAAAAAATAATTACTATATATTAGAGGTAGTAAATTCGATAAGTAATGAAAGTATAGATACAACTAACTTAACAACAACTAAAAGTAATAAGGTGTTACATGGGCATGGTTTGAAAAGTGTAAAAGATATTATAAAAAAATATAATGGAAATTTCGTTTTTAATAGTCAAAATAATAAGTTTAAAGTAAAGATAGCACTAAATTAAGTTACTGATAATACCAAAATATTACAAGTTATACCTGATTCATAAATTTAAGAAATAATGCATTTTATAATAAATATGTAATATATTACAAAATTATGGAGGTTTTTATGATATGGTTAACTTTAACAGAAAATATTACATATTAGGACTTATTACATTTTTATTATTTATGATGTTTCTTTTAATAGAGAGTAATTTTTTCAATTCATTTAAATATATAATTTTGGGAAATGAATTAAATGAGAAATTTATGATCTTCTTTGGCGAAAAAGCAACGTATTCAATTAGTGAGCGATTATATGTTTTAATGGATGGGTTAATTAATATTGCAAGTTATGATTATCTAATAGTATTTACCACTTATATCTTTCAGGTTCTAATACCCATTTTTTCATTGATTGGCATAATTGATTTTTACAGTAAATATAATACTATATTTAAATTTAAATTAAACAATACAAAACGTTATTTAAAGTATATATTAAAGCATATTTTTAATATCGCAAATAAAACAAGTATAGCGATATTTATTCCGTATGTATTACTGATGATAATTTTGTATTTTGTACAAGCTGAATATAATTATAGTACAAATACAAGATATTTTTTACTTGATATATTTGGGGAAGATTTTTATAACTATACTTACTTATATTATTTTATTGAAGGTTCTATAAGATTTTATCTTGTTCCATTTATTTATACCTGTTTTGGTCAAGCAATAGTTCTCTTATTCAATAATCTAAAATATCCAACAATAATTCCTTTGGCTTACTACTATGGGCTTAGTTCAGTTGGTAGTATTTTATCTAATTATATAGAAGATAATTTTATCTACTTTAGTCCATCAGTTATCATGGCATCTGGATCATATGAAAATTTTAATAGTATCCTATTAATTTTAATAAATATGCTGCCATTATTTATCGGTATCTTTATTATGATATGGAGGTGTAATAAATTTGAAATCTAAAATAATTGTAATTCAAATATTGGTACTATTGATTGTTGGTTATTATGTATTAAGTTTTATGTTAACAGATTTGAATATTGAAATGATATTTAATATTATGTTACTTAATTTTAAAGAATATCAATTATTAAAAATTCAAGAACTAAATATTCAGCATATTTCCTTGGTAATTTGTATGTTTATAGTATTGTTTCAACAATCGTTAAATATAGTGAGTGAAAACATATCTTTTTCAAGAATGTATATTTATAAAATAAATAGAAATAGTTATTTAAAGATGATTATACTAAAATATTTAAAACTTATATCTAAATTGTTTTGTTTCGCAATGATATCAATGTTTTTATTTCTGTTATTTTTAGAGGTAATAGTTAAAATAGATGTTAAATTAAACATGCAAATAATTAATATTATTATATTTTTTATAAAGAATTTATCACTGATTTTTATGCTTTATTATTCTTATGAAGTTTTATCCACAATTACATCAATAGAATATTTCATACTATATGCTTATATTGTTTATTTTATATTTTTATTAGTAGACTTTTTTTCAAAATCAAGTTTTATTACATATAGTGATAATATCTTAATAAATATTGGTTATTTAAGTATATTGCTAGTTACTGAAATCATAATAATATTAATTGTTAATAATTTATATAAAAGAAATAAGGAGATAATATAATGGTTGAATTAATAAATATATCAAAGAGTTTTAAAGATATTAAGTTACTTGATAATATTTCTTTAAACATTACTAAAAAGAAAACAAAAATAATAGGAGTTAATGGTTGTGGTAAAAGTGTAATTTTAAAGTTAATTGTAGGGTATAGTAAACCTGATGAAGGGTCAATCGTTATTGATAATAATCTATTAGGAACAAAATCTGATTTCTTACAAGATGCTGGAGTTATCATAAATGCACCACAATTTATAAAGGGATGGACAGGTTTTGAAAATTTAAAATATCTACAAAATATTAATAATACATGTAGTAATCAAAGGTTAGATGAATTAATTAATATTTTTGGCTTAGAAAAAGATATAAATAAGAAATACAAGACATATTCTTTAGGTATGCAACAAAAGCTTAGAATAATACAAGCTTTAATGGATGAACCAAGATTTCTAATCTTAGATGAACCATTTGATTCATTAGATCGTAGCGTAAAAAAAGAATTATTAGATTATTTAGATTTATATTTAAATGAAAAAGAAGAAAGACAATTAATATTTACAAGTCATGATGATAATGATTCGTTTTTTGCAGATGAAATTTATGAATTAGATAACTATAAACTTGTGAAAGTAAAGTAGTGATTATATGAAAAAGATATTTATAGTTATAGGTAGCATTATACTTTGCTTAATAATGGCACTTATAATCTTTCTGCGGCCAGTATTTGAGTTAGAGAAAAGAAGTTTAGTAATTCATGATAGTTATCAAGAATTAGAAAATATATTTGTGAATTTAGGATATGAATATACTAAAGAGTCTTATGATTCAAGTAGTGAATATGTATTTACTATGGCAAATGATGATAATGGAATAATAATATTTGTTTATTTACTATATGACGAAGTGATTGGTATTTCAATTGAGTATCCAAAGTTACATAAAGAAGAAGATGTAATAGAAATCTTAGATTCGATGATTGACTTGAAAATACTTGAAACAAATCTAAGTAGTTTAGATATTATAAACTTAGAAGAAGTTGTAAATATAAAAAATAAAGATTATTTAGAATATGATATGGGCAAAACAGATTTAGATATTTATAGTAGAAATGATAATATAATTTTTTATATTAAGATTTCTGACAACTAAATAAAAGGAAAGGGAAAATAAAATGAAAAAGATTTTATTATTTTTAATAGCAATTGTATTTATTGGAGGTGCTTCTTTTATATTATTGGGTAGGATGGGATTTTTTAGTGCAAGCAATGATCCGATGGATTATGTGTTTTATGATGATGCGCAAAGTTTAATTAAAAGTCTTGAAAATAACGAATATATATTAAAAGAAAATAATAATATAGGAGAGAATGAATTAGAATATACTTATAGCCACAGTAGTGGATCAGAACAATTTAGTATAAGTTTTACAAGTTATCAAGAAAATTATATAAAAGATATATCATTGTATTATGATGAAATTGATAAAGATTTAGTAATTGATTTCTTTGATATTTTAATCGCTAATGGGGCAATAAGCAATGAGTTTAGTGGTGAATCAATTTATGATATGATTTTAAATGTTAATGTACCAGAATATGAAAATTTTGAATTTGAGTTAAATAATTTAAATGCAAGGGGATCTAACAGTCCAAAATTTAACACTATAAGTTTTAATATGTATTAATTAATACTATTTTGCTTTATAATACATTATTACTTTATATTTACAATTATAGAGTTGTCGTTAGTTTTGTAACAGCACAATTGAAGTAATAAATATATTTATTGTGATTACCATAATGTTTGCTGAATCTAATTAGTAAAAAAGACAAAACACTCATTTAGCAATGAACATAATACAAGAATTAAATAAACAATAGTACAACATTACTGCAACATTTAAGTTAATTGTTCATAAATAATGAAGATAAAATTCTCTAAAAGATAATCAATTATTATCGTTATATGGAAAATCAAGATCACTTAATGATGAAGTGAACCCACTTTACTGGACATTGAATTAACACGCTAGTGAATGTTTCCTATATTGTATAGGAGACATTCCTTTTAACTTTGTTATAATCCTTTGAT
>CAYJNO010000008.1:52320-75909 GCA_964371715.1 uncultured Erysipelotrichaceae bacterium | reverse complement strand
AAGATCTTTTGAATATCTTTCAATATTCTGCTTTCACTTGTTGTTGTTTCCCGTGTGCCTTAATATAATATCAAATGTATTTTTTAATGTCAACAGATATAATGTTGTTTTTTCTTTTTCAAATTTTAAAGTGAAAATGTCTTAACATAATATATGCAATTAATGTTAGTAGGATTTATGAAATGAATTATATTAAGAAATATGGAAATTGATTAATATAGAGTTATTAAAAAAGTTATATCTAATCGCACTACAAAACATATAGCAGCTGAATTCTTAAATCTATCTACAAGACAAATTGATAGACTTGTTAAGATTTACAAACTAAAATGAAAAGAAGGTTTCATTCACGGTAATAGAGAGAGATCATCTTCTAAAAAAGTATCAAATGAATTAGAAACTAAAATCATAAACTTATTCACCAAAGAATATTTTGATTTTAGTACATTACAATTTAATGAAGAATTATTTAATAAATATGGGATTGTAGTGATCTATCCAACATTTAAGATAATTTTAGAAGATAATGGTTATATTTCTATTGTGCACATAAAAAAATAGTTAGAAACTTTAAAAAGAAACAAAAGCTAATCGAAACAAAATAAGGAAGTATCATCATACTTTAATACTGTAAATAATGCACGTGTTGACTATAAAGACGCATGACCACGTAAGCCTAGAACTAAATATGCTGACGAATATTAGAAGTCGATGCATGTAATCATCTATGGTTTGGAGATGAGAAAACACATTTACACGACTCAGTAGATGTATGTACAGGTAGAATAACTGGTTTATATTTCTCGAAAGAAGAAACATTAAACTCTTACTATCATGTATCAAAGCAAACTTTTTTTAATTATGCTTAATATCAATGTTTAATTTATTGTCACTTATTTAATGTTGTGCTATTATTCTATTGTGATAATATATTTGTAGACATTTTGTGTCTTTAATAACTAAATCGACACTCTTTCCATGTATTTCTTAAGTTTAGAATACTTGTTTGATTTAAATGACATTAATGATTCATTGCTTACATTTACTTTATCATATGAAAGATGATATTTAATTCTTATTGCTGTGGTTGGCAAGGGTTTAAGATCATCTTTTTCTTTTTTATAGAGTAATTTTCTTGGTAACTTTGTTGCTTGAGAAACATTATCATTATCCTCATCATTTAATATTTTTAACTTATCATGAAAATCATCAATACATTTATATGTTCCATTATAATTCTTTAATTGTGATGGCCATTTATTTTGAGTTTCTGTTTTCCCTTTAGTTTGCTGCCTATATGGCATACATGGCCTACAACTAATATTATAGTTTTTTATAAACTCGATAAACTTACTATTCAATATTGCTTCGTTACCATTTTTATCTCTTGGTTTATCTACTAAACATTTTATATTATCTATTACTAGTTCGGATGGAACACTTTCCTTTTTTTCAAAACACTATCTTAGAAATTGAAATACTGTATCAAAGTTAATACTTAATAATATCTTTCTAAAGTTAGACTTTGAAAGACCCAGAGTTAATGAAACTATATTAACTATCTCTACTTCACCAGCATTATATATAACACTAACTTTTTCCCTTAAATCAAATTGTGCTTGATGACCTTATGAAGTTTCAAACCTAATAGTAAACTAATTATTAAAATTTTCTCTAAACTTATTATTTAATGTATTATTTTGTCTTATATGTCTATTAAATGTTACCTAGCATAATTTATAGATTGTTCTAAATATTTAACTCTTTTCTTACGTTTAATTCAATCAATTCCTTTCAAATGTCTCCTTAGTGTTTTTCTTGAACATTTAAGTTCACGTGCAATCTTACTAATATTCAAATTAATTGTCCTTTCCTATATGCTTATGCTAGACATTTTAAATCATCAGTAGAAGAAATTTTTGTTAATTGATTCTTCATATAATCATCCAGTTTAATACTTGAGAATTATAACAAAAAAACAGTACAAATCAACACTTATAAGTGGAACCACTTATCTGCAACAAACTGGTACTATTATTTAAGCATTTATATTCTAATATTATTTATACATAGTTATTAACTTATTCACCTATGTTTTTATTATAATATATTAAAAGTTTAAAAAATTAATAAGTGAAAATAATAGAGCTAAATCAATATTTAAAAAACAATGTAGCTTTATTTAATATGCATGTGTAGTTTTTCTTTTGGAACAATATAAATCAATTTTCAATTGGATACATTATGAATTTGTAAAATATACAGATTTAATTCAAGAATTGAACATCATATTATAAAATAAGAAAGACTCATTACATAAATATCTATAACTTTATGACTCAATATTTACAAGCTAATAAAATGTACGAACTAAGTTAAGCAATTTTATCGAGCTACTTATAATACAATGTTCTATTTCCAATAAGAATCTTATTATTAATTTTTGTTATCAATTTATTGTATATCCAAAAGAAACAATAATTAATGACTATTAACTTTTTTTCTTTAGAATAAAGGATTATATAATTTAATGTAAAAATTTAATTTATTAAAATTATATATTACTTTATTTAGAAATAGCGTTCATCAATAACATTCAATTACAACTCAGATCATTAGATTATTTTTATCTATCATTGTTACCATGCAACATTGATACTTTTAAAATACTTTTATTTTTTTAATCATAAAAAAAAGCTCTCCGTGCGAAGAGCAATTTATAACTATGATACATTTCCCCTTTAATATTTAATTGCTTAAATATAAATGCACCTTAATTACATTTATATAATAACAAACTATTCATCTAATATCAATAAGATATTTTGCTTTTTAAATACGAAAAATTGTTCTCTACTAGTAATTTATTACTAAATATTTTATATTTAATATATTAAAAAGGAGTTTTTCATGAAAAATATTAGTTTAGAGCTTTTTCACAATGCGGAATTACTTACTATCTTTCTCGCAATTTCTATTATCGTCACAATTTTATTAGTGATATATAAGCGTAAAAAAATAAATACAACTATGTTAATATTACTTTCTATAATATGTATTTATGCTTTTATTTCACTACATCGTATTGGATCAAATAAATTGCCAGAAACATTTTGGCAACCAACTTCAGATGAGGAATATATTATATTAAATGTCGAAAATGATAATGAATATGATTCTATTCAAGCCATATCAGGATTAGGTGACACTAATAATAATGTTAATAATGAATATCAAATTTGGTTTTATAATATAGATGTGTATGGATCAAATGACTTAAATGATTGGATCCATTTAGGAACAATACCACATGATACTAATGGATTTTATAAATGGGTTACTGTAGAAATTGAACAAAGTTCTTTTGATTATATTATGATCGTATCTAGAAATTCAAATGCAGTTATCAATGAGTTTGCATTAAGAAGCACACTGGGTGAACTAATTCCTCTTTCTATACATTCAGTATCAAACCCAGATAACCCTTATATTCCAAATAATGTAATCGATGAACAAGATCATGTACCTACTCATGTTACTTACTTTGACGAAACTTATTTTGATGAAGTATATCATCCTAGAAATGCTTATGAAATTTCTCAAAATCAATATTTGTACCCACATGTTCATCCATTATTAGGTACATCAATAATCGCTATGGGTATAAACCTGTTTGGAATGAATCCATTTGGGTTTAGGATTATGGGCGCATTAGCAGGAATTGCAATGTTACCAATCATGTATCTCTTAGTAAAAAAATTATTGAAAAATGAAAAATATGCATTGATGGCAACTGCATTATTTTCTGTTGAATTCATGCACATAACTACCTCAAGAATAGGAACTCTAGAACCATTTAGTATTTTATCAATAATGATAATGTATTATTTTATGATTGATTATATACAAACTGATTTTTTCAAAACAAATTTATCTACTTTGTTAAAAAAACTACTATTTGCAGGTACTACTATGGGAATTGCATGGGCTATAAAATGGACTGGAATTTATGCTTCTGTAGGACTAGCCCTAATATTCTTTTATTCAATTTATAAAAATTATTCTCTATCTAAAAGCAAAAAGATGCTTTTCAACGATTTTATTTATAAATACAAACGAATAATACCTATGTGTATACTTTTCTTCATTCTTATTCCAATAATTATTTATTTTGTTACTTACATTCCATTAGAAATATACAGGGAACCATATACTTCATTTCAAGATTTCATTATTAAAATATACGAGTATACAATCGGTATTTTTAACTATCATAGTACTGTCGATGCAACACACCCCTTTGAATCAAGTTGGTGGGAGTGGATTTTAAATATAAGACCAATATGGTACTATAGTGGTTTTGTTGAAGAAGTAAAACATACAATTGTTTGCTTTAATAATCCAGCAATAAGTTGGCTTGGAATTTTTGGAGTTTTATTTGCTTTGTACAGATCTATAAGATACAAAGACAATGTTGCAATAATTATCTTTCTAGGTTATTTTACATCAATTGCACCATCAATATTTGTAGGAAGAATTTTATTCATATATCACTATTACCCAAGTGTTCCATTCTTGATAATTTCAATTGTATACTTATTTAAGCACATCATGGATAGGACATCTAAATATAATTTCTTAATTTACACATATATTTTTATTTGCATCTTGTTGTTTATCATGTTTTTACCTGCTATTACTGGATTCGGTACAACTACTGAATATGTAGATAATATTCTAAGATGGTTTCCTAGCTGGTATTTTTAAGGATATATATAATTCTATTTTATTAACTATAAAGCTTATAATTTTATGCGTAATGGTTTTTTCTGAACAAATTGCTTTCAAATACACAATTTTTCTCTTTATGAGCTATTAAGCTATGCATATTCTTATATAAAATAATCATATAAAAATTAGAGATAAAATTCTTTATTTCTAATTTTTTTAATTTAAATATACAATAAATAATTTGCCTTTATACTTGTACATGAAAAAAAGACAGAAATTTATGCATTAAATATCCGCCTTTTTTTAACTTAATTGATTTATAATATTCTAATTATAAATTTGCTTCTAAAGCAATTTCCATCATAGAAGTAAAAGTTTTTTCTCTTTCCTCAGCAGTAGTAACTTCATTTGTCACAAACGAGTCAGAAACTGTCAATAAGCATGTCGCTTTTTTCCCTAAAACATTTGCATTGTGGAAAAGTGCAAAACTTTCCATTTCTACAACTTTACAGTCATGAGTTTTTGTAACCACATCAATATATGAACCATCTGTAGATCTATAGAAAACATCAGATGAATGAACGCCTGCAATATTGATTTCTTTATTTAATCTTTTTGCAGTTTCAATGATTTCATCATTAACCTCTTTATTAGGATACATTATTACATCTTCAACATTATTTTGCACTTTAGCATAACTAGATTCGCTATACGCATGAGAACATAAAATAACATCATAAACTTTTGCATCTTCTGTATAAGATCCACATGAACCTATACGAATAATTGTTTCTACATCATATTGTGTATATAACTCATAAGAATAAATACCAATACTTGGCATTCCCATTCCTGATCCCATTACTGATACACTTTTTCCTTTATAAGTACCAGTGTATCCAAACATATTTCTAACAGTATTAAAACAAACTACATCCTCTAAAAAAGTGTCTGCTATGAATTTTGCTCTTAAAGGATCTCCAGGCATTAAAACTACCTTTGCTATATCACCTTTTTTTGCCGCTATGTGCGCTGTTGCCATTTTTTTTCCTCCTTATGACTAATTTTTCTTAAATCCTTTTAGGATATTTGTATCAAATGATGTGATAGTTTTTGCATTACGTCTTTCTTTATCGACTGCTAACTTTATCATTTCATCTAAAAGTACATCAAACTCAAGTCCTTTTTCTTTCCATAAATAAAAAGCTAAAGATCCTGGTATTGTGTTAACTTCCGTAAGATATACTTCATTATTTATTGTATCATACATAAAGTCAATTCTACAATTTCCAGATATACCAATAGCATTAAAAGCCTTTAGTGCAAGATACTCTATTTTTTCAATAACATTATCATCTACATTGGCAGGTATACTTCTTTTTATTGAAGCCATACCACTACTTAATTTTGATGAAATTTTTGATTTCGAAGATTTTGCATTTCCTAAATATTTATCTTCGAAGCTCAATATCTCATCATTCTTTAGTACTTCTTCTGTAACACTTAGTTTAATATCTTCACAGTTGCCCATAACTGCAATATTTATTTCTTTAAATTTTGTAATAACTTTTTCAATTAAAAGTTTATTATCAAATTTACCACATTCTTTAACTCCATCAATAAATTCTTTTTCATTATTAACAATTTTTATTCCGATACTAGATCCCAGCTTTGCTGGTTTAATAATTAACGGAAACCCAATTTTATTGGCTTTTTTTATAAAGTCTTCATTTTCAACTTCATGATCATACATCCAAAACCATTCAACAGTATTTATATCATTTGCCTGCATTACACATTTTTGAATTACTTTATCTTGACCAACTGCAGCACTTGTTACATCACACCCAACAAAAGGTATATTTAATGTCTTTAAAAAACCTTGTAAATTTCCGTCTTCAACATTTAAACCATGTACTACTGGTAAAACTATATCAACTTCCCATGACTTTTTTTTAAATATACTATTTGCACTTTGTCTAATTACACATTTTTTATCTTCTTTTAAAAAGTTTACTTGAATTGACTTTTTTAGTAAATTATCTAGATCATGATAATTTGATAAATCTAACAACTCATCTCCAGTGTAGAACATACCTTCTTTCGATATATATATTGGTATCAAATCATATTTAGACTTATTTAATGCATTAATTGCTTGATTTGCAGAGATTATACTAATTTCATGCTCTACAGATTGACCACCAAACATGACAGCTACTTTTAGTTTCATAATTGCCTCCTATTAAATTCCTTATTATTATACTTCATTTGACATTATAGTCATAGTATAATTTAATTAATTATGGAGGTAATTATGAAAAACTATAAAGATCACTTCACAAAAATAAAATCCTGGATGCTTTTGGTTACGTATACTGCTTTTGTTATATATATATTAATGAATTCTGCATATCTATTAGATATCATCAATAATTCTCTACGTTTACTAGCTCCATTTTTTTATGCTTTGGGAATAGCCTATGTATTAAACATCCCAATGATGAAAATAGAGAGTTTTATTCTACATAGATTTTCCAAATTCATTTTTATAAAAAGAAACATTAGAAATATTAGTATTACAATTACTTTAATTTTTTCTACCTTAATAGGATTTATATTTTTAAGTTTTGTAATCCCGCAACTTGTGCAAAGCGTTGGTGATGTTTTATTCAACTTACAAACTATAGGTTTGAACCTTGCTTCGAACATTAATGAGATTCTATTATTTTTCAAAATTGATCCATCTGTCTTATCGCTTGAACCAGACACTATTAATGAATATATTTCAAATTTAGGTATTGATGTTACATCATTAATTGATACCGCTTCTAAATGGATAAGAGATACAGGAATAGGAATCATTGACTATGCTGTAAATTTTGCAGGATTAATCACAAATTGGTTTGTAGGCTTAATGCTAGCTCTATATTTATTGGGTAGTAAAGAATCATTTATTAAGCAATTTAAAAAACTAATCTTAGCATTATTTTCCTTGAAATTTTCCGCAACTTTACTGAGTTACGCAAAGAAAACAAATGGTATTTTTAAAAATTTTGTTGGTGGTCAACTTGTAGAAGCTTTAATAATTGGTATATTAATCTACATTATGATGTTGATAACCGGTATGCCGTATGCTGAATTAATAAGCGCTATTGTAGCTGTAATGGCTCTAGTACCTGTTTTTGGAGCTATGCTTGCTATGTCTTTAGGCTTTATTTTAATTTTATCAGTAGATCCAATTAGAGCAATTTGGTTTGTTGTTTTATTTCAAATTATCCAACTATTTGAAAATAATCTTATTTATCCAAAAGTTGTGGGAGAATCAGTTGGACTACCTGCAATTTGGACATTATTATCAATAATTTTATTTGGAGGTATGTTTGGTATCACTGGTATGTTAACTGCTGTCCCATTAACTGCAAGTATATATGTAATCGGAAGTGAACTAATAAATAAAACTTTAGCAAATAAAAAATTGAATCATGATGATGATATAATGAAACTATATTCTGAAGATTCAAAATAATATAATAAAGAATTGAACTACACTATACTAATTGTAAACAATTAGTAAGAGTGTAGTTTTTTTTTTGCAAAACAAAATGTTATAACCCAAGAAATATATTAGTTTAAAAAGTGTAAATCTATTAATCATATTAATACTGATGCTTTTTTAGAGTAGGAATTTGAAATTATTTAGTTCATTAATATATAGAAGATTTAGTGGACTAACTCCATATGTTATTATGAATAACACATCTAAATAAATTTATAAATCAAATATTCGGCTAAGGGCAACCTTAGATATGTAAGTTTTGGAGTCGTGTTAAGCAAAATTAAATAAAAAAACCAAGTCAGAACTAATCAGCTTGGTTTAATAATATTTTTTTCATGTCTGCTGATTAGGTCTAGTTCGTAGCATATAAATCTATTCTTATGTTCACCTAATTATATTTGCTTAATAAATTCAACTTGGATAAAAGTGTATAATTATTATGTTATTTAAATCTTTTTTAAACTAGTTGTTAAATGCATCTGGTAAATCATTTTCTAATAAAATAGTATCATTATATGTTGCTATTCCATATACTTTAGTAAATGCATCTTTTACTGTATCTACAACGTGTACATTTTCCATTAAAAACTTAGAATCTTTTAACCCTTCATATATGCTAAGAGTTTGATTTTTACCAACTAAAATAACTATATCAACATTACCCTTCATATATTGTCCAAAATCATAATTGAATTTATCCTGTTTTTCACCTAAGTCAATCAATCCTGGCGTGATTATTATTCTATTATTATCCATCATTTTTAATACATCTAATGACATTTTAGCACCACTTGGGTTAGAGTTAAAGGCATTATCTATAAATGTGTATCCATTTATTTTCTTAAGTTCTAATCTATGTTCAATATATGGACAAGCAGACACTGCACGTTCTAATTTTGAAAAATCAATATTTAAATATCTACCTACAGCTACTGCTACTAAAATATTCATTATATTGTGTTTTCCTAACAATCTCGTATTGAAATTATATTTCTCACCTTTATATAAAATTTTAAAGCTTGAGCCTTCTTGATGATAACTAATATCTATTGCTTGATAATCTGCTTTATTATCAATTCCTACAGTTATTGTTTTCACTTGATTTTTAATTTTATAATTTCTAATAAATTCATTGTCTAAATTAATTATTCCAACTCCATCAGCACTTAATTTTTCGATAATTTTCATTTTTTCATTTATGATATTTTCTTGAGTTTTGAAAGTGTTTAAGTGTTGTGGGCCAATTGAAGTAACTATTCCTATTTTTGGTTCTACAAAATTCATTAACTCAACGATATCGCCAACATGATCTGCACCCATTTCACAAATAAATACTTCATTTAATGGTGTGAGGTATTCTCTAATTGTTCTACTAATTCCCATAGGAGTATTAAATGATGCAGGTGACATTACAGAGTAA
The DNA here is from genome assembly GCA_964371715.1 of uncultured Erysipelotrichaceae bacterium. Lineage (GTDB taxonomy): Bacteria > Bacillota_I > Bacilli_A > Erysipelotrichales > Erysipelotrichaceae > CAYJNO01. Next base: position 66,199 of record CAYJNO010000008.1, on the reverse strand, counting down.
TAGTCAGTATTTAAAACTTGCTGAAGAATATTTTTACTTGATGTCTTACCATAGCTACCTGTTATACCAATTTTAATTAAGTTATTATATGAATCTAATATTTTTTTTGAATCTCTTTTAAATTTATTATGAAACATTTTCTCTATTGGTGTTGTAATTAGAGCAATAAAATAAATAAAAAGCTCATTAATAATAATACTAACAAAGAAAATTAATGAATACAATTCATTTGGTAGTATTACAGCTAAAAATGATATTAATGATAAATCTAATATAATTAAAACTACAAGTTGCCTTTTAACTCTATTAGTTACTACTAACGGCTTTATATAGTCTGTATTTTTATTTGCTTTATAGTCAATTATCATTTTTATAACCAATATTAAAAATATAATACTTGGTTCAAGGAAACATAATATTCCAAATAATGCTAATAAAAAATTAAATTTATTCTCTTTAAAAAAACATTTTAAAGAGAACCATTTGAAATACCTGTATGCTTCGTATCTATTTTGTTGAAACATCATTAATATTTTTTTACTAGGTATTATCATTGAGGTTAAAACACCTAAAATAAATAATAAATCCAACATTAAGCATCCCCCTTAATAAAAGCATCAACAATCATATTAAAACGATTAATTTCTTCATAATACGCATAATGACTTCTCTTTTCAAAAACTACTAATCCAGCATCTTTTATATTTCTTTCAAGATACTTACCCATCCATAAAGGAGTAGCGTCATCATCACTCCCATAAATCAATAGAGTTGGACACTTTATATTTAAAATTAAATCATTAACATATGAATTTACAACTTTGACAAATGTCTCTCGCATTATACCTTTAGTATTTTGATAATCAGTTGATCCAGCATTTTTATTTAATTTTATTTTATTAATAATCGGTATTTTTTTCCCTAATTTATACGAATAAACCTTAAAGTAATAATCTAGCCCTCTTTTAGGTTTTAACCCAGCTGCACCAGTTAAGATCAATTTTCTTACTTCATATTTAGCAGCATATCTCATCGCTATATGCCCACCAAATGAATGCCCAATCAGAATTGGATTTTCAATGTTTAACTCAATTGTAAAGGAACGTAACCATTCACAATAATCATCAGGTGTAAAAGATCTATTTGGTTCGCTTGATTTTCCAAATCCTAAAAAATCTATATTGTATATTGTAAATTTTTGTTCAAAAAAATCAGCTATTGGTTTCATCATAATTGTATTTTGACCCCAACCATGTAAAAGGATAATAGACTGTTTTCCATCACCTGTTTTTTCATAATAGCTTTGAACACCATCTAAAATAATATAAGTCATTTTCTCACCCCTTGAACCATTATACACTAAAAATTAAAATTATAAAATACGAACTCCTCCTTCTGGTCTAATCATCATGATATGACATGAGTTTTGCCCAAAAAATCTATTTAATAATTCAACATAGCTGTCAACTAATTCATTCGGTACTAAAGCTTGAATTGTACCAGCAAGTCCACCACCATGTACTCTATATGCACCTTTATCTCTTAATATGTGTTCTGAAAGTGCTAATCCCATAGATATATTTTGGACATACACATTAGTTGGAGAATAAATGTTTTGTAAATACATAAATGACGATTGACCACTATCAATCATAAGCTTTTTAAATTTATTTATGTTTTTTTCCTTAAGAGCATTTTTTTCCATGATTGCTCTTTTATCTTCATTAAAGTAATGAATTGCTCTTAAAATAGCTCTATCATGAGTTTCTTTTTTTACATCATTAATTTTTAACATCAGCTCCTCAATCGTAGTTTCTGATAAAACATTAACACCTAATGCATTAGCTACACTAACCATCTCACTCTTCATTAATCCATATTCATCAGAAAGATCTGCATGATCACCTTTAGTATCTACCAATATTAATTGATATCCATAATCATTAAAGTTAAAATCAATTTTTTCTACTAATGGATTATCTTTATCACTGAAATTTATACCAACAAAACCACCTACGGAACAGGCCATTTGATCCATTAGACCACATGGTTTATTGAAATAGACATTTTCCGCGTATTGTCCTATTTTAGCTATATCAATTGGATCTATTTTTCCTTCATTATATAAGTGTGATAGTATTGTTCCAACAAGCACTTCAAATGCTGCACTTGAAGAAATACCTGACCCTTTTAAAACTTCACTATTGCTATAACAACTAAATCCACCAATTTTATATCCAAGTTCTTTAAATCTTGCAAGTGTACCCTTTATTAAAGACTCTGAAGTATAATACTCTTCTTTTTTTATTTCTAAATCATTAATATTTATTTTTTCTATTTTAAATCCATCACTGTAATATTCAATATAATCATCACACTGTACAACTCCAGCTACAATATCCATATTTACACTTGCTGCTAAAACATTACCAAGTTGATGATCAGTATGATTTCCACCAATTTCAGTTCTACCCGGAGCACTAAACAAAAATATTTTATCATCATTAAACAAATTATATGTTTCATTAATGATATTAATATAACGTAACTTTTGCTTTTCTACATTATGCTCACCCATAAGTCTTGCAATTTTATTATCATAAACCCCATCAAATAAATCTTTAACTATTAAATCTTTTTTCATATTTCCTCCTTTTTATGATTTATTGTCAAACTTTCTTTTACATTTTGGGCATGTAATTTCGATTTTCCCTTTACCTTTCGGAACTCTTATATTTTGTCCACAATATGGACATAATAAATATTTATGTTGCCTATCTTTAACTCCTTTTACAATTAGTTTAACACGTTTTTTTATTGGTGTAATTTTATATTTAAAATATTGATTTTCTTTTCTACGTTTAATTAAATTTTTTGAATAAATTCTAAAGAAAACAACAGCAACAATTAAGACAACAAAAATATTTAAAATGATGTTTTCTAAAAAGATGTTAATTAAATATAAAGAGATATAAATAAAAAACATGAAGATATTTAATTCATCCATCCCATTTCTTCCATACATAAAGCGATATAAAAAGTTTCTTATTTTATCCATTTTTCACTTCCTCAACTAAAAATTTGTCATCTTTTTCGGTTATAATATATTTTTCTTTTTTAAGAATTTCTATCAAATCTAAAAATTGTTTATTATCAGTAACCTCTATCACAACATTAACTTGACACTTTTTTGTAAGTATTTCTTCTTTTGCTCGATGGTGTTCAACCGAGTTTATATTTACATTAGCCGAGCTAAATATATCAACTATTCTTTTTAGATTACCTGGTTTATCGATAACTAAGAAATTTAATTCTATCTTTCTATTTAACCTATGTAAGCCAAGATCAATTATGCTCGCTAAATAATTAACATCAATATTACCTCCAGATAATATTGCATAAATTTTATTTTCATATTTTACTTTATCAAAAAGACATGCAGCTACACTAATTGCACCTGCTCCTTCTGCTACTAATTTCATTTTTTCTAATAATATCAATATTGTTGCTGCAATTTCTTCATCATCTACTAGCACAATTTCATCAACATATTTTTTACATAAATCGTATGTAATATCACCAGGAGATGCTACTGCAATTCCATCAGCCATTGTTTTTACTGGTATTGTTAATAATTCATTATTTTTTATTGATTCATACATACTTGGAGCATTTTTCGCTTGTACACCTACAATTTTTATTGATGGTCTTAATGTTTTTACCGTATATGCAATTCCGCTAATTAAACCACCTCCACCTATGGGAACAACTATTGTATCATCATCTTCTAAATGCTCTAGTAATTCAAGTCCAATTGTACCTTGTCCACAAATCACATCTATGTCATTAAATGGCTCAATAAAAGATGCATCGTTTATGCCCGCTAAATGCTTAGCATATTTATATGCATCGTTGAATGTATCACCTTGAAGCACAACTTCTACTCCATAAGCTTTTGTTGCCTCTACTTTTAATATAGGTGCACTTTTAGGCATTACTATCGTCCCTTTAATTTTATTTTCAAAACATGCTAGAGCAACCCCTTGAGCGTGATTGCCAGCACTTGCAGCGACAATTCCATTTTTCTTTTTTTCATTTGATAAACTTGACACTTTGTAATATGCACCTCTTAGCTTAAAAGACCCTGTTTTTTGCATATTTTCAGCTTTTATATATAGATTGTTTTTTACATTTCTTGCATCTAAAATAGGTGTGTTTACTATAATATTATTTAACACTTCTTTTGCTTCATATATTTTGTTTATATTCATATTTATCCTCTATAATTTCTATTAACTCAAGTGCATCATTTATTTTATATTTATAATTAATATTTTGAATTTCTTTTTCTGATCGATATCCCCAAGTGACAAATACATTATCAACTTTTGCATTATTCGCGGTTAGTAAATCAGTTTCAGCATCTCCTACAAAAAGTACCTCATCATTATTTAATCCAAATTTATCTAAGACATAAAGTGTGCTATCTATACACGGTTTGGGAATAAAATCACCACCAACACCGATTATCATATCTATATCATTATTAAAATATTCTCTAACAATTAATTCACAAAACTCTTGTTGTTTATTTGAAATTATTACAATTTTAATCTTTTTTTGTTTAAAATAACTAATTACTTCTTTGATATGCGGGTATATCTCGATATTTTTATTATAATTTTTTCGATATATTTCATCAAATTCAAAAACAAGTTTTTGATTAAAATTTTCTTAATTTATTAAAGATTTTTTTATTAAATTTGACCTTCCATATCCGATGTTCTTTCTAGTAGTTTCTAGTGATACTTTACTACTATCATATTTATCTAAAATTATATTTAAAGTTAAATTTAAATCTGTAATTGTATTTAATAATGTTCCATCTAAATCAAATATTATTAACTTATATTTCATATTATTTACCTCAATATTTATCATAACACATATTTATCTGATTAAAGATTTTTCACTGAAAATTCATAAAAAAAGTACTACATTTTAAAATATAGTACTTAACTTAAAATTATTGGCTTTTAACTTTAATCCATAATTCTGATAATTCTTTAACTAACACTTCGTTATGTTTAAAAATTTCATCATTTGGATTGCCATTACGTGGAATATATGAGTTAATACCTTCATAATCTCCACCTTCAGTTGATAACGCTTCTATAGCGTAATTTGTATTTGCTGTATAACCAACGTATGTTGAGTTTGCTAATGATACTTCTTCATCTAACATATAATTAATAAATACATGCGCTAGCTCTTGACACTCACTGCTTGCTGGAATAACCATTGAATCTGACCATAAATTTGTACCAGCTTGTGGTGCACTAAATGCCATATCTTCATTTTCACTTAGAATATAACTAGCATCTCCACTATATACAACCGCGATATCTTTATTTCCGTTTACCATTGCATCAATTACTTCATCTGTAACATATGAAGGATTAATTATTTCATTTACTTCTAATAACCAATCATATGCTGCTTGAATCTCATCAGGATTTTCTGTATTCATTGAATAACCTAAAGCTTTAAATGCCATCATAAATGAATCTCTTTCAGAATCATATAAATAAGCACGATCTTTTAACTCTGGTTCCAAGAAGATGTTGAAACCTAATTCTTCAACAAGTTCTGGATCAATTGTTGTTTTATTATAAACAATTCCTACATTTCCCCAGAAGTAAGGAATAGAATATTCATTATTCGGATCATAATCTAAATTTTTAACACCATCAGCTAAATTTGCGATATTTGGAATTTTTGATAGATCTAATGTTGCTAATAAATCTTCTGCCATTAATCTTTCAACCATGTAGTCAGACGGAATTAATACATCATAGTTATTTCCACCTTGAAGTTGAGTATACATTACTTCATTTGACTCAAATAATGAATAATTAACATTAACTCCATATTCATCTTCAAAGTCACTGATTACAGTTTCACCAACATATTCTCCCCAGTTGAATACATTTAATGTGTCACAACCATAAGTTTCTTTAGCATTGTTTGCTGTTTCATTTGATGAACATCCTACAATTGATAAAGCTAAAATACTAGTTAATACTACTGCTAATAATTTTTTCATTTCTCTTTTTTCTCCTATTTTCTATTATCATCGGTATTACATTAACTAAAATTAATACTACCGTAATAACTATTACAATAACGCTTGATAAAGCGTTAACACTTGGATTTATACGTTTAACAGCCGTATAAACATATGTTGCAATCGTATTGATTCCAGGACCTGTAGTGAAGTATGAGATAATAAAATCATCAAACGACATTGTGAAGGCAATTAATGCCCCAGATATTATCCCTGGAATAATTTGTGGGATAATTACTTTATATAAAGCTTGAAATGGTGTACATCCAAGATCTAATGCTGCTTCAGCAACATTTGGATCTAATGTTCTTATTTTTGGCATTACACTCAATATTACATACGGTATACAAAATGCAATATGTGCTAATAGTAATGTCCAAAAACCACGTTCTATATTAAATGTTACAAATAAAAGCATCAACCCAATTGCCGTAACAATTTCTGGATTCATCATTGGTAAACTGTTAACCTGTACTACCATTTCTTTTACTATTTTTCTGCTTTTACTTAAACCTATTGCCGATATTGTACCAATAATTGTTGATACAACTGTTGCTATTACTGCAATTATAATAGTGTAATAAATTGATTCCATCATTACATCATTATTAAACATCGACTCATACCATTTAAAAGAGAATCCTTCAAAATTAGTTAGTGATTTTGCTGAATTAAAGCTAAATAACACTACATAAAATATTGGTAAATAAAGAAATAGTAACATTAAACCTATATATAGTTTAGGAATTAAACTAATAATTTTTTTCATTATACATCACCTACTTCTCTATCTAACTTGCGTGTTATATACATTGAAATCATTATAATAACAGCCATAATTAAAGATATTGCACTTCCAAAATTCCAATCTCCTGTTGTAATAAAATAACTTTCAATTAAATTACCAATTAAGATGAAGTCTCCTCCCCCAAGTAATTTAGGTATAAAGAAACTAGATACAGCAGGTAAAAATACTAGCATTATTCCAGATACAACACCTGGTAATGATAGAGGAAATATTACTTTAACAAATGTTTGCCACTTATTCGCACCTAAATCAGAACTAGCTACAATTAAATTTTGATCCATTTTACTTAATGAAGTATAAATTTGTAAAATCATAAATGGAATGAAGTTATAAATCATACCAATATATACTTTAACCTCACTACTTATAGGTGCATCATTTAAAATACCTAACCAAGCATATGTTCTTACTAACATATTTATCCACATTGGCAATGTTACAAGTAGCAGTATTGTTACTTGAGAGTTTGGCTTTAGTTTAGCCATACAATATGCCATAGGATATCCTAATAACAAACAAATGATTGTTACAAAGAATGCAAGAACCAATGATCTATACATAACACTTGGGAATATATCATCACTAAAAAACCTTAAAAAATGTTCCAAAGTAAATTTAAATTGTAAAACATCATTACCTGATGTAGTAAAGGCATAAAACACAATCATTAACATTGGTAAGGCTACCATTATTGCTAACCAACCAATGTACGGATATAGTAACTTAGCAAAAGATTTCATTAATAACTACCTTTTTTATTCATTACATGAATATCTTCCTTATTAAATTTAAGACCTACTTTTTTATTTTCTTCAACAAAATCAGTTGTATGAATTTTAATTTCACGACCTTTTGTAGCAAATGTTATTTCATAATCACCTTCTACAATTTCTTCCTCATCAAAATCATATTTTACATCATATATATCTATTACTTCTTCCATATCTAATGTCCAAGCACTAGCACTTGCCCAGGTTTTAAGATCTGTATCTAATGCAATACTTTCTTTGATTTCTTCAACTGTAGTATAGAAGTCAAATGCCATTATCCCAATATTTGATTTTTTATCTTCTGTGTAAACAGGTTTAGTAACAGTAATTTTAATTGTAATTCTAGTACCTTTTGCAGTTTCAAATGTGCATAAATAAACACCGACTTTTTCATCTAATTCATATAAAACTTTATTAATAGAGATATCTTCATTATCAAATGTCCAAGCTTGTGCGTTTGCCTTTGCGATGATATCAGCTTCTTTTAAATTTGGTACATCTTCAATATCTACAAAGAAATCACTTGCTGAAATTTTTTCTTTTTGAGCTTCATTTATAAAATCATTATTTTTTAATACATGCATCTTAACCGTAATTGAAGTTCCTGATACAGTTTCAGTTATTATTTCGTAATGCACTCCTTTAAATAATACTGATTTTACAATACCATTTAATAACCCTTCATTACGATTACAGATGTCAATATCTTCAGGTCTAACAACAATATCGACTTCTTCATTTTGTTTAAATCCAAAATCAACACATTCATAATCTTTATCATCAAAGCTAACTAAGTAATCTTCCTTCATCACTCCATCAATAATATTTGATTCCCCGATAAAGCCAGCAACATATTCATTTATAGGCTCATTATATATTTCCAATGGTGTACCGATTTGCTGTATTTCACCATCTTTCATTACAACTATTTTATCAGACATGGTTAATGCTTCTTCTTGGTCATGTGTAACAAATATAAATGTAATTCCAACTTCCTGTTGAATTTTTTTAAGTTCTAATTGCATTTCTTTTCTTAGTTTGAAATCTAATGCTCCTAGAGGTTCATCAAGTAATAAAACACTTGGTTCATTAACTAATGCTCTTGCAATAGCGATACGTTGTTGTTGCCCTCCAGATAAAGAAGTAACATCTCTTTTTTCATATCCATCAAGGCCTACTAAAGCTAACATACGTCTTACTTTTTGTTGAATAATATCTTTACTTTGTTTTTTTATTTTTAATCCAAAAGCAATATTGTCATATACATTTAAATGTGGAAATAATGCATACTTTTGGAAAACTGTATTGACTTCTCTTTTGTACGCTGGTAAATCATTTATATTTTTACCATCAAAAATAATATCTCCCTCATTCTGATTTAAAAAACCACCTAATATTCTTAGAAGAGTTGTTTTACCACAACCTGATGGTCCAAGTAATGTTACAAACTCATTCTCATTTATATCAAGGTTTATCCCTTTTAATACAATTTGTCCATCGAACTCTTTAACAATGTTTTTAAATTGAATAATTTTTTTCATGATTTTCTCCCTTAAAATATTGGCGGCGAACATGCCCATAGTATTACTGCTTTTTGATGATTTTCATTTACCAAACAGTGTGCAAAACTTCCGTTAATATAAAATGTTTCCCCTTTTTTTATTACGTGCTTTTTATTTGTTTCTAAGTTTACTAAACTTATTTTACCACTGATGACATAACCAAACTCTTCTCCTTCATGAGGTAATATTTCCTTTGATTTCCCGTTGGTTGATAACTCTAAAATTATAGGTTCCATTTCGTTTTTTTGAGCATTTGGTACAATCCAATTAATTGTAGAATCTTCTTTTTCATCAATAAAGTAATCATCTTTAGTAAATACAATTTTTTCATTTTTCTCTTCTTTAAAAAATTGCTCTAAATTAACACCTAACGCTTCTGCGATATCTTGTAATGTTGTAATTGAAGGGGATGTCAAGTTTCGTTCTAGTTGTGATAAGAATCCTTTTGTAAGCTCTGTCCTGCTTGCAAGTTCTTCTAATGTTAATCCCATTTTATTTCTAAGTGATTTTATTCGATTACCTATATCCAAAGCTACACCTCCCTGTTTAGTTACACTAAACTTATTGATTACATTTATAAAACTTATTTAATTATAACTAATTTTTTAAAAATTGCAATAAAAATGTTATTTTTTTTTAAACATTATGTTTACTAACACTAAACTATGTTACAAATGTAAAAATAACCTTCAAGTATTGAAGGTTATTTTTGTGTCATATATTAATTTAATAGGAGTTATTATCCTGTATAAGATTTTTTTAAGATTTCAATCATTTCACTAACCATTGGTAATCTAGGGTTTGCTGGTGAACATTGATCTTCATATGCAAGGTATGCAATTTTTTCTAAATTGTCTTCCCATGCTTTTGCATCAATTCCTTGTTCTTTGAAGCTCATTTTGATTCCAACTTCTACACCTAAATCATGACATGCTTTTGCATATGCTTCAACACCTTCTTGAACTGTGTTGAATTTTAAACCAATAGCTTTTGCAATTTCACAATATCTTTCATCTGCGCGATAATAGTTATATTTTGGCCAAATACCAGGCTTAGATGGTTTAGTACCATTATATCTAATAACATGTGGCATTAATATTGCATTACTTCTACCGTGTGGTGTATGGAATTCCCCACCAACTTTATGTGCTAATGAATGGTTTATACCTAAGAATGCATTAGCAAATGCCATACCTGCAAGTGTTCCTGCATTATGCATTTTCTCACGTGCTTCAGGATCATTTTTACCATTTGATACTGATCTTGGTAAATAGTCAAATACCATTTTGATGGCTTGTAATGCTAATCCATCTGTAAAGTCATTCGCTAAAACAGATACATAAGCTTCAGTGGCATGAGTTAATACATCCATACCTGTATCAGCTGTAACAACTGGTGGTAAATTTGTTGTTAGTTGTGGATCTACAATTGCAACTGTTGGTGTCAAGCTATAATCAGCTAATGGGTATTTTTTATTTTCTTCTTTATCTGTAATAACAGCAAACGGAGTTACTTCAGATCCTGTTCCAGAAGTTGTAGGAATACATACTAGTTGTGATTTTTTACCAAGTTCTGGATATCTAAATGCACGTTTTCTAATATCCATAAATTTTTGTTTTAAATCATCAAAGTTTACATCAGGTTGTTCATAGAATAACCACATTCCTTTTGCAGCATCCATTGGTGAACCACCACCAATTGCGATAATTGTGTCTGGCTTAAAGCTTTCCATTAAAGCTAAACCTTTTTTCACTGTTTGAATACTTGGATCTGGCTCTACATCACAGAATAACTGTACTTGAACTTTATTACGTCTTTTATTTAAAATATCATTAATTTTAGAGATGAATCCTAAATCAACCATCATTCTATCTGTTACAATAAATACTCTTTCTACATCGTGCATCGATTTTAAATATTCAATCGAATCTCTTTCGAAATAAATTTTTGAAGGAACTTTAAACCATTGCATATTATTTTTTCTTCTTCCTATTTTTTTAACATTCAATAAGTTAATTGCACTTACGTTATCTGATACTGAATTACGACCATACGATCCACAACCAAGTGTTAATGATGGGATAAATGAATTATATACATTACCGATTCCACCAAATGTTGATGGTGAATTATGTACTATACGACAAGCTTTAATTTTTTGTCCAAATCTTTTTGCTAATTCATTATTTGAAGTATGAATTGCTGCAGTATGTCCAACTCCGTGATACATTACCATATCATCTGATTTTTTTAGTCCATCTTCAATATTTTCAGCTTTTAACATAGCTAATACTGGAGATAATTTTTCACCAGTTAAAGGTTCTACATCACCAACTTCTTTACATTCAGCAATTAATATACTTGTTTCAACCGGTACGTTAAATCCTGCTTCCTTTGCAATCCAATGAGCACTTTGCCCAACAACTGCTGGATTAAGTTTTCCATCAGCTACATTTTTTGCATATGATTTTACACCAAACATATATAACTCTAATAATTCTTTTTCCTTTTTATTTACAAAATGCACTTTGTAATTTAAGAATAAGCCTTTGACATCATCATAGATTTCTTTATCAACAATAACAGCTTGCTCTGAAGCACAAATCATACCGTTATCAAATGCCTTTGACATTACTACATCATTTACAGCTTGCTTAATATTTGCAGTTGTTTCAATATATGCCGGTACATTTCCTGCTCCAACACCTAGTGCCGGTTTTCCACAACTATAAGCTGCTTTAACCATTGCATTACCACCAGTAGCAAGTATTGTTGCAATTCCTTCATGATTCATTAAAGCTGAAGTAGCTTCCATACTTGGATGTTCAATCCATTGAATACAATTTTTTGGAGCCCCTGCTTTTATAGCTGCATCTCTAACAACTTTTGCTGCTTCAACTGAACACTTTTGAGCACTAGGGTGAAATCCGAATATAATTGGATTTCGAGTTTTAAGACTAATTAAACTTTTAAATATTACAGTTGATGTTGGATTTGTAACTGGAGTAATACCTGCAACTACCCCCACTGGTTCTGCAATGTATGTTAATCCTGCAACTTCATCTTCATCAATAATTCCAACTGTTTTTGTATGTCTCATATGATTTACTACATATTCACACGCAAATAAATTTTTTACAGCTTTATCCTCAAATATTCCTCGTTTAGTTTCTTCAACAGCCATTTTTGCTAAAGAACCATGTTGATCTAATGCAGCAACAGATGCTTTTGCAACTACAAAATCTACCTTTTCTTGGTCATAGCTTAAATACTCTTCAAGTGCTTTTAATCCATTTTCAACTAACTTGTTAATTTCTTTTTGAGCCAATACTGCTTTGTCTTCCATTCAAAACTCCTCCTTGTGAATTTAATCACTTTTTACAACTTTTATTTTACTCCTCTATTTCATAAGTTGCAAGCTAATTTGTTAAAAAAATCACTTGTAAACGCATACAGTTTTATTTCCGGATATTGTAAGCGCTACAATATAAAAACTAAGGATCTAAATCCTCAGTTTCTATGAATTTAATTTTTCGATTATTTCTTCTTCACTTGTTTTTTTTATATAGATGTAAAATACAATAAATAATAAAATATCCATCATAGCTAATATTGCAAAATATAAACTCCATTCATCAAATATTATCATAGGTAAAGTGAAATCTTGTGTTATACACAATAATATAACAGTAATAATTACTATTAAAATTGACAATATTCTAAAGACAATTTTTCTTTCTCTTATTTGTTTTTCATCATCTTCAATTATCTTTTCTAATTTTTCCTGATCAATTTTATCATTTATATCAATATTTTCTTTTTTTCTTGTGATTACAAAAAATACTATCATCATCAATACTGTTAAAACTGTCATTGCCAGATCAAATAAACTCCATGCACTAAAACTAGCCACTTCCGGTGTTCCATTATCAATAATTAATTCATCCTCAAATACTTCATTACCATATTCAAATCTAATAATGTATTTACCATCTTCTAGATCTTCATATACTGATGGTTTTATAATTAATTTATCATCTTCAATTGTGTAATCATCTTCATCAATATCAACATCATCTATTTGTATTTTATCTGGCAATATTCCAGGTTTTGGTGGTGTAATAATAATCGGTGGTTTTGTTGGCACAACTGTAGGATTTATTGTTGGTTCAATTGTAATATTAGTTGTTGGTACTATTGTTGCTTCAATACTTGGTGAAATTGATGGTGATAAAATTGGTTTTATGGTAACTTGTGGAGTCGCTGTAGGTATTACACTAGGTGTTACTGGTTGTGGTATTGCTGGTAGAATAGTGGATGGTACTACTATAGGAGTATTCGATGGAATAATGGTAGGTGTAGTGGTTGGTATCACTACTAGATTTTCTATTACATCTTTACTTGCTTCATCTTTTTCAATTATTTCTTTATCAGTAACTTTGTCCTTTGTAGTGATTGTAACTCTATTTTCATAATTTGTTACTACATTACTTGTATAATGATAAGTCATTATAATAACATCATTTATATCTAATTTATTTAGAACTAAAATATTGCCATCCCATCTATAATCATCATTAACTATTAAATCTATGTTATTTAATGTCAGTTT
>CAYJNO010000008.1:0-52220 GCA_964371715.1 uncultured Erysipelotrichaceae bacterium | reverse complement strand
ACTGTTAATGTATATGCAAATGGTATACCTACATAAGCTGGTATATCTTGTACTTCTTTTATTACCTCTACTTTTGCATTTGGTATTTCTTCTACTTCTTTATCGATTGTTGCTTCATCTTTTATCTCTTCATCAGTAATTGGATCTTTAGTTGTTACAAGTACATTATTTTCCAAATTATTATTAATACTATCATGAGTATATTCATACTCAACTATAATTGCTTCACCTATATCCAATTTATTTAGAACTAAAATATTCTCATCCCATCTATAATCATCATTAACTATTAAATCTATGTTATTTAATGTCAGTTTAACACTATTTCTTACCTCTTCAATATTAAAGAATGTATCATTAATACTTACATCAGTTAGGTTTTGTTCACCTGTATTTTTTACTGTTAATGTATATGCAAATGGTATACCTACATAAGCTGGTATATCTTGTACTTTTTTTATTACTTCTACTTTTGCATTTGGAGTTTCTGGTGGAGTAGGTATTTCCTCTGGTGGATTTACAATAGCACACTTTGGATAAGTAACTTCAATGTAATCTGGTTTTAGTACATTTACTATATTATGGCCAAATAGATTAATATCTCCATCATATAGTGTTGTATTATCTGGGTTATCTCCATATTTAATTATTGGGGTATTTATTTCATTAGTATAGTCTGTGAATGTTAGTGCAGCATTTATCGATGAACCAAAACCCTCAAGCGCAGTTTTACTTTCATTTCCATATGATCTTATTTCACCACACTTAGATGTTAAAGATCCATTTATACCAAAACCTGTTTTTGAAGTCGCAAGTATATCAGCTCCAAGACCTTCTACAGATGAATTTACTCCATGTCCATCTGCACCTGCTGCAGATACAATTATTTTCCCACCATTACCTAAGATCGATGAATTTACTCCATGCGATCTTGGTCCTATTGCATTAGCTATTAAATAACCTTTATCAATCTGGATAGCTGTGTTTACACCATGGGCAGAGTCGTTACTACCTGCATTAATGGTGATTTTACCGTCGGTGTTAATGTTTAATTTAGCTGAACTATCTGATGTTGAAACACCTGTTATACCTCCACCAAACATGTTTGTAATAGTTGAATCTCCTATTAATTCTAGGTTTAACTCATCATAAAATTTTATAATATACTCATCACTATCGTAATTAATAGATGCATTATTTAATATTAAAGTTTTAGAGTCTATATCATATATTACTGTGTTATCTCCAAATACATTTGAAGCATTATCATCCGTTATTTGTACACCAGCTATTAACGGTAGATTATTACTTCCTAAAACTTTAAGATAACTAAAGCTAAATAATAGTAAAATGATAGATAGAACAATTTTTTTTGTGTTCATTATTTTTTTCATAGTTTTCTCCTCTAATTTTTAAAACTATAAATAAAAATTATTGGTTGGTCAAGGTAATAGCTTTAAAGAATTAAAATAATATTTTTCATTTCCACTATGATTTACAGATATCTTTAATTTTATAAATTCATTTACTATCGTTATGATTTGTCACTAAAAAAGATGCTAATAATTAAATAACCTTAATCACTAACATCTTTAATTTATTATTGAAATATATTGATTATCGTATATTCAATTATTGTTGCGTTTCTACTTCTTCTCTATCTTTGTATTCTTGTTTTGATTTATAAGCTACTAATGATTGTACTAAAGCGTACACCACCATTAATGGTGTCCATCTATCGACAATTATCATAGGCAATGTCATGTCTTCAGTTAAGATAAATGTAATTATACTTATAATTGCAACTACAATACTTATAATTCTATATCTACCTTTTTTTTCTAATTTTCTTTCATTACCTTTTTCTTTATTTTCTTCATCATCTTCTTTATCTTTGAAGTGTCTAAACAACATATAAATAGAAGCAATCACTACTACATTAGTAAGAATTAAGTTTAATAATGCCCATGCAGCCCCAGATTCAGGAGTATCTTCATCTTCAATTACAATTTCTGGAGTCTGATCATCCTCAATTTCAACTTCAGGTCTTGTATCAGGTGTTACACTTGGATCTGGTGTATTTGTTACACCGTCTTCATTTTGACTATTTTTATTTTGTGTATCTTCTGCTGCAAATGATACAAAAGATAAATTAATTACTAATAATAATGATAATGATACAAGCAATGATTTTCTTAATACTTTGATTTTTTTCATGTTGTTTCTCTCTAATGAAATCATTTTACAACTTTAATATTTTTTGGAATTCAAAATGTAATGAACTGTAAAAAAATGAAGTAAACAACATAACATTTATACATGTGTAATTAAATTTGTATCATTATATTATTAACTTTAATAATTTATATTTAGATTTATAAATTAAGGTATATCTTACTTCAATATTAAATAATGAACTCTATTGAATATTAATATAAAAAAAAGAATCACACCAGTGTGTGATTCTAAATTTATTTTACTATTTAGATAATTCAGAGAAATATTTAATAGTTCTAACCATTTGGCTAGTGTAGCTGTTTTCATTGTCATACCAAGAAACAACTTGTATTTGATAAGTATCTTCTCCAACTTTAGTAACTAAAGTTTGAGTAGCATCAAATAAAGAACCTTCAGTAATTCCGATAATATCAGAAGATACTAATTGCTCTTCAGTATATCCGTAAGAATCATTAGATGCTGCTTTCATAGCTGCATTGATTCCTTCAACAGTTACATCAGTTCCCTTAACAACAGCAACTAAAATTGTGCTTGATCCAGTTACAACTGGAACACGTTGAGCACTTCCTACTAATTTACCATTTAACTCTGGGCAAACTAAACCGATAGCTTTAGCAGCACCTGTAGAGTTAGGTACAATATTAGCAGCAGCAGCTCTTGCTCTTCTTAAATCACCTTTAGGGTGAGGTCCATCAAGAGTCATTTGATCTCCTGTGTAAGCATGAACAGTTGTCATGATACCTGATTGAATTTCTGCATACTTATTTAAAGTATCAGCCATTGGAGCTAAGCAGTTTGTTGTACATGAAGCTGCAGAGATGATTGTATCTTCTGCTGTTAAGATTGATTCATTTACACCAAATACTACAGTTGGTAAATCATTTCCAGCAGGAGCACTGATAACTACTTTTTTTGCACCAGCATCAATATGAGCTTGTGATTTATCTTTTCCTGCGAAGAATCCTGTACATTCTAATACTACATCTACATCTAATTCTCCCCAAGGTAAGTTTTTTGGGTCTCTTTCTTTGTAAATTTTGATTGTTTTTCCATTTACTGTAATTGAATCTTCACCAGCTTCAACTTGACCAGCATATCTACCTTGTGCTGTATCATATTTTAATAAATGAGCTAACATAGATGGGCTTGTTAAATCGTTAATTGCTACGATATCATACCCTTCTGCACCGAACATTTGTCTGAATGCTAAACGTCCAATACGTCCAAAACCATTAATTGCTACTTTTACTGACATTATTTAGTCCTCCTATACCATTCAATTATAGGTATTTAAAAAGTAATTGTCAATTATTCTAAGGTATTTGTTAACAATAAAACAAGAAGTTTTAATGTATACATTTTGTTTTGACTATAATTGTATAAAACATTAAAAAAAATGAGAATTAATTCTCATTTTTATGTATTCTATTTGCCTCAAATTTTGCATCAAAACTTTTCTTTGGATGTTTAGTAATTCTTCTACACAATCCAATAACTGGATGAAATTTCGGATTAATCATTCCTGTAGCTTCAATAAAAATCCAAGCTATAAAACTTAATATTATTAATAAAATCATACCTAAAATTTTACTATAAAACGTTATTAATGCACTTAATCCAAAAAGTGCTGTAACAGTATAAAGAACTAATACTGTATTTCGATGATTTAAACCCATTTTTAACATTAAAACATGGTGTAAGTGATCACGATCAGCTTCAGAAATTCTTTGACCTTTAATTTTTCTTCTTATAATAGCTAATGCAGTATCTGCAAGTGGAACCGCCAAGATAATTATTGGAAAACCTAGTGTTATAAACGCTGATGTTTTAAATCCTAACAAAGATATACAAGCAATCATATAACCTAAAAATAATGCACCACAATCTCCCATAAAAATAGAAGCAGGATTGAAATTATATGGCAAGAATCCTAAAATTGAAAAAGCTAATATTGCTGATAGCATTGATATATCTAAACGTCCCATAAAAAAACCTATCATACCAATTACACATAATACAATAAAACTTATTCCACCACTTAATCCATCTAATCCATCAATTAAATTAATAGCATTCGAAACACCAACTATCCAAATTAATGAAATGAAAAATGATATTGCAGTAGTATCTATTATAATGAATGGTAAAGTTATTGTAGATAAGCTGATATCACCAAAAACAATCGCTATTAAGGCACCAGCTAATTGGAATCCAATTTTTACAATTGGTTTTAAATTATATATGTCATCTAAAAGTCCACCAGTAAATACTACTGCACCACCAATAATTATTGCTAAAAAAGTATTATCTACACTTAATATCAGTGATGCACTAATAATAAATGCAAGATATATTGCTAATCCACCCATTCTTACAATTTTACCACTATGAACAGTACGGTTATTTTCTTCTGCATACACACCTAAAAATAAACCTATTTTTTTACATACCGGAACTAATATTAAAGCTATAATAAATGGGATAACAAAGTACTCCCATGCACTTATTAGTAAATCAAAACCTTCTTCTAAAAAATTCATTTATTACCTCATATAGTTATTTATCTAACTTTTTTATTATAGCATAAATTAAATACTGCTACTATCACTAATTACACATGATATTTTCTAATTCTTCAATTAATGAATCAAATAAGTCCAATGCTTCCTCTATTGGTTTTGGAGTACTCATATCAACTCCTCCATCTTTTAATAGGTCAATAGGTGATTTACTGCATCCACCTTTTAAGAAATTTAAGTAATTTTCAACAGCATTCTCTTCTCGATTTATTATCTTTTTAGATAGAGCCATAGCAGCACTAAATCCCGTTGCATATTGATAAACATAGTAGTTAAAATAGAAATGTGGTATGCGTGACCATTCTAATGCAATTTCTTCATCCACAAATACATCATCACCATAATAAAACTTATTTAATTTATAGTATTCTTTATTTAAAACATCCTTACTAAGAGCAACACCACTTTGTTGTAATTCACTTATTTTTAACTCGAATTCTGCAAACATACATTGACGATATAAGGTAGTTCTAAATTGCTCTAAAAAGTGATTAATTAAGAATGCTTTAAATTTAATATCATCATTATTTTTTAATAAATAATCCATCAATAATGCCTCATTACAAGTAGAAGCTACTTCAGCGACAAAAATAACATATTTTGAATCTAAATAATTTTGATTTCTAGTTGATAGATATGAATGCATTGCATGTCCCATTTCATGAGCTAAAGTAAATTCACTATCTAATGTTTCGCTATAATTCATCAGTACAAAAGGATGAACATTTACACCCATCGAATAGGCACCACTTCTTTTACCTATATTTTCATAAATATCAACCCATCTTGATTCAAAACCTTTTTTTAGTGTTTGATAATAATCTTTTCCTAGAATCATTGTTGATTCTAAAACATTATTAACTGCTTCTTCAAAAGGTACGCTAATATTATATTCATCCAACATTGGTACGTATAAATCATACATATGTAATTCTTCGACATTTAATACTTTTTTTCTTAAAGCCATATATTTATGTAATACACCAATTTTTGAATGTACTGTTTTAATTAGATTATGATAAGTCTCTATTGGAACATTAGTATTATGCAATGATGCCTCAATTGCACTGTTAAAATTTCTAGCTGTTGCATTTGTAGCTAACATTTTATTTTGAGTTGATAAAATTTGGGCTAATGTATTATTTAAACTGCCATAACCTTTAAATAATTTTTTAAATGCATCTTCTCTAAGCACTCTATCTTTATTTGATAATAATGATAAATAACTAGCATTTGATAAACGATGAGTATAACCATTTGCATCTATTGCATCATCAAACTTCATATCAGCATTATTTAAAATCATAAAAGTATCTTTTGGACTTTGATTTATTTCTCCCATTAAAGCAAGTAAAGATTCTTCTTTTTCTGTTAAAGTATGATTTTTATCACGCATAATTTCTTTTATTGAACGTTCATATTTTCTTAATGCTGGAATTTCATTATAAAAACCTTCTAATTTACTATTATCAATTTTCAATATTTCTACATTGCTAAAAGCTAAAGACTGATTAAATTTAACGCTAGCTTCTTTGACTTTTGCTAGGTTGGCATAACTATCACTATTACTAATATCTACATCATTATTTAATACTGCATAATGATATACTGATTGAAATGTACGAGTTACTTCTTCTAGTTTTTCAAAAAAATCTAATAAAGATTTAGCGTTATTTAATTCCCCTTCAAAATTTTTAAAAGATTTAAATTCTTCAATGCAATGGTCTAAGGTCTTTTGCCATTTTTCATTTGTACTAAATATATCACTTGTATTCCATGTATTTTCAATTTTTACTTCACTTCTTTTAATTGCTTCCATAATATCCTCCATTTTAAATATTATATCATTTTTTATTCTTTAGCAGAAAAGAAAAAAACGATAGCTATAAGCTATCGTTAGTTTAAATTATCCAAAAATATTTATCGCAAATAAGAATTGAGCTGTTAAATAAGCTAAACTAAATGCTAACAATAAATATAATAACCAGGCACTTGCCACTTTATTCTTTTTAATAAACTTTTCAAAATTGATTGATTCTAAAGCATACATGCTAGCTATAAAACAAAAGACATAAATGATTAAATCTACAATATTATCTACATTCATTATTTTGAATTTGAAATTCTATTTATTGCTTTTTTCAAAGAAATCTCAGCAAGCATCATTTCATGATTACTTCCTTTACTTGAAATAATTTTTTCAGCTTTTTCTTTTGCTATTTTTGCTCTTTCAACATCAATATCATCAACATTTTCAATTGTATCAACTAAGATTGAGACATTGTTTTCATCATCTAAGTAAAATAATCCACCACTTATCGTATATGTTCTTCTTTCACTTTCTGTTTCAATTTCCATTTTAGATATTTCTAGAGTTGTTACCAAAGGTAAATGGTTTGGTAAAATACCACGTTGTCCATCACTTGTTCTGACATTTACAATTTTTGCAGTTAAGCTATCATATAATCCAAAAGGAGTAATGATTTTAATATTAAGCATTATAACCTAAATCCTTAGCTTTTTTAACTACATCTTCAATTGTACCACACATCATAAATGCTTGTTCTGGTAGATGGTCATATTTCCCAAGTAATATCTCACTAAAGCTATTAACTGTATCTTCTAAAGGTACATAACGCCCATCCATACCACTAAATTTTTCAGCAACATTGAATGGTTGTGATAAGAAGTTTCTTACACGACGAGCACGGTTTACAATTACTTTATCTTCATCTGATAATTCATCCATACCTAAGATTGCGATAATATCTTGTAACTCTTTATAACGTTGTAATAAAGATTGAACACCTCTTGCTGTTTCATAATGTGCTTCACCAACTACTAAAGGATCTAGGATACGAGAAGCTGATTCTAATGGATCTACTGCAGGATAAATACCTAAGGCAGCAATTCCACGGTCTAATACCGTTTTAGCATCTAAGTGCGTGAAAGCTGTGGCAGGAGCTGGATCGGTTAAGTCATCTGCTGGTACATAAATAGCTTGAATTGATGTAATAGAACCTTTATCAGTAGAAGTGATTCTTTCTTGTAATTGCCCCATTTCAGTTGCAAGAGTTGGTTGGTATCCAACTGCTGATGGCATACGACCTAATAAAGCCGACACCTCAGAACCTGCTTGTGTAAATCTAAAGATATTATCAACGAATAATAAAACATCTTGATTTTGATAATCTCTAAAATATTCAGCCATCGTTAGTCCACTTAAAGCAACACGCATTCTTGCTCCTGGTGACTCATTCATTTGTCCGTAAACTAATACAGTTTTACTTAAAACTCCTGATTCATCCATTTCATGATACATGTCATTACCTTCACGTGTTCTTTCTCCAACACCTGCTACTACTGATTGACCACCATGCTCTTTTGCAATATTGTGAATTAATTCTTGCATTAATACTGTTTTACCAACTCCAGCACCACCGAATAATCCAACTTTACCACCACGAGCATAAGGACATAATAAATCGATTACTTTAATACCAGTTTCTAATACTTCAGCTACAGTTTGTTGCTCAGCAAATGATGGAGCGCTACGATGAATTGGTAAAGTTGTTACATCTTTACATAATTTTTCTTTTCCATCTATTTCTTCACCAAGTACATTAAACATACGTCCTAAAACATCATTTCCTACTGGCACTCTAATAAAATCTTTTGTATCTGTACATGGCATTCCACGTACTAATCCATCAGTTGATCCCATTGCAATACATCTAACAACATCATCACCAACGTGTTGAGCTGCTTCAACAACTAATGTTTTATCATCACCTAAATCTACAACAATTGCATTTTTTAATGATGGTAAAGCACCATGTGAAAATCTAATATCTACAACCGGACCAATTACTTGAATAATTTTTCCTATATTTTTTTCCATAAAGTATCCTTCTATATTGCATCAGCACCAGCAACAATTTCAGTAATTTCTTGAGTAATTGCTGATTGTCGAGCCTGATTATACGCTAATACTAATTTATCATTTAATTCTTCTGCATTAGTAGTAGCTGCATCCATTGCTAGACGTCTTGCTCCTTGTTCTGCAGTTTTTGTTTCTAATAACAGTGAATAAGTAATATTTTGTACCATCATTGGAATCAAATTGTTTAATATTTCATCTGCACTTGGCTCAAATATTGTTTCTTTCTTTAAGCCTGGCATATTAGTCTTCTCAATTTCAACTGGTAAAATTGTTAATTCCTTTGCCTCAAAAGTCATAGTGTTAATAAATTCAGTATAAATAACTTTAATAGAACCAATTTCATTATCTAAATATTTTAATAACGCAATATCTACTAAATCTTTAATAATATCAATTGTTACATCATCTACACTTTGAAATTCATTGATAACATTTAATCCTTTTTTCTTTAAAGATTTAAATAATTTTGTTCCAACTACTATTACATCATCATCTTGTTTAATTGATTCTAATGCAAGCTTACCCATATTTGCATTATATCCGCCACACAGACCAAGGTCACTTGTAAACACTATATATAATGATTTTTGAGAAGTTTTTATTTTTAAATATTTACTATCTACATCACTATTTTTTGCAAGTACATCATTGATAACCGCTCGTAATAGTGTTGCATATTCTTTATTTTTTTCCATTTCATTTCTTTGCTTTGCAAGCTTTGCATTAGCAATTAATTGCATGGCACTAGTAATTTTTTTAGTAGCATTAATTGATTTAATTCTAGCTTTTATAGCTTGTTTATTTACTGCCATAATTATGCCTCATATTTAGTTTTATAATTATTAGTAAATTCCTCAATTACTGCTTTTAATTTAGATTCTAGCTCTTCACTAATTGCTTCTTTAGCACTTAATTCTTCAATTAATGCATTGTTGATAGTTTTGAAATTATCATGAAGTTTCTCTTCATAATCTTTTACATCTTCAACAGCTACATTAACTAAGAAACCATACTTAGCAGCAAATAAAGATACTACTTGATAAGGCATAGTTAATGGTGAGTATTGACTTTGCTTTAATAGCTCAGTTAATCTTGCACCTTTATCTATCGTAGCTTGAGTAATAGGATCTAAATCACTTCCAAATTGTGTGAAGGCTAATAACTCTGTATATTGAGCTAAATCTAATTTAAGTGTACTAGCCACTTGTTTCATCGCTTTAGTTTGAGCACTTGATCCTACACGTGAAACTGAAAGTCCACTATCAACAGCTGGTCTATTTCCTGAATTAAATAATTCAGTTTGTAAGAATATTTGTCCATCAGTAATAGAAATTACATTTGTTGGTATATAAGCACTAATATCACCTGCTTGAGTTTCAATAATAGGTAAAGCCGTCATTGACCCTCCACCATACTCTTCATTTAATTTAGCAGCTCTTTCTAATAATCTTGAATGTAAATAGAATACATCCCCAGGATAAGCTTCTCTTCCTGGTGGTCTTCTTAATAGTAAAGACATCGCACGATAAGCAACAGCATGTTTACTTAAATCATCATAAATAATTAATACATCTTTACCTTGTTCCATCCACTCTTCACCAATTGCACAACCTGCATAAGGTGCAAGATATTGAATAGGTGCAGCATCACTTGCAGTTGCTGCAACAATTGTTGTATATTCCATTGCTCCATGTACTCTTAGCTTTTCAACAATTTGCGCAATAGTACTTGCTTTTTGCCCAATAGCTACGTATATACAATTAACATTTTGTCCTTTTTGATTAAGAATAGTATCAATAGCAATAGCTGTTTTACCAGTCTCACGGTCTCCAATGATAAGTTCTCTTTGTCCTTTACCAATTGGAATCATTGCATCAATAATTTTTAATCCTGTCATTAAAGGTTGGTGTACACTTTTTCTAGTCATAACACCAGGTGCAATTCTTTCAACAGGTCTTTGATTTTTTGTTTTGATTTCTCCAAGTCCATCAATAGCTTGTCCTAATGGATTAACTACACGTCCTAATAATTCATCTCCAACTCCAACTTCAACGATGCGTCCTGTTCTTTTTACATCATCACCTTCTTTAATACCTGTATCATCTCCTAATAATGATGCTCCAACATGATCTTCCTCTAAGTTCATAACCATCCCATAGACACCATTAGAAAACTCTAATAGTTCACTTGACATGGCATTAGATAATCCATGAATACGAGCAATCCCATCACCAACAGAGATAACGCTACCCTTTTCAGAAACTTCAAGTTCGCCATCATATTTAGCGATTGTTTCTTTTATAATTTTACTTATATCTTCTGGTTTTACACTCATCTTATACCTCTATCTTTAAGGCGATATTTTCAACCTCTTCTTTTAATTTCGCTAATTTGCTAACTGCACTATTGTCAATAACTTGTCCATCAACATATAGTTTAATACCTGCTAATAATGATTCATCAATTAAATAATTAATTACAATACCTGTTTGATATTTTTTTTCTAACATCGCTTCAAGTTTTGCTTTTTGATCATCACTTAAAACACTAGCACTATAACATTCAATTTCTTTAACGTTTAATTCAATATTAACTAGTTTATTAAAATCAAAAGCTATTCCATGTAAGTACTGAATATAACTTTTATCTATTAAAACCATAATAAAATTCAAAATAATTTTATCAACATCAAATATCTCTTTAGCTAAGTTTTTCTTATCTTCTTTTAAAATATTTGGATGATTAATAAAAGTCAATAAATCATTGTTTTCATCAAACAAATTGATAATTGTATTTATATCTTCACGATATTTTATCAATTTATCATTTTCTAAAGCTAAATCTTTTAAAGCATTAGCATAATTTTGACATATTAAACTGTTCATTAAGCTTCAATAGCCTTTTCAATAAATTCATCAATATAATCTTGATGTGTTTCTTTATTGATTTCTTTCTTAACAATTTTATTTGCTGCAAGAATTGCAATTTCACCAATTTCACTTTTCATTTCTTCAAGTGATTTTGCTCTTTGATTATCAATATCTTTCATTGCTTTTTCTTTAATACTTGCAACTTCTATTCTTGAAGCTTCTTCAATTTCCTTAGCTTTTAATAATGCTTGTGATTTAGAATCCTCAATAATTTCATTTGCTTTTGTATTAATTTCTTTTAATTTAGCTTTTGCTTGTTGATTTATTTCTTCTGATTCAGCTAACTTGTCATTAGCTTCTTTTAATTCATTAATTATGAAATCTTCTCTTTTTTGAACATAATTAACAACGTGTACCCAAAAATATTTTTTGGCAATAAACACAATTAATAATGTACTTATGAAAACTAATATCATATCTTCATAACTTACTCTTAAATAATTTAGGATTTCTATTTCCATAAAATTTCTCCTTTGTTTTTAGTTAATATTACCCCTTGAAGAATATTAAGATTAAAGCTATTAAGAAAGCATAAATACCTGTTGTTTCCGCTAAAGCGATACCTAATACCATCATTGATCTGATTGGACCTTGAGCTTCTGGATTTTTACCAACTGCTTCTGCTCCTTTACTTGCTGCAATACCTTGCCCAATACCAGGACCTAAACCTGCAACCATTGCAATCCCTGCACCTAATAAAGCCATACCTTGTACGAAAAATTCATTGTATTCCATTTTTGTTCTCCTTTTAATTTAATTTTATCTTCAACTAACTTTCGTTAAGTTAAATACTATACAATTTTTGTTTCTATTGTTGTATCAATAGCATCACCAATAAAGAATGAAGCTAATGTAAAGAATATGTACGTTTGCATTACTCCTGAGAATATATCAAAGTACATATGTAAGAATGGTGTTGCGATATACATTAATCCAGTAAATGGCATAAATGCCGTTACAACTACATAGATTAAACTTGAAATAATTACACCACCTAAAATATTCCCAAATAAACGGAATGTTAAAGCAACTGGAAATGCTAAGTCACCAATTACATTTAATGGGAATAAAAATGCCATTGGTTCACACCAAGCTTTTAATTTTCCTTTAATACCAACTTCTTTGATATTTTGTCCATGTATCATGAAGAATACCATAAGTGCCAAAGTTAAGTTAACACTTAGATTTGAAGTTGGAGGTTGTAAGCCAATTAAACCAACTAAGTTAGAAACTACCATAACAATCATCATAGTTCCCATAAATGGTAAATAGCGAAATGTTGTACTATTTAAGTTTTCTCCAATTACCCCTTTACACATATCATATAGTTGTTCAAATACTACTATAAATTTTGTTGGTGGCTTTGTTGGATCAGCTTGTTGGAATTTTTTCCCAGCATAAATTAAAATCCCACCGATAACAATCAATATACCAAACCAGATAAAGATAGTTTGATGAATTGAAAAATACATATCACCAATCTTAAAGATAATCTGATTGATACCTTCACTAATTTCCACGTCTTTCACCTCCTTTTAGACTTTCAATAATAATTACGATGTTTAGTATAAACATACCTATTGCCAAAGCAATTAAATTAATACCCTCACTTATCGCAATATATATAACCACACAATACATTAGCATTCTTATAATATAATTAAAATTTGCTTTAGATTTTGGATTGTTGTAAGCTTCTATTCTATTTGTCATTTTAATAATAGAATTAAATCCTGCTAATCTTATAAAACAACCTAATATAATACCAATACTAATATTAACATCTTGAAATATAATAAAGCTAAATATTGTTACTATAATCATTAATATTAATGTTTTTTTCTTTATATTATTTAAAAAGATATCTTTCATTACTTTAGTTCCTTTACCAATAAATATAAACTACCAAATATCACATAAATAATTAAGGCTATCATAAATAATGGTTCTACATTAAGTAATTTATCTAAATATCCACCTAATATAAACGCAATAAACAATCCACTTACAAGTCTCCCAATAAATTTATAAACTGTAGTAACGTGTGTTTTATTTTGTTCCAAAAATTCGATCTCCAGCATCACCAAGACCTGGCACTATATAACCTTTTTCATTTAACTTTTCATCTAATGCAGCTAAATAAATATCAACATCAGGATGCTCTTTTTCAATTAAAGCAACCCCTTCTGGTGCTGCAACTAAGCATACAAGTTTAATATTAACAGCTCCCTCTCTTTTTAA
The DNA here is from genome assembly GCA_964371715.1 of uncultured Erysipelotrichaceae bacterium. Taxonomy (GTDB): domain Bacteria; phylum Bacillota_I; class Bacilli_A; order Erysipelotrichales; family Erysipelotrichaceae; genus CAYJNO01. The sequence continues at coordinate 38,289 of CAYJNO010000008.1, read as the reverse complement.
AACATCAATTGCAGCTACAGCACTCCCGCCTGTTGCCAACATTGGGTCTAACACTAAATTTACTGAATCTTTTAAGTTATCAGGTAACTTTACAAAATATTCATGAGGCAGTAAAGTATCTTCATCACGATATAAACCTACAAAACCAACTTTTGCAGTAGGAATTAAATCATTGATTCCATTTACTAAACCAAGTCCTGCTCTAAGGATTGGAACTAGTACAATATCATTTGCTACTTCTTGTGTAATACAAGTTGCTACTGGAGTTTCGATTTCTACATCAACAGTAGGTAAATCACGACAAACTTCATAAGCCATAAGACCGGCAATTTCATCTAAATTTTGTTTGAAATCCTTCATTTTAGTATCTTTTTTTCTCATTTGAGCTAACTTATGAGTTATTAATGGATGCTTTAATACATGTAACATTTAATTCTCCTTTTTTATACTGTTAATATTTTAACATAACTATTATATTTTAGCATGAAAATATAAGTTTAATGTGACTATTTAGTTATTTTTTTATATTTAATTGAATTTAAATATATTATTTTAACAATCGTATAAATAATTTTCTTTTGATTGATATTTTTTCTATGTATACAGTTCATCTTAATAAAAACCTAACTATATTTTCATTTTTTGACTTAATTGTTTACATAAAAAAAAGACAAATAGTTTTAGTTAAAATAACTATGCTATTTATCTTTTGCCTATTTTATATACTTCACTTCAAAATTTCTTTTTGAAAAATAGTCTGTTTCATAGATTTGTAAACTGATATTAATTGCATTGCTTACTTTAATATTTATTGCTTCAATTTCTTGTTCACTTAGCTTAATTTCTTCATTAAATGGAGTAAATTCATTGCTATTAGCGGTATAATAACCTACATTATTTACCCAATCTTTATTAGTAAAGATTACTAAGCTTTCTTCATCACTAAAGATATCAACACCAAAGTAATAACGTGGGTCAAATTCTAAGTTAAACAGATTAGCAATTGTTGGCAATAAATCAAATGTACTCATGACTTCATCAACAATTATCGGATTATCAATTTCGCTATTATAAATAAAGGCTGGTGTACGATCAATATTAAATCCATAACTTCGGTCAATTACATTTGTATATGTCACGATATCATCTAATGATGTATTTAGTGGATGATGATCAGAGAACACTGCAATTACTGTATTGTCTAATTCTCCACTTTGTTCTAGTGAATCCAACAATAACTCTAATGCTTTATCTACTTCAATAGCTTTTGAGCGATATCTATTAATATGAACAGGATCATCAGGATAATATTCATTTACAATATCGAGATATTTATCCCCAATTTCACTACTTTGATCATATGGAAAATGTGTAGCTGAAGTTATAATAAACGACATAAATTTTTCTTCATCTATATAGTATGGTAAAGATTTTTCAATTAATTCAATATCTGATTGCCATCCACTTACTAATGGTGAAAATTCTAATTCATCAATATCAAAGTAATCATCTGCACCATAGTTTAAATGAAAGTAGTTTCTCTCATAAAATTCATCTGTCCAATTATGAAAACCCAATGTTTGATAATCAATATTACTAAATAAGCTATAAATTGATTGTGGATAAATATTATCAATATATGTATTAGGTGTACATACATCATTTGAAGGAATTAAAGACATTAATCCAATGAACTCACTCTCTGCTGTAGTACAACTATATTTTGGCGTATAGTAATTCTGAAAACTAATACCTTCATTATACATTTTATATAATGTTGGTGTTATATTCTCATCGATTGCCATATAGTCAAATGCCTCAACCATTATATAAATAAAGTTTTTTCCTTCAAAATAGCCTGTCATATCATTGTAGTCAGATATTGATCGATCTATTAAATATTCATCAATTAACTTGATACTTTCATTTTCTTCGTTAGCTATTAACTCTATCCAGTTACTATCATCAATATTTCTAATGTATGGATTATCCTCTTTAACTTCATTTTTTTCTTCTTCATATATTTGTGTTTCTACTTCTTTGAATATTGTTAAAATATCGCGTTGTAAAAATCTATTAGGACCTAGTTCTTTTAATGCTAACTCTGCCGGTGATGGATAATCATATATTTTCTTGATACTATTCACACCATAATCAGGAAGAAAAAACCATACTTGAATATTCAATATTAATATAACCAACACTGATACAACTACATAGTTTTTATTAGTCTTTAGACTACGATTATAGTTTAATAATATTGTACTAACTAATGGGAAGATAAAAATTATTAATGTTTTAATATCAATAGCCAAAATAAAATCACTTAATTCACTAACTACTCTACCTGCACCATCAAATGTTGCCTTTATTGATAGATAGTTCCCCATATAATTATAATAATTTAATTGTAAAAATGCATAGAACCCTAACCCAAATAAGAACAGTGGAATAATAATTCTCCACATCTTTTTTGTAAGACAAGCAAATAAACTTAAACTTAAACTTAAAGCTAAATTAAAGCCTAATAATCTAAATATACTTCCGTCTAATATTTCATTAAATGCAAATTGTTTAAAAGTTAAATCAATCCCCGTTAAACAAAATAAAATGATTATAATATTAATTATATATTTGAGATAATTTTCGCGATATATTTTCATTAATTTAATTATTAACTACGTGAAAGGGAGTAGTTAATTTAACTATTTCTTCTTTAATTTGTTCAAGTTTAATTTTATCATTTTTGTTTTTTAAAGCATCTACAATATATTTTGCTACTTTTTTAAATTCTTCTTCCTTAAATCCTCTAGTAGTCATTGCAGCTGTTCCAATACGAATACCGCTTGTAACCATCGGTTTTAATGTATCAAATGGAATTTGATTTTTATTACATGTGATGTTAACTTCACCAAGTATTGCTTCTGCCTCTTTTCCAGTTAAACCTAAAGACCCATAGATATCAAGTAAAGCTAAATGATTATCACTACCATCAGCAATAACTCTAACTCCTAAAACTTTGAATTCATTTACCATTGCCTGCATATTAGATACAACTTGTTTTGCATAATCTTTAAATTCAGGTTTTAAAGCTTCATCAAAACATACTGCCTTAGCTGCAATTACATGCATAAGTGGGCCACCTTGAATTCCTGGGAAAACTGCTCTATCTATATCTTTAGCATATTTTTCTTTACATAAAATAATGCCACCACGTGGACCTCTTAGTGTTTTATGTGTAGTTGATGTAACAAAGTCAGCATATGGTACAGGATTTTGATGCATCCCACCTGCCACAAGACCTGCAATATGTGCCATATCAACCATTAAATATGCACCAATTTCATCAGCAATTTCTTTAAACTTTGAAAAATCTATACTTTTACTATAAGCACTAGCCCCAGCTACTATCATTTTTGGTTTTTCTCTTAATGCAATTTCTCTTACTTCATTATAATCTATTTCTTCTGTTTCTTTATTTACACCATAAGAAATAAAGTCATACAAGATTCCTGAAAAAGATAATGGATGTCCATGTGTTAAATGTCCACCACTGCTTAAATCCATTCCTAAAATTTTATCTTTATAATTTAAGACACTCATATAAACTGCCATATTAGCTGATGAACCACAATGTGGTTGCACATTTGCATGTTCTGCTCCAAAGATTTTCTTTAAATTTTCCTTCGCTATATTTTCAACAGTATCAACATGTTCACATCCACCATAATAACGACGGCTTGGATATCCTTCAGCATATTTATTTGTCATTATTGAACCTTGTGCATCTAAGACATCTTTTGATACAAAGTTTTCAGACGCTATTAATTCAACATGCTCTTTTTGTCTTAAATATTCTAAATTAATCGCTTCTTTTATCGCATTATTCATTTTCTATTTCCATCACTTTTCTAATTCTATTTATATGTCTTTCATCATTTGAAAACTCTTCATTAATGAAGTTTAATACAATATTTGTCGCATCTTCTAAACTTATAACTCTTGCACCTAAAGCAACTACATTAGTATCATTATGTTCTCTTGTAATTTTCGCAACTGATGGATCATTAACCAAAGCACATCTAACACCATTTGTTTTATTAGCGGCAATACTCATTCCAATTCCTGTACCACATATTAATACACCAAAATCTGCATTTTTATTTTTAATATCTTTGCATACTTTTTTAGCATAGTCTGGATAATCTACACTATCTGTACTATAAGTACCATAATCTACTACTTCATGATTTAGCTCTTTTAGAGTTTTTACAATTGAATCTTTATATTCAACCCCACCATGATCTGCTCCAATTACAATTTTCATTTTTTTATCTCCTCCATAATTTCTTCTTCACTTATTAATCCATGTCTTAATATCTTAATACCATTTGTTACATCAACAATTGTTGATGCCTGACTATTTAAACTTTCACCTTCAATAATTAAATCTAAATATTCACCAATATCCTCAATTACATCTGTGCTATTAAACTTACTTGGCGTATCAGATTTATTAGCGCTTGTAACTAACATTGGACAATTAATTGCTTTTAATATTTTTAAACTTTCTTCATGATCTGGTATTCTAATCGCAATTGTATTAAATCCATTTGTTATATAAGATTCAATATTAGGCTTTTTTTCAAAAACTAATGTAATTGCACCAGGCATAAATTTATTCATTAATTTGATTGCTACATCGCTAACAATCGCGACTTCACTTATCATTTCTTTTTTTGATACCATCATTGGTAAGGGTTTATTTTCATCTCTTCCTTTCGCTTTTTTTATTTTATTTATTGCGATTTCACTATCATATTTACAACCTAACCCATAAACTGTATCAGTTGGAAAGGCAATAATTCCATCATTTTTTAAGACATCTACTATTTCTGGTATTTCATTTATTTTTATTTTTTTCATAATAAAATTATAACATAAAAAAAAAGTACTTATATAAGTACTTTTTTTTATTATCTTCCGTATTTTTTATTAAATTTCTCAACACGTCCTTGTGCAGCCGCGAATCTTTGTCTTCCTGTATAGAATGGATGACACACAGAACAAGTATCAACTTTGATATCTTCTTTTGTAGATCCAGACTCAAATTCTGCACCACAAGTAACGCAATGTACGTTAATCTTGTGATATGTTGGATGGATATTTTTTTTCATCTTTAATTTCTCCCTTCCGCCTTAAACTCTTTGCGAATCTAAAGTAAGTGCTTATATATACTAGCATAAACATGTATAAATTACAAGTATCAACTTACTATTTTTTTAATATTTCACTTCCTTCAAGTACAATCCACAAGCATCAATATTATATTTACATGCTTCTTTATTTTTCATATCTAACATCTTTTGGACATCATCTATATTTATACGACCTAAAGCTACTTGAACAATAGTTGCAGTAAGCATTCTAACCATATATCTTAAAAACCCATTGCCCTCATACTCTATCTCTAAAACATCATCTTTAATACTAAAATCAATACGATATATTTCTCTTACTTGATTTGGATGGGTATCAAAACCATTATTACAAAATGATGAAAAATCATGCTTACCTATAAATATTTGACTAACTTTTTTAGCTAAGTCTATATTAATTACTTTTTTAGGTTGATATGCATAATTTGCAAGAAAAGGGTTATATTCTGTTAAATTAATTTTGTAAATATAGACCTTACTTTTAGCACTGAATCGTGCATGAAAGTTACTATTAACTTCTTCTACAGATTTAACTCTAATATCTTTCGGTAAAAAAGAATTTAGTATTCTAAAATATGCTGTCTCATCTATATAGAAATCAGTATCAAAATGAAATACTTGAGCATACGCATGAACTAAAGCATCAGTTCTTCCACTTGATACAATTTCAACTTTTCGATTAGTTTTTTCACTTAATATATCTTCAATAACTTGTTGAATACCAAGAGCATTATTTTGTCTTTGCCATCCCGCATAATTATGTCCATCATAAGCTACTACTACTTTAAATCTTCTTAAAGCCATGCTACTAATCCAAGACTTATCGCAATTAAAATTGCAATTGCAATTGTAATATAATCATAATATCTTATTTTAAGTTTACGATATCTTGTTCTAAATTCACCTGGTATATAGCCACGTGCTTCCATAGCATTAGCCAAATCTTCCGCTCTTTGTAGAGCTGATACAAACAAAGGTACAATTAATGCTAAAATTGCCATAGCTTTTTCTTTTAATTTTCCTTCTTCAAGATCTAGTCCTCTACTTGCCTGTGCTTTCATAATTCTTTCAGCTTCTTCAATTAAGGTTGGTATAAATCTTAAAGCAATTGAAATCATCATCGCAATCTCATGTGCTGGTAAACCTATTTTTTTGAATGGGGATAATAAATCTTCAATACCTAAAGTTAAATCTAATGGTTTGGTTGTTGTAGTTAATAGTGTTGTCAACATTATCATTAATATTAATCTAATTGCTATAAATACTGTTTGATATATAGCTCCACTATAAACCTCAATAGTAAATATAGTTACTAATAAATCACCTGTTTTTAATGTTAAAGTATTTATAATTAATAAAAAGATTAACATAAATAACATCGGTTTTAAGGCACTTATAATAAACTTCATTTTTAACTTTGCAACTTTACATATTACACCGATAAAAACCAATAATAATGCATATATTTGAATTGATACAGGAATAAATATACCGATTAATAAAATTAGTAATGACATGATTTTAATTCTTGGATCAATACGATGCAAGATAGTATCGTAAGGTAGATATTTTCCAATAGTAAATTTAGCCATTGTTATTCACCCACTTTACTATTTGACACATTAAAGTATCAAAATCAAAACAATCTTCTGTAATATCTACACCTTTTTCAATTAACATCTCTTTAGCTTTAATGATCATTGGCTTTTCTATTTGTAATGTTTCCCATAATTTATGATCATTAAAGAATGTTTTAATATCATTTTTAAAGATAACCTTACCATGATTCAATAATACTACTTGATTAGCATAATTTAAGACATGGTCCATATCATGGGTAACAATAACCAATGTTTTATTTAAACTCTTAAATAAATCCATCATTTCTTTTGCACCTTGTGGATCTAATCCAGCTGTTGGTTCATCTAGTACAATAACATTCGGATTCATTGCTAAAATACCTGCTATTGCAATACGCCTTTTTTGTCCACCACTTAATTCTAAAGGACTTTTTTCATAATATGATTCATCCATCCCTACTAGTGTTAATGCTTCTTTAGCCGATTTTAATGCTTCTTCTTTTTCAATATTAAAGTTAAGTGGTCCAAACATTACATCTTTAATGATTGTTTCTTCAAACAATTGATATTCTGGAAATTGAAATACCAAACCAACTTTTTTTCTTAAAGACTTTAAGTTTTTTGCTTTACTTTCTGCATCCATAGTAAAGTCATCTATTGTCACACTTCCACTTGTTGGTTTTAATAAAGCATTTAAATGTTGAACTAATGTACTTTTTCCAGAACCTGTTTCACCAATAACGGCAGTAACCATTTGATCTTCAATATCTAAATTAATATCAGATATTGCTGTTTTATAAAAAGGTGTATCATTATCATAAATATGACTTAATTCTTTGATGATAATTGGCATATATTATTGACCACCCTTTCTAAATCTAGTTCATCATTAATTTTTATTCCAGCATTATTCAATGCTTTTACCATTTTGCTCGCAAAAGGAATATCTAATTTGATATTTATTAATTCTTTATCATTTTTTAATACGTCTTTTGGTTGCCCTTCAAACACTATTTTTCCATTATCCATAACTATGACAAAGTCACTTTTCGCAACTTCTTCCATATCATGAGTAATAGATATTAATGTTATTTCATATTCTTCATGCAATTTTTTAATTACATTATTTATTTCGGCTTTACCACTAGGATCTAGCATACTTGTACTTTCGTCAAAAATAATTATATCTGGTCTCATAGCTAAAACACCAGCTATAGCTACACGTTGTTTTTGTCCACCTGAAAGCTTTGTAGGTTCACTATCTAAATAGTCCAACATATTTACTTTCTTTGCATACTCCAAAATAATATCATCCATCTTATCAGTTTCAACTTTATGATTTTCAAGACCAAAAGCTATATCATCTTTCACTGTTGAACCAATGAATTGATTATCAGGATTTTGAAAAACTATACCTACCTTTTTTCTTATATCATAAACTGTATCTTGTGATAATGTGATATTATCAACTATTATTTCACCACTTTTCTTTTCAATTAGACCCATTAGTAATTTTGCAATTGTACTTTTACCAGAACCATTATGTCCAACTATTGTAGTGTATTTACCTTTTTCTATATTAAAAGAGATATTTTTTACTGCATGTGTATCTTCATCATAATAAAAATCTAAGTCTTTTACTTCGATAATCTTTTCCATATTTACTCCTTAATAACTAAAATATTATATAATATCTTATTCAATGTTACAACTTTACTTGTTTTCATCAAGCATATTTGGAAAATAAATTTTATTTGTTCCTTCTTCTTCTGCTTTTACTAATGCTTTTACTATCACACTTGCTTTTGATAACTCTTTGATTGTATCATCTTTCATTAGCACAAATATTCCTTTATCATCAGTTTTTCGATATGGTTGATAAGGTCTTTGTTTCATCGTATCAGAAAATAAGTAATATTCTACATCATATCCATTAATAGCTAAGTCGAGTGTTAACTCTTCATATAACTCTTCTGAATAATCTTTGTATTTAAATAAATTTCTACTTAAAAGTCTTGATGCTAAATCACTGATAATTTTATCTTCATGTTTACTAAACACTAAAAAAGCATAACCAATAGTATTTTCATCAAAGAAATAATGAGCTTCATTACTTACTATATCATTAGTTAAATACTCGTTAAAAATGTCATTATTTAACATATTATGTTCATGTAAATATTTTATTCTTTTAAAAAATGCTTTTAATAATATTTCAAATGAGCGACCTGTTGGATGAAAATATACTTGATGATACATATGATAGCGTGACATAACATAATCTTCAATTGCATGAATTCCACTATATTTAATTACTAATCTTTTATCTTTTACTCTAAAAGTTCTGATTAATCGATCAATATCAAAAACACCATACTTTGTACCAGTCATATACGAATCTCTTAACAGGTAATCCATGCGATCAGCATCCAATTCTGATGAAATTAATTGTTTTAATATTGGATTTGGGTGTGTATGTTCAATAACTGAAACAATTTCTTGTGGTAAATCTTTATCATATTTTATTAAAATATCATTAACTTCACTAGGTCCCAAAATTATATTTTTAGTATATACTTCATGCTTAGTATTAAAAACGCCTTCAAAAGCATGAGAATATGGATTATGTCCTAAATCATGTAAAAGACCAGCTAATAAAACAACTATTTTATCTCTTTTTGATAAAGATTCATCTAAATCTGTTATCTTTATTAGCATTTGTCTAATTATTTCATACACACCTACAGAATGTGAAAATCTCGAATGTTCTGCACTATGATAAACTTGAAAAGCTCCTCCTAGCTGTCTTATTCTTCTTAATCTTTGTAATTCTTTTGTATCAATCAATTCCCATACAATTGCATATTCTATATGCACATATCCATGTAAAGAATCTTTTAATACCTTTACTTCATTTAGTTTTTCTAACATAAGTCCTCCTAACAAAAAAAAGCAGGGTATACCCTACTTTTCAAAATTCATAATATTTTTTAAATTTGCATTTTCATCTAAAATAGGTACTAATTTATTATTTTCTGCTGACATTAAAACTGTTACACCAGGACCATGACCTGAAGTAAACGAATCACTGTGCACAATTACTCCAACAGAACCTGAGTTTTTGCGATAATCTGGTCCAAAATGATTTAAATGATCTTCAATATAAACAAAATCTCCAAAACATAATTCGTTTAATTTTAATCTTTCCACTTCAGCCTTATCATGCATCATAATATCATAATCTGAATTAATTGAAGATGAACTTCCAAGACCAGAGCCCATTAAATAAGCAGGTATTATTGCTTTAACAGGTACTTTTAAAGCACCATTTTCTTCAATAATATTCATATTTTCTAATAACTCAGGACCCATGCTTAATAATTTAATATCTTCATGATTTTCAAACTTTAAACCTTGACCCCATGCAGTAATCATAAATTGATCTGTATAGACTAATTTATTAATCGTATCTTCATTAAATGCCATCATTACATGATTACATCCACCATGTTTACCAACAACAAAACCTGTTGCTCCTTTTGCTTCACCTGTTAGTACTCTTACTTGATTTCCAACACATGCAAAAGTCATACAAGCATTATTTTCTGCATCATTACTATTTTTTGAACTAACCCCAGCTTCAACATGATCACCAACTATATCAATACAATTATCTCCTAAAAAACAATTATATGTAATACCTCCAACACTTGGCACAATACGTGCAAGACCATCGTATGAACCACGATAACCTGGCATTGCCATTGAAGGATGTTTGATACCTGTTTGTAAAGCCATCTTCACAATTTTATTAATATTAGTTTTCATTTATAGCTCCTTAAATTTGTGATTTTAAATAACTGAAAATAAATTCATCTATTTCACCATTCATTACATCATTTACCGCTGTTACATTAAATCCTGTACGGTGATCTTTAACCATTGTATATGGACAAAAAACATATGATCTAATTTGTGAACCCCATTCAATTAGTTTTTGTTCTCCTTTTAAATTTTGAACTTTAGCTAACTGTTCTTCTATTTTTAATTGATATAATTTAGATTTTAGCATGTTTAAACAACGTTCACGATTTTTGATCTGTGATCTTTCTGTCTGACATGTTGCAACAATACCTGTTGGAATATGCGTCATTCTTACAGCACTATCTGTTTTATTAACGTGTTGTCCACCAGCTCCACTTGCTCTCATTGTATCAACTTGTAAATCTTTATCTTCTATAACAATTTCTATATCATCATTAAATTCTGGCATTACATCTACTGATGCAAATGATGTGTGTCTTCTCCCTGATGAATCAAATGGCGAAATTCTCACTAGTCGATGTACTCCTTTTTCACCCTTTAAATAACCATAAGCTAAAGGACCTTCAACTAATAAACTAACCGATTTTATCCCAGCAGTTTCTCCATCTTGATAATCTAAAACAGTAGTTTTATAATCCTTTAGACTACCCCATTTTTGATACATTTCATAGAGCATCATCGCCCAATCTTGTGATTCTGTACCACCAGCTCCTGGATGTAATTCAATAATTGCATTACTATGATCATAATCTTCTTTTAATAAGACATTGATTTCAAAACTATCAAAATTTTTAAGCATTTCAGTATATTCTTCTTCAACCATCATTTTTAGATCTTCATCATAGTTTTTGTTCAAATCATTTACTGTTATCATTAAATCATTTAATGTAATGTTTAATTTTTCATAATTATCACATAAATTTTTTAATTCATTATTTTTTTGAATAATACTTTGAGCTTTTTTAGGATCATCCCAAAAGTTTGTATCATTCATTAATTCATCATATTTAATAATCTCTTCTTTTTTAGTATTTAAGTCAAAGAGAAGAGCTAAGCATATCTAACTTAGCAATATTCTCATTTAGTTTTTGTTTTATTTCATATAATTCCATTATTTAGGTGCTCCTTGAACTACAACATTTACATTTAAGCAGAATGTAACAATTTCCGAAGAAATATTACCCATCATTTCTTCAAACATCTCATATCCTTCTGTTGTATAAGCTTGTAATGGATTTGTTTGTGCATAACTTCTTAAGTGAATACCTTCTCTTAATTTAGACATCATATCAATATGATTTACCCATGCACGATCAATTATTCTTAACACCATTGTTTTTTCAAATTTTAATATTTGCTCTTTATGTTCTGCAATCTTATTTTCATAAGTATTCCATGCTAAAGAACATAAATTTTCTGTAACTTCAGATGTTGATTGTTTAAAATCAATATTATCTACACCTTCTTTAAAGCCCTGTTTTTCTAAAGCTACTTTTAGATTTTCAATATCTAACTTTTCTTCTTCATTACGATAAGAGTTAACTAAATTTGAAATCTCTTTATTAAACATATCTTTAACTATTGCATGAACATCATCATTATCTAAGATATAGTTTCTTTGATCATAAATAATTTCTCTTTGTTGTCTTAAGATATCATCATACCCTAATAATGATTTACGAATATCAAAGTTTCTACCCTCAACACGTTTTTGCGCACTACCAATTGATTTACTAATAATTTTTGATTCTACTGGACGATCTCCAAGTGCTGCAAATGTACTTGCTAATCTTTCAGATCCAAATCTTACCATTAATTCATCTTGTACTGAAACAAAAAATCTTGAATAACCAACATCACCTTGACGTCCTGAACGACCTCTTAACTGGTTATCTATACGTCTTGATTCATGTCTTTCAGAACCTAAAACTGCAAGTCCACCAAGTTCTTTTACACCTTCACCAAGCTTAATATCAGTACCACGGCCTGCCATATTTGTGGCAATTGTTACTGCTTTTACTTTACCAGCTTTTGATATAATGTCAGCCTCTCTTGAGTGATTTTTTGCATTTAATACTTCATGAGGTATTTTTCTTGATTTAAGCATTTTCGCGATATATTCACTTGTATCAACCGCAATCGTACCAACTAATACTGGTTGGCCTTTTTCATAACACTCAATTATTTCTTCAATTAATGCAGCATATTTAGCTTTTTTAGTTCCATAAATTGCATCTGGGTAATCAATTCTTTGAATTGGTCTATGTGTTGGAATTTCAATAACACGCATATTGTAAATACTTAAGAATTCTTCTTCTTCTGTTTTTGCAGTACCTGTCATTCCTGATAATTTTGAATATAATCTAAAGAAATTTTGATATGTAACAGTTGCTAAAGTAGAAGTTTCTTGTTTAATAGTAACATTTTCTTTAGCTTCTAATGCTTGATGTAATCCATCTGAGAATGCACGGCCTGGCATTTTACGACCTGTAAATTGATCAACAATTACAATCGCACCTTCTTCGACTACATACTCTACATCATTGCTCATTGTATAATTAGCTTTTAATGCTTGATTAATATGATGTACTAATTGTGTGTTGTCTACACTATAAAGATTAGCTGTTTTAAAAAATTTCTCTGCTTTACTAACACCTTCTTCAGTTAAATGTACACTCTTAGCTTTAATATCAATAACATAATCTCCACTATCTACTTTACCATCTTCTAGTTCTTTAGCTTCAGTTAAATGTTTAACGAAATTGTCTGCCGATTTATATAAGTTAGCTGTTTGTTTTTGTCCACCTGAAATAATAAGTGGTGTTCTTGATTCATCGATTAAAATTGAGTCAACTTCATCTATCAAAGCAAAGTTTAATTGTCTTAGTACACGATCTTCTTTTTTAGTAACCATATTATCTCTTAGATAATCAAATCCAAGCTCAGCATTTGTTGTATATGTAATATCTGCTTCATAAACTTTTCTTTTTTCACTAGGTGTTAAACTTCTTGCATTACAAGCAGTTTCTAAGCCCATAAAGGTAAATATTTGTCCCATCCAACTCGAGTCTCTTTGTGCAAGATATTCATTGACAGTTACAACATGAACACCTTTTCCTTCTAGTGCATTTAAATATATCGCAATAACTGATGTTAAAGTTTTACCTTCCCCAGTTTTCATTTCTGCAATATCACCATGGTGCATTACATATGCACCCATTAATTGTACTAAGTATGGATACTCATTAATAACACGTTTAGCCGCTTCTCTAATTACAGCAAAAGCTTCAACTAAAATATCATCTAGTGTTTCACCTTTTTTTAGTCTTTCTTTAAATTCATTTGTTTTATTCTTTAACGCTACATCATCAAGGTTTGCAATTTCATCTGCTAATGCATCAACCTTATGTGCAACTGCTTCAATTTCTTTTAGTCTTTTTTTATCACCGTTAAATAATTTGTCTAAGATTCCCATTATAATACCTCCTAAATACTATATAATTGTACAATAATCTATTTATTTTATCAAAGAAAAGGTCCTTTTTTCAATAGATTATACTATATTTTTTTTACAAAAGTAAAAAAAATATAGTTTCACATAACACTTCCTCATTAAATGTTGTGTAAAAATAAAAAAAAGACTATTAACTAGTCTTTTATCACATTAAATAACTTTAATGTTACGAGCTTGTAATCCTCTATCTCCTTCAGTTAAATCAAATTCAACTAAAGCACCTTCATCAACAGTTTTAAAACCATCCATTACTAGTTCAGAATAGTGGAAGAACACGTCGTTACCTTCTTCATTTGTTACAAATCCGAAGCCTTTGTTTTTGTTAAAACGTTTAACTTTCCCCTGCATATTATCCGTCTCCTTCTATACACTCATCTTAACCCCCTTTTTATAATAAAGCAAGCTATTTTTTGCATAAAACAATAACTTTAACAATTTTTTGACAATTTGCAAACTTTTCTAACATTGTACACAAAGTATTCCCGGTTGTAACCACATCATCTACCACTAGAATTTTATTGGGTAATTTTATATTTCTAACCTCTATTTTTTGTGTATGCATTCTTTCTTCTTTAGTCTTTAGCTTTTGAGCTCTTGTAGCATTATTTATAAAATAATCAATTTTATTTAATTTTATATCTTTAAACATCAATTCTAGATGATTGAAGCCTCTTGTTTCAATATTGCCTTTTATTGATGGTGCATAGACTATTGTATAGTTAAAATATCTTATCATAATATACCATTTAATTTTATATAAAAATATATCATACAAATATTCATCATGACATTCCTTATATTGAACAATAGCATCTATGATTTTTTCATTATAATCAAACAATGTTTTATACTTTATATTATTTATCTTTCTAGTTTTAGGTCTAAATCTAAAATTACTTCGACACTTTTTACATAGTACATCATCTTTTAATAATAAATAGACTAAGTTACTATAACTTATTTCTTTATCACATAATTTACACTTTTTCATTATTTGCCCTCTTCAAAGTAGCAATTACATCTTTCGCAAGCTTTGGATATTTATCACTCAATATTAAACAATCTCCAGTTGGTTGTTCAAAGCTTCTACCCACTCTACCTAGCATTTGTATTAAGCTTGCTTCATCAAATATTTTATGTTCACTTAAATATATTACAACAAGTACACCTTTAATTGTGATTCCTCTTTCTAAGATTGTTGTTGCAAAGATCACTTTATACTTACCTTTTTTAAAATCATCGATTATTTCATCTTGTCTATCAATACCACTGTAGATATATTGACATTTTATATACCATTTAAAGAATCTATATAATATTGTAGCTATTTTTTTAGTCGGAACAAAGACAATTATTTTTTCATCATGTTCTTTAATAAATTTCATTAATTCATATATTAAATATAGTCTGATTCCAACCTTTAATTTTGGTACAGGTAAATCATAATTATGTGGTCTTTTATTTAAAACTAAATATTTTAATGACTTATCTAATATCCTCTTTTTTAGATAATCATCTAAAGTAGCTGTCAAAAAGATAGTTTGACCCTTACAACTATTTTCACATATACCTTTAAGTACCATATTTCCTTTATAAGGAAAAGCATCTGGTTCATCTAAAATTAATAAGTCAAATGTTTGATAATAACGATATAATTGGTGAGTAGTACAAACAATTATATCTCCATCTAAAATATCAGTATAACCAGCACATACATTAATAACATTTGCTTTTTTAAATATATGTTCTAATCGTTGTTTTATTTCTAATACAACTTGTCTTCTACTTATCGCAAAACCTACTTTTTGTTTTTTAATTAAAGCATTTTCTATACTTTTTAATACAATTTCAGTTTTACCTGCGCCACATACACAATGTAATAATACATCATGTTTTATAATATATTTAGCACATTTATCACTTATATTTTTTTGTAAAGTACTTAATTTATATGGTAAATAATTATATGATGCTTTTTCATCTATTTCTTGATAATCAATAACATTTATATCATCTAGTAATAATTGTCTTTTAAACATAATACATTTTCGACAATAATAGCCTTTTGAACCTAAATAAAAATAATTTATATCATCATTCTTACACCTTGGACACAACATAAAAGATACCTCTTAACATATTATTAAAAGGTATCTTTTATTTCCTATTTACTTATATCTTTCATTGTAGTAATTTTAATATTACCATAATCTCCTAAAACATTTTCTATTTTAATATTTAAGACTTCAGCTACTAGGCTTGTATCATCAGTATAGTTTTTAGTTTTATCACATTTCTTATATGCTTCCTTTAAAACTTTTGTTTTAAAGGCTTGTGGAGTCTGCGCATTAAATAGTTTATCTCTTTCTAAAGTAATTAATCCATTATCACTCATCATTTTTACTGTATCGATCGAAGGCACACATACCACACATGCATCGCTTTTTAATAACATATTTTTTACTCTTTCTATTACTTCATAACTTATATATGGCCTTGCTCCATCATGTATCATAACATATTCATTGCTTACTTGCATTAAACCATTTTCAACACTATCTTGTCTTCTTTTGCCACCTTCTACTAAAACAACATCATGATTTGCTAGTAAGTGAAAATCATCTTTGTTAGTTACAACAATTATTTGCTTACACTCAAGATCATTTTTAAAAGCATTTATTGTTTTATCAATAATTCTTTCATTATCTAATTGATAAAAAACTTTATTATATCCAACATTCATTCTACTTCCAGTGCCTGACGCCACAATTACTACACTATATTCCATAAATACCACCTTTTCCTTTATATTATAAATAATTTTTAATTTTTTTTCTATTTCTTATTGAAAAAGTAATATTTATATTGTATTATATTAAGGCATGACGCGGATGTGGCGAAATTGGCAGACGCACTAGACTTAGGATCTAGCGCCTTACGGCATGCAGGTTCGATTCCTGTCATCCGCACCATTGTAAACTTAACATATAACATTTGTTATATGTTTTTTTATATATATAGTTAAATAATTTAATGATTACTAGCATAAAAAAGACTGTTGATTAATACTTTCATATTTAATCAGCAGTCTAAAATATATTATTTTATAAAAGCTTAATAATGTTCTCCATTTTCAAAGTAATCATTAGCTTTTAATTCATGAAATACTATTTCAATATTTTCATATCCTAAATTTAAAATTGTATTATGTATTGCTTTAGCACTTTGATTTTTAATTTCTTGTCCACGATCAAACCAATAAATATCAATCATTATTGAACCTTTAAGTTCAATACCATTCACAAATGTTGTTGTATTAACATGTTCAAATAAAAACCAATCACTTTCTGTATCCATAATCTCTCCAAGTTTGACACTTAATGTCGAACTAAGATTTTTTACTTCTTCTATTTTTAATCCTTTAAATTTTAATTGTGGCATTATCTAACAGGTGTCATTAAAATTTTACCAGTTCCACGGTAAACATTTACTAACCCTTCTCCACTTGCTGCAGATCCAATTAATGATTTACCTGATCTTTCAACAGTAAACTCTAGTGAACCACTCCATGCGATAGCCATATTGCCATCAATTTTAATTACATCATTTTCTAAAGTAATTTCAATTAATTCTTCTTTAGGTGACCATGATTCTAAACAAACAATACCATCACCTGTAATACCAAGGTTAAACAAACCTTCTCCTCCAGCTACTGCACTTGATAGATTACTACGCACTATAGTTTTATGAGTTAAGTTACCTTCACAACTTAAGAATAACCCATCATCTAAAACAATAGATCCATTCCATTCTTTTAAATCAACTAATATCAAGTGTTTGTATGTTGGTTCTAATACTAATGTACCTTGACCTTGATATTCAGGCTTAATTGCACTTTCACCAGTAACTTGTGATCTTAATGCTTTTCCAAAGAAATCTCCCACTCCTTTGATACCTGTGTTAGCATTTACATTACCAACTGTCCATTGCATTGCACCAGCTTGTAATACTACTGAGTTATTGTTCATTTGACAAACAACTTGTCTTTTTCTTACATTCATTTGAGACATGTAATATGAACCCATTGCCCCTTGAGGTGTTACAGATAAATCTTTTTTATATTCGATGATAGTATATGGTCCTTTTTGATCTAAAATTTGAATATCATCATTTTCAGTGAAATTTTTAATACTGTACATTTATTGTACCTCCCTAATGATATAATTATACAATATATTCAATAATTGTTTAATATATTTTTATATTATCTACATTAATATGAATATTATATCTATACATAATTTTATATAATGTATTTTAATAATATTGAAATGTAAAATTATATAAGTTATACTAATTTAAAATAAATAGTATGGAAGAAACTTAGGAGAAAATGTATATGAATAAATTAGCTTATCAAGGAATACTAGGCAGCAACAGTTACAATGCAGCATTATATTTTTCAAACAATAATAATTTAAATGATTATATAATGCTTGAAGGTGTAACATCTAAAGGGGTTGTCGAAAAATTAGTTAATGATGATGTAACTTATGGTGTTTTAGCCTTTGACAATACATTAGCTGGACTAGTTTTAGAGACTAAAGATGCCCTAACTGGTTTAAATTACGAAATTATTGATACATACTTAATGCCTATTCATCATAGTTTATTCGTTAAAAGTAAAGATGTAAACATTGATAAAATTGCATCTCATATTCATGCTATTAATCAATGCACTAATTATTTAAAAACTAATTATCCAAATGCTATTTTAGAAGAAATAAGTGATACTGCAATTGGCGCGAAATATTTAAGCAATGATACTTTTGCTGATAATGTAGGCATCATTTGTCGTAAAGATGCTGGTCTAAACTATAATCTTTATTTATTAGCAGACAATATCGAAGATAGCACAAATAACATTACAACATTCCACTTAATAAAATATAAAGGGGGATAACATAATGTATAAAGCTATTATATTTGATATGGATGGTACTATCTTCGATACTGAAGCAGTATCGAAAAAGGTTTGGTATCGCATTAATGATGAATTCAATTTAAACATTGATGATAATTTCATTTATAGTTTAATTGGTAAAACAAAGCAATCTTCAAAATATTTATTTGATTTATATACACCAAATCATAAAATGGAAGAATTATTCTTCTATCATAAAAAATACATGGAAGAATATCGTAATGATAATGGTCTAATCTTAAAAACAGATTTGCATAAATTATTTACATATTTAAAGTCTTTAAATTATAAATTAGCACTTTGCACTTCAGCTGTTAAAGATTTAGCTTATAATAATCTAAATAGTGAAGATTTAGCTTCATATTTTGATATAATTATTACAGGTGATGATATAACTAAAGGTAAACCAGATCCTGATCCATATTTAAAAACTTGTGATGAATTAAAACTACATCCAAATGAGTGTTTGGTAATCGAAGATTCTTTTAGCGGCATCATCTCAGCAAGTGAAGCTGGTTGTAACACTATTATGGCTATCGATTTAATAAAGCCTGATTTAGATATAAAAGCAAGATGTTATGATATCATTAATTCATTAGATGAATTATATGATAAAGAATATATAGGAGAAAGCAATGAATAAAATAACAATTATTGAAGATGAATTATCGGTTTCAAGATTAGCACTTGGCATGATGCGAATCGCTGATTTAGATATTGATCAAGTTACAAAATTAATTGATACAGCATTAGAAGTTGGAATTAATTTTTTTGATCATGCAGATATATATGGCGGAGGAAAAAGTGAAGAATTATTCGGAGAATATTTAAAAAACAATCAAGATTTACGTTCAAAAATGATTATCCAATCTAAATGCGGCATTAGAAAAGGTCAGTATGATTTCTCTAAAGAACATATTATTAATTCTGTTAATCAATCATTAAAGCGACTAAACACTGACTATCTTGATATTCTTTTATTACATCGTCCAGATGCATTATGTGATCCTATTGAAGTTAGTGATGCAATAAATCAGTTATATAACGAGAAGAAAATTAAATATTTTGGTGTTAGTAACCATAATCCTTATCAAATTCAATTATTACAAAAACACCTAAAAGTACCTATTCTTTTTAATCAAGTTCAATTTTCATTAGTTCATGCATCTTTGATAGATAGTGGTATTAACGTTAATATGTCTAATGATGCAGCAATTGATAAAGATGGATCACTACTAGATTTTTGTCGATTAAATAATATTACTATTCAACCATGGAGTGTTCTTCAAGCATCATGGGAAGATGGTTGTTTTATCGATCATCCAAAATATGAAAATTTAAACATTGAACTTGCTAATATTAGTTCAAAATATAATGTCTCTAAGGCTGTAATTGCCATCGCTTGGATATTAAGACATCCAGCAAATATGCAACCAATTATTGGTACTACAAATCCTGAACGACTAAAAGAAATTAATAAATCTTTAAATATAAACTTAACTAGAGAAGAATGGTACAAGTTATATCTAGCCAATAATCGTCAATTACCATAAAAGTAAAGAAACACTTCGAGTGAAGTGTTTCTTTTTATATTGGTTTTTTACATCTACGACAAAATCTTTGATTATTATCTACAACACATAAACAATATGGACATTGTCTTTGATTTTCTTCTAATACAACATCTTCTTCATTTTCTATACCATCATTATTTAATTTTCTATATCTATCATAAAATTGAATTATAGAATAAATCACAATAAAAAAGGATACGGTTGAAATAAAGTAATTTTTGTCGATATTAACCGAGATAAAAATCATTCCAACCAAACATATAAATATTGAAATAGTCATTTCATATTTAATTTTTTTACGATTAGAATCATTCATTTTAATTTCCTCTTATATTATAATTATCTTTTAAAATATAAGATATATCAACAAATATAATCTGTTATTCTACTGTTACAGATTTTGCTAAATTTCTTGGTTGGTCAATATCACATCCACGTTTTTTTGCAACATAATATGCTAATAACTGATATGGTATTATTGAAATAATTGCTTGCATTGTTGAATGGATATTTGGTAATTTAATTAAATTATTTTCGTCCATAAAATTTTCAATTAGATCTTCTCTTACTAACCATAGTATCTTAGCTCCTCTTGCTTCAACTTCTTTTACATTTGAAATTGTTTTTGCTGCTAATTTTGAATCAGTAATACAAGCAATTACTGGTGTATCATTTTCAATCAACGAAATTGTACCATGTTTAAGTTCCCCAGCTGCATAAGCTTCAGCATGAATATATGAAATTTCTTTTAATTTCAATGAACCTTCTAATGACAGTGCATAATCAAGCCCTCTTCCAATGAAGAATACATGTTCTTTTTCACCAATAAAACTTGCATATTTTTCAATTATCTCATTACTTAAATATTCTTTTAGTAGTTTAGGTAGCTTTTTTATTTCAGCTTCAATTTCAACTTTTTCTGTTTTCGACAATTTATTTTCTTGAAGTGCTTTTTTAATTGCAAATAAACTTAAAATACAAACCTGTGCCAAATAGGCTTTAGTTGTTGCTACTGAGATTTCTTTTCCTGCTAAAGTTAATAAGGTATGCTTAGCTTCTTTAGCTAATGAAGATGTCGCTACATTTACCACTGCAAAAGTATCAATATTCATTTCATTACACATTCTAAGTGCTGCTAATGTATCTGCAGTTTCACCAGATTGAGAGATAAACACTACAGCAGTCTTATCATTCATAATAGGATTATTATACCTAAATTCACTTGCCAACTCTACGCTTGATTGCACAAATGCTTTTCTTTCCATTAAGTATTTACCAATCATTCCTGCATAATATGCTGAACCACATCCAATAAAAATAAATCTCTCATATTTACTTAAATCAGGCATTGTTTCATATAGATCTTTTAAATCTTCCTTTACATAACGATGCATTGTTTTAAACACAACACTTGGTTCTTCATGAATTTCTTTCATCATAAATGTGTCAAATCCATCTTTTTGAATTTCACTTTCATCCATCTCACATTCATATGCCTTATAGGTAATCTCATTTAGTTGTTCATCATATATCTTTAAAACATTACCATTTAATTGTCCAATTTGATTTTCTTCTAAATCAACCATTTGTTTTGTATGACTTAAAAAAGCACTACCATCACTTGCTAAAAAACAAGCATTATCACTTATCCCAAGTATTAATGGATTATCTTTTCTTATAGTATATACAACATCTTTTTCATCTTCAAAAATAATACCAAATGCATAGCTACCTTCTAGTATCTTACTTGCCATTTGTATAGCCTTTAGTTTATTAGTTTCTTTTTCATAACATTGATTAATTATTGCACATGCAACTTCAGTATCTGTTTCACTATTAAATAATCTTCCATTAGCTAATAACTCTTCTTTTAGAGTGTCATAATTTTCAATAATTCCATTATGTACAAGCGTAACTTTACTCACGACATGTGGATGAGCATTCTCTTTTGTTGGTTCTCCATGCGTTGCCCATCTTGTATGTGCAATACCAGCAACACCATTTAAATCTTTATTAATTATATTTTCTAAATTTAATACTTTACCTTTACTTTTATAAACCTCAATTTTCTCATTACTAATAGCTAGCCCACATGAATCATATCCTCGATATTCCAAAGATTTTAGACCATTGATTAAAGTTTTCGCACTTAAAAAATCATTACTAGTAAACCCAATAATTCCACACATTTTTATTCTCCTTTTTTCATTATAAAAAATATGTGATTAATGACCTTTTTGCTTATTATACTTTGTTAGTCATTATTTCGATGCACATTTCACCGTAATAGTACCCGCCGAATATTTCGATAACTATTATCCTCGTCAACACTAAAGTGTCCAGGCGCTAAGTGATTATTTAATCACCTGTAAAAAATTATAACACAAAAAAAACTAGTTTAATAACTAGTTTTTATAAATTAAATTTAATATTACTCCTACAATCGCCGCTAAAGCTGTACCGGATAATGTTAAGAAATCTCCAATTGGTAAAATTGCACCACCAAGACCAATAACTAACATTGCAGAAGCAATAACTAAATTACGTTGTTTTGAAAAATCTATATTACTATCAACTAATACTCTTAGACCATTTGAAGCAATAACACCATATAAAATAATCGACATACCACCAAGTACAGCATTTGGAATTGTACTAATGATAGCTGATACAATTGGTAAGAATGATAACCCAATAGCTATGATTGCAGCACCCAAAATTACATATACTGATGCAACTTTAGTCATCCCAATAATACCTGTATTTTCACCATATGTTGTATTAGCAGGTCCACCTAAAATAGCAGATACTGCTGTTGCTAAACCATCACCACTTAACGTACGGCTTAATCCTGGATCTTCAAGGAAATTTTTATTACATACTTTACCAAGAACACTATGATCTCCAATATGTTCTGAAATTGTTACGATAGCTACAGGTAAAATAGCAAATGTTTCAGGTCCAAAATATAATTCATAGCTATCAAAGATTCCAGATTTAAATGGAAGTATAAAATCTGGCAAACCAATAAAACTACCATTGTTAATAACTTCTATAACCGGTTGAAAATCAACAATATTAAATGCAACAGCAACTAAATAACCGACAATAATAGAACATAAAAATGGAGTAATCTTTAAAATACCTTTTGCTTTAATTGCTAAGGTAGCACACGTTAAGAATGTAATAAATGCTACTGCAACATTAACAATATTTCCTTCAGCAACTAAACCGGCATTAGAAACAGCATTAGACGCAAGTCCTAAACCAATTACAATAATCATTGGACCCACAACAATTGGAGGTAATAATTTAGTAATAAATCCTGAACCAATATATTTAACTAAAAAAGCTACTACAAGATAAATTACTCCTACTAAAATTAATCCTGTTTGTGCTGCATTAATACTACCACCCATTTGCTCTACAGCGATTAAAACTGCTGTAATATATGCAAATGAAGAACCTAAATAAACAGGCACTTTAAACTTAGTACAACTTAAATAAATAATTGTTCCAATTCCTGATGCAAATAGCGCAACTGATACTGGATACCCAGTTAATAATGGTACTAAAATTGTAGCACCAAACATACCAAATACGTGTTGAATAGCCAATAATAAACCCATTTTAAAACTTGGTTTATCTTTTACATCATACAATAATTCTACTTTTTCGCTCATTTTATTCTCTCCTCACAAAAAAAAAGGCATAATATGCCTTTAAAAAATAATCTTTTACCTTAATAATCTCTCGGACTACCTTAAAGGACAGTTATATTTTATCATAGTTTTTTTTGGAATATCAAATTTATTTTAAATATTTAGTTTTATTTATCACAATCACTAATATCAAGGTTAAAGATATTATCAAAATACAAACAAATAAAAAACTCCAAGTATAATTAGCTAATGGTATACCACTTGTTTCGACATTCATGCCATATAAACCAGCAATTATTGTCGGTATTGCCATCACTATTGTGATTAAAGCTAAAAGTTTCATTATATTATTTAGACGATTATTGACTATTGTAGCCATCAAATCTTTTGTACTACCAATTATTTCACGATAGACATTACACATCTCTAAAGCTTGTTTTGTTTCAATTATTATTTCTTCTAATAACTCATTATCTTTAATTATGTGTTTATCTAATCTTCCAAAAACCAAATTATTCCCTATTAAAGAAGTAGCAAATTGAACTAAAGTTGAATTTAAATGATGCAGTTCTATAAATTGCTTATCATTAGCACTTTTGTCAATATTTTCTTCAATAAATTTTCTCTTTTTATCTATTTCTTTTAGATATCTTTGATACTTTAGACTATTTTCTAATAGTATATCTTGCATAATCAGTAAATTATTATGATTATTTTTAAATTCATAATCAATATTATTAAGACAAACACTTATCAGTAATTCATCTTTTATAATAAAAGACATAGGTGTAGTAAAATAATCATCATTATTTTTAACAACTATGTCTATAATTATCATGTAATAATTTTCTTTTATTATTAATCTTGAAATTTCATCACTATCCAATGCACTCAAAAAATCTTTATACTCTATATTATATTGAGTATACATTTGTTTTGCATCATCATTTGTTGGATTAATATAATTAATCCATGTACTTTTATTATTATTTATCATATATCATAGTATAAACAACAATTTTATATAGCACAATTATTATTATTTTCTAAACCACTCTTCATTAGCATAGCTAACTTTTCTTAAGCGTCCTTTAATTGGTGTATTTTGTAATAATTTATACACAAGTTTTCCTTTATTATTTAATATTTCAATATAAGTAGATACATCTTTTACATTAATAACACCTATATCCTTTGCTTCTACTCCATCTAATGAGCAAAGACAACCAATGATATCAAATGCTCTCATTTTTGTTTTCTTACCTGCATTAATGTGCAGTCTTGTAATATTTTCATTTAATTTATGACCTTTCTCCTGATAGTCATCTTCAAATGTTAACATTAATGTTTCAAATTCTTTACGCATTTCATTAACTTCTTCTAATGTTGGTCTTATTATTTCATTTACATTTTCTTCCATTTTAGCATTAATCTCATTAATAAATGATTTTTGATTATCTAAATATAAACTTATTGCTTGTCCTTCTTTATTAATTCTCCCAGTTCTACCAATACGATGTACATATGTACTATATTTATCAGGTAGCTCATAGTTAAATACTAAATCAATATCGGCAACATCAATGCCTCTTGCTGCAACATCTGTACATACTAAATATCTGAAATTTTTTCTTTTAAAACTATTTAAAATTTTAATTCTAACTTCTTGTCTTAATCCACCATGCAAGCGATCAACACTAAAGTCTTGTCGGCTTAGATATTCATATACCTCTTCAACTTCTTTTTGTGTATTACAAAATATCATGGCACTATTTGGCTTATTAACAATCATTAAATCTCTTAATGTTAATTTACGATGCTCATTTTTAATTAAACATAAAGCCTGTTTGATTTTTGGTTTAACTTCATCTTGAATCTCAATATACTTTGGATCTAACAAATAATAATCACTTAATTTTTTTACTTCATTATTTATTGTCGCCGAAAATAATGCAGTTACTTTATTTGTAGGTAAATATTCTAAAATACCTTTTAGTTGGTCAATAAATCCCATAGCAAACATTTCATCTGCTTCATCGATTATTAAATATTTAATTTTATCTACATTTAGAGTACCACGTTCTAAGTGATCTAATAAGCGTCCAGGTGTCCCAACAACAACATGAACTCTTTCTTTAATTTCTTTTGCTTGTATAGTAAATGAATCTTTGCCAAACAATGTACTTACTTTTAATCTTTTTAGACGACCAATATTAAAGAACTCTTCTCTAATTTGTAAAGCTAATTCTCTAGTTGGAGTTATTACTAATGCTTGTGCTTTTCTTTCATCCCATTTAATATTTTCACAAATCGGAATGGCAAAAGCAGCAGTTTTACCACTGCCTGTTTTTGCCTTAACAATTATATCCTCATCATTTAATAATTTTGGTATTGTCAGTTCTTGTACTTTTGTTGGTTTACTATAACCTAACATTTTTAAACTTTCTATTATTTCTTTACTTAAATTAAATTCATTCATATTTATCACCTTTTAAACTCACTACATCCTACCACATATCATGAATTTATCAAAGGATTTATTTGACTTTCTTTTGCATTTGAAATGCAAATAGAGTCGGTACTACCACCATAGTCAGTATCGTAGAGAATAATAACCCAAATAATAGAACTGATGCCATTGGTGCAGTCATTGCATCGCCGGATAATATTAATGGTACAAGACCAATGCATGTAGTAATACTAGACATAAATATTGGACGGTATCTTTCATCTACTGCCGCGATACATGCTTCATTTAACTCTAATCCTAAACTTAATTTTTCCTTCATTGCCTCGACAAGTAAAATACCATTATTTACGACAATACCAAATAAACTTGTAAGCCCTAATAAAGCCATTACCTGTATATCCATATTAAATACCCATAAACCAAAACCACAACCAATTAAACTTAATGGTATACTTGATAGGATAATAATTGGTAAATTATAACTTTTAAATTGAATTACTAAAATTAAGTAAATTACAATAACTGCTATAATTGAACTAAGACCTAAATCAGACACTAAGTCCATCATATTCTTTACTTCCCCAAGCCCTGTAAATGTTATATTCTCAAAATCATTATCATTAATAAACTCTTTATTTAATTCATTTTCAATATTTAATGAACTATATCCTGGTAAAACATCACTTAATACATAGACATAGTTTTCACCATTATAGTGCTCTATAACTGGTATTGCTGGTTTTAAACTTATCTCAGCAACCTGAGATAAACTAACATTTGTATTAGCAACAGAGCCGACAATGTATAAACTTTCAAGATCACTTAAACTATTGATATCCGACCTTAATGTTATATCCATATTTTCATCTCCACCTTGGAATACTCCAGCATTTGCCCCCATTAATGAAGTATTTATTTGCTTTAAAACATCATACTTCAATAAACCATAAGAAGATAACTTTTCACTATCTAATTCAATATTGTAATCATATTGAGATTGAACAATTGTTGTTCTTACATTATCTGTTCCTTCAATTGTATTTAATACTGAAGCCATTTCTTCAGCCGCCAAATATACTTCCTCACTATCTCCACTAATCGCAAAGGTAATTTTCGCTTCGGAAGGAATTGAATATTCTAAGTTTTTAACTGTAGTAGTAGCACTAGTAACATTTTGATCTAATAAAGTTTGTAAATATCGTGTTGCTTCTTCTATTGATTCAAAATTATCATCTAAATAATCTTCATTAAGTTGTAGCATATATTGTCCAACATTTGGTGCAGTTTGAATTGTTGGTACTGTTAAGAAAAAATTTGGTAACCCTTTTCCAACTGCTGATGTATAATTATCGATTAACTCTTCATTATCAAATACTTCATTAATTTGTCTAGCCACATAATTTGAAGAGTTTAATGACATACCTTCTCCTTCAAAGTTAATGTAAAGAACTGGTTTATTTGCAACAGGAAAAAATTGCATACCCAATGTTAATGCTAATAATAATGAAATAACAAGTGTTGATATAGATAACAATATAATTTTACCTTTATTTTTCAAACTGTACTGCAATATCTTATCAATAAATTTTTTAACTTTAGAGACTTTATTTATTTTTTCTTCACTTTCAGGTTCAAAGACAAAGCAGGCTAAAACAGGCGTGACAATCATTGCGACAAAATAACTTGCCACTAATGCTGTAATTACGACAGTTGGAATTGTGCTTGATATTTTACCTACTGCTCCTGGTACAAAATAAATAATTGAGAATGTAACAATTGTTGTTAATGTACTAGAAAACACAGGTACTGCTGTTGATTTTATTGCTTCTTTAATACTTTTTTCTTTGTCCATTCCTTGATTTAAATTTTGTTGGATGGCTTCACTCATTACTATTGCATTATCAACTAGTATCCCTAGTGAAACTATTAAAGCAGCAATTGAAATAAATTGAAATTCTATACTTAAAAATTCCATTACAATAAATGTAATCAATATACTTAAAGGTAAACTTACAGATATTACTATCGCATTTTTGAGTCTTACACCAACCATTACTACAATTATGATTAAAGCAATACTTTGTAGTAAATTGCTAACAAAATCATTGATTGAATTTTCAATATCTTCTGGTGCATACATTGTTTCATGAAACATTAAATCACTAGGTAATAATGCTTTGGCTTTATTAATAGCTTCTCTTAAAGCATCACCAACAATTACTGCATTTTCACCATCAACAATTGTACCAGTTAATAATATTGCACTATTACCATCTTGATAATAGTTATAATCACCAACTTCTTCAATATAAACTTCGGCTACATCTTCTATCTTTACAAAACTTAATGAATCACTAGATCCACCAATAACTACATTTTTAATATCTTCTAGTGTTTCAAATACTGCTGGTGTCGATACACTAATTGTTGTATCTTCATATTCTATACTACCTGATGGAATTGACAAATTTTGCGCTTGTAATACACCTAATATGTTTTCAATTGAAATATTATAAGCTTCGAGTTTATCATTAGCTACTTCAATTACAACATTTCTTTCTTTTTGTCCATCAATAATTACTGTATCAATACCTTCTACATCTTCGATTATATCTTTCACTACATTAGCATATTCAACAAGTTCACTATCAGTATATTTATCATTTGATAAACTAATTATAAATTGATTGTTTGATACTACTTCTGTATTGATTTGACTTGGTTCTGCAAGCGATGGTAACTTTGTATTTGAGACATCTATTGCCTCATATAAATCATCTTTTACATCATCTATTTCAAACTCCATATCATACATTACAACAATTACACTTGCACTATTTAAGCTTGAGCTAGTATAGTAATCAATATGATCTAGTTTTTCAATCTCTTCTTCAATTATATTTGTAATATCTCTTTCAACTTCTGCTGGTGATGCTCCAGGATATATTGTTGTAATCACTGCTGCTGCAACACTTGTATCTGGGTTTTCTTGTTTAGGAATAATATAATAGCTATATAATCCATAGATACCAATTAAAATGGATGTTATGATAATTATTTTTCTTTTATCAATAATTTGTTTAATTAATTTATCTACCATTAGTTCACCACTCTTAATAAACTTCCACTTTTAATATTTTTCATTCCCATTGATACAACTTCATCATTATTATCTAAACCACTAACCATAACCTGATTATCATTTAAACCAATAATTTGAATATTTTTTCTGACTGCACGATTATCTTCAACAACATAAACATAATCCTCTCCATCGTTTAAAACGATATTTATTGGTATAAAAATCCCATCAACCTCTTCTATATATACTTTTACATCAACTAATTCTCCTAGTAAAAAGTCAATATTATCATCTTCAATCAATACATTAGTAAGATAAGTTCTACTTGCTTCATCAGGTATTACACTTGTATTTAATACTTCCCCATTAAATGTTTGTCCATCTTTTGTAACTAGTGCAAAGTTTCCTACCTTTACATCATCCACATCATCTTGAGATACACCAAATTCAGCAACATAATTATCTGAACCAATCACTAACACAGGTGCAAGTGGTGTAGATACGCCACCCTCCTCTGTTATAATAGATATTACTTGTCCTGAATTTTTTGCATAATAATTTAACTCATTTTTATTTTCAATAGAACGATCATATGCTTTTTGTGCTGTTTCTTCTGCAGAAATTGAACTATCATAGACATTTTTAGCTGTATCTAAACTGTTTTGTAATGTTGAAAGAGTAATATCTTGTTCTCTAATATTAGCTTCATATGCAGCCAATGCAGCATTATATTCTAAAGTTGCTGTTTGAAGTTCAGTTTGTTTTGTCTGCAAAGTTAAATTAGCTTCAGTTAGCTCTGTATTTATATTTTCTTTTTGTTTATTTTTCTCAGCAATACTTGTATCAAGTGTTCCTATTTCAACATTAATAGCTTCAATTTGTGATTGCTTTTCTTCTTCTGTTAGTGCTTCATTGCTTTCAATTTGTGATTTTTGTTCAACTAACGCTGTTTTACTAGCTTCAAGTGTTGCAATTTCACTATCAAGCATTTCCATTTGTCCATTTAATTCATCTACTTTTGCTTTTTCAACATCATATTCTTGTTGTTTTGTATCTTTTTTCAAGGTTGAATCATCCAAGTTTTGTTTTATTGTCACACTATTATTATCATTTTCTTGATTCGCTATTTCGGCGTCATATCTTTTTTGAGCTAAATCTAAATTTGACTCTGCTGTTTTACGATTAGAACTAGCAGTATTAAGTGCATTTTCTGCTTGTTCAATTTGTGTATCCGCATTATCGCCGTCAAGTGTCATTATTAATTGACCTTTATTAACATAATCACCTTCTTCTACATATATTTTATTTATTGTCGCAACAGTATCAAACATAACTTGTTCGATATCTTGATTTTTTATTAATGCAGCGTATTCTATATAGTTTTGTTCACTTGTTAGATTAACTTTAATTGTTTCTACACTATATGTTTTCTCTTCTTCAACTACTACTTCCTTTTCTTCACTTCCTAACATAAAACCAAAGGTTAAAAGTCCAATTACTCCTACTATAACTATTAAGTAAATTATTCTATTTTTTTTCATTTTCTTCTCCTATTATCTCGACTAAAATTTTATTTTGCTTTACTATATATTTATTTATTAACACAGAAAATTCATCTCTATTTAAATCTACAGCATAAAATAAAGATGTATTTATCGCATTAACAAAAGCTGTAACATGTACCTTAAGCATAATATTATTTAATTTATCTGTTTTAAAACTTACTAAAATTATATTCTCAATCCATGCACTCACAATAGTTTTAAAATAGTTATCTTGCAAAAGTATAAGCATAACTTCTTTATTTTTTTGTATTAAATCATAACACCCCATAACTGTGTTAATAATTAAGTCATCTAATAATTGCGGTGTAAAATTATTAATTTCAAGTACTTTTACATCTGATTTATTAATACTTAATTCACCAAATGAATTATTAATAACTAAGCTGTCAATTTCTCTTATCAAGGGGCTTGTAATTTCATTAATTAAAGTTTGTCTATCTTTAAAATAACGATATAAATTCCCTACTGTAACATTCGATTTTAATGCTATACTTCGCATATCCGTGTTTTCTATCCCTTTTTCAATCATCAAAGAAATTGCTGCTTTAATAATTGCTTCTTTTTTTTCTGTTTTTAATGTTTGCGCCATAAATAAACTCCTGTTCATTATTATTATACACCATTGTTTACATCTGTCAATAATAAACCTTTGTTCACTAATAAAAAAGATCACATTTTTGTGATCAATTAGTTTATAATGTTTTGATATTTTTTTCCACATTTACCCTTATATAATATTGCTTCTTTTGGACATCGGTTATAACACCCTAAGCAACTACAACAATTTTTATTAAAAATTATTTTATCATCTTTGTTATCAATATTAGACATTGGACAAATAGTAACACATAGATTACATAAAACACATTCATCATTAACACTAAAATCTTGTGCCATCAATTTTATAGCTGTAATATTTTTTAATCTTTGCTTATCTAAAAAAGCGAAGATATTTGACTTATAGCCTTGGTTCTTTCCCTCTTTTATGGAATAGGCTATTTTACTTACATTTTGTTTTAACTTCTTTTTTATACTATTATTTATTTTATCTGATAATACAATTACAGTAGAAAAGCTAACAGGCATCATTACTTCATAAATATTAATTAAATTTAAATCTAAGCTGTCAAATAATATATTTGCTTGATATTTTGTATTAGCGCTAAATCCAGCTTTATTAAGTATTAATACATATTCTTTATCGCTTAATTCTTTTAGTTTAATAATAAATTCTTCAATCGGCAAAGCAATTCCAAACGAGTATATGGGGGTTACAATTATTATTCTTTCATATTGTTTTAATTCTTCAATATTTAACCTAATAATATTTTTTATGTCACAATCAAATTCTTCTTTAAGCTTTATTACAATTTCATAACCATTATTACTAGCACTAAAATAACAAATCACTGTTTTCATGTTATTCTCCTTTTATTCTACTTATTTTAACAAATTTCAATTTTTTTTGTAATTACTCTTATTATATAATTTTTATATTTTTGATTGACAAGCATTTAATTATTTCATATACTTATTTATATTGAAAAAAGGTATAAAAAAAAACGAGCTAAATTCGTTTATTTTTGTACCCTTTTTTTTATGAAAGGAACATTCTATGAAACATATTTTTATCACAGGTGGTGTAGTATCAGGTCTTGGAAAAGGTATTACTGCTGCCGCACTTGGAAGACTTTTAAAATCTAGAGGTTATAAAGTTATCTCACAGAAATTAGACCCTTATTTGAATATTGACCCTGGAACTATGTCTCCAACACAGCATGGAGAAGTATTTGTTACCGAAGATGGCAGTGAATGCGACTTAGACTTAGGACACTACGAACGATTCATTGACGAGAATCTAAACAAATATTCTAACTTAACATCTGGAAAAACTTATTTTAACGTATTAGCAAAAGAGCGTAATGGTGAATATTTAGGAGAAACGGTTCAAGTTATTCCTCATATTACAAATGAAATAAAAAGCTTTATTTATAATGTTGGTAAACACTCTAATGCTGATATAGTTATTACAGAAATTGGTGGTACTGTAGGAGACATTGAATCCACTCCATTCTTAGAAGCTTGTCGCCAATTAAAACTTGAAGTTGGCCGAAATGACTGTTTTAATATTCATGTTACCTTAGTACCATATTTATCAGGTTCAAAAGAATTAAAAACAAAACCAACTCAACATTCAGTAAAAGAATTACAAGCTCTTGGAATACATCCAGATATGATAGTAGTAAGATGTGATCAACACGTTGATGAAGCTATGAAAAGTAAACTATCTACATTTTGTAATGTTAGAAAAGAACATGTAATCCATAATTCTACATTAGATATTTTATATGATGTAGTTAATATGCTAGAAGAACAAAATATGTCATCTCTTGTTTTAGACGCACTAGACTTAAGCCCTAACACTTTAGACTTAAGTGAATGGAATAAAATGATTGATCAAATTAAGGCATGTGATAATACTGTAAATGTAGCCTTAGTTGGCAAATACATAACTTTACATGATGCATATTTATCAGTAGTTGAATCTTTAAATCATGCAGGTTATCCATATCATACAAAAATAAATATTAATTGGATTGATGCTGAAGATATAAATCAAGATAACGTTAATCTTATCTTAAAAGATAATGATGCAATTATAGTTCCTGGCGGTTTTGGAGAAAGAGGAATAGAAGGTATGATTGAAGCGTGTCGATTTGCTCGCGAAAACAATATACCTTATCTTGGTATTTGTTTAGGTATGCAAATTGCTTGTATTGAATTTGCAAGAAATGTTATAGGTTTAAAAGATGCTACATCCCAAGAATTTAATATTAATGCAGACCATAAAATTATTCATATTATGGAAGATCAAAAATATATCGAAAAAATGGGTGGCACACTAAGAAAAGGTGCTTATGATTGTCGTTTAAAAACAAATACCCTTACAAAAGAACTATATGGAAATGATATTATCAGCGAAAGACATCGCCATCGTTATGAATTCAACAATATTTATCGTAAAGATTTTGAGGCAAGTGGGTTAAGCATAGTAGGTACATCACTTGATGATACTCTAGTTGAAGTTGTTGAGAACATTAATAATGATTTCTTTATTGCCGCACAATATCATCCAGAATTCAAAAGTAGACCAAATAATCCACATCCTTTATTTAAAGGATTTATTAAAGCAGCTATTAAAAACAAAAAATAAGCATTTAATTATTTTATTAGAGACCTTCATGTTATGATTTATTTACATTGGAGGTCTTTATTTATGAAAAAAATGTTGATTTTCATTTCTTTATTATTTATCGTTGGTTGTAGTTCAAATAATGAACCTGTACCAACAGCTACACCTGAGGCAACTATTGCTCTTCCAGTACATCCTACCCCTGTTGTCTTAGATAATGAAGAAATAGAACTAGAAGTTTTAAAAACAGGAACAATAACAAATGGAGAACATAAAGTAAGTGCAGTAATAAACTTATATAATAACGGGACTTTAGAATTGACTGACTTTAACTATGATGGAAGAGCACCAGATGTATATGTTGCTTTTGGAACAATTGAAGATGGTAAATTTGTATATGAAGGTCTATTAGGAGATAAGATTACTACTGCATTAGAAAACGAAACTTTAACTATTCAAGTTGATCAAAATATTGATATCAAAGCAATTTCAATTTGGTGCCATCAATTTACTGAAGATTTCGGTTCTACAACAATGAATTAATAATTTGATATTTAAAATTAACATCAAATTATGAAGATTTTTATGAGAGTTATTCTAAAGAAATATGAAAAAGGTATATCATAGACTAAAAAAGTCTTAGCTAAAAAACGTTAATAAAGTGGGTTCACTTTATTAACGTTTTTTTATATCATAAGTTTAATTTGTACAATAATACTTGAATTATCGTAATTACAAATAAAGGTATAGTTATCATATTAACCAGTATTAACTCTCCACTAAAGTTATTTACTAATATAAAGTACAGAATACTTAAAAATGCCAATAATAAGATATTTATTTTGTTTAATATTCTTTTATTTTTGATAACAGCAACAAGACTAATAGTTGAGTTTAATACAACTAGAAAAATAGCACTTAGAGAAAGATATCCTAAGTTATTATCCTCACTATCACCAACATTTGGTATTTCAGTGCTATTAATTATTGGCTCTTTAGTAAAAAATGGAGTAGATGTAGGGCTTATATCTTCTTCTTTATTTATTGTTTTCAATTCTGCATATAACTTAACATCATGAGCAGGCATTTTAAGTATAAAATCATTATTATTATCATTTAACACTAGAAATTTTTGATCTTGTTCATTATAGTAATACCAATATAATAGTTCGTATCCCTCAAGTTCTAATTTTGGTAATATATATGTTTCATTAACCTTTAAAGTTTCAATATTTTCATCATTTAAATATAGATCATACTCTGCACTTACCTCTTGATAGTAAAAGTTAATTTCATTTACTTGATTATTATTTATATTTAATAATAATTCTTCATCTGGTACTTTTATTTCATATCCTTCATATTTTTGTATTAACAA
The DNA here is from genome assembly GCA_964371715.1 of uncultured Erysipelotrichaceae bacterium. Taxonomy (GTDB): domain Bacteria; phylum Bacillota_I; class Bacilli_A; order Erysipelotrichales; family Erysipelotrichaceae; genus CAYJNO01. The sequence goes on along the minus strand of CAYJNO010000008.1, from coordinate 2,243 downwards.
TTCACTATAATATATATTATCTCCATCTTTAGCATTATATGAATTTGTATTTGTTGTCAATATAACACCATTCTTATCTAAATAATGATGGTTAACAAAAAAAGTTGTTGGAGTTTCATTATAGATTGCTGTTAGATATATATCATTACTAGTCATATCAATATTCATTTTAGGATAATATATTTCTCCATTATCATTCAACCAATATAAAAATTTTTCTCCAGCTTTATTTGGTCCATCACTTATTGTAACTAAAGATTCATATTTGATATTATTTAAATCATGTATTTCATTTCCACCATTTTCTTCATAGATCAAATCAAATCGTGCACGATCATATCTAACATTGTAGATTATATTTTCATTGTTTTTTACTAAAACTTTTTCATCTGAATAAACTAAGATATAACCTTCATTATCCAAAGCGACACCTTTTGTATTTATATCTAAATACGTATCAGATTCGCAAGCAATTTCATTAACTGATGAAATATATTGATTATCATATGACTCTCCATCACTATCTTTTCCATTTGACTTTGATTGAATTTCATAGTTAATTAAACATTTATTATCATCTATAGCATAAACATCATAAATAAATACATTAAATAGTAAAATAAGTGCTAATATTGTCCTGTCCATTTTTTCCTCTTTTTTATTCTTTAAATATTATAAACTAATTTATTTATTTATCAAATTGAATTTTTTTGTTATTATAAATTAAAGGAGAATTTATGTTAGGAAAATATAAAGCTGTTGTCTGTGATTTAGATGGTTCCTTACTTAGAAAAGATCAAACAATAAGTATGGAAATGATAAATTATTTACATGAATTGCAAAGAAATGATATTAAGGTAATAATAGCTACAGGAAGAGCATATAAATCTGTTTTTGAAATTGTACAAAATGTTTATTTAAAAGATTTCCGTTCATATCTTGTAACAAGTAATGGGCAATCTATTTTGAACTTTAATAATAATGAGTTTACTGAAGGTGAGCTATTAACAATGGATGAAACTTTGAAATTGATAAAATTAGCTAGAGAACATTCTTTAATTATTTATATGGATAATGAAGAATTTGTTTATACTGATAGATCATCTTTCGGAATTATGAATTCACTTATATTTGTTTTTGGAAAGTTAAAGAATATTGGTTGGATTTTTAAACAAGTAAAACGAAATCATATTGTACAAACTAAAAATATTGAAGATTATGTTAATAAACCAATAAGAAAACTATGCTTTGCTGGTTTACAAAAGCAACTAGATGAGTTTAAAGATGCAATCTCTGAAATTTATCCCGATACTTATGAACAAGTGTTTGTATCATCTAACTGGTTTGAAATATTAAGAAAAGGAAACAGTAAAGGGCACGCTATAACTAAAATTAGTAAAGAGTTAAATATACCTTTAACTGATTTTATCGCCTTTGGTGATGGCGAAAATGATATTTCAATGTTGAAAGCCGCAGGTTGTGGTGTTGCCATGGGCAATGCATTAGAAACAGTTAAAATTGTTGCAGATGACATTACAAAAACTAATGATGAAGATGGTATCTATCATTACTTAAAATCTATTAATAATTAAAAGAATTGGCTAAGCCAATTCTTTTTTTCTATAATATGTATAAATTGTGATAGCTATCAAAATTAGATAAATAACTGTTAACAAATCAACAAACACTAATTTACCATCAATTTCTTGTATAGCTAAAAACAACACTAAGCTAGATAATGTACAATATAATATAACTCGTAATTGTTTTACACTACGTTTACTAAACATTGTTATTATAGATATAAAAACCATAATAATAACTAAAGCTAGATTTACTATTGACCAAGATCCAATATCATAAAATATTTCTGGTGTAGTATTATCATCAATTAATGTATCAATATAAATTTGATTTTTTTCATCTTCTTGCTCTTTATAATCTGTTGTTTGAGATGTTTCAGGTGTTGTTGTTGGAAGTTTTGATATCTCTTGAGTTGGTATTGGACTAACATCAGTGTTAGGTGTAGTAATATTTGGTGTTACTTCAATAGAAGGTGTTGTTGTTGGAATGATAGTTGGTGTTGGTTCAATTGATGGTGTTATAGTCGGAATGATAGTTGGTGTTGGTTCAATGGTTGGTGTTATTGTAGGAAGGATAGTTGGTGTTGGTTCAATAGATGGTATTTTTGTTGGAATGATAGTTGGTGTTGGTACTGCTGTTGGTTCAACTGTTGTTGATGG